>CAVRSW010000001.1:0-20620 GCA_963723945.1 uncultured Actinomycetota bacterium
ACGCGCGGCCGGGTCCGCGAGCGGTCGGCCGCCGGGCAGCAGGCCCGGCAGGCAGCCTGCCTCGACCGCACCGCGGTCACCGGCGCGCCGCGGCACCCAGGCCAGCCGGGCACCGCTCTTGCGCGCCAGGTCGACGGCCGCGGACAGCGCACCCGGGACGGTCGCGAGGCGCTCGCCCACCAGGATCACGGCGTGCTTGTCGACGCCGTGGTCGGCGTGCCCGAGCAGGCTGGACAGGGCGGCGGGCTCGTCGCCGGGCCGGGTCGGCACCAGGGTGGCACCCATCTTGCGCAGGCCCCGGGAGGTGAAGGGTGCGAGCGCGACGACACGGGTGCGCCGCGGGCCGCGCGAGGCCTTGCGGAGCCGCAGGAAGATCGTGCCGGCCTCGTCCTCGGGGTCGAGGCCCGCCAGCACCACCGTCGGCGCCTGCTCGAGGTCGGTGTAGGTGACCGAGGAGCTGAGCGCCACCTCGGCGGTCAGGAAGTCCGCCTCCTCGGCCGAGAGCGGCCGGGACCGGAAGTCGACGTCGTTGGTGCCGAGCGCGACCCGGGCGAACTTGGCGTAGGCGTACGCGTCCTCGGCCGTGACCCGGCCGCCCGGCAGCACCCCGACGCCGCCGGCCTGCTGCAGGCCACGGGCGGCGACGGCGAACGCCTCGGTCCAGGAGGCGGGGCGCAGCTCCCCGTCCTCGCGGATCATCGGGTACGTGATCCGGTCACCGGACTGGGCGTAGCGGAACGCGAAGCGGTCCTTGTCGGTGATCCACTCCTCGTTGACCTCGGGGTCGTTGCCCGCCAGGCGGCGCATCACCTTGCCGCGGCGGTGGTCGACGCGGATCGCGGCGCCGCAGGCGTCGTGCTCGCCGACCGACGGGCTCGAGACCAGGTCGAACGGCCGGGAGCGGAACCGGTAGTCGGCGCTGGTCAGGGCGCCCACCGGGCAGATCTGGATCGTGTTGCCCGAGAAGTAGGACTCGAAGGGCTCCTTCTCGTAGATGCCGACCTGCTGCAGCGCGCCGCGCTCGATCAGCGCGATGAAGGGGTCGCCGGCGATCTGCTCGGAGAACCGGGTGCAGCGGGCGCACAGCACGCAGCGCTCGCGGTCGAGCAGCACCTGCGCAGAGATGTTGATCGGCTTCGGGAAGGTCCGCTTGACCCCCTCGAACCGGCTCTCGCCGCGGCCGTTGCTCATCGCCTGGTTCTGCAGCGGGCACTCCCCGCCCTTGTCGCAGACCGGGCAGTCGAGCGGGTGGTTGACCAGCAGGAACTCCATGATCCCCTGCTGCGCCTTGTCGGCCACCGCGCTGGAGACCTGGGTGCTGACCACCATGCCCTCGGCGACCGGAAGCGTGCAGGAGGCCTGCGGCTTGGGGAAGCCACGGCCGTTGCCCGCGTCGGGGACCTCGACCAGGCACTGCCGGCACGCGCCCACCGGCGCGAGCAGCGGGTGGTCGCAGAACCGCGGGATCTGGGTGCCGACCTGCTCGGCGGCACGGATCACCAGGGTGTCCTTGGGGACGCTGACCTGGACGCCGTCGATGGTGAGGCTGACCAGCCCGGTCTCCTGCTGCTCCTGGATGCTCATGTGCGGGGTCCCTGTCCGATGCGGGGCGAACCGAGGGCTCGACGGGGGTGGATCATGCGCTCGCTCCGGCCGGTGAGGGGGCGAAGACGGTCGAGGCGGCGGCGTCGAACGGGCAGCCGCCGTGGGTCAGGTGGGCGAGGTACTCGTCGCGGAAGTACTGGATGGAGCTCGAGATCGGCGACGTGGCGCCGTCACCGAGGGCGCAGAACGACCGGCCCAGGATGTTGTCGCACTGGTCGAGCAGCAGGTCGAGGTCCTCCTCTCGACCCTCGCCCTTCTCGAGGCGGGCGAGCGTCTGAACCAGCCACCACGTGCCCTCGCGGCAGGGCGTGCACTTGCCGCACGACTCGTGCTTGTAGAACTCGGTCCAGCGCAGCACCGCTCGGACCACACAGGTGGTCTCGTCGAAGATCTGGAGCGCGCGGGTGCCGAGCATCGAGCCGACGGCGCCGACGCCTTCGAAGTCGAGGGGGACGTCGAGGTGCTGGTCGGTCAGCAGCGGGGTGCTCGACCCGCCGGGGGTCCAGAACTTCAGCTGGTGGCCCTCCCGCATGCCGCCCGCGAGGTCGATCAGCTCGCGGAGCGTGATGCCGAGCGGCGCCTCGAACTGACCGGGGTTCACGACGTGGCCGGAGAGGGAGAAGATCCCGAAGCCCTTGGACTTCTCCGTGCCCATCGAGGCGAACCACTCGGGCCCGTGCTCGACGATCGAGGGGACCGAGGCGATCGACTCGACGTTGTTGATGACGGTCGGGCTCGCGTAGAGGCCCGCGACCGCGGGGAACGGCGGGCGGAGCCGCGGCTGGCCGCGGCGGCCCTCGAGACCCTCGAGCAGCGCGGTCTCCTCGCCGCAGATGTAGGCGCCGGCGCCGGCGTGCACCACGACGTCGAGGTCGTAGCCGGAGCCGTGGATGTCCTTGCCGAGATGGCCGGCCAGGTAGGCCTCCTGCACCGCCCGCTGGACCCGGCGGATCACGTGGAGCACCTCGCCGCGGATGTAGATGAACGCGGTGTGGGCGCGGATGGCGTACGACGAGATCGCCACGCCCTCGACCAGCACGTGGGGGTTGGCCATCATCAGCGGGATGTCCTTGCAGGTCCCCGGCTCCGACTCGTCGGCGTTGACGACCAGGTACTTCGGGTTGGGGTTCTCCTGCGGGATGAAGCCCCACTTCATGCCGGTGGGGAAGCCGGCACCGCCGCGGCCGCGCAGGCCGGAGTCCTTGACCTGGTCGATGATCGCAGCGGGCTCCTGGCCCAGCGCCTTCTTCAGCGCGCCGTAGCCACCGCGGCCCTCGTATGCCTGCAGCGTCCAGCTGCGCTCGTCGCCCCAGTTGTCGGTGAGGACGGGGGTGAGCGTGCTCATTCGGGGTGCCCGTTCCGGAGAAGCCTGCGAAGCGAAGCTCTCCCTTCGCATGGGGTGATCACTTGCCCTCCTCCTTCTCGGCGGCGGTCTCGTCGGAGCCGCTCTCCTTCTCGACGACCGCGGACTCGGACTGCTTGCTGCCGGCGTCGGCGGCGGCCCGCCGCTCCTGAGCAGGCTCCACCGGTACGTCGTGGCCACCGCGGCCGCGGCCGGCCGCGGGCGCGGTCCAGCCGCGCTCGCGCGCGATGCCGAGACCGACCAGGCTGGCCGGCCCCGCGGCCGGCCCCTCGTCGGCCAGGTCGTCGGGGAAGCCGGCGAGCACCCGCTCCGCCTCGCGCCAGGTGCAGAGCCTCGGCCCGCGCGTGGAGTGGACCTCCGCCCCGGACCGCAGGTCGTCGACGAGCTGGACGGCCGACTCGGGGGTCATGTTGTCCATGAACTCCCAGTTGACCATCATCACCGGCGCGTAGTCGCACGCGGCGTTGCACTCGACGTGCTCGAGGCTCACGGTCGCGGCGTCGCCGTCGCGCCGCTCGGCGGTCTCGTCGTTGCCGACGTCGAGGTGGTCCTTGAGCCGCGACAGGATCGCGTCGCCGCCCATCACCGCGCACAGCGTGTTGGTGCAGACGCCGACGTGGTAGTCGCCGACCGGCCGCCGCTTGTACATCGTGTAGAAGGTCGCCACCCCGCTCACGTCGGCCGCCGAGATCCCGAGGATGTCGGCGCACGCCTCGATCCCCTCGGGCGTCACCCGGCCCTGCACCGACTGCACGAGGTGCAGCATCGGCAGCAGGCCGGACCTCTTCTGGGGGTAGCGGGCCGCGATCTCCTCGAGCTCGGCCCAGGTCTTCTGGTCGATGCCGGTGGTGACCTCAGTCATCGGTCGACCCCTCCCATCACGGGGTCGATGGACGCGATCGCGACGATCACGTCGGCCACCTGGCCGCCCTCGCTCATGACGCTCGTCGCCTGCAGGTTGGTGAACGACGGGTCGCGGAAGTGGGCCCGGAACGGGCGCGTGCCGCCGTCGGAGACCACGTGGGCGCCCAGCTCGCCGCGCGGCGACTCCACCGGCACGTACGCCTGCCCGGCCGGGACCCGGAAGCCCTCGGTGACCAGCTTGAAGTGGTGGATCAGCGCCTCCATCGACTCGCCCATGATGTGGCGGATGTGGTCGAGGCTGTTGCCCATCCCGTCGCTGCCGATGGCCAGCTGGCTCGGCCACGCGATCTTCTTGTCCGCGACCATGACCGGGGCGCCCTCGAGGCCGGCCAGCCGGTCGGAGGCCTGCTCGACAATCTTGAGCGACTCCCACATCTCGGCCAGGCGCACCCGGAACCGGCCGTAGGAGTCCGCGGTGTCCCAGGTCTGCACGTCGAAGTCGTAGGTCTCGTAGCCGCTGTAGGGCTGGGTCTTGCGCAGGTCCCACGGATAGCCGGTCGAGCGCAGCACGGGGCCGGTCATGCCCAGGGCCAGGCAGCCGGCGAGGTCGAGGTGGCCGACGCCCTCGAGCCGACCCTTGAAGATCGGGTTGGCGTTGCAGAGCGAGGCGTACTCGGGGAGCCGCTTCTTCATCAGCTTCACGAAGTCGCGGATCTCGTCGAGCGCGCCGGGCGGCAGGTCCTGGGCGACGCCGCCGGGCCGGATGAACGCGTGGTTCATGCGCAGCCCGGTGATCAGCTCGAACAGGTCGAGGACCAGCTCACGCTCGCGGAACCCGATCGTCATCACGGTCAGCGCACCGATCTCCATGCCACCGGTCGCGATGGCGACCAGGTGGGAGGAGATCCGGTTGAGCTCCATGAGGAGCACGCGCATGACCTGGGCCTTCTCGGGGATGTCGTCCTCGATGTCGAGCAGCCTCTCGACGCCCAGCACGTAGGTCGCCTCGTTGTAGAACGGCGCCAAGTAGTCCATCCGGGTGCAGAAGGTCGTGCCCTGCACCCAGGAGCGGTACTCCATGTTCTTCTCGATGCCGGTGTGGAGGTAGCCGATGCCGCAGCGGGCCTCGGTGACCGTCTCGCCCTCGAGCTCGAGGATCAGCCGCAGCACGCCGTGGGTCGAGGGGTGCTGGGGTCCCATGTTGACGACGACCCGCTCCTCGGGGCTCTCGCCGATCGAGTCGCTGAGGGTGTCCCAGTCCTGGCCGGTGACGGTGAAGACCCGGCCCTGGCTGGTGTCGCTGGGCTGCGCGTAGAAGTCCTGGTCGGTCGCCATGTCAGTTGTACGCCCTCCGCTCGTCGGGCGGCGGGATGGTGCCGCCCTTGTACTCCACGGGGATGCCACCCATCGGGCAGGGCGTCCTTGCGCTGCGCAAGGACCACGGACCACGCGACACAGAAGTCTGGATGCCCATCAGTTGTACGCCCTGCGCTCGTCGGGCGGCGGGATGGTGCCGCCCTTGTACTCCACGCGGATGCCACCCATCGGGCAGAGCGTCCTTGCGCTGCGCAAGGACCACGGACCACGCGACACAGAAGTCTGGATGCCCATCAGTTGTACGCCCTCCGCTCGTCGGGCGGCGGGATGGTGCCGCCCTTGTACTCCACGGGGATGCCACCCAGCGGGTAGTCCTTGCGCTGGGGGTGGTCCGGCCAGTCGTCGGGCATCAGGATCCGCGCGAGCGCGGGGTGGCCGTCGAAGATGATCCCGAACATGTCATAGGTCTCGCGCTCGTGCCAGTCGTTGGTGGGGTAGACGCCCACCAGGCTCGGCACGTGCGGGTCGGCGTCGGGGACGGAGACCTCGACCCGGATCCGCCGGTTGTGGGTCATCGACAGCAGGTGGTAGACGGCATGGAGCTCGCGGCCGGTGTCGGCGGGGTAGTGGACGCCGCTGACGCCGCTGCAGAACTCGAAGCGCAGCCGCTCGTCGTCGCGCAGCAGCCGGGCCACCTCGACGAGGTCCTCTCGACGTACGTGGAAGGTGATCTCGCCCCGGTGGACGACGACGTGGTCGACCGCCCGCTCCAGCCCGGAGTCGCCGAGGCGCGCCTCGAGGGCGTCGGCGACGTCGTCGAACCACCCGCCGTAGGGCCGCTGCGCGGCACCGGGGTAGACGATCGGCTGCACCAGGCCGCCGTAGCCGCTGGTGTCGCCGCTGCCGGCGACGCCGAACATGCCGCGCCGCTCGCCGGTGGCGCGGACCTCGCCCTCCTGGGCGGGCACCTGGGTGCGCTGGTTCTGCTCCTCGGTCATCGGCTGGTCACCTGAGCATGCCCTTCATCTCCGAGGTCGGCAGCGCCGAGAGCGCCTCGGTCTCGAGCTCGGCGATCTGCGCCTGGCGGTTCGCGCCGAGCTTGGTGTGCTGGACCTGGTCGTGGAGCTTGAGGATCGCGTCGATGAGCATCTCCGGCCGCGGCGGGCAGCCCGGGAGGTACATGTCGACCGGCACGACGTGGTCGACGCCCTGCACGATCGCGTAGTTGTTGAACATGCCGCCGGAGCTGGCGCAGACCCCCATCGCGAGCACCCACTTGGGCTCGGCCATCTGGTCGTAGATCTGGCGCAGCACGGGAGCCATCTTCTGGCTCACCCGGCCGGCGACGATCATCAGGTCGGCCTGCCGCGGGCTGGCCCGGAAGACCTCCATGCCGAACCGGGCGAGGTCGTACTTGGGTCCGCCCGAGGTCATCATCTCGATGGCGCAGCAGGCCAGCCCGAAGGTCGCCGGCCAGAAGCTGGCCTTGCGCATGTAGCCGGCCACGCCCTCGACCGTGGTGAGCAGGACGCCGCTGGGGAGCTTCTCTTCCAGACCCATGTCCTAGATTCCTCCCGCTGAGGGTCGCGAGGTGCAGTGCATCGCGGGCCTCAGTCCCAGTCCAGTCCGCCGCGGCGCCAGACGTAGGCGTAGGCGACGAAGACGGTCACGATGAAGAGCACCATCTCGACCAGTCCGAACAGCCGCATCGCGTCGAAGTGCACGGCCCACGGGTAGAGGAAGATGATCTCGATGTCGAAGACGATGAAGAGCATCGCCGTGATGAAGTACTTGATCGGGAAGCGGCCGCCGCCCAGCGGCTGCGGCGTCGGCTCGATGCCGCACTCGTAGGAGTCGAGCTTGGCCCGGTTGTAACGCTTGGGACCCACGACGGCGCTGACGACCACGGAGAAGACCGCGAATCCCGCCGCGAGGAGTCCCAACGCCAGGACCGGCGTGTAGAGCTCCATTCCTGCGTTCCTTCCTCGCCGACGTACGTGGATTGTGACCTTGTGAAGGCCTTCACAACCCGTGGGCGGCGTCAGTCTAGGACTCGGGCGCGGCGAGCGCACCCCGGGGTGTCACGGGTCGCCGGGCGCGCACCCGGAGAGGCGCGAGGCACGCGCAGGGGCCGGGCCCGCGAACGGACCCGGCCCCTGACCGAACGGTGCGACCGACTACCGGCGCGTCAGCGGTTCACCTTCCTCACCCGGTAGTCGTAGGCCGCGTCGAGGGTGTCGAGGTCGGCCTCGGTGACGGCCGTCGGCAGGTTCGACACCACCAGCACGAAGTCAGCCTGCTTGCCGTTGGCGCACTTGGTCTGCAGCACACCGGACGTCACGTCGGCCCCGCGGTAGCGGTAGACGCGGTTGCCGGCGTTGTCGACGAGCTCGCCCGCGGTGGTGCTGCCCGGGGTGAGGTCGCACGTCGACAGCAGCTGGACCGACCAGTCGTTGTCCTGGATCCCGTCGGTCTCCACCCACGGCTGCTCGCCCTCGCCCGCCACCACGGCCGGAGCGCCGGCGACGGTCACGTCGTCGATGAACCACCCGGTGTCGAGGTAGGCCGCGTCGGTCGAGTAGCGGAACCGCACGTCGGTCGTCCCGGCCGGCAGCGTGGCGTTGTAGTGCTGGTAGGTCGGCGGGTCGACGAAGTACTCGCCGCCCGAGGTCCCGGTGAGGCCGTTGCCCTCGGTGTTGTTGCCGTGCGGGTCGTCGTCGGTCGAGACGACCGCGCCGCTGTCGTCGGTCACCGGGACGGTGACCCACTCACCGGCGACGAGGGCCTCGACGAAGCCGAAGTCCCAGCCGTCCTCGATCAGGTGCCAGTTCCAGAAGCCGAGCTTCTGGCCCCCGCTGACCGGCGAGCTGACGCCGAGGACGTAGTCGGACTGGCTCTCGGCACCTCCCCACCAGTGGGTCGGGGTGGTGTGCGGCGCGACCTGCGAGATCGGGTCGCCGTGGAAGTCCAGCCGCACCCTCGGGCCGGGGTTGCGGAAGGTCTCGTACGAGACCCCGAACGGCAGCGCGCTCGACGGCGGCCGCTTGGCCGAGGTGGTGAACTTCGGGTCGGGCTGCGAGCCCTGGTAGAAACCGCGGTCGTCCCAGAACTCGCTGTTGGCGACGTCGATCGTCCAGCCGCCCGAGGCCGGGCCGAGGTCGAAGTTCTTCAGGTCCCAGCGGTTGGACGCCTCGTCGTCGAGGTACATCGTCACCGCCCAGTCCTCGAACAGCGCCTTGGCCGTCGGCAGGCTGCCGCCGGTCGCCGCGTTGAACGAGTTGATCGCCCGCTGCACGCCGCTCATGCCGTTGGCCTGCTCCTCGAAGATCTTCTTGATCAGCAGGTCGCCGCCCCGGGCGTCGTAGTCCAGGTCGGGCGTGAGGACCTGCGCACCGGAGCCGCCGTTGCCACCGGCCCGCTCCCACAGGTACTCGAAGTAGCTGAAGGACGCACCGTAGTTCTCCAGGCCGCCGCCCCACCGGGTCAACGAGGTCTCGCGGTGGAACACCTGCTGGTAGGTCAGGTGGCTGCCCGTCATGTCGTAGCCGTTGAGGAAGGCGGCCACGTCGGCCAGCCCCTCGTCGACCCAGGAGAGCTCACCCGGGTCGGAGTAGTTCATGACCAGGTGCTCGAGCTCGTGGGCGATCACGCCCTCGTAGAGCTCGGGCCGGTCGTTGGCGGCGTCACCGTCGCTCCACGGGGCGCTGCTCGGGTCGGAGCCGACCCGGTTGGCCCAGTCGGAGGAGTCGATGGAGATGACGTTCATGCCCATGCTGTCGATGAACTCGGGCGCGAAGTAGCCGGCCGTGTAGGTGTCGACCGCGCAGTCGTAGTAGGCCTCGTCCTGGATGTTGTAGACGAGCGTGACCAGCGAGTCGCTGGAGGGGTCGCTCGGGTCGGCAGCGTCCATCGGCCCGAAGTGCTGCTCGTCCACGTGCACGATCTGGTTGCTCAGCTCGTCGCCGAGGTAGTTGATCTGCGCCTGCGAGAGGGCGAAGTCGCCGGCCGCCGCGTCGGCGCACGGCTCGAACTCGTCGTCGGGGTTCTGGTCGAAGGCCGGGTCCATGCTGTGCACGCCGGTCGGCGCGCTGCCGTTGAGCGGCGTGCCCTGCGGCACGTAGACGTAGACCGGCGTGCCCTCGTCGGTCGCTCCGGCGTACGCCCGGGTGAAGGGCTGGAAGTAGGTGCCGCCGGCCGCGCTGTCGTTGACCGGGACGACGATCGTGGCGTCGCCCGCGCTCCCCGAGGCGGGGCCTTCGTAGTCGTGGTCGGCGACGGCGGGTCCCGCCGCGAGGCCGACCGCGCACAGGGTGGCCGCGGCGGTGAGCCCGACCCCCGTGTTCCTGGCTCGTGATCGCACAGTGCTGTCCCTCCCGACCCGGCAGCGCCGGGCAGATCCGCTGGAAGCGGTGACGTCGGGTGTCGACGTCCCCCCGGGCGCACCCCCGCCCGACGGGAGCACGCGCCAGCGTGAAGGTAATCCCGCAAGCGGTTGCTGTCTACAACGAAGTGGTGACAAATTCTGCGGGGCCGCCCGGGACGTGCTACGCGGTGGCGCGGTGCAGGGCGACGATCCCGGCGGAGAGGTCGCGCCACTCCGGCGCGTGCCAGCCGGTCGCGGCCAGCAGGTCGGCGAGGCCGCGCTGGTCCGGCCAGGCCCGGATCGACTCCGCCAGGTAGACGTAGGCGTCCGGGGATGAGGAGACCGTCCGCGCGATCGCCGGCAACGCCTTCATCAGGTACTCGAGGTAGACGGTGCGGAACGGCGCGAACGTCGGATGACTGAACTCGCAGACCACGAGCCGGCCACCGGGACGCGTGACCCGCCGCATCTCGGCGAGCGCGAGCGTGGGCTCGACGACGTTGCGGAGACCGAAGGAGATGGTCACGGCGTCGAAGCTGTCGTCGGCGAACGGCAGCCGGGTGCCGTCACCCGCGGTGAAGGGCAGGTCCGGGCGTGCCTGCTTGCCGACCTCCAGCATCCCGAGCGAGAAGTCGCACGGCACCACCGTGGCGCCACGGTCGGCGAAGGGCTGGCTCGAGGTGCCGGTGCCGGCCGCGAGGTCCAGGACGACGTCGCCCGGGCGCGGGTCGACCGCGCGGACCACCTCGCCGCGCCAGCGGCGGTCCTGGCCCAGCGACAGCACGTCGTTGGTGACGTCGTAGCGGCGCGCGACCGCGTCGAACATCCGCCGGACGTCGGCGGGCTGCTTGTCGAGCGCTGCACGGACCACGGGGGGAGCCTACGAACCGCGACGCGCCGACGACGACGCGGGGGTGCAACCAAATCCGCGGTTCGGGCGTCCTCTTCCCAGACACTGGACGAACCTCACCTTCCCCGGAGGACACGATGCGCCTGCTCAAGACGCTGCTGGTCACCGTGCTCGTCGTCGGCCTCGCCGGCGCTGCGGCGTACGGCACCGGCGTGCTCACCGCCCAGCCCTCCTGGCGCGCCGCCGAGGCTCCGCGCGAACCGGTCGAGGAGCCCGCGTCCGCGGTCGAGCCCGCGACCGACGAGGCGGACCGTGACGAGCCCCTGCCCGCCGCGGTCCCGGCCGAGCCGCGCGAGCCGCGCGGCCCGGTGCTCGCCCCCGGCGACCGCGGCGTGAAGGTGCGCGAGCTCCAGTCCCGGCTCTTCCAGCTCGCCTGGTTCCCCGAGCTGACGACGGCCAGCTACGGTCCCGGCACCGGCGAGGCCGTGCGCGGCTTCCAGGCCAAGCGCGGCCTGGAGACCACCGGCGTCGTCGACCGGCGCACCTGGCAGCGGCTGGTCGCCATGACCCGGGAGCCGACCCACGACCAGCTCTTCAACGTCCTCCACCCCGGACCGGCGCTGCTGGCCCGGGGCGCCTCCGGCGAGGAGGTGCGCGACCTGCAGGCCCGGCTGGTGTCGATCCAGTGGCTCTTCGGCGACGTCACCGGGAGCTACGACGCGGCCACGGTCGAGGCGGTCCGCGGGTTCCAGGCCAAGCGCGAGATCCCGGTCACCGGTGCGGTCGACCAGCGCACGCTGGACCGGCTCCACGGCATGACCTACCAGCCGACGTACGAGGCGATGCACAACGTCGAGCCGAAGCTCGGCGCGCTCGACCCCCGCTGCAAGCAGGGCAGCGTGCTGTGCATCGACAAGACGTCGAACTCGCTGCGCTGGGTGGTCGACGGCGACGTGCAGGCCACCTACGACGTGCGGTTCGGTTCCGACGAGCTGCCGACGCGTGAGGGCGTGTTCTCGGTCTACTCCAAGTCCCGCGACCACGTGTCGAGCCTCTACGACACCTCCATGCCGTACGCCATGTTCTTCTCGGGCGGCCAGGCCGTGCACTACTCGCCCGACTTCGCGGCCACCGGCTACAGCGGCGCGAGCCACGGCTGCGTCAACGTGCGCGACTACGACGGCATGGCGTGGCTCTTCGACCGCATCGACATCGGGACGCCGGTGGTCGTCTACTGGAGCTGAGCCGACGAGCCTCCGCTCAGCGCTGGTCGCGGATGTCGACCAGCCGGGAGATCTCGGCCTGCTGACCGGCGGCGACGTCCGCCGCCAGCTCGAGCGCGAGCTGGTCGGAGCCCGCCTCCATCTCGTCGCGTGCCATGGCGACCGCGCCCTCGTGGTGACGGATCATGCCGGCGATGAAGAGCCGGTCGAACTCGCGGCCACGGGCCCGGGCGAGGTCGGTCATCTCCCGCTCGCTGAGCATGCCGTGCATCGCCATCGCGGCGCCGCCGGAGTCGTCGCCACCCTCGTGGCCGGAGTGGTCACCGCGGGACATGTCCATGCTCGCGGCGTCCTCCATCGACTCGGGCACCTCGAGGTCGCGCGACTGCAGCCAGGACGACATGCTCACGATCTCCGGCCCCTGCGCGCCCTTGATCCGGCGGGAGATCGCGACCACCTGCCCGTCGCGCGCCCGGCTCTGGGCGAGCTCGCTCATCTCGAGGGCCTGCGCGTGGTGGGGGACCATCATCTGCATGAACGCGACGTCGGTCTCGTTGGTCGAGGGCTCGCCCAGCACCGTGTTCGGGTCGAGCGTCTCGTTGCCCTCGCCCGGCCGACCGGGCTGGAGGATCTTGCTCCGGGCCTCGGCCCGGTCCCGCTCGGCCGGCTCCTCGGAGCTGCAGGCGACCAGCCCGAAGGCGAGCACGCCGACCAGGGCGAGGTGGGTCAGGGGCGCGAGCGGGCGCACGGACAGGCGCACTGGGGACCTCCCGGACGGTCCGGTCGTGGGGGCGAAATCGGGGTGGTGTGGCGCAGACCACTCTACGTAGGATGCCGAGCGTCCCCCAAGCGGAAGGTCGAGAAATGACTCGGGCATCTCGGATCCGCGGCGCCGTCGTCGCCGCAGCCAGTCTGGCCATCGTCGGACTGGCAGTCCCCCTCTCACCCACCAGTGCCGAGGAGGGACAGCAACAGGAGCAGGCCGTCGCCGAGCAGGCGAACCCCCGGTGTGACGCCGGCCAGCGCGACCTGGCGCGTGCGGGCGACCGCTTCGCGCAGGGCTGCCTCTCGGACCGGCAGCTGGCCCAGCTCGGCCAGAGCGAGGCCGACCTCGCTCCCGGTCAGTCGGCCAGCGAGAACATGACGTTGCTGGCCAACATCCCCAAGAACGGCGCGTTCGCCTCGGAGGGCGCGTTCAGCAGCGACCTGGCGTTCTCGGGCGACTACGCCTACGCCGGCAACTACAACGGCTTCACCGTCTACGACATCAGCGACCCGGCCGCACCCGCCCAGGTCGCGCAGGTCGTGTGCCCCGGCTCGCAGAACGACGTGTCGGTCTACCGGGACCTGCTGGTCCTCAGCACCGACTCCAGCCGCAGCAACAACACCTGCGACAACACCACCCAGCCGGCCACGGAGAAGAAGTCGTGGGAGGGCGTCAAGGTCTTCGACATCAGCGACCCGGCCAACCCGGCGTACGTGTCCGCGGTCGAGACCGACTGCGGCTCCCACACCCACACGCTGGCCCCGAGCCGCAGCGGCAACACGCTCTTCGTCTACGTGTCGTCGTACTCGCCCAGCTCGACGTTCCCGGACTGCAAGCCTCCGCACGACAAGATCAGCGTCGTCGAGATCCCGGTCAGCAACCCCGCGGCCGCGGACGTCGCCTCGGAGCCGGTGCTGTTCCCGGACGGCGGCAACAAGGGCAACAACTCCTCGGCGACCACGAGCGGCTGCCACGACATCACCGCCTACCCGGAGAAGGACATCGCCGCCGGCGCCTGCATGGGTGACGGGATCCTGCTCGACATCTCCGACCGCACCCGGCCGGTCGTCACCGAGCGGGTGCGCGACGTGAAGAACTTCGCGTTCTGGCACTCCGCCACCTTCAACAACGACGGCACCAAGGTCGTCTTCACCGACGAGCTCGGGGGCGGCGGCGCGCCGACCTGCAACCCGGAGACCGGCGCCACGCGAGGTGCCAACGGCATCTACGACATCGTCCGGGGCAACCTGAAGTTCCGGAGCTACTACAAGATGCCGCGGCCGCAGGCCAACACCGAGAACTGCGTGGCCCACAACGGCTCGTTGATCCCGATCGAGGGTCGCGACGTGATGGTCCAGGCCTGGTACCAGGGCGGCATCTCCGTGTTCGACTTCACCAACTCCGCGCAGCCGCGTGAGCTCGGGTGGTTCGACCGCGGTCCGCTCGCCAGCGACCGGCTCGTGCTCGGTGGTTCGTGGTCGGCGTACTACTACAACGGCCACGTGTTCTCCAACGACATCCAGAAGGGCCTCGACGTGCTGTCGGTCGACGACCCGTCGCTCGCGGATGCCGAGGACTACCGGTACGGCGAGCTCAACCCGCAGAGCCAGCCCGGCTTCAACGGCTGACCTCACGACACCGACAGGCTCCGGTCCCGCTGCGGCGGGGCCGGAGCCTGGGTCGTCGGGGGCCCGGGTCACCCGCGTAGGCTCGGGCCCGTGACGACCAGCGCGACCCCAGACGAGCAGGCCGCCCCACTGGTCGTCCGTACGGTGCAGTTGGACCTCGATCCCGAGACCCCGCTCCTGGACCTGCTTCCCTCGCCCCACGACTCCGACCAGGAGCCCGTCACCTGGCTGCGCCGCGGCGAGGGCCTGGTCGGCTGGGGCGTGGCCGCCCGGCTCCGGACCTCGGGTGCCGACCGGTTCGACGCGGCCGACCGCTGGTGGCGGGACACCGCGACCCGCTCCGTCGTCCGCGACGAGGTGGACGAGCCCGGCACCGGCCTGGTCGCCTTCGGCAGCTTCGGCTTCTCCGACGACCCCGGCGAGTCGGTGCTGACGGTCCCCGAGATCGTCGTCGGGCGGCGCGGCGGCCACACCTGGTTGACCACCGCCTCACGCGGTGGCCTGGACCTGCTCGACCGGCGCGGGACCATCGCCGTCGCCGACCCGCCGCAGCCGCCGGGACAGGTGTCCTTCGGTGACGGGGCGCTCAACGGGGAGCAGTGGATGGCCGTGGTCGCCGACGCCGTCGCACGGATCAACGCCGGCGAGCTGGAGAAGGTCGTCCTGGCCCGCGACCTCGTCGCCACCGCCGACCGGGCGCTCGACGTCCGCTGGCCGCTGGGCCGGCTGACGCGGGGCTACCCGACCTGCTGGACCTTCCACGTCGACGCCCTGTTCGGCGCCACGCCGGAGCTGCTGGTCCGCCGGGAGCGGGGCCTGGTCACGTCACGGGTGCTGGCCGGCACGATCCGGCGTACCGGCGACGACGCGCGCGACCTGACGCTCGCCGCCACCCTGGCCCGCTCCTCGAAGGACCTCGAGGAGCACGAGTACGCCGTCCGCTCGGTCGCGGACTCGCTGGACCCGCACTGCTCGTCGATGAACGTGCCGGAGGCGCCGTTCGTCCTCCACCTGCCCAACGTCATGCACCTCGCCACCGACCTCGCGGGGGTGGTCCACGACGCCGCGACCGTCTCGTCGCTGCAGCTGGCAGCCGCCCTGCACCCGTCCGCGGCGGTGGGCGGGACCCCGAGCGATCGCGCCCGCACCCTGATCACCGAGGTCGAGGGCATGGAGCGCGGCCGCTACGCGGGTCCCGTGGGCTGGATCGACGCCCGCGGCGACGGCGAGTGGGGCATCGCGCTGCGCTCGGCCGAGCTGCGCGGCGACACGGTGCGGCTGTTCGCCGGCTGCGGGATCGTCGCCGACTCCGACCCCGAGGCCGAGCTCGCCGAGTCGCAGGCGAAGTTCGTCCCCGTGCGCGACGCCCTCGCCGACGCCTGAGCGACCGACCTCACCGACGTCACGACCCCCCGTGGCAGGGACGGGCGCTGCTGCGCTCCCCCGTGGCCCGGCGGCGAGGCGACGTGGGCCGTCGTCCGCAGGCGACCACCCGGTCAGAGGTCGGTGCCGTCGGGCAGCCTCACGTACTCCTGGTCCTCACCGAGCAGCAGACCGAAGTGGCTGTCGACGATCGAGAGGCCGGCCTCGGAGTAGACCTTGTCGTGGATCGCGACGTTGCGGGGCGCCGCGACGTCGCGGGCGAAGTCGACGGCCTCGGACGCCTTCAGCCACGGGGCGCAGACCGGCGCGCACAGCACGTCGACGGGCACGCCCGGCCCGGTGAGCGCGTCGCCGGGATGGAAGACGCGGGTGTCGCCCGCCGTGACCAGGAAGCCGGAGTTGTCGAACCGCGGCAGGTCGGGATGGATGACCGCGTGCCGCTCCCCCACGACCCGTACCGGAAGCCCGGCGTCGACCTCCTCGTCCGGCGTGACCACCTGCAGCCGCTCCGCGAGCGCCGGGGCGTCCGCACGGATCCGCGCCGCCACCGCCTCGATGGTCAGCACCGGCGCATCAGTCGCCAGCAGGTGGTCGGGGTGGTAGTGGTCGGGGTGCTCGTGGGTGATGAGGACCGCCGTCGCCCCGTCGACCGCCTCCCGCTCGGTCCACGTGCCGGGGTCGATCACCAGCGTCACACCGTCGTGCTCGAGGCGGACGCAGGCATGTCCGAACTTGGTCAACCGCATGCGCCCCAACCTACGCCGGTGACTGCCGGGTCACGGGCTTGTAACGGCTCGGCGCACCCGGGGGCCAGCCTGTTCCACCCCGGCCCGTCGTGGGGCTAGGGTGCGCGGGACGCCCAGCGAGACCAGGGTCACGCTGCTTGGGGCGAGGGGGTCCGCCGCGAGGGTGGGCCGCACGACCGACAAAGAGGTTGCACTGATGAGAACCGTCAAGAAGCTGGCGTCGGTGGCTGTGGTGGGCTCGCTCGCCCTGGCCGCGACGTCCTGCGCCGAGTCCGACCGCAGCGGAGATGAGTCCGGCGAGACGTCGACGTTCACCTTCGGCGCCGCGGGCGCACCCGAGATGTTCGACCCGCTCTACGCCACCGACGGCGAGACCTTCCGGGTCACCCGCCAGATGTTCCAGGGCCTGCTCGGCATCGAGCCCGGCAGCGCCGAGGTCGTGCCCGAGCTGGCCACCGAGTGGTCCTCCAACGAGGACGGCACCGAGTGGACGTTCCAGCTCCGTGACGACGTGACCTTCCACGACGGCACCGAGTTCAACGCCGAGGCGGTCTGCGCCAACTTCGACCGGATGTTCGAGCAGAACAAGGCCGGCCAGGTCGCCGCCGAGTACTGGGGCTACGTCATGGGTGGCTTCTCCAACGACCCGAAGAGCTCGCTCTACGAGAGCTGCGAGGCGACGGGCGACTACGAGGCGGTCGTCACGATCACCCGCGCGACCTCCGGGTTCCCGACGATGCTGACGCTGTCGTCGCTGGCCATGCAGTCCCCCACGGCCATGGAGGAGGGCAACGCCAACGACATCGCCACCGAGGGTGAGGGCTTCACCTTCCCGGAGTACGCCAACAACCCCTCCGGCACCGGCCCCTACAAGTTCGTCGAGTACGACGAGGCCAACGGCTCGATCACGCTCGAGGCCAACGACGACTACTGGGGCGACGCACCCAAGTCCAGCGAGCTGGTCTTCCGGGTGATCCCCGACGAGAGCACCCGCCGTCAGGAGCTCGAGGCCGGCAGCATCGACGGCTACGACCTGCCGAGCCCGTCCGACTGGCCGGGCCTCGAGGACGCCGGCAACTCCGTCGAGATCCGCGACCCGTTCAACATCTTCTACTTCGGTCTCAACCCCGCGTCGAACCCGGACCTGAAGGACGACAAGGTGCGCGAGGCGCTCCAGTACGCCATCGACCGTGAGCAGCTGGTGCAGACGCAGCTGCCCGAGGGCGCCGAGGTCGCGACGCAGTTCATGCCGTCGACCGTCAGCGGCTACAACGCCGACCTGGCGGCCTACGAGTACGACCCGGACAAGGCCGAGCAGCTGCTCCAGGAGGCGGGCGCCGACAACCTGACGCTGAAGTTCGCCTACCCGACCGAGGTCAGCCGGCCGTACATGCCGGACCCGCAGCAGCTCTACGAAGCCATCCGCACCAACCTCGAGGACGTCGGCATCACCGTCGAGGTCGAGACGTCGTCCTGGAACGGCGGCTACCTCGACAACGTGACGGCGGGCAAGTACGACGCCTACCTGCTGGGCTGGACCGGCGACTACGACGCCGCGTTCAACTTCATCGGCACGTTCTTCGGCAACCTCAAGGAGAACGACTTCGCCACCTCCGAGTACCCCTGGGGCAAGCAGCTCGCCCAGGACCTCGCTGACGCGGACGCGATCGTCGACGAGGGCGAGCGCGCTGCCGCCTTCGAGGAGGTCAACGCGCAGATCATGGAGGAGTACATGCCGGGCGTGCCGATCAGCCACTCCCCGCCGGCCCTGGTGGTCGGTCCGGACGTGGAGGGTGTCATCCCGAGCCCGCTGACCGCCGAGGAGTTCGACACGGTGAGCGTCGGGGGCCAGTGACGACGTCGCTGTTCGTCGACCAGTGAGCGGCTGAGGGGGGTCACCCGCCGCGGTGACCCCCCTCACCACTGTCTCCAGGAGATTCCATGGCTCGATTCATCGTGCGCCGGTTGTTCCAGATGGCCGCCGTGCTGGTGGTCCTCTCCATCCTGCTGTTCGTGTGGCTCCGCGCACTCCCGGGCGGCACCGTCTCGGCCCTGCTCGGCGAGCGCGCGACGGCGTCGCGGCGGGCGGCCCTCGAGGCCGCGCTCGGCCTCGACCAGCCGATCCCCGTCCAGTACTGGAGGTTCGTCAGCCGCGCGGCCCAGGGCGAGTTCGGCGCCTCCACCCAGGTGCTCCCCGGCGTGGACGCGTTCCAGGTCTTCGTGACGCGGCTCCCGGCCACGATCGAGCTGGCGTTCCTGGCGATCCTGATCGCGGTGAGCCTCGGCGTCCCGCTCGGCTACTTCGCCGCCCGGCGACGGGGCTCCCCCCTCGACAACTCCTCGGTCGTGTTCTCCCTGATCGGGGTGGCCGTCCCGGTCTTCTTCACGGCCTTCCTGCTCAAGTACTTCTTCGCCGTGCAGTGGCAGCTGTTGCCCGTGTCCGGCCGCCAGGACGCCTCGATCGACGCCACCCGCGTCACCGGCTTCTTCGTGCTCGACGGCATCCTCACCCGCGAGTGGGACGCCGCCTGGGACGCGTTCCTCCATCTCCTGCTGCCGGCCATCGCGCTGGCGACGATCCCGTTCGCGGTGATCTTCCGGATCACCCGCGCCTCGGTGCTCGACACCCTCGACGCCGACTTCGTGCGGACGGCGGAGTCCAAGGGACTGACCACCAGAGTGATCCGCAACCGGCACGTGATGCGCAACGCGATGCTCCCGGTGGTGACCACGATCGGCCTCCAGGTCGGCGGCCTGCTCGCCGGGGCGGTGCTGACCGAGACCGTCTTCTCCTTCCCGGGCATCGGCGACGCGCTCGCGATCAGCTTCCGGGACAAGGACTATGCCGTCCTGCAGGTGCTGATCCTGGCCGCAGCCGGGATCTTCGTGATCGTCAACCTGCTGGTCGACATCTCCTACGCCATCATCGATCCCCGGATCAGGACGAGGTGACGCCGTGAGCCACGACGAGCCCGGACCCCTGTCGTACGGCGAGCGCCGCAAGGCCCGCATCGACGAGCTCGCGGAGATGTCGATGGACGACACCCCCGGCGTCTCACTGATCGCCAGCGCGTGGCGCCGGCTGCGCCGCAACCCGGTGTTCCTGCTGGGTCTCGGCATCACCACCGCGTTCGTGATCCTCGCGATCATCTCCCCGTGGATCGCCCCCCACGACCCGGCCTCGGCGCCGCTGCTCGACCAGGTGCGCCAGCAGACCAACCCGGTGCCGGGCCCCCAGCCCGGCTTCCCGCTGGGCGCCGACGGCGACACCGGCCGCGACCTGCTCTCCCGCCTGCTCGTCGGGAGCCGGCAGACCCTGATCGTGGGGGTCATGGCCACCGTCCTCGGGCTCGCCGGCGGGCTGGTGCTCGGCATCCTGGCCGGGGCGCTGGGCGGCTGGGTGGACTCGTTCGTGATGCGGATGGTCGACGTGATGCTGGCCATCCCCTCGTTGCTGCTCGCCTTCACCATCGCGGCGCTGGCCCCGCGTCCCAACCAGGCCACGCTGATCATCGCCATCGCGACGATCCAGGTGCCGATCTTCGCCCGGCTGCTGCGGGGCTCGATGCTCGGGCAGCGAGCGAGCGACCACGTCCTGGCCGCGCGGGCGCTCGGCGTCCGGCAGCGGGCCGTCGTCTTCCGGCACATGGTGCCCAACTCGCTGGGACCGGTCATCGTGCAGGCCACGCTGGTGCTGGCCGTCGCGATCATCGACGCCGCGGCGCTGTCGTTCCTGGGCCTCGGCAACCCCGACGACCGGCGGCCCGAGTGGGGCCAGATGCTCGGTGCCTCGCAGGAGTTCATCTACGACAACCCGCAGCTGGCCGTCTACCCGGCCATGTGCATCATCGTCGTGGCCCTCGGGTTCACGCTGATGGGCGAGTCGCTGCGCGAGGCCCTCGACCCGAAGTCACGGAGGTGACCGGCATGACCGCCACGACCGCCGACCGCAGCCAGGGCGGCGCCGGCAGCGGCACCCCGCTGCTCTCCGTCGAGGACCTCCGGGTGACCTTCACCCGCGACCAGGAGAAGCCGTTCGCCGCCGTCGACGGGGTGTCCTTCGACGTCCGGCCGGGCCAGACCGTCGGCCTGGTCGGCGAGTCCGGCTGCGGCAAGTCGGTGACCTCGCTCGCGATCATGGGCCTGCTCCCCGAGCGCGGCAACACGGTCGAGGGTTCGGCGACGTACGAGGGGGTCGACCTGCTGTCGCTGTCGCGGCCGGAGATGCGCGACCGGCGCGGACGCGACATCGCGATGATCTTCCAGGACCCGCTGTCCTCGCTCAACCCGGTCGTGCCGATCGGCATCCAGGTCACCGAGGTGATGGAGCGCCACCGCGGCATGAAGCGCAAGGACGCGATGCCGCACGCGCAGGAGCTGCTGGAGCGGGTCGGCATCCCCGACCCCAACGCGCGACTGAAGAACTACCCCCACCAGCTCAGCGGCGGGATGCGGCAGCGCGCCCTGATCGCGATGGCGCTGGCGTGTGCACCGCGACTGCTGATCGCCGAC
>CAVRSW010000002.1:0-20644 GCA_963723945.1 uncultured Actinomycetota bacterium
CACCAGTGAACACCACGTTGGGGACAGTTGTTCCCCGCCGCCCCGTGGCGTCGCGGGGGCCCGTGACGTCGTACCCGGCGTTCCTGCTGTCCGGTGGCGCTGGCGGCAACCCGGACGCCGGGTGCGACGCACTGGACGGTCAGGCGCCGGCGGTCTGCACCGCCTCGCGCAGGACCTCGGCGGTGTGCTGGGCGTCGCCGGCGCTGGAGGCCTCGTGGTCCAGGGCGGCGACGTAGCGCTCGGCGTCGAGCGCCGCGGAGCAGCCGGTGCCGGCGGCAGTGACGGCCTGCCGGTAGGTGTGGTCGACCAGGTCGCCGCAGGCGAAGACGCCGGGGATGTTGGTCAGCGTCGTGGGCTGCCGGACCAGGACGTAGCCGTCGTCGTCGAGGTCGACCTGGCCGCCGAGCAGCTCGGAGCGGGGGTCGTGGCCGATCGCGATGAACAGGCCCGTGACCGCCAGCGGCCGGGTGTCGCCGGTGACCGTGTCGCGCAGCGTGAGCGACTCCAGCCGGTCGCCGCCGTTGATCTCGGCGACCTCGGCGTTCCAGACGATCTCGAGCTTGGGGTCGGCGAAGGCGCGCTCCTGCATGATCTTGGAGGCGCGCAGCTCGTCGCGGCGGTGGATCAGGTAGACCTTGGAGCCGAACCGGGTGAGGAACGTGGCCTCCTCGATGGCGGAGTCGCCACCACCCACGACGGCGATCGCCTGCTCCCGGAAGAAGAAGCCGTCGCAGGTCGCGCACCACGAGACGCCGCGTCCGGAGAGCTCCTCCTCGCGGGGCAGCCCCAGCTTGCGGTAGCCGGAGCCGGTCGCGAGGATCACCGAGCGGGCGGTGTAGGTGTCGGTCGCGGTCCGGACCACCTTGAGCTCGCCGGTCAGGTCGACCTCGACGACGTCGTCGGGGACCAGCTCTGCGCCGAAGCGCTCGGCCTGGGTGCGCATCTCGTCCATCAGCGCCGGACCCATGATCCCGTCGCGGAAGCCGGGGTAGTTCTCGACCTCGGTGGTGTTCATCAGCGCGCCGCCGGCGGTCACCGAACCCTCGAACACCAGGGGCGACAGCGCCGCACGTGCGGTGTAGAGGGCGGCGGTGTAACCGGCCGGGCCCGAGCCGATGACGATGACGTTGCGGGGCTCGGTGCTGGGCTGGTCGGACATGCTGCTCCTCGGTTGGGGGGTCACGCGGACAGAACCGATCGTAGGCGAGTGGCATTCCCGCGCCACCCCGTACCGCGGCCTCCGGCCCGCCGGGCCCGGATCAGTCCAGCGGGAGGGTCGCCGAGCGCTCGGGGGAGTCGGTGCCGCACAGGAACAGGTCGACCACGCGGGTGTCTCCTCGCGGGGGCCGGTAGACCAGCCAGCCCGACTCGCCGTCGAGGACCACCCGGACGTAGCGGCCGCCGCCCCACGCCCCGGCAGGGCAGGGCGTCGCCGCGCGCTCGTCGTCGGACTGGGCCACCAGCGCGTTGCGCTTGCTCCGCGTGGCCGAGCCGGGAGCCAGGGCCCGGGCGTCACCGGCGAACCGGGGCGATCGGACCACGGCCGGGGGCTGCTGGGAGATCGAGCGACGCGTGGTCGACACGGCGCCCGGCATCTCCTCGTCGGTGCCGTCGAAGGTCGCACCGCTGCCCGCGCTGTCGCGGTCGGGTGCGGGCAGCCCCTGGTCGTCGGCCGTCTCGGCGGTCGGCGACGACGCCTCGCCCTCGTCCCCGGTGTCACCCACGAGCTGACCCACGGCGACACCGCCGACCACGACGGCCGCGGCGGCCAGGAGCAGCCGGCCCGCCCTGCGTCGCCGCTCGTCGAGGCGTACGACGGGAGCGGGCGCCCCGTCGTGGGTCGCGCGGGACTCCGGGTCGACGGCCAGGCCGGCGATCACCCGGTCCAGCCGGGCGGCGACGTCGTCGGGCATCGGCTCGGTGTGCCGGGCCTCGGCCAGCAGCCGGCGGACCCGCTCGGCCTCGGCCGGGGTCAGCTCGTCGTCCATGCGGGTCACCTCCTCGGGCGGGCTCGGTGGCGGACGTGGGTCTCGGATGCGGTGTCAGGCGCCGGTGGCGCCGGGTGGACCGCGCGGCTCCGGGGATGGGACGCCGCTGCGCGCCGTCGGGTTCCCGGGCACGACCTGGTCCGGGTCACCGGCGGGGTCCAGGACGCCGAGCAGCCGGGCCAGCCGGGCCCGGCCGCGCGAGCAGCGCGACTTCACGGTGCCGACCGCACATCCCAGCATGGCGGCCACCTCGGCCACCGGGTGGCCCTCCATGTCGACCAGCACCAGGGCGGCCCGCTGCTCGGGCGGCAGCTCGGCCAGCGCGGCGAGCACCAGCCGCCGCCGCTCCTCGGCCAGCGCCGCCTCGGCCGGGTCGACCGACGTGCTGGTCGCCAGCGACCCGCGGTCGCCCCGCTCGTCGAGGTCGTCGGGCAACGGCTCGGCACGGCGTACGCGCGCGGCGCGCAGCCGGTCGAGGCAGGCGTTGACCACGACGCGGTGCAGCCACGTCGTCACCAGTGACTCGCCCCGGAACGACCCTGCTCGCCGGTACGCCGAGACCAGGCCCTCCTGCAGGCCGTCGGCCGCGTCGTCGCGGTTGCCGGTGGTGCGCAGCGCCACCGCCCACAGCCGGTCGCGGTGGCGGGTGACGAGGACCCCGAAGGCGTCGGTGTCACCGGCCACGTGGGCCGCGAGCAGGTCGGCGTCGGTGCGTTCGTCGGAGCCCGCGCCGGGCCCCGCTGGCGGGGAGGTCATCCCCGGACCCCGACCTCGGCGACCTCGGCACGGAAGTCGCCGCCGACCGGGGGCAGCGAGGTGATCCAGACGATCAGGTAGCGCCCGGTGGCGGGCTCGTCGAGGGTGGTGCGGAGCTTGTCGCCGGTCACGGTGCCGCTCGCGACAGGCTCCAGCCCGGCGACCGCCGTGGGGTCGTCGTCGCTCAGGTAGTAGGAGACGTCCATGGGCGCGCCGAGCGTGGTCACGTCGACCTCGGCGACCTCCTGGCTCTCCCCGAGGTCGACGACCAGGCCGATCCCCGTCTTGAGACCGCCGGGGCCCCCGAACTGGTCGAAGTACGTCTGGGTCTGCCAGGCGCTCGTGGGGTCGCCGTCGATCGCCAGCGGCGCGAGGTCGGGGTTCTCCTCCGGCGGATCGCCCTGCGGGTCGAAGTCGCGTACGCTCGCGAGCTCGATCGGCTGCGGGGCCGGCGCCGACTCGCTCGCGGACGGAGACGGCGACTCCGGCTCGGGCTCGCTGCCGAGCGGGGTCTTGCCCCGGCCCAGGTTGAACGCGACGAGGACGGCGAGCACCAGCAGCAGTGACACCCCGATCATCGCGCCCAGCCGGAACCACGAGCGACCCGGGACGCCGGACTTGCCGGGCTCGTCCTCGGTCACCGGGATCACCCCGCTGCCGGTGCCGGCGCCGGTCGCGGTGTCGAAGGGCCAGTAGTCCTGCTGCCCGGTCGGGGCCGCGCCGGGGCGCGGCCGGCGGGCAGGTCCGCCGTCCCCGGGATGGGGGGCGAACAGCGGTCGCTCCGGGGGGTCCTCCAGCGGCGGGGGCGGGGGCGGGGGGCCCTGACGGGCGGAGAACCAGCTGACCTCGTCGTCCTCGTCGTCGAAGATCGGCATCCCCGCCTGGGTGGGCTGGTCGACCGGGTCGCCGGCGACCCGTGCGTCTCCCGCACGGTCGGTCGGGTCCGGCGCCGCTTCCGGGCCGGCCTCGGGCGGGGTGGCGACCGGCGGGGTCACGATCCCCGGCGGCACCATCGGCGTCGCCAGGGTCGGGCCCTCCTCCAGCGGGGCCCCGGGCGCCTCCACCGGGGCAGCCGATGGGGTGGCCAGGGTCTCGGGCGACGGGGGAGCCTCGGCGGCGGGCTCCGTCGACGTGTCCGCGGAGGACTCGGCCGGGGTCGCCCCGGTGTCGGTGGGCGTGCCGGCCGCGACGGGCGGCAGGGTGCGGGTCGCGTCGCGCGGGGCACGCGGGCCGGGCACCGCGAGCACCCCTCCGCCGCGGGACCCGCCGAGCGGGGAGGCCTCGGCCATCCCGGTCGGGTCGCCGACGTAGTCGCGCAGCGCCTGGGCGAGGCCGGCGGCGGTGAGGAGGTTGTGGGCGCTGCCGTTGGGTGCGGCGGCGTACGGGTTGAGGACGACGTCGCAGATGCCGTCGAGGACGCGGGGGATGCCGGCGCGGACCTGACGTGGGCGCAGCCACCGGCCCTGCGCCTGGGGCGCCGGCTTGACCGCCGAGGTCGAGGCGCCGGCCCAACGTCCGGTGAGCCCGTAGTAGAGCAGGCCGCCGAGGTCGGTCACGTCCTGGCTGACCCGGCCCGGCGGCAGGCCGCGCAGCGCGGCGTCGACGCAGCAGCCGATGATCCGGACCGACCCGCCGTGGTCGAGCAGGATGGTCTCGGGGACCAGCCGGCCGTGGGCGACTCGCTCCGCGTGGGCGACGGCGATCGACGCGGCGACCTCGGAGACCACCCAGGCGGCCCTGCGGGGCGGCATCGGACCGTCGGTGCCGATCAGGATGTCGAGCGAGGTGCCGGTGCCCCACTCGTTGACGACGTACGCCATCCCGTCGCCGTGGTCGGCGTCGAGCACCCGCAGCAGCCGTCGGTCGAGCACGGTCGCCGAGAGCCGGGCGGCCTCGGTCAGCCCGGGCGCCCGCTCGTCGTCCTCGGCGATGCAGTGGAGGGCGACGTGCCGGTCCAGGACGTTGTCGTGGGCGCGCCAGAACCGGCCGCCGCCGCTCTCGCTGAGCAGGTCGACCAGCCGGTATCGGTCGGCGAGCACGTCGCCCGGCCTGGCTGCCTGGGTCACGGTCCTCCCCATCTCGTACCGCTCGTTCGTGTCATCGTAGGTCGCCCCCGGCCCGCTCGCTGGAGGATCCCCGACGCGCCACCAGGTCGAGCACCGCCGTCACCTCGCGCAGCCTGACCAGCCGCGCCAGCAGCACGAACACGACGACGTCGACGCCGGTCACCGCCACCCCCCGGAGCAGGGCGACGCCCACACCGGGGTCGGGACCGGACACCTCGCGCAGCAGCAGCGCCACGGCGTACGCGGCAGCGGCGGCGAGGAGGGAGACCCCGACCAGCCGCCACGCGAACCCCGCCAGCTCCCGCCGGACCGGTCCCGAGCCGGGCAGTCGGCGCGCCAGGACCGTCGAGGAGACCGCCGCACCCGCGAGGTAGGCCACGCCGTACGCGACGACCAGTGCGGGCGAGGTCTGCGCGGCCGACGCCTCGCGGACCAGCAGCACCGCCGCGGTCACGTTGACGACGGCGATGACGCACTGGATCAGGAAGACGGTGCGGGTCTGCTCGAGGGCGTAGAAGCCACGCAGCATCACGTAGTGGATGGTGAAGAAGACCAGGCCGAACCCGAACACGGCGAGCGAGGGCGAGAAGTTGGCGTAGTGGTCGCTGCCGGCGCCGTAGCCCCAGATCACGTGGGCGACGTCGAGCGAGACCAGCGGCAGCAGCAGCGCGAACGGGACGATCACGACCAGCGCGTTGCGCAGCGCCAGCAGCAGGGTGCGGGCGAGCTCGGGGTGGTCACCCTCGGCGGCGAGGGCGGACATCCGCGGCAGCACCGCGGTGGCGAGCGAGACGGTCACGACCGAGTGCGGGACCATCACGATCAGGAAGGTGGCGGAGTAGACGAGGTAGCCGGTCGCGTCGGGGTCGTTGCCGAGGGTCTCGGCCGGGCCGCTGGAGGCCAGCCGCACCACCACGGCGTACGCCACCTGGTTGACCAGCACGAACAGCAGCGTCCAGACGCCGAGCCGCAGCGTGTGGCCGAGGCCGGCGTCGCGGAAGTCGACGCGCGGGTGGAAGCGGTAGCCGACACTGCGCAGGTAGGGCACCAGCACGGCGAGCTGCAGCACGATCCCCAGCGTCGAGCCGAGGCCCAGCAGCGCCTCCTGCCCCGGGGTGAACGCCCCGCCCTGCTCGGCGGCGGAGGCGGTGCCGTAGACCAGCAGGTAGGTCACCAGGGTGGCGATGGCCACCACGTTGTTGGCGATGGGCGCCCACATCATCGGGCCGAACCGGCCGCGGGCGTTCAGGATCTGCCCGACCAGCACGAACATGCCGTAGAAGAAGACCTGCGGCAGGCACCAGCGGGCGAAGTCGTTGACGGACTCGAGCTGTGCCGCCAGCTCGGGCTGGTCGTAGGCGTCGCTGAGGAAGATCTGCATCACCCACGGCGCGGTGAGGACGAGCAGCACCGTGACCAGCGCCAGGAACAGCCCGGCCAGGCTGACGACCCGGTCGGTGTAGGCCTGGCCACCGTCGGGGTCGTTCTTCAGCGCCCGCACCAGCTGCGGGACCAGGACCGCGTTGAAGACGCCACCGGCCAGGAGGATGTAGAGCATGTTGGGCACGGTGTTCGCGATGTTGAACAGCTCGCCGTGCAGGCCGTTGCCGAGGGCGGCGATCAGCAGCGCGGAACGGACGAACCCGCTCATCCGGGAGACCACGGTGCCCGCGGCCATCACGGCGCTGGAGGTGAGGATCTTCTGGTCGTCGCTCACTGCCGGGGTCCCCGTCCCGGCCGTGCTTGCGGAGCGAGGCTCTCCCTCGGAATCGGGTGGATCATGCGCGCTCGCTCCGGATCCGCCGCACCAGCCGCACCGCGATGGCGAGGAAGAGCAGCCCGACGCCGACGCCGAGGATCAGCCAGATCACCTGGCTCACCTGGGCGGAGCGCACGGGCAGCGTGGCGGAGGAGCCGAGCGGTGACCCGGTGTCGTCGGTGACGACGAGCCGTACGTAGTGCACGCCCGGGGTGCCGGCGCGTGCGTCGAGCAGCACGCTCTGGCTGCCCCGAGGGGGGAGGTCGATCGTGGCCGGGGTGTCCACGGACAGCGAGGCGTCGGTCACCGCCTTCAGCGAGATCGTCACGGGGTGGTCGAGCCGGTTGGTCAGGGTCGCCGCGAACCTGCCAGCGGCACTCGACAGGGTCACCCCCGGCGGCGCGTCCACCCGGACCGCGCGACTGCGCCGCTCCAGCCACCGCAGCGACTGCTCCGCCCGCTCCCGGACCTCCTCGGCGTTGCGGCGACTTCCGTAGGAGAGCGAGGCGAGCACCTCGTCGGTCACCTGCTGGTCGATCTCGTCGTTGTTGGTGAGGACGTTGGCGAGGACCTGCCCGGCCTCGACCAGCTCCTGGGCAGTCGTGAAGTTGGCGGCGGGCAGCTCGGCGGCCCGCTGCTCGGGTGGGTAGTCCAGCTCGTCGGCCGCGATCTCGTCGTCGGACACCACGGTGGTGGGGTCGGTGAGGGAGAGCCACGGCACGCCGAGGCCGCGCCAGAACGCCTGCGGCCGGTCGGGCGTCCACGTCTGTGGCAGCACGACCACCAGGGGTGTCCGCGCCTCGTCGACCAGCCGCACCGCGGCCTCGGCGAGGATCCGCTGCCGTACGGCGACGGTGCCGAGCGGGTCGTCCGGACCGGGACCGCCCTCGGCGACCGCGGTCGAGGCGAAGAGCACCCGCTGGCCCTGCACGTCCATCGGCTGGTCGGGAGTGCCCGGCGGCAGCATCCGGTCGGTGAGCAGCGTCGTGGTGCCCCCGGGGAGTGCGGTGAGCGCCTCGGTGGACAGGTAGCCGGTCGTCGGCGCCACGGCAGGCGACGTGGAGACGTCGAGCAGGTCGAGCTGGTCGCCGGCCCGCAGTCGCGCCGTGCGCAGCAGGGCGGGACCGTGGTCGTGCGCGGCGGAGACGTCGACGTCGCCGTAGGGGAGGGCCAGCACCCGGCCGTTGCCGAGGGCCTCGTCAAGCCGGGACAGCCACTCCTCCCCGGGAGCGGCAGCCGCTCCCGGTGCGCGTGGGGGCTCCTGGGGTGACGCCGAGGAGGAGGCCGACGGTCCGCCGGAGGTGTCCGGTGAGGGCGCGTCGTCCGGGTCGCCGGACTCGGAGCTGTCGGCGAGGGAGCGCGGGCGGTTGCCGTCGACCAGGGCCTGCACGGCGTCGGGCAGTGCCGGGTCGATCAGCCAGGTCACCGGCCGGTTGCGCGCCGCCGTGCCGAGGTCGACCAGCTCGCGCAGCGAACCGCCGGCGCCCAGGTCGTCGGCCCAGTCCGCCTCTCCCGTCAGCCGGCCGGTCCGGGTGTGCTGGATCTCGCGGCGGAGTGGGATCACCAGCGAGGTGTCGACGCTGGCGCGGGTCTCGGGCGGCAGCAGCGGCAGGAAGGTGCGCGCCCGCCCGTCGGCGATGTCGTCGCGCACCTCGGTGGTGTTGCCGAGGGCGTGCGCGCCGAACCAGTAGACGCCGGGCTCCTCGGCCGGGATCTGGCTGCGCTTGAGCTCGACCTCGTAGGTCGCCGTCTCGCCCGGCTCGAGACTACCGATGCTGTCGAAGGTCCCCGGGAGGAGGATCCGGGTCCCGACCTCGGCCTGGGCCGGCACCTCGCGCGCCTGTGCCAGCTCCACGGAGGTGGTCATCGGGCCGTAGCCCACGAAGGCGTGGACGTTGACCGCACGCCACCTCTCCTCGCTGACGTTGGTGACCGTGCCCTGCATCCGGACCGGGCCCCGCTCGGGGATCTCACCGGGGGTGAGCCGGTCGATGGTGACCCGGAGCGGGTCGTCGTTGGCGGCCGCGGGCGCGGCCACCGCCGGCACCGCGAACCCCGTCGCCGCGGTCGCCGCCACCGCCACGAGGGCAGGCAGCAGGGACAGCGGTCGAAGCACGCGCAGACTCTATCCGGCGGGGTGAGGCCGGCCGGGGCTGCGGTGAGCGCGCCGTACGACCCCGGGGAGCCTCGTCGAACGCATCCGGGCGGGCTGCCAGCGACCGTCCCCCGGACCACCACTCGGACCCCCGCGGGCAAGGCTGCTGCCGGGGTCCTCGCGGCGTCGGGCGTGCCCTAGAGTTGCGGGTCGTGTCCGAGCAGGTTCCGCCACCCGTGCCGCCGCGGCTCACCATGGTCGAGGCCGAACGCTCGCTCGGAGCCGAGCTCGACCGGCTCGCGCCCGTGCTGGAGCCGCTCGGGGAGCGGTTCGCCGCTGCCGGCCACTCGCTGCACCTGGTCGGCGGGCCGGTGCGTGACGCGATGCTCGGCCGCACCGTCGGCGACCTCGACCTGACCACCTCGGCCCGGCCCGACGAGACCGAGCGGCTGCTGTCGGGGTGGGCCGACGCGATGTGGGACGTCGGCCGCGACTTCGGGACCATCGGCGCGCGCACGGGCGACTGGCAGGTCGAGATCACGACCTTCCGGTCCGAGTCGTACGACCCCTCCTCCCGCAAGCCGGCCGTCGACTTCGGCGACACCCTGGCGGGCGACCTGGGTCGCCGCGACTTCACGGTCAACGCGATGGCGGTGTCGATCCCCACGCGGATCTTCGAGGACCCGCACGGCGGCGTGGTCGACCTCGCCCACGGCCTGCTGCGCACCCCGGGCACGCCGGAGGACAGCTTCTCCGACGACCCGCTGCGGATGATGCGCGCCGCCCGGTTCGCCGCCAGCCTCGGGTTCGAGGTCGCGCCCGAGGTGGTCGCGGCGATGACCGCGATGGCGGAGCGGATCGGGATCATCTCCGCCGAGCGGGTACGGGACGAGCTGGTCAAGCTGGTCACGGCGCCGCAGCCCCGGCGCGGCCTGACGCTGCTCGTCGAGACCGGCCTCGCCGCGCTGGTGCTGCCCGAGCTGCCGACCCTCGCGCTCGAGGCCGACGAGCACCACCGGCACAAGGACGTCTACGAGCACACCCTGACGGTGCTCGAGCAGGCGATCGACCTCGAGCACCGGCTGCCCCGGGCACCGGACCTGGTCGTCCGGCTCGCGGCCCTGATGCACGACGTCGGCAAGCCGCGCACCCGCAAGTTCCTCGACGACGGCACCGTCACCTTCCACCACCACGACGTGGTGGGCGCGAAGATGACCCGCAAGCGGATGCAGGCGCTGCGGTTCTCCGGCGCCGAGATCGACGCGGTCTCGCACCTGGTCGAGCTGCACCTGCGCTTCCACGGCTACGGCGGCGGCGAATGGACCGACTCCGCCGTACGCCGCTACGTCCGCGACGCGGGCGACCAGCTCGAGCGGCTGCACATCCTGACCCGTGCCGACTGCACCACCCGCAACCGGCGCAAGGCGGAGCGGCTCCGGCGCAGCTACGACGACCTCGAGGCCCGGATCGCGCGGCTCTCCGAGGAGGAGGAGCTCGCGTCGCTGCGGCCCGACCTCGACGGCAACCAGATCATGGGGCTGCTCGGCATCGGCCCCGGGCGCGAGGTCGGCGAGGCCTACCGGTTCCTGCTCGAGCTGCGGATGGACGAGGGCCCGCTCGGGGAGGCCGAGGCCGGCCGCCGGCTGGAGGAGTGGTGGGCAGACCGCACCCCCTGATCACCCGATCAGCGCACGACCTTCAGGTTGAAGTGCGGGCTCCCGAGCGCGTTCATCAGTCGCAGCCACAGCGGCAGCACCATCTCCGCGCCGCGAGCAGTCTCGATGCCGCCGAGGTCGATCACGTCGTCGTGTCCGAAGGACTCAAGCAGCGAGACGATCGTGGCCTTGGCGGCGTCGTCGTCACCGGAGACGAAGACGGTGCTCGAGGCTCCCAGCGTGGCGGGCTCGACCATGAGGGAGGCGTTGAGCGTGTTCAGGCTCTTGACGACCCGCAGCCGGGGGAACCGACGCTGCAGCTGTTCACCCAGCGAATCGGTGTCCTTCACCAGGAGGCTCGGCGGGAACCCGGACGAGAAGTCGAGCGGGTTGGAGACGTCGAGCACGACGATGCCGTCGAGGTGCTCGGCGCCGGCGGCGTCGAGCATGTCGGCCGCCGCAGCGCCGTTGCCGGCCAGCACGACCAGCTCCGCACCAGCGGCCGCGTCGGCGAAGCCGGCCAGCGAGACCTCCGGGTGCTCGGCGTGCCAGGCGGCGAAGGGCGGGTTGCCCATCCCGTCCGGCGCCGTGCGCGCGAGGGTCGCACCGCGGTCGCGGGTGCCGACGGTGACGCTGTGGCCGAGGCCGGACAAACGGCCCGCGAGGGTCCGTCCGACCATGCCGGTGCCGAGGACGGCGATCTTCATGGGATTCTCCTCGAATGCCGTAGACCGACCAGTCTGTACGTCCAGGTGGACGTTCGCCAGCGGCGCACTCGACGCCGATCCTGCGGCGGCCGACCAGGCACGTGCCCGAGGTCACGGCACGGACGCCGTACTCCCGGTATGTTCGGCCGATGGCCGAGATCACCGCGCTGCACGAGACGGTCGACATCGCCGCCACCCCCGGGCGGGTGTGGTCGCTGACGCTGGCGCCGCCGCGGGCCTCGGTGAACGTCGTGCCGACGGGCGCGGTGATCGTGACGTCCGCGCTGACCGGCTGGTCGCCGGTGTTGGTCAGCAGCATCCGGGAGGGGTACGCCTGCCCGGGCTTGACCCACCCGACCGAGGAGACGAACGAGTTCTCCACCTGCAGGCCGCCGACCGTGGCCCGGGAGACCACGCCTTCGGCCGCGGTGGGTGCCCGCTGGGCCGGGGCGGCCGGGGAGGCCGGGGCTGGGGACGAGCTTGCGGGTGGGAGGGACGTGAGGGGGACGAGCAGACCGGCGGCCACGGCGAGCACGAGGCCGGCACGTAGCCTGCTGGAGCGGAGGGAGCGAGTGGTCATGACGTCTCCAGTGCGGACCCGGGGTGCGCACCGCGCGCACCGGAGACTTGAACGAGCGGCTGGCCCGGTTGCTACGGCTTGCACCGTCGTGGCACGGAGAGGTCACACGCGGGCGGTGGGCCAACCTCCGATTCATCACGTGAAGAGGTCGGGTCCGGACTTCACACGGCGTATTGACCGTGTGAGGCACCGAGTCACCTACTTCACGTGGTGAATCGGTCGTCGCGTCAGGTCGTCCTCGTCCGGTTCACCCGTCGCGCGGGGCGCAGGGTCGGCGTTGGTCGACAGCCACCGGGTGCTGGCGGGGCTCCCGTCGACGTTGCCCGCCGGGTCGGTGGCGCGGACGGCGAAGGTGTGCCACCCCGGGTGGAGGTCGGTGTAACTGTGGGTGGACGCGCACGAGGCGTACGCCGCGCCGTCGAGGCTGCACTCGAACGTCGCCGACCGGAGGGTGGGCGACGGCAGACGGTCGTCCGGCTCGCGTGCGGACGGGCTCACCTCGCTCGATGGCGAGGGAGCCACCGGCTGCGAGGACGTCGGTGCCCTAAGCGCCCCGGGTCGTGCGGTGGGGCTCGGGTCCCCGGACCGGGTGACCGTCTCCGCGGACTCCGGCCGTGGGTACCCGGGTGGCGGCTCCGCGACGGACGGCTCCGGAGTGACCGGCGACTCCGCCTGCGGGCCGGCGTCGCCGCCCACGTCGGACGCGACCACGCCGTAGCCGACGCCGCCCAGGACCAGGACCGCGACCAGCCGGCCACGGAGCCCTCACGCGAGCCCGGCCACGGATTCATCACGTGAGGAGGTCGAGTCCGCACCCCGCACGGCGTACTGACCGTGCGAAGCACCGAGTCGCCATCTTCACGTGGTGAATCGGGGACACACCCACACCGGGCGCCGCCGACCCCCCGCGGCTACTCCTCGCCGCGGATGAACGCCTCGATGCGGCGGCGGCCCTCGTCGTCGGGGAGCTGCACCGGCGGGCTCTTCATGAGGTACGACGACGCGCCGACCAGCGGGCCGCCGATGCCGCGGTCCAGCGCGATCTTGGCGGCGCGGATCGCGTCGATGATGATGCCGGCGGAGTTGGGGGAGTCCCAGACCTCCAGCTTGTACTCCATGTTGAGCGGGGCGTCGCCGAACGCCCGGCCCTCGAGCCGGACGTAGGCCCACTTGCGGTCGTCGAGCCACTGCACGTAGTCCGACGGGCCGATGTGGACGTTGCGGTCGTTGATCTTGTCGGCGAGCTCGCCCTGCAGGTTGGACGTGACGGCCTGGGTCTTGGAGACCTTCTTGGACTCCAGCCGGTCGCGCTCGAGCATGTTCTTGAAGTCCATGTTGCCGCCGACGTTGAGCTGGTACGTCCGGTCCAGCGCGACGCCGCGGTCCTCGAACAGCTTGGCCAACACCCGGTGGGTGATGGTCGCGCCGACCTGGCTCTTGATGTCGTCGCCGACGATCGGGATGCCGGCGTCCTCGAACTTCTTGGCCCACACCGGGTCAGAGGCGATGAAGACCGGCAGCGCGTTGACGAACGCCACGCCCGCGTCGATGGCGCACTGCGCGTAGAACTTGTCCGCCTCCTCCGATCCCACCGGGAGGTAGGAGACCAGCACGTCGGCGCCCGACTCGCGGAGCGCCTGCACCACGTCGACCGGCTCGGCGCCGGACTCCTCGATGGTCTCCCGGTAGTACTTGCCGAGTCCGTCGAGGGTGTGGCCGCGCAGCACCTCGACCCCGAGGGTGGGGACGTCGCAGATCTTGATGGTGTTGTTCTGGGAGGCGTTGATCGCCTCGGACAGGTCCTTGCCGACCTTGGTGTCGTCGACGTCGAAGGCGGCCACGAACTGCACGTCGGAGACGTGGTAGTCACCGAAGGTGACGTGCATCAGTCCGGGGACCACTCCCGTGGGGTCGGCGTCCTTGTAGTACTCGACGCCCTGGATCAGTGAGGTGGCGCAGTTCCCCACTCCGACGATTGCAACTCGTACCGCACCCATGCGAGTTCTTCCTTCCCGTCCTGCTGTGGCGGTCAGCTCGGTGGCTGACCGGTCTTGGGTCGTGGATCCGTGGCGGTGGCCGACGGGTCCCCGGTTCGTTCGGCGTTGATCAGGTCGGACAGCCAGCGCACCTCGCGCTCGACCTGCTCGACCCCGTGACGCTGCAGCTCGGCCGCGTAGCGGTCGACCTCCTTCTGCGTCATGAGCAGCTCCTTCTGCACGCGCTCGAGCCGCTCCTGGAGCCGGCTGCGCCGACCCTCGAGGACGCGGAGCCGGATCTCCATGTCGGTCCGGCCGAAGAACGCGAAGCGGATGTCGAAGGTGTCGTCGTCCCACGCGGTGGGACCGACCTCCGACATCAGCGTCTGGAACTCCGCCAGGCCCGCGGCGGTGAGCTGGTAGGCGATCTTGGGCCGCCTGCTCGTGGCCGCCGCCCCCGACACCTCGATCAGGCCGCCGCGCAGCATCTTCTTCAGCGCAGGGTAGAGCGAGCCGTAGGACAGCACCCGGCCCCATCCGAGCATCAGGTTGAGCCGCTTGCGCAGCTCGTAGCCGTGCATGGGTCCCTCGTGCAGCAGTCCGAGGACTGCCAGCTCGATGGTCTCACCACGACGTGCCACGCGATCTATCGTACCGATATATCCGATCGGCACGAATCGCCACCCCGGGACTCGGGCCGATCACGCGTGATTTCGTCCCGTACGCGGCCCACTGCGTACCCTGATCCGCGGACCTGCGCTCGGGGACGCAGCGTCGTGGACCACCCCCGGACCGGAGAATCTTTGAACGTGAGCGGAAAGCGTCGGGCCCAAGGCCCCGCCCAGACGAAGAAGAAGCGACCCGCGCAGCGCGGGTCGCGGTGGCGTCGTGTCCTCACCTGGCTGCTGGCCATCGGGCTGGTCGGCGCGCTGCTCGCCGTGGGCGGCTTCCTCGTCCTCTACCAGGCGATCGACGTCCCCGACCCCAACGAGGACTTCGAGACCCAGACCTCCTTCGTCTACTACAACGACGGCGAGACCCAGCTGGGGACGTTCGCGACCCAGAACCGTGAGTCGATCCCGCTGGACCAGATGCCGCAGTCGATCAAGGACGGCGTGGTCGCGGCCGAGAACCGCACCTTCTGGACCGACCAGGGCATCGACCCCCGCGGCATCCTGCGTGCGGCCTTCAACAACGCCAGCGGCAACGACACCCAGGGTGCCTCGACGATCACCCAGCAGTACGTCAAGATCCTCTACCTGACCCAGGACCAGACGCTCACCCGCAAGCTCAAGGAAGCGATCATCTCGCTCAAGCTGCAGCGGGACGTCAGCAAGCAGGAGATCCTCGAGGGCTACCTCAACACCATCTACTTCGGCCGCGGCGCCTACGGCGTGCAGGCCGCCGCGAAGGCGTACTTCGACCGGGAGGCCAAGGACCTCGACCTCCAGCAGAGCGCGGTCCTCGCCAGCGTCCTCAACGACCCCAACGACCTCGACCCCGCCCAGGGCAAGCGCGCCAAGCGCGAGCTCCTCGGCCGCTACCAGGCGGTCCTGGGTGCGATGGCCGAGGAGGGGATGATCTCGGCCGAGGAGGCCGACAAGGCCTCCCGCAAGCTGCCCGAGTTCCCGGCGATCGAGCAGGAGAGCCAGTACGGCGGCCAGCGCGGCCACGTGCTGACCATGGTGCGCGACGAGCTGATCCGGCTCGGCTTCGACGAGGACGAGATCGAGGGTGGCGGGCTCAAGGTCACGACCACGTTCACGCAGAAGGCGATGACCGCCGCCCAGGAGGGCGTCGCCGAGGTGCGACCCACCGGCCTGCCCGAGGCGATCCCGGGCGAGAAGGGCAGCACCGAGCCCGGGTCCGGCGACAAGGACCTCCACATCGGCGTCGCCAGCGTCGAGCCCGGCACCGGCGCGGTGCGCGGGTTCTTCGGCGGCCAGGACTACCTCGACTCCCAGCTCAACTGGGCGGTGGCGGGCGGCCAGGCCGGGTCGACGATGAAGCCCGCCGCGCTGGTCGCCTCGATCGAGGACGGCTTCTCGCTCAAGGACACGTTCGAGGGCAACTCGCCGTTCGTGCTCCCCGACGGCACCGACTTCGAGAACCAGGGCGACACCGACTACGGCTCCGCCGTCTCGATGGTCCAGGCCACCGAGGACTCCATCAACACCGCGTTCATCGACATGACCACGTCGATGAACAACGGTCCGCAGAAGGTCGTGGACGCCGCCGAGCGGCTGGGGATCCCGCCGGCGACTGCCGGCAAGAAGGCCCCGGGCTTCCCCAACACCTCACCGGGCCTGGAGCCGCAGACCGGCGTCGCGCTCGGCAGCGCCACCGTCAGCCCGATCAACATGGCCAACGCGTACGCCACCCTCGCCAACGGCGGTCGCGCCGCGGAGCCGTTCATCATCGAGAAGGTCGTCGACCGCAACGGCGAGACCCGGTACCAGCACCGGGTGTCCGACACCGAGGCCGTCGAGCAGGACATCGACCGCGACGTCACCTACGCCCTCCAGCAGGTCGTCCAGAACGGCTCCGGCACCGCCGCCCTCCAGCTCGGCCGCCCGGCCGCCGGCAAGACCGGCACCGCCACCAACGGGGAGGGTGCGGTCTCCTCGGCCTGGTTCACCGGCTACACCCCGCAGCTCAGCACGTCGGTGATGTACGTCCGTGGCAAGGGCAACGAGCAGCTGCAGGGGTGGCTGCCGGAGTACTTCGGCGGGTCCTACCCGGCCGAGACCTGGACAGCGGTGATGCAGCGGGCCATGGACGGGCTGCCGGTCGAGGACTTCCCGCCGCCGGCCTACGTGGACGGCGACGCGCCCGACGAGGGCCACGAGCCGTACACGCCGCCGCCGACCACCCAGGCCCCGCCCACCACCCAGGCGCCCAGCCCCACGCGTGCCCCGCAGACCCAGGAGCCCTCGGAGGATCCGACGACGAAGGAGCCGACGACTCCGCCGCCGGACGACGAAGGCCTCGACGCGGCGGCGGCCCTCGTCGTCGGGGAGCTGCACCGGCGGGCTCTTCATGAGGTAGGACGACGCTCCGATCAGCGGGCCGCCGATGCCGCGGTCCAGCGCGATCTTCGCGGCGCGGATCGCGTCGATGATGATGCCGGCGGAGTTGGGGTAGTCCCTGACCTCCAGCTTGTACTCCATGTTGAGCGGGGCGTCGCCGAATGCGCGGCCCTCGAGCCGGACGTAGGCCCACTTGCGGTCGTCGAGCCACTGCACGTAGTCGGACGGGCCGATGTGCACGTTGCGGTCGTGGATCTTGTCTTCGAGCTCGCCGGACAGGTTGGAGGTGACGGCCTGGGTCTTGGAGACCTTCTTCGACTCCAGCCGGTCGCGCTCCAGCATGTTCTTGAAGTCCATGTTGCCGCCGACGTTGAGCTGGTAGGTCCGGTCGAGGACGACGCCGCGGTCCTCGAACAGCTTGGCCAGCACCCGGTGGGTGATGGTCGCGCCGACCTGGCTCTTGATGTCGTCGCCGACGATCGGGACGCCGGCCTCCTCGAACTTCCTGGCCCACTCCGGGTCGGACGCGATGAAGACGGGCAGGGCGTTGACGAACGCCACGCCCGCGTCGAGGGCGCACTGCGCGTAGAACTTGTCCGCCTCCTCGGAGCCCACCGGGAGGTAGCAGACGAGCACGTCCTCGCCTGGGAGTCGCGGAGCACCTGGACCACGTCGACCGGCTCAGCGCCCGACTCCTCGATGGTCTCCCGGTAGTACTTGCCGAGGCCGTCGAGGGTGTGTCCGCGCTGCACCTCAACGCCGAGCGTGGGGACGTCCGCGATCTTGATGGTGTTGTTCTGGGAGGCGTTGATCGCCTCGGAGAGGTCCTTGCCGACCTTGGTGTCGTCGACGTCGAAGGCGGCCACGAACTGCACGTCGGAGACGTGGTAGTCACCGAAGGTGACGTGCATCAGTCCGGGCACCGTCCCCGTGGGGTCGGCGTCCTGGTAGTACTCGACGCCCTGGATCAGTGAGGTGGCGCAGTTCCCCACTCCGACGATTGCAACTCGTATCGCACCCATGCCGAGCTCTTCCTTCCTCTTCCTGCCCCGGTGGCGGTCAGCTCGGTGGCTGACCGGTGTTGGGTCGCGGACGGTGGCCGGTGGCCATCGGGTCCCCGGTTCGTTCGGCGTTGATCAGGTCGGACAGCCAGCGCACCTCGCGCTCGACCTGCTCGACCCCGTGACGCTGCAGCTCGGCCGCGTAGCGGTCGACCTCCTTCTGCGTCATGAGCAGCTCCTTCTGCACCCGCTCCAGCCGCTCCTGGAGCCGGCTGCGCCGGCCCTCGAGGACGCGCAGCCGGATCTCCATGTCGGTCCGGCCGAAGAAGGCGAACCGGATGTCGAAGGTGTCGTCGTCCCAGGCGGTGGGACCGACCTCCGACATCAGCGTCTGGAACTCCGCGAGGCCCGCGTCGGTGAGCTGGTAGGCGATCTTGGGCCGCCGGCTGGTGGCCACGGCCCCCGACACCTCGATCAGCCCGCCGCGCAGCATCTTCTTCAGCGCGGGGTAGAGCGAGCCGTACGACAGCACCCGGCCCCATCCGAGCATCAGGTTGAGCCGCTTGCGCAGCTCGTAGCCGTGCATGGGTCCCTCGTGCAGCAGTCCGAGGACTGCCAGCTCGATGGTCTCACCACGACGTGCCACGCGATCTATCGTACCGATATATCCGTGCGGCACGAATCGGGCCTCGCCGGTGTGGCGGTCCCGGACCCGCGGATTTCGTCCCGTACGACGCCCCCTGCGTACCCTGATGGGCTGACCTGGCGCTCGGGGCCGCAGCGTCGTGGACCACCCCCGGACCGGAGAATCTTTGAACGTGAGCGGAAAGCGTCGGGCCCACGGCCCCGCCCAGACGAAGAAGCCGAAGCGACCCGCCAAGCGCGGGTCGCGGCTGGCGTCGTGTCCTCACCTGGCTGCTGGCCATCGGGCTGGTCGGTGCCCTGCTCGCCGTGGGCGGGTTCATCGTGCTCTACCAGGCGATCGACGTCCCCGACCCGAACGAGGACTTCAAGTACATAGAACTCCTTGTCTGTCTACTACAACGACGGCGAGAGCCAGCTCGGCACGTTCGCGACGCAGAACCGCGAGTCGATCCCGCTGGACCAGATGCCGCAGACGATCAAGGACGGCGTGGTCGCGGCGGAGAACCGCACCTTCTGGACCGACCAGGGCATCGACCCCCGCGGCATCCTGCGCGCCGCCTTCAACAACGCCAGCGGCAACGACACCCAGGGTGCGTCGACTATGACCCAGCAGTACGTCAAGATCCTCTACCTGACCCAGGACCAGACGCTCACGCGCAAGGCCAAGGAAGCGATCATCTCGCTCAAGCTGCAGCGCGACGTCAGCAAGCAGGAGATCCTCGAGGGCTACCTCAACACCATCTACTTCGGCCGTGGCGCGTACGGCGTCCAGGCCGCCGCGAAGGCGTACTTCGACCGGGAGGCGAAGGACCTCGACCTCCAGCAGAGCGCGGTCCTCGCGAGCGTGCTCAACGACCCCAACGACCTCGACCCCGCCCAGGGCAAGCGGGCCAAGCGCGAGCTCCTCGGCCGCTACCAGGCGGTGCTGGGCGCGATGGCCGAGGAGGGCATGATCTCGGCAGAGCAGGCCGACCGCGCCTCCCGCAAGTTGCCGGTGTTCCCGGAGATCGAGCAGGAGAGCCAGTACGGCGGCCAGCGCGGCCACGTGCTGACCATGGTGCGCGACGAGCTGATCCGCCTCGGCTTCGACGAGGACGAGATCGAGGGGGGCGGGCTCAAGGTCACGACCACCTTCACGCAGAAGGCGATGACCGCCGCCCAGGCGGGCGTCGCGGAGGTGCGGCCGACGGGCCTGCCCGAGGCGATACCCGGGTCGAGAAGGGCAGCACCGAGCCCGGCAGCGGCGACAAGGACCTCCACATCGGCGTCGCCAGCGTCGAGCCCGGCACCGGTGCGGTCCGCGGCATCTTCGGCGGCCAGGACTACCTCGACTCCCAGCTCAACTGGGCGGTGGCCGGCGGCCAGGCCGGCTCGACCATGAAGCCCGCCGCGCTCGTCGCCTCGATCGAGGACGGGTTCTCGCTCAGGGACACCTTCGAGGGCAACTCGCCGTTCGTGCTCCCCGACGGCACCGACTTCGAGAACCAGGGCGACGCCGACTACGGCTCGGCCGTCTCGATGGTCCAGGCCACCGAGGACTCGGTCAACACCGCCTTCATCGACATGACCACATCGATGAAGGACGGGCCGAAGAAGGTCGTCGACGCGGCCAATCGGCTCGGGCATCCCTCCGTCGGAGGCCGGCAAGAAGGCGCCGGGCTTCCCCAACACCTCGCCGGGCCTCGAGCCGCAGACCGGCGTCGCGCTGGGCAGCGCCACGGTCAGTCCGATCAACATGGCCAACGCGTACGCCACCATCGCCAACGGCGGCCGCGCCGCGGAGCCGTTCATCATCGAGAAGGTCGTCGACCGCAACGGCGAGACCCGTTACCAGCACCGGGTCTCCGACACCGAGGCCGTCGAGCAGGACATCGACCGCGACGTCAGCTACGCCCTCCAGCAGGTCGTCCAGAACGGCTCCGGCACCGCGGCCCTCCAGCTCGGCCGCCCGGCGGCCGGCAAGACCGGCACCGCCACCAACGGCGAGGGTGCGGTCTCCTCGGCCTGGTTCACCGGGTACACCCCGCAGCTGAGCACGTCGGTGATGTACGTGCGCGGCAAGGGCAACGAGCAGCTGCAGGGGTGGCTGCCGGAGTACTTCGGAGGCTCCTACCCGGCCGAGACCTGGACCGCGGTGATGCAGCGCGCCATGGAGGGGCTGCCGGTGGAGGACTTCCCGCCGCCGGGCGTACGTCGACGGGGGGGACGCGCCCGACGAGGGCCACGAGCCGTACACGCCGCCGCCGACCACGCAGGCACCGCCGACCACGCAGGCACCGGCCGACGACGCGACAGCCGAGCCAGGCGCCGACGACCAGGGAGCCCTCGGAGGAGCCCACCACCGAGAAGCCGACGACTCCGCCGCCGGACGACGAGGAGCCGCCACC
>CAVRSW010000003.1:0-104332 GCA_963723945.1 uncultured Actinomycetota bacterium
CGCGGCGAGCGCGGAGACCTGGCGGCGCATGTACTCGCGCTCGCGCATCGTCGCCGCGACGGTGTCGAGCAGCTCGGCGAGGTTGCCGCCGACCTGGCGCTGGATCCGGATCGCCATGACGACCCAGGCGAAGTCCTTGCTGTCGAAGCGCTGCGCGACGCCCTCGAGGGCGTCGTCGAGGCTGATGCCGAGCCGGGTCTCGACCAGCACCCGGCGGAACTCGCTCGAGATCGGCTCCTGGCCCTCGCGGACGATGGTGTCGACCGACTGGGCCAGCGAGAGACCGGCCGCCAGCGAGCCGGACATCAGCTGCAGGGTGTCGGGCAGGCTGCCCTCGAAGGCCTTGCGGCGCCGGCCGCGCTTGAAGCCGAGGTAGAACCAGGGGCCCAGGCGCCGACGAGGAGGAACACGATCCCCAGCACGAGGTTGCCGGCGCCGAGCAGCATGCCGACCGCGCCCGATGCCGAGGAAGACGGCCAGGTGGACGAGCACCCACTCCGCCGGCTTGAACGGGTTGCCGGCCCCGTCGAGGCGCTCGGCGATCCGCGTCTCGAGGTTCTTGTTGGCCTTGAGCACCCGCTCGGCGGTCTCGGTGACCTGCCCGGCCTGGCCCTGGGCGGCCTCCGCCCGGTGGCGCCGCCGGTGACGTGCTGGGTGTAGCTCAGGGCGAGCTCGTCGGCGCGTGAGCGGCTTGGGCTTGCGGGGGGCGAGCACCATCAGCAGGACCAGGAGGCCCAGCCCGAGCGCCCCGAGGCCGCCGTAGAGCCAGGTGGTGGCGAGCACCATCGGCCGCTCGGCCGACGGGAGGACGGGGGCGGCGCTGCCGCCGCCCGCGGCGGCGTCGCCGAGCCGGGTGAACGCCTCGGCGGTCAGCACGCCGGTGTCGGAGCCGAGCGAGACCGCGACGGTCGCGTCGGTCGCGGTGACCTCGGCGGGCACCGGTGCGGTGACCAGCACCTGCCGGGCGAGCACGTCGGCCTGCGCGGAGAAGGCCTGCTCGAGGGCGCGGGAGTCGGCGTTGATCAGCGACCCCTCGCCCGCGGCGCTCAGCTCCTCCAGGGCGTCGACGGCGCGGCCGGTCTGCTCGAGGCCGACGACGTTGACGAGGATCCCGGAGTCGTTGACCGCGTCGGTGGTGTCGCCGAGCTCGGTGTCGCTGGTGTCGGCGCCGTCGGAGAGCACCAGCAGCTGCCGCTGGCCGTCGCTGCCGGCCATCTCGAGGCCCTGCTGCACGCCGTCGTAGAGCCGGGTCTGCTGGTTGAGGTCGAGCCCCTCGACGACGTCGCGGGCCTCGTCGCGGTCCAGGCTCGGGGCGAGGTCCTCGGTCACGTCGCTGTCGAAGGTCACGATGCCGACGTAGACGTCGTCCGGGACCGTGTCCAGGAAGGTGTACGCGGCGGTCTGGGCGGCCTCGAAGCGCTGGCCGGCCATCGAGTTGCTGGTGTCCATGACCAGGACGGCGGTCCGCTTCACCGAGGTGGTGGAGTCGGCGGGGGCCGCGGTGGCCTCGGTCTCGGCGCCGTCGACGGTGACCGACACGTCGTCGACGTCGACGGTCGGCGTCGGGCGGGACGTTGACCAGGATCTGCAGGCCGTCGTCGGTGCGCTCGACGTAGGCGATGCTGGTCTCGTCGGCCGTGGTCGTGGCGACGGCGGGGCCGGCGACGGCCAGGGAGGCCGCCGCCAGCGCGAGGACGAGTCGGCCGCGCATCACAGCCTGCCCGTGACGAAGATCCGGGGGTCGACGGTCACGTTGGCGTGCTCCATCTTCTCGAGGAACTTGGGCCGCAGGCCGGTGGCCCGCAGCGAGCCCATGGCCTTGCCGTCGCCGTCGAAGCCGGCGCCGTGGTCGTAGACGAAGACGTCCTGGAGGGTGATGATGTCGCCCTCCATCCGCTCCACCTCGGTGAGGTGGGTGATCCGGCGGGTGCCGTCCTTGAAGCGGGTCTGGTGGACGACGAGGTCGACCGCGGAGGCGACCTGCTCGCGGATCGCGCGGATCGGCAGGTCCATGCCCGCCATCAGCACCATCGTCTCCATGCGGGAGAGCGTGTCGCGGGGGCCGTTGGAGTGCAGCGTGCAGAGGGAGCCGTCGTGGCCGGTGTTCATGGCCTGCAGCATGTCGAGCGCGGAGGCGTCGCGGACCTCGCCGACGATCACCCGGTCGGGCCGCATGCGCAGGCAGTTCTTGACCAGGTCGCGGATCGTGACCTCGCCCTTGCCCTCGATGTTGGACGGGCGCGACTCCAGGCGTACGACGTGCTCCTGCTTGAGCTGCAGCTCGGCGGCGTCCTCGACGGTGACGATGCGCTCGTCGCTCGGGATGAAGGAGGACAGCACGTTGAGCGTGGTCGTCTTCCCCGAGCCGGTACCGCCGGAGACGATGACGTTGAGCCGGCCGCGGACGCAGGCCTCCAGGAAGCTGGCGGTCTGCGGGCTCAGCGAGCCGAACTTGATCAGGTCGTTGACCGTCAGCGGGTCGGTGGAGAACTTCCGGATCGTCAGCGCGGAGCCGTCGACCGCCAGCGGCGGGATGACGGCGTTGACGCGGCTGCCGTCGGGGAGCCGGGCGTCGACCATCGGGCTGGACTCGTCGACGCGGCGGCCGATGCGGGACACGATCTTGTCGATCGTGCGGCGCAGGTGCTTCTCGTCGGTGAACTGGGCCTTGACCGGCGTCAGCCGGCCCTTGCGCTCCACCCAGATGCTGTCGGGCCCGTTGACCATGACCTCGGAGACCTCGCCGTCGCGCAGGAACGGCTCGATCGGCCCGTAGCCGAGGATGTCGTCGCTGATCTCCTGGGTGATCAGCATCCGGTCGCTGTTGCTGAGCGGCTTCTCCTGCCGGGTGAGCACGTCGGAGAGCACGTTGCGCACCTGGCGGTCGAGCTCGTTGGCGTCCATGTCGGAGGCGTAGAGCTTGGGGCCGAGCTGCTTGAGCAGCTCGGCGTGCACCGCCTGCTTGATGTCCTCGAGCCGGTCCTGCTGGTTGCCGATCGAGCGGCGGCCGGCCTCGCCGAAGCCGGCGGGGTCGGGCTTGCCGGCGCTGAGCGTCGGTCCGGCCGGGGTGGTCGCCGGCGCGCGCGGCGGCCGCTGCGGCCGCGATCGAGGCGTGGGACGGCGCCTGCGGGCCCGCGCTGTGGATGGCGTACGACGGGCTGGTCAGCGGGTCGTCGTCGAAGTCGGCGGCGCCGTCGTCGGCGAGTCCCACCGGCTCCGGGGGAGCCGCGGGCAACTCGCTGGTCTCGTCGGTCGCCGGGGCGTCGTCGGGTCCGTGGACCCGACGCGCCGCGTTGAGCCGGTCTCCGAGGCTGCTCATGGGCCGTACCTCACTTCTTCCTGCGGAACAGCCCGGACTTCTTGTCCTGCTGGCTCTGGTGGCTCCCGACGCCGTCCGAGTACGACGACGAGTCCGGGGCGACCGGCTCACCGGTGAGCCGGGTCGCGATCTCGCGCAACGCCTGGCTCGAGGGGTGCTGGGGGTTCTCGCTCATGATCGGCCGGCCGGCGTTGGTGGCGGCAGCGATCTCCATCGACGAGCCCACGCGGCCCGAGATCTCCATGCCCAGGATCGACTCGACGCGGTCGGCGCCGAGGCCGACCTCGTCGTCGGCGCGGTTGAGCAGCAGGTGGCGGTGGCCCCGGGCGATGTCGAGCATCTCCAGGGTCTCGAGCGCCACCTTGACGTTCTTGAGCGTGGGTACGTCGAGGGTCGCCACGATCAGGCACTCGTCGGTCTCGTCGAGCGCGGTCAGGGTCTGCTCGTCGAAGGCAGGCGCGGTGTCGACGACGATGTAGTCGAACGACTCGCGCAGCGCCTTGAGGATCCGCGACACGAGCATCGGCGAGACCCGCTCGCGGACGTCGGGGTGGCTCGGCGCGGCCAGCACCATCACGGAGTCGGCGTGCCGGGTCAGCAGCGACTCCAGCAGCGGTGCGTCGATGGAGTCCTCGGACCCGATGGCGTGCTCGAGGGTGTGGCTCGGGAACAGCTGCAGCGTGATCGCGACGTCGCCGAAGGCGAGGTCGAGGTCGACCACGCACACCTTGCGGGCGCCCTTGTCGGCGAGCGCGAGCGCCAGGTTGACCGACACGGTCGTCTTGCCGACCCCGCCCTTGGGGGAGAAGACGGTCACGATCCGGCCCTGGTGCATCGCACCGCCGGGGCCGCGCAGCGCGACGTAGAGCTGGTAGGCGCGGTCGACCGCCGCGCGGATCGATTCGGTGTCCTTGAGCGGGACCACGTCGCGGATGCCGGCGTGCATCGCGTCGCGCATGACCAGCGCGTCGACCTCGTCGCGCACCAGCACGACGCTGGTGGACGGACGGCTCAGCCGCATCCCGTCGGCCAGGGCGAGGGCGGCGGTGAGCTCGACCTGCGGGCCGAGGACGACGACGTACTCCTCGGGACGGTGGGTGAGCCACGCCTGCAACCGGTCCGGCTGGTCGATGGCGTGCGCACCCGCCGGGACCGTCGTGAGCAGCGTCTCGATGGTCTCGTTGTCAGGGTCGACGACGACTGGCATGGGCCCTCACTCGAAGAGGTTGGCGGAGTTGGTGCCGGGGCTGGGGGCGATCTTGCTCTTCTCGGTGAGCAGCCCGAAGGACAGCTCGCCGTTGCCCTGGCCGAAGATGACCTTCTCCGAGGACTTCTGGTCCAGCGACAGCGTCAGCAGCGTCCGCGGGAGCGCCTCCGGGGCCGGCTCGCCTTCCGCGGTGGTCGTGGTGGTGGAGGCCGGCGCGGGCGTGGTGGAGCCGACCCCGATCACGGTCACCCGGTCGAGGAGCAGCCGGGTGAAGGGGCCGCTGCCGCCGATGGCGCTGTAGTAGATGGCGACCTCCGAGCCCGGGTTGACGAAGCCCGCGACCCGGGCGGGGTCGGTGAGGTTGACCGAGACGGCCGACTCGGTCTCCTTGATTGGGAGGGCCGACGTGCCGGCGGTGATCTCTTCGTCGAACTTGCTCTCGACGACCTGCTCGCCGGGGTAGATCGTCACGTTGGCGAACTGTCCGGTGAGGGCGTCGAGTGAGGTCTGGTAGCCCGACTGGAGGTAGTCGCGCACCACCGGCTGCATGGCGATCTTGCCGGCGGCGGCCGCGTCGTCGATCGACTCTCCGGCCTCGATGGCCTGCGTCACGCGCAGCACCTCGACGGTCTCGAAGCGGCTCTCGGCACGCTGGTCGGCGCCGCGGACGTACAGGAAGACGAGTGCGGTGCCCATCAGCGCCACGATGACGGCGACCACGAGGAAGATGCGTCGGCGGTCCATCGGTACCTCTTTGGTTCAGGCGGCGACACATGGTCGCGCGGGAGGGGTGTACTGGGGGGTCCTGCGTTCCGGGAAGAGCGGGTCCGAGGGGGCTAGACCGGAACGCGGATCACTGTAATGAGAAACGCCGGGCGTCACAGACGTTTCAGGAATTGTTGCTCCGCGGTTGAGATGTCCACGCTGCGGCGGGACGGTCAGCCGCGGTAGAGCGCCTCGATCTCGGCCCGCGACTGGCCCAGGACCACCGTCCGGCGCAGCTTGAGGCTGGGCGTCAGCTGGCCACCCTCCTCGGTCCACTCGTGGGCGAGGACCGCGAACCTGCGGATCGACTCGGCCTTCGACACCCCGGCGTTGGCGTCCTCGATCGCCGACTCGATCTCGGCCCGCAGCTGGGGGTCGTCGGTGAGGTCGGCGAGGGACCCCGACCTGCCGTGCGCCTCCGCCCAGGCCGGGAACGCCTCCGGGTCGAGCGTGACCAGCGCGGCGATGAACGGCCGTCCGTCACCGACCACGAGGCAGTGGCTGACGAGCGGGTGCGCCCGCACCCGGTCCTCGAGCACGGCAGGGGAGACGTTCTTGCCCCCGGCCGTCACGAGGATCTCCTTCTTGCGGCCGGTGATCCGGACGAATCCCTCGTCGTCGACCTCGCCGACGTCACCGGTGTGGATCCAGCCGTCACGGTCGAGGACCTCGCGGGTGGCGTCCTCGTCGTCCCAGTAGCCCGCGAAGACCTGGCCGCCGCTGAACAGCAGCTCGCCGTCGTCGGCCACCCGCACGGCGGTGCCGGGCAGCGGCCGACCGACGGTCCCGACCTTCTGCGCGTCGGGCAGGTTGACGGTGACCGCCGCGGTGGTCTCGGTGAGCCCGTAGCCCTCGAGCACCGTCAGCCCGATGCCGCGGTAGAAGTGGCCGAGCCGCTCGCCGAGGGGGGCGCCGCCGGCGATGGCGTGGCGGCAGCGACCGCCCATCGCGTCCAGCAGGCGCGGGTAGACCAGCCGGGCGTACAGGGCGTGCTGGGCCCGGACCCGGACGCTGGGCCGACCCCGGTCGAGCCCCCGCGACCAGTCCATCGCCGCGCGCGCGGCCCGGTCGAAGAGCGCACCGCGCCCGTCGGCCGTGGCGCGCTGGGAGGCGGTGTTGAAGACCTTCTCGAAGACCCGCGGGACGGCCAGCAGGAACGTCGGCCGGAACCCGGCGAGCTGGGTGGCCAGGTCCGTGACGTCGGAGGAGTGGCCCAGCCGGGTGCGGGTGCGGATGCTGCCGACCTGGATCACCCGGGCGAACACGTGGGCCAGGGGGAGGAACAGCAGGGTGGAGGCGTCGTCGTCCTCGAACAGCTCGGAGAGCTCCGTGGTCGTGACGCCGAGCTCGAACATGAAGTTGCCGTGGGTGAGCATGCAGCCCTTGGGCCGTCCGGTCGTCCCGGACGTGTAGACCAGCGTCGCGAGGTCCAGCGGCGTCGCCGTCGTACGACGACGCTCGAGCTCGTCGTCGGTGACGCCGGCCCCGAGCCGGGTGAGGGCGGCGACCGCACCCTCGTCGGAGTCGTCGAGGCACCACACCTCCTCCAGCGAGGGCAGCCGGTCGCGCACGTCGCCGACGCGCGCGACGTGGTCCGGGGTCTCGACGACCGCGGCGCGGGCCCCCGAGTCACCCACCACCCAGGCGAGCTGGTCGGCGGCCGAGGTCTCGTAGACCGGCACCGTGACGCACCCGGCGAACCAGATGGCGTAGTCGAGCAGCGTCCACTCGTAGCGGGTGCGCGAGACCAGGGCGACGCGGTCGCCCGCGTCGAGGCCCGCGGCGAGCAGGCCCTTGGCCACCGCCTGCACCTCATGCAGGAACTCCGCGGCCGTGACGTCCGCCCAGCCGTCGGCGCCGGGCCGCGCGAGCACCACGGCATCCGGGTGGTCCGCAGCGTTGCGGACCACGTCGTCGGTGAGGTTGCCGGTCGCCGGGATCACGGTCCCGAGCGGTGTGGCGTACTCCCGCACGTTGTCTCCTGGGCCTTCCTCGGAGCGGCCGACCCGGAGGTCGGGGACGGTCTTCGCGGCAGGTTACCGGTGGCCGGAGCCGGGGTCCCGATCCGGTACGCTCGCTGCCCAGCCAGCGCCCCGACCCACCACCCGCAGGAGGACTGATGGCGGACCAGACCACGTCCTCGATCGTCATCGACGCCGAGCCGGGCGAGGTCATGGGGGTGATCGGTGACTTCCCCTCCTACCCCGAGTGGGCCAAGGGGGTGCAGGAGGCGACGGTCGTCGAGGAGGGGCCTGACGGCTGGGCGCGACGGGTCTTCTTCCGGCTCGACGTCTCGCCGATCAAGGACGAGTACACCCTGGCCTACGAGTGGGACGGACAGCACGAGGTCACCTGGACCCTGGTCGAGGGCAAGATGCTGCGCGCCCTCGACGGCGCCTACACCCTGCGCGACCTCGGGGGCGGCCGCACCGAGGTGACCTACCGGCTGGCCCTGGACGTGTCGATCCCGCTGATCGGGATGCTGAAGCGCAAGGGCGAGAAGATCCTCATCGACACCGCGCTCAAGGGCCTGAAGAAGCGCGTCGAATCCCCGCGGTGAGGACCCTCCTCTTCACCGGCAAGGGCGGCGTCGGCAAGTCGACCGTCGCGGCCGGGACCGCGGCCCTCGCCGCCGCGTCCGGGCGGCGGACGCTGGTGCTGTCCACGGACGCCGCCCACTCGCTCGCCGACGCCTTCGGGGTGACGGTCGGGTCGGAGCCCACGGAGGTGGCCGACCGGCTCCACGTGCAGCAGGTCGACGCGCAGCTGCGCTTCGAGCAGTCGTGGGCCGAGATCCAGGGCTACCTGCTCTCCGTGCTCGACGTGGCCGGGCTCGACCCCGTCGCAGCCGAGGAGATGACGGTGATCCCCGGCGCCGAGGAGGTGCTGGCGCTGCTCGAGCTCCGGCTCCACGCCCGCTCGGGGGACTGGGACGTCGTGGTCGTCGACTGCGCCCCCAGCGCCGAGACGCTGCGTCTGCTCGCGCTCCCGGAGGCGCTCGGCTGGTACATGCAACGGGTCTTCCCGGTGGAGCGGCGGGTCGTGAGGGCGCTCAAGCCGGTGCTGTCGCGGGCGGCCGGGGTGCCGATGCCGGGGGACTCGGTGTTCGACGCGGTCGAACGGCTGCACGGTGAGCTCGACGACGTACGGGCGGTGCTGACCGGTCCCGACGCGAGCGTGCGGCTGGTGCTGACGCCGGAGGCGGTCGTCCTCGCCGAGGCCCGGCGGTCGTGGACCACGCTGTCGCTCTTCGGCTACCGCGTCGACGGGGTGGTGGCCAACCGCGTGTTCCCGAGCGAGGGGGCCGACCCGTGGCGGGCGGGCTGGGTCAGGGCCCAGGACGCCGTCCTGGCCGAGGTCGCGGCGTCCTTCGACGGGCTGCCGGTGTGGCGCTCGCTCTACCGACCCGAGGAGCCGGTGGGCGTCGAGGCGCTCAGTGCCCTGGCCTCCGACCTGTACGCCGGTGAGGACCCCTTCGTCGTCCCCACCGGCGACGGGCCGTTCCGCGTCAGCCGGGTCACGACGGGGTCGGTGCTGCACCTCGCGCTGCCGCTGGTCACCCGGGCCGAGGTCGACCTCGCACGCAACGGCGACGAGCTGGTCGTGACGGTGGGGTCGTATCGTCGGCTCCTCACCCTGCCTGCGGCACTGGCGCGCCACCGTGTCGCCGGCGCCCGGGTGGAGCACGGTGAGCTACAGGTGAGGTTCGAGGAGACGGTCACGTGAACAGCGGTCCGCGGGAAGTCCCGCCGGAGGACCCCGGCGAGCAGGTCGGCAGCGTCTCGGAGGAGGCGGCCAAGCTGTTCGGCGCGCTCTCGGACTGGGCCCGTGACCACGGCCCGGACCTCGGCGACGCCGGGGAGGGCATCAGTGGCCTGGCGGGGCGCGCGGCTGCCGCCGTCCAGGGGGTCTCCGACCACGTCGACACGGGTGCCCCGGAGTGTGCGTGGTGCCCGGTGTGCCGGACCGTCCACCTGGTGCGCGCGACCAGCCCCGAGGTCCGCGACCACCTGGCGACCGCGGCAGCCTCCCTCATGGAGGCCGCCGCCGGGATCCTCGCCGCCGCGAGCACACCCCACGATCGCCGGCCGCCCGGGGTCGAGCACATCGACCTGGACGGGGACCCGGACGGGGAGCCCGACGCCGACTGGCCCGAGGAGGAGCGATGATGCATCCCATGCGAATGCTCACGGAGCCCGGCTGCCGTCAGGAGCCCCGGCGATGAGTCTCACCTGCGGCGTCGACATCGGTGGCACCAAGATCGCCGGAGGTGTCGTCGACGAGGACGGCACCGTGGTCGAGCAGCTCCGCGTGGAGTCCCCGGCCACCGACGTCGAGGCGATCGAGGACGCCGTCGCCGGGCTGGTCGCGCGGCTGGCCTCGCGCCACGAGATCGTCGCGGTGGGGGTCGGCGCGGCCGGCTACGTCGACAGCCGGCGCGCCACGGTGATGTTCGCGCCCAACGTGGCCTGGCGCGACGTCGACCTCAAGGCCGAGCTGGAGGAGCGGGTCCGGGTCCCGGTGGTGATCGAGAACGACGCCAACGCCGCGGCCTGGGGCGAGTTCAGGTTCGGCGCCGGCCACGACGTGGACGACCTGCTGCTGGTGACCCTCGGCACGGGTGTCGGTGGTGGCCTCGTCGTCGATGGCGCGCTCCATCGCGGCGGCTTCGGGGTGGCCTCCGAGATCGGCCACCTGCGGCTGGTGCCGGGCGGCGTCCGCTGCGGCTGCGGCATGCGCGGCTGCCTCGAGCAGTACGCCAGCGGGTCGGCCCTGGTGCGCGACGTACGCGACCTCGCGGCCGGGCAGTCCACCGGGTCCGACAGCCTGCTCGCGCGGGCCGGTGGCCGGGTCGAGGACATCGACGGCCCGATGATCACGCAGGCAGCCCAGGAGGGTGACGAGTTCGCCGTGGAGCGGCTCGCCTCCCTCGGTCACTGGCTGGGTCAGGGCATCGCGTCGCTGGTGGCCGTGCTGGACCCCACCGTGGTGGCCATCGGCGGCGGCCTGAGCGAGGCCGACGAGCTGCTGCTCGCGCCGGCGCGCGAGGCGTTCGCCCGCAACCTCCCCGGGGGCGACCACCGGCCGATCGCCGAGATCCGCAAGGCCACCCTCGGCAACGGCGCCGGCCTCGTCGGTGCCGCCGACCTGGCCCGTCGCTGAGGCACGAGTGGGGTCCGACGCGGGCTGCTGGATCGGCGTCGACGTCGGCGGCAGCAAGGTGCTGGCCGGTGTGGTCACCAGCAGCGGCGAGGTGTCCCGGACGGAGCTCCGCAGCACCCCCGGGCGGCTGGTCCCGGTCGAGGCCGTCGAGGACGCGCTCGTCGACGCGGTGACGGCGGTCGCCGCCGGTGAGCCGCTGGCGGCGGTCGGCGTGGCGGCGGCGGGCTTCGTCGACCGTGACGGGTCGCGGGTGGTCTTCGCGCCGCACCTGCCGTGGCGCGGTGAGGACGTACGCGGCCGGCTGGAGCGGCGACTGGGGACCCCGGTGCTGCTGGACAACGACGCCACCTGCGCCGCGTACGCGGAGGCGACGTACGGCGCGGGGCGGGGCGCGCGGTCGATGCTGCTCGTCACGCTCGGCACCGGCATCGGCGGTGGGCTGGTGCTCGACGGCCGCGTGTGGCGAGGCCACCACGGCATGGCCGGGGAGTTCGGCCACATGCAGGTCGTGCCGGACGGGGCGCCGTGCGAGTGCGGACGGCGAGGCTGCTGGGAGCAGTACTCCAGCGGCAACGCCCTGGTCCGCGTGGCCCGGTCGAGGCTCGGATCCGAGCCGACGGTGCTCGCCGAGCTGTGCGACGGTGACCCCGATGGGCTGACCGGGCTCATGGTGACCGAGGCCGCGGCCGCCGGCGACCTGGTCGCGCGGGCCGCGTTCGCGTCGGTCGGCCGCTGGCTGGGCGTCGGCCTGGCCAACCTGGTGGCGGCCTTCGACCCGGCGTTGCTGGTCGTCGGGGGTGGTGTCGCCGACGCGGGGGAGCGGTTGCTCGGCCCCGCACGAGAGGCCCTGGCGGGTTCGCTGGTCGGGGCGGGCCATCGCGAGGTGCCGCCCCTGGTGCCCGCTGCGCTCGGCCCGGCGGCCGGCCTGGTCGGGGCGGCCGCGCTCGCCGGCGCCGCGGCGGGCTGAGCCACCACCTCGTCGCCCGACGCCGAGTCGCGCCGGGCCGCTGGGCTCAGCCTGCATCGTCGCTTCACGATCGCGCGCAGTCTCACCGCTCCCGGGCATCTCACCGCCCCGGCGCGCTCCTCGTTCAGCTCAGAGCTGGGCGCCGTCGTCCCAGGGGTTGCGCTCGTCGGCGCGCTGCATGGTCGCGACGAGGTAGCCGAAGCCACCGAGGAAGCCGGCCACGAGGGCGTACCCGAACAGCGACGGGAGGTCGTAGGAGAACAGCAGCGCCACGAAGAGGAGGGCCGGGCTCCCGAGCACGGCGAGCCACGCCAACCGCCGCGGCAGCGGGAGCCGCGGGACCGGTGGCGGGACGGGTGGGACGAACCGCTCCTCGGGGTCCTCGTCCCAGGCCGCGTCGGGCGTCGGTCCGGGCGCGGCGACCGGGGGCTCCGGGACCTGGTGCGCCTCGTCGTCGGCGGGGTCGTGGGGCGGCTCCGGCGGCTCGTCGTCGAGCCGGGCCCGGTCCCCGAAGTTGTCGACGATCGAGCGCCAGGCCTCGTCCTCGCTGCGCCCGGTGCTCACCCGGACGACGATACGTCAGGAGGTCACGCGGGCGACGAAGTCGGAGGACTCGGCGAACACGATCTCGGCCTCGTGGTCCAGCGTCGCCACGTGGTAGCTGTTGGTCAGCATCCGCTCCTCGCTGTCGCGCGAGCTGACCGCCCCCAGCACGGTCCGGCTGGAGGAGTCGTCGATGACGTGGTCCTCCCGGGACCGGAAGTAGAGCAGCGGCTGGGTGACCTTCGGCAGGTCGGGCACGACCACCTTCCACATCGCCACGACCTCGCCGAGCCCCTTCAGCGGCAGCCGGTGGTAGCCGACCTCGTCCTCGCCGGGCTTCTTGATGTCGTTGACCACGCCCTTGAGCGAGGGGAGGACGCGCTTGAGGACCGGGAGGGCGAGCAGCTCCTTGCGGTCGCTCGAGACGAACGGGTTGACCAGCACCAGCCCGGCCACGTCGTTGCCACGCTCCTCGGCCAGCCGCAGAGCCACCGACCCGCCCATCGACAGCGCCCCCACGGCGACCGCGTCACAGGTGGCCAGCAGCCGGTCGAGGGCGGCCTCGGCCTCGGCGTACCAGTCGGTCCAGCGCACCTGGTTGAGGTCCTGCCAGCGGGTGCCGTGGCCGGGCAGCAGCGGCACCTCGACGGCGTAGCCCCGACCCGCGAGGTGGTTGGCCCACGGGCGCATCGACGCGGGCGACCCGCTGAACCCGTGGAGCAGCAGCACCCCGATGCTCTGGTCGTCGGTGAGCTCGGGCTTGGGCTCCCGCGAGAAGGGCTGCGCCAGGGGGTGCATCGTCATGGCGAGGATTGTGCCCGAGCGCGGCCGCGACGGTGGGGCGGACACGTGGTGAGGGTCTAGGGTTCGGCTGTCGGGTCAGGCGGGGTCGGGGAGGTCGGCGGGTGTTCTACTGGTTCCTCAAGTGGATCGCGATCGGGCCGGTGCTGCGCATCGTGTTCCGGCCGGTGGTCGAAGGTGCCGACCACGTGCCCGAGGAGGGGCCCGCGATCCTCGCCAGCAACCACCTGTCGTACGCCGACTGGCTGTTCATGCCGCTCACGCTGCCCCGTCGCGTCACCTTCGTCGCGAAGGCCGAGTACTTCACCAGTCCGGGCATCAAGGGCTGGTTCCAGAAGAAGTTCTTCTCGGGCTCCGGCCAGGTGCCGATCGACCGGTCTGGCGCCTCGGCCGCCGAGGGCGCGCTGAGCGCCGCGAAGCGGATCCTCGACGAGGGCGAGCTGTTCGGGATCTACCCCGAGGGCACCCGCTCCCACGACGGCAAGCTCTACCGCGGCAAGACCGGCGTCGCCCGGCTCGCGCTCGAGACCGGCGTCCCCGTCATCCCGGTCGCCGTCCTGCGCACCGACGTCGTGGCCCCTCCCGGCAAGAAGTTCGGCACCTTCACCCGGCCCGGCGTGCGGTTCGGCAAGCCGCTCGACTTCTCCCGCTACGAGGGGATGGAGAACGACCGCTACATCCTGCGCTCGATCACCGACGAGATCATGTACGAGATCATGCGGCTCAGCGGCCAGGAGTACGTCGACGCCTACGCCACCCGTGCCAAGGAGGAGTCCAAGCGCCTCGAGAAGGCCGCGAAGGAGGCGAAGGAGGCCCGGGACGGTGGCGCCGCGCCCGACGCGTCCGCCGACGAGCACCGGAAGGCGTCCTGAACCGGGTGCGGCTCTGGTCCCGTCCCGCGCTGGCGGTCGAGGACCGGCTGTTCCGGGCGCTGGCCATCCTGCGGGTCGTCCTCCTCCTCAACGCGGTCGCTCTCAACGTCTACCGCGCCGACAACTTCCGCCACCCCTCGGCCGGGGCGGTCACGGTGGCGCTCATGGCCGCCTGGACGGTCCTCGTCACCCGGCTGTACTCAGACCCGGCGCGGCGGACCGCGTGGCTGCTCGCGGCCGACCTGGCGGTCGCCGTCGGCCTGATCCTGGCCTCGCCCCTGGTCAAGGGGGAGGGGCTGCGCGCCACCATCCCCGGCTTCTGGGTGATGGCGGCCGTGCTGGCCTGGGCGATCCACTGGCACTGGCGGGGCGGGCTGGCGGCCGGCGTCCTGGTCACGGCGGCCGACCTGTCGGTGCGCACCGACGTCACCCAGGGCAACTACGGCAACATCTTCCTGCTGCTCGTGGTCGGACCGATCGTCGGCTTCCTGTGCGAGTCGCTGGAGCGGATGGCGCGCGAGCGCGACGACGCCCAGCGGGAGGCGATCGCGAGCGAGGAGCGGGCCCGTCTGGCGCGCGCCGTCCACGACGGGGTGCTGCAGGTGCTGGCCCTCGTCCAGCGACGCGGGGCCGAGCTGGCACCGGTGGCCACGGACTTCGCCGAGCTGGGCCGGCTGGCGGGGGAGCAGGAGGCGGCACTGCGGTCGCTGATCCGGCAGCAGGACCGGCGGGAGACGGCCGGGGCGACCGACCTGGCGGCGTCGTTGGAGGAGCTGACCCGGTCGTTCCGGTCGCCGGTGACCGTGTCGACGCCGGGGGTGCCGGTCGAGCTGCCGGCCGCCGTGGTCACCGAGCTGGTCGCCGCCGTACGCACGTGCCTGGACAACGTCGCCACCCACGTCGGGGTGGACGCCCCGGCCTGGGTGCTGCTCGAGGCCGGTCCGGGAGCGGTGACGGTGTCGGTGCGTGACGAGGGTCCCGGGATCCCCGCCGAGCGGCTGGCCGAGGCCGAGGCCGAGGGTCGGCTCGGCGTCGCCCAGTCGATCGTGGCGCGGGTGCGCGAGCTCGGCGGCACCGCGACCCTCGACACCGGCACGCACGGCACCGAGTGGGAGCTGACCGTCCCGCGCTGAGCGACCACCGGGACGTCGAACCCGGGCCGGTGCCGGCACAGCAGGAGCTCCGCCCGAGGTGGGGACCGGGCCCGGCCCAGGCGCGCAGCGAGTCTCGTGACGGCAACCCCGCGGGCCGCGCGACACACCCGGACCCCGACTCCCGGCGCCTAGGGTCGACGGCATGACCATCCACTCCGGCCACCCCTTCGCGGACCCCGAGCCCGACCCCGTACGCCGGTTCCGCGGCCGGCTCGGCGCCGCGGTGACGCTGTGGACGGCAGGGACGGGTCACGACCGGGCGGGCCTGACGGTGACCTCGCTGATGGTGGCGGGTGGCGAGCCCGGTCGGGTGCTGGCGCTGCTCGACCCCGACGCCGACCTCACCGCCGCCCTCGAGGGCACCGGCCGCGCCGTGGTGCAGCTGCTGTCGTGGCGGCACCGGCAGCTTGCCGAGGCGTTCGCCGGCACCGCGCCGGCCCCGGGCGGCGCGTTCCGGGCGGCCACGTTCACCGAGGTCGCGGCCGGCCCGCTGCTCGCCGACGCCGGCACCTGGGCCGAGGTGTCGCTCGAGGACGTGCGCGACGTCGGGTGGTCGCGGCTGGTGACCTGCACCCTCGACACGGTCACGGTCGAGGACGACGACGAGCCGCTGCTGCACCGGCGCGGCCGGTGGCTCCGCCCCTGACCGGCGTGCCGGCACTAGGGTCGGCCGCATGAGTGACGGGGCGATCCGGGTGATGGTCGTCGACGACCACCCGATGTGGCGCGACGCGGTGGAGCGCGACCTCCAGGCGGCGGGGTTCGACGTGGTCGGGGTCGCTGCCGACGGCACCCAGGCGATCGCACGGTTCCCCGCCGCCCGGCCCCAGGTGGTCGTCCTCGACCTGCAGATCCCCGGCCCCAACGGCGTCGAGGTGACCGCGCAGGTGCTGCAGCACGACCCGTCCGCGCGGGTGCTGATCCTGTCCGCGTCGGGCGAGCAGGCCGACGTGCTGGCGGCGGTCAAGGCGGGCGCGACGGGCTACCTGGTGAAGTCGGCCTCGCGCACCGAGCTGATCGAGGCCGTACGACGGGTGGCGGCGGGCGACACCGTGTTCACGCCCGGGCTCGCCGGGCTGGTGCTCGGCGAGTTCCGCCGGATGGCCGACGCCCCGGCCGACGGGGCGCCCGGGGGCGGCGAGCAGCTCACCGAGCGCGAGACCGAGGTGCTCAAGATGGTGGCGAAGGGGATGTCCTACAAGCAGATCGCCGAGCGGCTGGTGATCTCCCACCGGACCGTCCAGAACCACGTCCAGAACACGTTGCGCAAGCTGCAGATGCACAACCGCGTGGAGCTGACGCGCTACGCGATCGAGCGGGGGCTCGACGGCGACGATGACTGAGTGGCGCCGGGCAGTCCCCGGCGACGCCGACGCGCTCGCCGACCTCGAGCGCGACGCCAACCTGGTCGCCCTGGCGCACGTGTTCCCGGCGGACCGGTTCCCGTTCCCCTGGGAGGGTGTGCGCGAGCGCTGGACGGCGACGCTGGCCGAGCCGGGTGTCGTGGTGGAGGTGCTCGACGGCGACGGACGGCTGGAGGTGTTCGTGGCCCACGACGGCGTCACGTTGCGCCACCTGGCCGTCCACCCCGACCGGTGGGGCGAGGGGCTGGCACGGGTCGCGGTCGAGCGTGCGCTGGCTGCCGGTGCGACCCGGCTGTGGTGCCTGGTCGACAACCACCGGGCCCGCGCCGTGTACGACCACCTCGGCTACGTCGAGACCGGCACCAGCCGGCAGGCGCCCTGGCCGCCGTACCCCACGGAGCTGGAGCTGGCGCGCCGCTAGACCCCGAGGATCCGGTCCAGCGCCTCGGCGTCGCGGGCGACGACGGCAGTGCCGTCGTCGAACAGGATGATCGGCCGCTGGATGGCCCGCGGGTGGGTCGACGAGCCCGGCGATCCACTCGTCCCGGCGGTCCGGGTGGCGGGGGAGGTCGCCGAAGCCGGCCTCCCGGCTCTCCGACTCGCGCGCGATGTCCCACGGCTCGGCGCCGAGCCGCCGGAGCACGTCCCCGACCTCGTCGGCGGTCGGTGGCTGGTCCAGGCAGGAGCGGGCGGCGTAGTCGGCGTCGCGTCGTTCGAGCACGGCGAGAGCAGCCCGGGTCTTGCTGCACTCCGTCGTGACCCACACCTGCATGCTGCCTCCTCGCCGACGACGGTCCCGTCCGGGACGTCCGGGACGTCCGGGTTGCCTAGGATGCCCGATGTGAGCCCGGGACTGCTGGAGATCGCCGATGAGCTGTACGCGCTCCCGCTCGGCGAGTTCACGCCGGCGCGCGACTCCCGCGCCAAGGAGCTGAAGGGCACCGAGCTGGCGGCGCCGGTGAAGGCGCTGAAGAAGCCCTCGCTCGCCGCCTGGGTCGTCAACCTGCTCGTACGCCGCGACGCCGACCAGGTGACCCAGGTGCTCGACCTCGGGAGCGCGCTGCGGGAGGCGGCCGCCGGGATGGAGGGCGAGGAGCTGCGCGCCCTCACCCGGCAGCGGCGACAGCTGACCGCGGCCGTCACCACCGGCGCCCGGTCGCTGGCCGCGGGGGAGGGCGTCCGGGTCACCCCGGCCGTGGCGGACCAGGTCGAGGCGACGCTCACGGCGGCGATGGTCGACGAGCGGTGCGCCGAGGCGGTGCGCAGCGGGCTTCTGGTGACCGCCCTGGCCGCGACCGGGGTCGACGAGGTCGACCTGTCCGCGGCGGTGGCGACACCGGAGGCGCTGGGATTCAGTGCCACCCCCTACGAGCACGCGCCACCGGAGCTCCACGTCGTCCCCGACCCGGATGCCGACGAGAAGGCGGTCGCGGCCGCCCGGGAGCGGGTCTCCGGGACCGAGGCCGCGGTGACCCGGGCGCGCGAGGCGCTCGACGCCGCGGCCGCCGAGGTGAGTGAGCTCGAGGCCCGGGGGATGCAGGTGCAGGCGGAGGTCGAGGAGGCGCGGCGCCGGCTCACCGAGCTGGAGGAGTCCTCGGAGCAGGTCGAGGAGGAGCTCGCCGACGCCGAGGACGTCCGCGCCGAGGCCGAGGCGTCGCTCACCTCCGCGACGGCCGACCACGACCAGGCCACGGCCGCGCTCGCGCGGCTACAGGGCTGAGTCGCGCGGCCGCACCCTCACGCAGCACCATCCGGGCTCCGGCTCCAGACAGGCACGTACGTCGTCTCGGCCGAGGCCGTCGACCACGCCCTGCACGAAGCTCTCGTTGAGCCCGCACACCAGCTCGGTGTGCTTCTGGGCGAGCGTGTCGAACGGGCAGGTGCGCAGCGCCACGCTGTCGTCGTCCACCTGGGACTCGAAGCCCTGGCCGGCGAGGACCCGTGCCACGGCCGGCAGGGAGGGCTCGGCGTCGACGCCGGACACCACGCCTGCGACGGCGAGACCCTCGTCCCGGGCCGCTGCGGCGAGCGAGCCGGCCAGCGACTCACCGTCGGCGGTCCGGGTGACCGCCTCGGCGAGGATGTCGCCGACCAGGTCGTAGCGGCGGGGCGGCAAGGACACCGCGAACTCCTCCTCGGCCCGCCGGTAGAGCTTGCTGGGCCGGCCGGCACCGGGCCCGGACCGGCCGTTGAGCCGTCGGTAGTCGACCTCGAGCAGCCCCTCCGCCACCAGCCGGTCGAGGTGGAAGCTCGCCGAGCGCACCGGCACCCCGACGGCCGCGGCCGCCTGTTCGCGGCCCACGGCGTCCGGCGCCGTGGCGACCAGCTCGTAGAGCGCACGCCGGGTGGGGTCGGCGAGCGCGCCGATGCCGGAGGCGTGACGGGCGAGGTCCACCCGCGAAGTCTAAAACACAAAGTCCTTGACACAAGAGGCTGGACCCGGGTTTTCTAAGGCTCGACAGAATCGTTTCTAGAAGGAGTCGCGATGGCCAGCACCACCACCGGGACCGCGGCGCCGTCCACCGCCTTCACGGAGGGGATCGCATGACCGCCTCAGCGGTCGGGTCGCGTGCGGCGGTCGCGTGGCGCGCGCGCATCGTGGCGGATCGCCAGGGTGCACCCGACCCGCCGGCGGCCGAGCGAGCGGCGGCCGACCTGCTCGCTGCGCTCGGCCTCGACCTCACGGCCGACCACCTCAGCGAGACCCCCAGGCGGATGGCGCAGGCACTGCTCGAGATGACCACGGTGCCGGACTTCGACCTCACCACCTTCCCCAACGACGAGGGCTACGACGAGCTGGTGCTGGTCCGCGACCTCCCGGTGGCGTCGCTGTGCGAGCACCACGTGCTGCCGTTCGTCGGGGTGGCCCATGTGGGATACCTCCCGGGCGACCGGATCCTCGGCCTGTCCAAGCTCGCGCGGATGGTCACCTTCCACGCGCGCCGGCCGCAGACCCAGGAGCGGCTCACCCAGGGGATCGCCGACGACCTCCACGAGCGGCTCCGCCCGCGCGGGGTGGGGGTCGTGGTCGAGGCCGAGCACACCTGCATGAGCCTGCGCGGCGCCCGCGCTCCCGGCAGCCGGACGCTGACCTCGGCGCTGCTGGGTCAGCTGCGCGATGATGGCCGGAGCCGGTCGGAGTTCCTTTCGCTCACCAGGAGGCAGCCGTGAACATCGTCGTGGTCGGGGGTGGACTGGCCGGAGCCAGCGCCGTGGGCGAGCTGCGCGAACGGGGGTACGACGGCGACGTCACCCTGGTCGCGGCCGAGCACCACACGCCGTACGAGCGCCCGCCGCTGTCCAAGGGCCTCCTGCTCGGGACCGACGCGCCGGACGCCCCGTTCGTCCACGAGGCCGGGTGGTACGCCGACCACGGCGTCACGCTGCTCACCGGCGACCCCGTGAGCGCGCTGGACGTCGCGGGCCGCACCGTCACCGTGGGTGACCGGCCGATCGCCTGGGACCGGCTGCTGCTGGCCACCGGTGCGCAGCCGCGTCACCTGGCCGCGGTCGACGAGTCGGGCGCCGACGTCACCTACCTGCGCACCCTCGAGGACTCGCTGGCGCTCAAGGAGCGGCTCGGCGGCACGCTGCTGGTGGTCGGCGCCGGCTGGATCGGGCTCGAGGTCGCCTCGGCCGCCCGCCAGGCGGGAGGCAGCGTCACGGTCGTCGAGACCGCGCCGCTGCCGCTGGCGCGGGTCCTCGGGCCGGAGGTCGCCGCCTCGTTCGCGAGCCTGCACCGCGAGCACGACGTCGACCTGCGGCTCGAGACCGGGCTGGACTCGATCTCGGCCGAGGGCGGGCGCACCACCGCGCGGCTCTCCGACGGTCACGAGCTGCATCCCGACCTCGTGGTGGTCGGCATCGGGGCCGGGCCCGACGACGCGCTGGCGGCGGCCGCCGGGCTGGCCACCGACGACGGCGTGCTCGTCGACGCCGGGCTCCGGGCCGGCGCGGCCGACGTCTGGGCCGCCGGCGACGTCGCCCGCCACGACCACCCCACGCTGGGCCCGGTCCGGGTCGAGCACTGGGACAACGCGATCCACCAGGGCCGCCACGCCGCCCGGGCGATGCTGGGCGACGACGCGGCGTACGACCGCCAGCCGTACTTCTTCACCGACCAGTACGACCTCGGCATGGAGTACGTCGGCCACGTCGGGCCGGAGGGCTACGACGAGGTCGTGGTCCGGGGTGACCTGACCGGCGACCGGGTGTTCACGGCGCTGTGGCTGCAGGGTGGCCGGGTCGTGGCCGGGATGCAGGCCAACGACTGGGACGCCACCGACGCGCTGCGCGCGGTGGTCGGCTCCGAGGCCACCGACCGGGTCCGCGACCCGTCCGTCGCGCTGTCCGACCTGTCCGGCTGACCCGACGCCGGGCTAGCCGGCCCAGCCCTTTGCACGGGTGACGGCGTCCAACCAGCGCGCGTGGGCGGCGTCCGCGCGGCTGCGGTCGGCGACGGGTGCGAAGGAGCGGTCGAGCGCCCAGGTCTCGCGCAGCTCGTCGGTCGAGGACCAGACGCCGGTGCCGAGGCCGGCCAGGAACGCGGCGCCGAGGGCGGTGGTCTCGACGATCTCCGGGCGCTCGACGGCGATGCCGAGCTGGTCGGCCTGCAGCTGGCAGAGCAGGTCGTTGGCCGCGGCGCCGCCGTCGACCCGCAGCGGCCGGCTCTCGCCGGGGTGCCCCGGCATCGTCTCCAGCACGTCGCGGACCTCGAACGCGATCGCCTCGAGGGTCGCCCGCACGACGTGGGCGCGGGTGGTGCCGCGGGTGAGGCCGATCAGCAGGCCACGCGCGTGCGGGTCCCAGTGGGGAGCGCCGAGCCCGGTCAGCGCCGGCACGAACACCACGCCGTCGGAGTCGTCGACGGTGGCGGCGATCGCGGCGGTCTCGGCAGCGGACCCGACGATCTGCAGCCCGTCGCGCAGCCACTGCACGGCCGCGCCGGTCACGAAGATCGCGCCTTCGAGGGCGTAGGTCAGCTCGCCGTCGGGGGAGCGCCACGCCGCGGTCGAGAGCAGCCCGGCGTCGGAGCGCTGCACCGAGGAGCCGGTGTTGAGCAGGATGAACGACCCGGTGCCGTAGGTGCACTTGGAGTCGCCCTCGTCGAAGCAGGTCTGGCCGAACAGGGCCGACTGCTGGTCGCCGGCGATCCCGGCGATCGGCAGCGACAGCCCGCAGAACGTCTTCGGGTCGGTGGTCGCCACCTCACCCCAGTTGGGCACCAGGTCGGGCAGCGCGTCCCGGGGGACCCCGAACAGCTCGCACAGCTCGTCGGACCAGTCACCCTCGGCGAGGTCGAAGAGCAAGGTGCGGCAGGCATTGGAGACGTCGGTGACGTGGTGCAGGCCGCGCGTCATGCGGGCGACCAGGTAGGAGTCGACCGTGCCGACCGCGCACCGCCCCGACTCGACGTGGGTCCACGTGTGCGGCTCCTCCTCGGCGAGCCACCGGAGCTTGGTGCCCGAGAAGTACGGGTCCAGCCGCAGCCCGGTCAGCTCGCTGACCCGGTCCTCGTGCCCCTCCTCGCGCATCCGGCGGCAGATGTCGGCCGTACGCCGGTCCTGCCACACGATCGCGCGGCGCGGCGAGCCGAGGGTCTCCCGGTCCCAGAGGACGACGGTCTCGCGCTGGTTGGTGATGCCGACCGCGGTGAGCTCGGACGCGTCGACCTCCCGGAGCACCTTGCGGGTGGCCTCGATCGTGGCCTGCCAGATCTCCTCCGGAGCGTGCTCGACCCACCCGGGCCGGGGGAAGTGCTGGCGGAACTCCTCGTTGCCGGTGGCCACGATCCGGCCGTCCGGGCTGACGACGACGGCGGTGACGCCGGTCGTCCCGGCGTCGATCGCGAGGACGCTCACGTCGGCTCCCCGTCCCGTGCCGCGGACGTACGGACGATGTCCAGGACGACCTCGTCGATCCACTCGAGTCCGGGGTCGACCCGCATCTCGTAGTTCTCGCTGCCGACCCACGCGCGGAAGTCCGCGTGACCGTGGGCCGCGGCGAACACCTCGAGCTCCGCGGCGAGCTCGGGTGTCACCGGCACCCGCTCCTCCTCGGTCGACGCGGTCAGGTAGAGGTCGTTGAGGTCGAGCAGCCGGGTCAGCTCGGTCACCGGCTCCGGGTGGTCGTCGACGCGGAGGTCGGCGGCGATGTCGTCGAGGCCGCCGTAGCCGGCTCCGTCCCGGACCACGAGGAGCGCCGCGGACTGCCGGCCGCGGCGGTCGCCGCCCGCCTCGTCGCCGGCCGCGAGCGCGGCCAGGAGCCGGCGGTCGAGCGGGGTGTCGTTGCCCGCCGCCTCGTACGCTGCCTGCATGGCGGAGACCACCTGCTCGCCCACCAGCACGTTGCCCTGGATCGCGTAGCCGTCCCCGGTCAGCCCGCCCGCCCACTCGAGGCACGCCGGACCGGTGTGGGTCACGGCGCCGCCGTCGGAGTCCACGATGCCGACCTGACGCCGGTCGCGCCCGTCGTCCTCCTCGAGCAGGCGTTGCAGCGCCACCGCGGCCGTCGCCCCCTCGTCGAGGTGGGCGAGCGCCAGCCCCTTCCAGGCGACGTTGGCATCGGCCTGGGTGGCGATCGCTCCCACCTGGGCGACGGCGGCAGGGACGGCGGATCCCACCGCCAGGAACTTGGAGGCCACGGCGACGCCCCAGGACTCACCGTCCGGGGAGCGGGCCACGATCGAGAACGTCATGACGGGACCCTAGGGGCTGGGCGGGCACCCCGTCGCCCACCGTTCGTCCCGCACGTCGGGTGCCACTGGTCGTCGGGTCGGGACCTCGCTAGAGTCGTGCCGCTCGTCTTGAACGATCCAATCCCGAGAGATCACGAGGAGACGTCATGCGCGTCGGAGTGCTCACCGGAGGGGGCGACTGCCCCGGGCTCAACGCGGTGATCCGCGCCGTGGTCCGCAAGGGGGTGAAGGTCCACGGCTTCGAGTTCGTCGGCTACCGCGACGGATGGCGCGGCCCGCTCGAGGGCGAGACCATGGAGCTCGGCGTGCCCGAGGTGCGCGGCATCCTGCCGCGCGGCGGCACGATCCTCGGCTCGAGCCGCACCAACCCGTTCAAGATCGAGGGCGGGGTCGAGCGGATCAAGGACAACCTGGCCCGCGACGGCGTCGACGCGCTGGTCGCCATCGGTGGCGAGGACACCCTCGGTGTCGCGACCCGGCTGGCCGACCTCGGGGTCGACGTCGTCGGCGTGCCGAAGACGATCGACAACGACCTGTCCGGCACCGACTTCACCTTCGGCTTCGACACGGCGGTCAACATCGCGAGCGAGGCGATCGACCGGCTCCACACCACGGCCGAGTCCCACCACCGGGTCCTCGTCGTCGAGGTGATGGGCCGCCACGCCGGCTGGATCGCGCTGCACTCCGGCATCTCCGGCGGCGCCAACATCGTGCTGATCCCCGAGCAGCCCTTCGACATCGAGGAGGTCTGTCGCCTGGTCGAGTCCCGCTTCGAGTCGCGGTTCGCCGTGATCCTGGTGGTCGCCGAGGGGGCGGTCCCGAAGGAGACCGAGACGGGGAGCGACATGACGCTCCTGAACCAGGAGAAGGACGCCTTCGGCCACGTCCGGCTCGGCGGCATCGGCGACCGCATCGCCCAGGAGATCGAGTCCCGCACCGGCAAGGAGGCGCGCGCCGTCGTCCTCGGGCACATCCAGCGCGGTGGCACCCCCACGGCCTTCGACCGCTGGCTCGCCACGCGGTTCGGGCTGCAGGCGATCGACGCCGTCGCGGACCGCGAGTTCGGCACGATGATGGCGCTGCGCGGCACCGACATCGTGCGGCTGCCGCTGATCGAGGGCACCGGCGAGCTCAAGCTGGTCCGTCCCGAGGAGTACGCCGAGGCCGAGGTCTTCTTCGGCTGAACCGGCGGCGCGGCTCGCCGCGGCGGGGTGGTGGCGCGGCGGAGTGATCTGGGCCACCATGACAAGCATCCGGTTTCCTCCTGGAAGGGGAGAACGTTGAGTGCTTCCGCGCCTGAGACTCAAGACGTCAACGGACCACAGCCCGACCTCAAGCGGGTCATGGGGCCCAAGCTCCTGCTGCTGTTCATCGTCGGTGACATCCTGGGGGCCGGCGTCTACGCGGTCACCGGGAGCATGGCCGCCATCGTCGGCGGCGTCGTGTGGCTGCCGTTCCTGGTCGCGTTCATCGTCGCGACGCTGACCGCCCTGTCCTACCTCGAGATGGTCACCAAGTACCCCCAGGCGGCCGGGGCGGCGCTGTACGCGCACAAGGCCTTCGGGGTGCACTTCATCACGTTCCTCGTGGCCTTCGCCGTGATCTGCTCCGGGATCACCAGCGCATCGACCTCCTCCAACGTGCTCGCCCTCAACCTCTTCGGCGGGCTCGAGGTCAACGGCTGGATCGACGGCATGCCCAGCACCGGTGTCACCACGGCCGTGGCCATGGGCTTCATGGTCCTGCTGGCCCTGATCAACCTGCGCGGCGTCGGCGAGAGCGTGAAGTTCAACGTCGTGCTGACCCTGGTCGAGGTCACGGCGCTGGCCATCGTCATCGGTGTCGGGTTCTACGCCATCGTCTCCGGCGGGGGTGACCTCAGCCGCGTCACTGTCTTCGAGTCGCCGGAGGGGAAGGGGCTGTTCCTCGCCACCACGACGGCGACGTCGATCGCGTTCTTCGCGATGGTCGGCTTCGAGGACTCCGTCAACATGGTCGAGGAGGTCGAGAAGCCCGAGAAGATCTTCCCGCGCACCATGCTCACCGGGCTCGGGATCGCGGTCATCCTCTACATGCTCGTCGCCGTGTCGGTCGTCGCCGTCCTGACGTCCGAGGAGATCTTCACCCTCGTCGAGGAAGAGTCCCCGGCCCTGATCGCCGTGGTCAGCCAGGGCGCCCCCGACTTCCCGATCGACCTGGTGTTCCCGTTCCTGGCCTGCTTCGCGGTCGCCAACACCGCGCTGATCAACATGCTGATGGCCAGCCGGCTGCTCTACGGCCTGGCCAACCAGGACGTGCTGCCCCGTTCGCTGGGCAAGGTCTCCCCGAACACCCGCACCCCGTACGTCGGGATCGCCTTCTCGACCGTGCTGGCGCTCGGACTGATCTTCTACGTCGCCAGCCGGCCCGAGAGCGACATCGTGCTCAACCTGGCCAGCACCACCGCCCTGCTCCTGCTCGGGGTCTTCACGGTGGTCAACATCGCCTGCCTGGTGACGCGGCGCGACGGCCAGCGCGGCTTCTTCCGCTCGCCCGGCCTCACTCCGGCGGTCGGCGCCCTCGCCTGCCTCTACCTCGCGGGACCGTGGGTGGACCGACCGCTGCTCATCTACCAGATCGCCGGCGGACTGCTCGCGATCGGAGTCGTGCTGTGGGCCATCACCTGGATGACCAACCGGGGCGTCCGTGCCAAGAAGACCGGTTTCCGCGACATCGAGCACATGGAGGACGACACGCGCTGAGGGTCGTCCACCGGTCTCAGCGGCAGTCCCCGGCGCGGGGAGCGGGCGCTCGCGCGCGTACGCTGGACCGGTGAACGCGGTCCCCGATCTCGCAGCGCTGCACGCCATCGGCGCGGCGCAGCAGCCGACCTACGCCGACCCTGAGGCGCTCGAGGCCGCCGTCGCGCGGCTGCGCACCCGGCCCCCGCTGGTCTTCGCCGGCGAGTGCGACGATCTCAAGACCAAGATCGGCGCGGTCGCCCGGGGCGAGGCGTTCCTCCTCCAGGGTGGCGACTGCGCCGAGACCTTCGACGGGGTCACCGCCGACAACGTCCGCAACAAGCTGCGCGTGCTGCTCCAGATGGCGGTCGTGCTGACGTACGCCGCGTCGGTGCCGGTGGTGAAGCTCGGCCGGATCGCCGGCCAGTACGCCAAGCCGCGGTCCAACGACCTGGAGACCCGCGTCACCTCTGAGGGCGAGGTGACGCTGCCCGCCTACCGCGGCGATGCTGTCAACGGCTTCGGGTTCTCCGAGGAGTCGCGCCGCCACGACCCGCAGCGGCTGGTCGAGGTCTACCACGCCTCGGCCGCGACGCTGAACCTCGTGCGCGCGTTCGTGACCGGCGGCTACGCCGACCTGCGCCAGGTCCACACGTGGAACACCGACTTCGTCCGCGAGTCCACCGCTGGCCAGCGCTACGAGGAGATGGCCGACGACATCCAGCGGGCGCTGACCTTCATGCAGGCCATCGGCGCTGACCCCGACGAGTTCCACCGGGTCGACTTCCACTCCAGCCACGAGGCGCTGGTGCTGGAGTACGAGCACGCCATGACCCGCATCGACTCCCGGACCCAGGCGCCGTACGACGTCTCGGGGCACTTCCTCTGGATCGGTGAGCGCACCCGCCAGCTCGACGGCGCCCACGTCGAGCTGCTGCGCCACGTGCGCAACCCGATCGGGGTCAAGCTCGGCCCGACCACGACTCCCGACGACGCGCTCGCGCTCGCCGGACGGCTCAACCCCGACAACGAGCCCGGTCGGCTCACCTTCATCACCCGCTTCGGCGCCGCGAAGATCCGCGACGGCCTGCCCCAGCTGATCGAGAAGGTGAGCGCCGCGGGCGTCGAGGTGGCGTGGGTGTGCGACCCCATGCACGGCAACACGTTCGAGGCGTCCTCGGGCTACAAGACCCGGCGCTTCGACGACGTCATCGACGAGGTGCAGGGGTTCTTCGACGTCCACCGCGCCGTCGGCACCTGGCCGGGCGGCCTGCACGTCGAGCTGACCGGCGACGACGTGACCGAGTGCGTCGGCGGCGGTGAGCTGCTCGACGAGGCGGGTCTCTCCGACCGCTACGAGTCGGTGTGCGACCCCCGGCTCAACCGGGTGCAGAGCCTGGAGCTGTCGTTCCTCGTCGCGAAGATGCTGCGGCAGGCCTGAGCGACGGGTGCGTCGGAGCTCGCTGCCGGTCGGTAGGTTCGGCGGCATGATCGACCTCCGCAGCGACACCGTCACCCGACCCACCGAGGCCATGCGTCGCGCGATGGCCGATGCCGAGGTCGGCGACGACGTCTACGGCGAGGACCCCACCGTCGTGGCGCTGGAGGAGCACGTGGCCGGCCTGCTCGGCCACGAGGCGGCGTTGTTCACGCCCACCGGGTCGATGGCCAACGTGCTCGCGGTCCGCAGCGTGGTCGCCCCCGGCCAGGAGGTGCTCTGCGAGGAGCGGGCCCACATCGCCCGGGCCGAGCTCGGGGCGCACGGCGCCCACAGCGGCATCACCATGCGGACCTGGCACGCCCCCGACGGCCGGGTCCCGCTGGAGCGGGTGCGGGACATGTTCGCGCCCGACCTGGGCCCGTACTTCGTCCCGACCGCCGCGGTCGCGGTCGAGAACACCCACAACTTCGCCGGCGGCGCGGTCGTCCCGCTCGAGCAGCTGGAGGCGCTCCGGACGTGGGCGGACCAGGTCGGCACCCGGGTCCACGTCGACGGCGCCCGGATCTGGAACTCCCACGTGGCGTCCGGCGTCCCGCTCGCGACGTACGGCGGGCTGGCCGACGTGATGGCCGTCTGCCTCTCCAAGGGGCTCGGCGCACCGGTCGGGTCGCTCATGGTCGGCTCCGCCGGCGCGATCGCGGAGGCCCGGGTGCGCCGCAAGCGGATGGGCGGCGGGATGCGCCAGGTCGGCGTGCTGGCGGCGGCCGGGAGGCACGCCCTCGACCACCACCTCGAGCGGCTGGCCGACGACCACGAGCACGCCCGGCTGCTGGCCGAGGCGTGCGACGTCGACCCGGCCGGGGTCGACACCAACATCGTCGTCGTCCCGGTCGACGACTCGGCCGGCTTCGTCGCCCGTGCGGCCGAGGCGGGGGTCCGCGTGGGCGCGGTCGGGCCGCGTACCGTCCGGCTGGTCACCCACCTCGACGTCGACCGGGCCGCCGTCGGGAAGGCCGCCTCCGCCCTCGCCGCCCTGCGCTGACCGGGCAGTTGCAGGTCCACCCAGGGCGCTGACCGGGCAGTTGCAGGTCCACCCGGGGCGCTGACCGGGCAGCTGCGTGTCGTCCCGACCCACAGGTGACGGGTCAGCGGGATCTCTGGGCACACAAGTGACCGGTCGGCGGGTTTCCTGGGCACGCAACTGCCCGGTCAGCGGGTTGGAGGGCGACGCACGCGCCCGGGGCCCCGGTCAGGGGGCGGCAGCGCCGCGCAGGGTGACCTCGGAGAGGGCGGTGTAGTCGCGCGAGGCAGCGCCCGTGCCGGGCGGCGACACCTCGACCAGCCGCATCGAGACCTGCTCGGTGACCACGCCGTCCTCGAGCGCGACGGTCTGCATCGCCCGGGTCTGCCCGAGGTCCTGGGAGACCACCGTGCCGTCGTCGAAGGTCCACTCGACCTGCAGCGTCCGACGGTTGCCGGCGTACCAGTCGTAGCTGTTGCCGGAGGCGTCGGACGCGGTCTTGGCGTAGCCGTTGACGAGTCCCACCTCGGTCATCTCGACCGGCTCGTCGAAGCTGAACGTGATCGACTCGCCGGTGCCGTCGCCGGGCATCCGCCAGCAGGTCTGGGGGAGGCCGTCGAGCAGGTGGGCGGCCACGAAGGTCACCGGGCTGCCGGTCACGTCCTGGGTGGGCGGCGCCGGCCGCGGCGCGCGGACGACGGCGGAGCCCGCCAGGTTGCCGGGCTCGACCTCCGGGACCGGCGCGAGCGTGGCGCGCCCCTCGGGGGTACGGGGGTCGCGGCTCGCCTGCTCGGTGCGGACCGGGTCGGTCGCCTGCTCGGTGGCCCGGGCGGCCTCGTCGTCGTCCCGCAGCAGCAGCCAGAGGCCGAGCGTGGCGAGCAGCAGCATCGCGGTCAGGCCGACCACCCACGGCACCCAGCCTGCCGCGGCGCCACGTCGCCGGCTCTCGTCGACGTGGCGGGGGCGGTTGGCGGACTCCGGCTCGCTGTCGGTCGCGGGGGTGGCCGCCTCGTCGGCATAGAGCGGGTAGCGCGCCGCCGCGGGCGTCGCCGCGGTCGGCGGCTCCGAGGGCGGTACGGCGCGGGGTCGCTCGGCGGTGTCCGGTGCGCCAGTCGGGCTGCTTGTCCGGGGGCGGCGAGGCCGGGCCGGGGGAGGTGTCGCGCAGCGGTCCGTCCGCCACGGGATGGCCGCAGTTGGTGCAGAACCGGCCGATGCCGAGCTCGTGCCCGCACTGGCTGCAGACCTCCACGTCCCTCACCCCCTCTGGCGGTCAGCCTAGAGGGACGACGCCTCGTGACCCGAGGTCGGCGGCTGGGGCGCCGCGGGCTCAGACCAGGGTCAGCGTGATGGTGCTGCCGCGCGGCACCATGGTCCCGGAGCCCGGGTCGACGGAGAAGACGTACTCCAGGCCGATGTAGCCGGGTCCGCCGCGCACGACCTCGACCTCGAAGCCGAGCTCCTCCAGCTGTGCCGTGGCGGAGTCGACCCCCGAGGCGACGAGCCCGCCGGGCACCTCGACCAGCTCCGGCCCGCGCGAGACGACGATCTCGACGGTCTCGCCGCGGACCAGGGTGCCGCTGGTCGGGGTCTGGCTGATGATCCGGCCCTCGGGGACGTCGTCGGAGTACTCCGCCTCGCCGCGCTCGACGACCAGCCCCTTGTCCTCCATCGTCTGCTCGGCGCGGTCGGCGTCCTCGCCGGTCCAGTCGCGCACCTGGATCGGGCGGGGGCCCTTGCTGACGCGCAGGTCGACGGGGGTGCCGGGGCGCAGCGTGGTGCCGGGCTTCGGGTCGCTGCCGATGACGGTGCCCTTCGGGACGTCCTCGGACCACTCGCCGACCGACTCGCCGAACTCCAGGTTGCGCTCGGCGAGCGCGTCCTGGGCGTCGTCCTCCGACAGGCCCCGGACCTTCGGGACGTCGTAGCGCTCCTTGCCGAGGGAGAGCACGACGGTCACGGTGCCGCCGTCGAGCACGCGGTCCCCGGCGGCCGGGTCGGTCTCGAGCACCCGGCCCGCAGCCACGGTCTCCGAGTACGCGGCATCGCCGGTCTCGGCGTCGAGCCCGGCCGACTCCAGCCGCTCGACGGCCGCGGCCTCGCGCAGCCCGAGCACGCTCGGGGTCTGCGTCCACCGGGCCCAGCCGAACCACCAGGCGCCGACACCGAGCCCGACGGCGAGCAGCAGCGCGAGGAACAGCAGCAGCGGGCCGCGGCGCGAGCGGCGCCGCGGGGCCACGGGCGGGACCGGTGGCGGGGAGGCGGGACGCGCCGGCTCCGGCCGCACCCGTTCGAGGCTGGTGGTGTGGCCGTCGGCAGCCCACGGGTCCAGCGGACCGGTGCCGGAGCCGACGCCGGCGACGGCGTCGGCGGGCGCCAGGAGGGTGGCGAGCTCGTCGGGGTCGAACGGCTCGGCCTCGGTGTCGGGCGACGGCCTCCGGACCGTCGGCAGCAGGTCGGTGACCAGCTCGTCGTCGTCGACCACCTCGTCGCGCAGCGCCTGGGCCACGCGGTGGACCTGGTGGAGCAGCACGCCGGCGTCTGCGGGCCGCTGGCCCTGGTCGCGGGCGGTGGCGCGGGCGACCAGCGCGTCGACGTACGCCGGGATGCCGGGCACGACCGCCGACGGCGGGGGGACGTCGTGGTGGACGTGCTTGTAGGCGACCTGGATCGGGGACTCGCCCTCGTGGGGCTTGCGCCCGGTGAGCAGCTCGTAGAGGACGACGCCGACGGCGTAGACGTCGGCGCGGGTGTCGGAGCGGCCGTCGACGACCAGCTCGGGGGCGAGGTAGGAGACGGTCCCGATCAGCACGCCACCGGTCGCGGTGTGCTGGGTGTCGGCGCTGACGGCCTTCGCCAGCCCGAAGTCGGCCACCTTGACCCGGCCGCGGTCCGGTCCGGGCTCGTCGGCGATCAGCACGTTCTCGGGCTTGATGTCGCGGTGGACCAGGCCCGCGCGGTGGGCGTGGGCGAGCGCCGAGAGCACCGGCTCCACCAGCTCCAGGGCGCGCGCCGGGGGCATCGGTGCCTCCGTGCGGACCACGTCGCGCAGCGTGTGGCCCGCGACCAGCTCCATCACCAGGAACACGGTGCCGTCGTCGGAACCCTGGTCGTGGACGGCCACGACGTGGGGGTGGGAGAGCCGCGCGGCGGCCCGGGCCTCGCGCACGAAGCGCGCGGCGAAGTCGTCGCCGTCGCCCAGCCCCGGGTGCATCACCTTGACCGCGACGACGCGGTCGAGCCGCAGGTCGGTGGCCTCGTAGACGCTGGCCATGCCGCCGCGGGCGATGTGGGGGCCGACCCGGTAGCGACCGTCGAGCACCCGCCCGGTCATGGGGTCGCCGAAAGCCGTCACGTCGCCGGAGCGGGCGCGCTGGTCGGACTGCACCACGAGCCTCCTGGTGGCCGGACGGGGAAGGGATCCGGGCCTCAATCGTACGGAGGACGTCGCCGCGTGGGCCGGTTGGTCCCTCCCCGGCGTGGCGCGGCCGGCGCGGGCGGCCTCCGATCGTCTCGAGGGGCCTCGGGCCGGGTCGGTCAGGCGGGCGGCTGGCCCTGCTCCAGCCGCCGCTTGATCGCCAGCACGTTGTCGACGTACGCCCGGGTCTCCCCGTAGAGCCCGTGGTCGCGGACGGCGCCGAGGCCCTGGTAGTAGGCGCCGACCCGGTGCCGCTGCGAGCGCGTGTTCTCGGCGAGCACCCGCAGCAGGGTCACGCCCGTGACGGCGTTGTCGTGGAGCCGCCGCGGGTGCAGCGGCCGACCGACGTAGTACTCCATCCAGTCCGCTGTCGACGGCAGCACCTGCATCGCGCCGATCGCACCGGCGTCGGAGACGTGGTGCATCTGCCAGCCGGCCTCCTGCCACGACACCGCGAGCGACAGCTCGGGGTCGACACCGCGCCGCCGCGAGACCTGCGCGATCCGGTCGTGCACCCGGGCGCGCGACGGGTCGGCGACCGGGCCTCCGCGACGCTCCCGGTCGGGGACCGCTGACCGCACGACGGGGATCACGATGCGCTGCCCGGTGTGCAGCGTCGCCGACGGGCCGAGGTGGTTGTGGGCGATCAGCTCGGCGGTCCAGGCGTGGTAGCGGACGGCGAGCCCGGACGCGGTCTCACCGGGCTGGACCACGTGGGTCCGCAGGTCGCGGCCCGGCGGCAGCGGTGCGTGCGAGGCGGCGGCGGGACCGGCCGTGGCACCGACCGCGAGCAAGCCCCCGAGCAGCGGGCCGATCAGGGCAGGGGTCGTGGGCAGGCGCACGGTGGTCTCCTGTCCGCCGCGCGACACCCGGCAGCACGTGCCGCCGAGAGGGGAAGCGTCGCGTGGCACGAACCGACCACGGTAGGCCGGTCTGGACCAGTGGCGCGGACCTGCGGATCGTTGGCGTGTTGCCGCGGGGTGGTGGGTGGTGCCTACGCTGGGCCCGTGAGCGACCTCTCTTCTCCGACAGCCTCCGACCTCGACGCCCTGGTGACCGACTGGCTGGACTGGTCCGAGGTCGGCGCCGTGCTCGGCGTCACCCCGGCCAAGGTGCGCACGATGGTGCGCGACCACGAGCTGGCCGCCGCCGTGCCCGCCGCCGGGGGCGGGCCGCACGTGCCGGCGGACTTCCTCCACGACGGGTTCGTGGTCAAGGGACTGCCCGGGCTGCTGACCCTGCTGCACGACGCAGGCCTCGACGACCGGGAGTGCATCGCCTGGATCTACGCGGACGCCGACCTTCCGGGCCGTCCGATCGACGCGTTGCGCGAGAACCGCGGTGCCGAGGTCAAGCGGCGCGCCCAGGCGTTGGCCTGACCTCGTGGCGCGCCGCGGCCTGGTCCTGCTGGCCACGGCACTGGCCGCGCTCGTGCTCGGCGGGTGCACCCTGCTCGACCACCCCACCGAGACCTCGGACCGTCCTTCCGGCGCGACGACCGACCCGGCGGGCGGCCTGCCGTGGGTCGAGGAGTCGGACCTGCCCGCCGAGGCGCGCGACACCCTCGCGCTGATCGACGCCGGCGGCCCGTTCCCGCACGACGAGGACGACCGGACCTTCTTCAACCGCGAGGGACTTCTGCCCGAGCAGTCCGAGGGCCACTACCGCGAGTACACGGTCGAGACCCCCGGCGAGGCCGACCGCGGGGCCCGACGGATCGTCACGGGCGCCGACGGGGAGTACTACTGGACCTCGGACCACTACGCGTCGTTCGAGAGGATCGCGAGATGAGGACGTCATGAGCGGGCTGGCAGCCCTGTTGGCCGGGCGGGTGCCGCCCGGCGTGCACACCTGGCACTCGGGATTCGAGGTCGCCGACGTGCGGCACGCCGTCGAGCACGCCGGCTGGCGGTTCGCCCACGTCGACGGGCTGCAGGCCCAGACCAAGGCGGAGTTCCTGCGGGCCGCGGGAGAGGCGCTGGAGTTCCCCGACTGGTACGGACAGAACTTCGACGCGCTCGCCGACTGCCTGGGCGACGTGTCGGGCGGCGAGGGCACGGTGCTGCTGTGGGACGGCTGGGGCCCGCTGGCCCGGTCGGACCCGCAGGCGTTCTCGGTCGCCCTGAGTGTGCTCGGCACCCGCGTCCACGCCGAGCGGGGGAGCCGGTTCGCGGTGCTGCTCCGCGGCGAGGGCCCGGCGGTGCCGGGCGTGGCCGAGCTCGACTGATCAGGGCGCCAGCGACACCGTCCGGACGAACTCGCACGGCCGGGCGCCGTCGTTGCGGTAGGCGTACGGCCGGTCGCTGTCCAGCCGCGCCGAACCGCCGGTCGGGACGGTCACGGCGCGCTCGTCGTCCCCCACGGCGGTGACGAGCGTGAGCGCCCCGGCGAGGACGTGGAACAGCTCCTGCGAGCGCGCCGGGTCGGCGTGGCCGGTGTAGCGGTCACCCGGTGCGAGCCGCCAGCGCCACAGGTCGGCACTGCGGCCCCGGGTGGTGGACGCCAGCAGGTGGGCGGTGCTGCCCGCCGGGCTGGACCACACCAGGACGTGGCCGTCCGGCTCGTGGACGGTGACCGGGTCGGTGCCCCCGGCGCCCTCGAGCAGGTCGGTGAACTCGGTGCCGAGGGCGCGGGCGATCCGGGTGACACCGACCAGGCTCGGGTTGGCCTGGCCGAGCTCGATCTGGGTGAGCAACCTGCGACTGATGCCCGCGCGGTCGGCGAGCTGCTGGACCGTCAGCGCCTGCTCGGTCCGCAGGGCGCGTACCCGTCCGCCGATCCGCGCCAGGAACCGGTCGGTCAGCGCGCCGTCGTCGGTGAGCTCGTCGGCCGGCCCGTCGGACGCCACCGGGGTCACACCGCGAACAGCTGGGAGGGGTCCTGGAAGGCCTTGAACTCCAGCGCGTTGCCGGACGGGTCGAGGAAGAACATCGTCCACTGCTCGCCCGGCTCGCCCTCGAACCGGACGTACGGCTCGATGACGAAGTCGGTGCCCGCGTCGGCCAGCCGGGACGCGAGCTCCTGGAACCGCTCGACGTCGAGCACGAGGCCGAAGTGGGGGACGGGCACCTCGTGGCCGTCGACCGGGTTGGTGCCCGCGACGTGGGCGGTGTGCCCGTCGACCTGGTGGGTGACGACCTGGTGCCCGTGGACGTTCCAGTCGGTCCAGCGGAGGTCGGACCGACCGCGGTCGAAGCCGAGCACCTCACCGTAGAAGTGCCGGGCGGCCTCGATGTCGTGGACCGGGATCGCGAGGTGGAAGGGCGGGACGGAGGTGGCGTGGTGAGTCATGTGGTCATGATAGTGCGCATCTGGTGACACCGCACCTGCGCATGCCGCTCAGTGGGCGCGGACCGCTCAGACGGCTCAGACGATGCGGTCGGTCGCGGCCGCGGCGAGCTCGCCCAGCACCCGCCGGGCGTCGTCGTCGACGTGTGCCGCCGCGAGCGCCGCGGTCGAGCGCTCCACGAGCGCGCCGATCACCGACTCGACCTGGCCGTGGGCGCCCGAGTCGTCGATCACCTGCCGCAGCCGGCACAGCAGCGCCTCGTCCAGCTCGGTGCCGAGGCTGCGGTCGAGCAGCGCCGCCTGCTCGGGTGTCGCGGCGTCGAGCGCCAGCGCCACCAGGACCGTCCGCTTGCCCTCGACCAGGTCGTCGCCCGCCGGCTTGCCGGTGGTGGCGGCGTCCCCGAAGACCCCGAGCAGGTCGTCGCGCAGCTGGAAAGCCTCACCCAGCGGCAGGCCGAAGTCCGACAGCTCGGCCAGGCCGGCGTCGTCGGCGCCGGCGAGGGTCGCGCCGATGTGGAGCGGCCGCTCGATGGAGTACTTGGCGGACTTGTAGCGCAGCACCGTCATGGCCGCGTCGACGTCGGCGCGGCCCCGGGCCTGGACCGACACGTCGAGGAACTGCCCGGTGATGACCTCGCTGCGGCACAGGTCGAAGACGCCCATGGCGGCCGCCACCCGGTCCAGCGGCAGCCCGCAGCGTCGCAGCAGCTCCTCGGACCAGCTCAGCAGCAGGTCCCCGAGCAGGATCGCCGCCGCGGCACCGTACTGCCCGGGGTCGCCGCGCCAGCCTGCGGCGCGGTGCCCGGCCTCGAAGGTGCGGTGGGTCGCCGGCCGGCCGCGACGGGTGTCGGAGGCGTCCATGAAGTCGTCGTGGACCAGCGCGCTGGCGTGGAGGAGCTCCAGCGCCGCGCAGGCCCGCAGCAGCGCCCGCTCGTCGGCGACCACGGGGGAGTGGGCCCGGAAGCCCCAGTAGCAGAACGCCGCCCGGAACCGCTTGCCGCCGCTCACGCAGGTCCGCGCCTCGGCCAGCAGCCGGTCGGCGTCCGGGCCCAGCGGGGCCAGCCGGTCGGCCATCTCGTCGAGGAACTCCTCGAGCACCGCCTGCAGGTCGGCACGGAAGGCGGCACCGTCCCAGCTGGTCACCCGGCGAGACTAGGCCACGCCCCAGCAGGTGGACGACGCCGGTCCGCACCCGGTCGGCTGCCTAGACTCGGGGCATGCCGGAGTCCCCCCGCAGCACCGGTGATCCGGTGTCCGCCCCCCTCAGCATCGCCTCGCTGATCCGCGACGGCGGGCGCTCGTACTCCTTCGAGTTCATGCCGCCCAAGGACGAGGCCGGCGAGCAGCAGCTGTGGACCGCGATCAGCGAGCTCGAGCCCTACCAGCCCACCTTCGTCTCCGTGACGTACGGCGCCGGCGGCTCCTCGCGCGACACGACCGTGCGGGTGACCGGCCGGATCGCCCGCGAGACCTCGATGGTCCCCATGGCCCACCTCACCTGCGTCGGCCACACCCGCGAGGAGCTCGACGACATCCTCACCGCCTACGAGCGGGGCGGGGTCCACAACGTGCTTGCGCTGCGTGGCGACCCGCGCGAGGGGCCACGCGCGCCGTGGACCCCGACCGAGGGTGGCTTCACCAACGCCGTCGAGCTGGTCACGCTGGCACGGGAGCGGTTCACCGTCGGGGTCGCCGCCTTCCCGGGCGGCCACCCCGGGGCGGAGTCCGTCTCGCGCGACACCGAGGTGCTGCTGGCCAAGCAGCGCGCGGGGGCGCAGTTCGCGATCACCGACATGCTGTTCCGCGCGGTCGACTACGCCGAGCTCGCCGACCGCGCGGCCGCGGCCGGCGTCGACATCCCGATCCTGCCCGGGATCATGCCGATCCTGAACCTGCGCCAGGTGACCCGCATGGCCGAGCTGTCCGGGCGCGAGATCCCGGACGGGGTGCGCGCCCGGGTCGAGGCCCACGCCGACGACCCGCAGGCGCTGCGCGCCGAGGGGATCGCGATGGCCGCCGAGCTGTGCGAGGAGCTGCTCGACCGCGGCGCACCCGGGCTGCACTTCTACACGCTCAACCGGTCACGCGCGACGCGCGAGATCTTCGCGGCGCTGCGGATCACTGTCTGACGGAGCGGCCCTCGGCCGGGCCGACCACCTCGGCCACCAGCGCGGCCGACAGCCCCACCATCGGGACCCCACCGCCGGGCCGCGCGTGCGCACCGGCGGCGTACACCCCGGGCACCGGCGTGGTCGGGCCCAGCCGGCGGCGTACCGTGCCTCGGCCCTGCCACAGCACGCCCATCGCCGACCCGCCCGCCTCGACCTGCGCCCGGGCCGAGCGGTCGACCCGTACGACCACCCGGTCGCGGACGTCGACCCCGACCCGCGCCAGGGCCACGAGCAGGTCCTCGGCGATCCGGCCCCGGCCGTGCACCGTCCACGCGGTGTGGCCCTCGGGCGCCGTGCCGCCGGTCCGGACGACCAGGAGCGGGTCTCCGTGGAGCACCAGCTCGTGGCCGACGTCCGGCACCCCGTCGCCCCGGGCGCCGGCGAGACCGAGGTGGACCAGCACCGGGGGCAGCGCCGGCATCGTCGCCTCGACGTGGCGCGCGAGGGTCGGGAGCCGGCGCGGGTCGACGGCGCACACGACAGCCTCGGCGTCGAGCTCGCCCGCGTCGGTGGCCACCGCGACGCAGCGGCCGCCCCGGACGACGACGTCCCGGGCGGTGGTGCCGGTTCGCACGTCGACGCCCCGGACCTCCATCCGGCGCGCCAGGGCCTCGGTGACCGCGGCGAGGCCGCCGGGCACGGTCCAGGCGCCGAAGCGCTGCTCGAGGTAGCCGTGGACACCCATCCACGACGGGACGTTGCGCGGGTCGTGGCCCTCGGCGACGAAGCGGTGCCCGGCGACCAGCCGGAGCCGCTCGTCGCGCAGGTCGCGTCGCAGCCGCCGGTGCAACGACTCGCGGCCGTCGAGCACCGCCCTCGTCGGGTCTGGCAGCCGGTCGAGGGGGGTCGCCACCTCGAGGTGGTGACGGCGCAGCGCCTCCCAGGTGTCGGCGTACGACGCGACGTGGTCGAGCCAGCGCTGGCCCAGGCCCGGCCCGAGCTCGTCGACCGCGCGCAGCTGTGCCGCCCGGCCGCCCGGCAGCGCGAGCACGCTCCCGTCGGCGAACCGGTGGCGGCGGATCACGTCGAGCGGGACCAGGTCGAGCTCGCGCTCGAGCGGTCGACCGGACTTGCGGAACAGGTCGCGGAGCACCGCCGGGAGCAGCGTGGAGTGGGCGCCACGGTCCCAGGTGAAGCCGGCCTCCTCCCACGGCGTGAGCGCGCCGCCGAGCCGGTCGCCCTGCTCCAGCAGCGTGACGCCGTGGCCGAGCTTGGCCAGCCGGGCGGCCGTGGCGAGGCCGCCCAGGCCGCCGCCGATCACCACGACGCGCATGGCGAGAACCTATCCGCCCCTCGCCGGCTCCCCGGACCGGCCGCCGTCGCGCTGCTTCCAGCGTCGCCAGCCCCTCCGGACCAGCCGGGCCACCAGGTAGAGGGCCACCAGCCCGCCCGCGAGCAGCACGCCGGCGATCCCGGCCGCCGCCCGCGGGTGCTCGATCGCGAACCACACGATGCCGAGCACCGCGGCGTCCTCGGTGAGGCTGGCGGCGACGTTGGAGACCGGCTCGGGGGAGGTGTTGATCGCCAGCCGGCTGCCGGCCTTCACCAGGTGGGAGGCCAGGGCGGTGCCGCCGCCGACCACGCCGAGCACCGCCTGGTCGAGGCTGCTCGCGTCGCCGGCCACCAGCACGCCGATCACGGCTCCCACGGTGGGGCGGATCGCGGTGGAGATGGCGTCCCAGGTGGAGTCGACGTACGGGACCTTGTCGGCCACGAACTCCATGGCGAACATGAACCCCGCGACGGCCAGCACGTCCCAGCGGCCCAGCGCGTCGGGCACCTGCTCGAGGTGGCCGACCCGGTCGGCGATGCCCAGCACCAGCACGACCAGGTAGGCGTTGACCCCGCTGGCCCAGCCCCCGGTGAACGCGAGCGCGAGCGACTCCACGCCTCCCCCTAGTCGACGTCGACGGGACGGGCGCCGGTCAGGGCCACCAGCTCGTCGTACGTCGTGGAGAAGACGGCCGCCGGGTGCCCGGCCGCGGCCCAGACGACGGGGTGGCGCTGCAGCCAGGTGTCGATGTAGGTCGGCACCGGCGCCGGGTGGCCGATCGGCGAGACGCCGCCGATCGCCTGCCCGGTGTGGCGCCGTACGAACGCGGCGTCGGCTCGGCCGAGCTCCCCGGCACCGATCCGCGCCGCGGTCGCGGCCGTGTCGACCCGGTGGGCACCGGAGGTCAGCAGGAGCAAGGGACTACCGTGGGCCCCCAGACCAGATGTGAAGACCAGGCTGTTGGCGATCGCGCCCACCTCGCAGCCGAGGGCCTCGGCGGCCAGCGCGGCGGTGTGGACGGACTCCGGCAGGACCACGACCTCACCGGTGCCTCCGCGTCGTGCGTGCTCCTCGCGGAACCGGGTGATCGCGGCGTGCTCTGGCATGGTGCGACCCTATCCGCCACGCCCGGCGGTGAGGGGGACCGCGGCATCGGCGACGGAGGGGTGAGGGATGGGTCGGCAGCGACCGAGGTCGGTGACCAACGCGATCCGCGTGCAGGTGGCGCTGGTCGTGGTCAGCGCGCTCGGGACCGCGATGGTCGCGGTGCTGCGCGAGGACCTGGTGCGGGAGTGGGCGCAGTCCCAGGGTGGCCTCGACGCGGTCCGGCAGAGCCAGCTCGACGCGCCGGCGTTCGTGCCGGTGGCGGTGGTCACCTTCATCGTCTACGCCCTGCTGGTCTGGGTGATCGGCTCGCTGTTCGGCAAGGGGCACGGGTGGGCGCGCTACGCCCTGGGGGCGACGGCGGTGTCGTTCGTCTTCACGATGCTGGTCATCTACCGCGCCGACCCGCCGGTCTCGCTGCTGGTCCTCGGGGCGGTCGGCGTCGTCCTCAACGGCGTCCTGCTGTGGCTGCTCGCCAGTCGCGACACCGCGGACTTCATCCGGGGCACCCACCTCGCCGAGGAGCGCGAGCACTCGACCTGACGGCCGGACAGCGGCCTGAAACGGGGCCCGACAGGGCCGGCCGGGCGTCCATCTCACACCCCGCGCCCGGAGCCTTGACGGCCCGGGGGTGGGGCGGTGTACCGTGGACGTGTTCGAACACCTGTTCGATCATCGGGTCCGGCGGGGCGACCTCGACCCCCGCGCCGCCGGACCCGGCCGGTGCACCGCGGTGCCCGGTCGACCGACGTCGCGGGTCGAGGGGTCGAGCAGGTGCCGGGAGGAGCAGCGGTGAGACGGTACGACGACCCCGTGGAGGTGCGCAGCGGCTGGGTGGAGGGGCCCGCCCACCGCGGCGAGGGCCCCGAGCAGTTCCTGTGGCGCGGCCGGCTGTGGAAGGTGCGGGCGGTGCTCGCCCACTGGGTCGAGACCGGTCCCTGGTGGCAGACCGCCGGGGTCCGGGCCGTCATCGGCTCCGACGACCCCGCCGCCACCGGCAGCGGTGACGGGGCCGCCGGTGGCACCACCCGGGTCGGCTCGGCCACGGCCGAGCTGCTCGTCGAGCGCGAGCTGTGGCGGGTCGAGGCGGGCCGCGGTCCCGCCGACAGCGACCCGGACAACAGCGGGGTCTTCGACCTCTCCTTCGACTGGACCCACGGCAGCTGGCAGCTCGTCGGCTGCCTCGACTGAGGACCCTGTGATGACCAGCCCACACGCCCTGCCCGCCACCACCCACTCCTACCTCTCCCGCGCGGCCGCCTCCCTGCAGGAGGCGGTCACCACGCCGGAGGTCCCGACCCGCTACGCCGCGGCCCACGTCGCGGCGCTGCGAGCGGCCGCCGCGCTGCTCGCGGCCCGCGCCCGGCCGACCCCGGCCCGCGGCCGCCAGCAGCGCAACGCCTGGGTGCTGCTCGCCGACGTGGCGCCCGAGCTGGAGGAGTGGGCCCGGTTCTTCGCCGCCGGGGCCGCCAAGCGGGCCGCCGCCGAGGCCGGCTCGACCCGCGCCGTCACCGAGCGGGAGGCCGACGACCTGGTCCGCGACGCCGACCGGTTCCTCGCCGTGGTCGAGCAGTCCCTCGGCCTGGTCCCGCACCCGTCGATCGGTGCCGGGCGGAGCCCCGTCCAGGGGATCCGCCGCGACGGCACGGCTGGGTCGCGGGCCGGTGTCGCCTGATCCCTACGTCCATCTCCACGTCGCCTCCGGATACTCCCTCCAGTACGGCGCCTCCCACCCGCACGCCCTGGTCGAGCGGGCGGCGGAGCAGGAGATGGACACCCTGGCGCTGACCGACCGTGACGGCACCTACGGTGCGGTGAAGTTCGCGCGGGCCTGCCATGCCGCCGGGATCCGGCCGGTGCTCGGCGTCGAGCTGGCCTACCAGCCCGTCACCGGGCCGGGACCTGCGCCCGGCCCGCGTCCCGCGCCCCGGACGCGGACCCCCGTCCGGGGCGGCAGCTTCCGCGACCCCGCGAGCGACCGGGGCGGGCTGCCCCGGGTGACCCTGCTGGCCCACGCCGGCGGCCCGGGCGGGGGCCGGGCCGGCTGGGCGGCCATCTGCCGGATGGTCTCCGCGGTCCACCTGGCGGGCGAGCGCGGCCGCCCGACGGCGACCCTCGACCTGCTCGCCCCCCATCTCGCCGGTGGGGACGTGGTGGTGCTGCTCGGCCCGTCCTCCGAGGTGGGGACGGCCGTGACCCGGCGCCGCGACGACCAGGCGCTGGACGCGGTCGCGGCGTGGCGCGAGGTCGTCCCCGCCGACAACCTGCTCCTCGAGCTGGTCTCCCACCGGCTCCCGGGTCGCGACGGCACCTGGGGCCCCGGCACCGCCGCCCACGCCGCCCGGACCGCGGGACTGGCACGGAAGGCCGGGTTGGAGGCGGTGCTCACCAACGCCGTCCGCTACGCCGACCGGCTCGACGCCCCGACCGTCGACGTCCTCGACGCCGCCCGCCGGCTGGTCGCGCTCGACCGGCGTCATGTCGACCGGGGCAACGCCGAGGGGTTCCTCAAGTCCGGCAAGCAGATGGCCGAGGTCGCCGAGGAGGTCTGCCGGCTGGCCGGCCTCGAGGGCGACCCGGTGCGGGCGGCCGACCGGCTGCTGGCCCGCACCCGCACCGTGGCCGACCGGTGCGCCCTCGACCCGGCCGCCGACCTCGGGCTCGGCCAGGTCCACCTGCCCGAGCTGGCCACCGCCGGCGACCCGGCTGACGGCGGGGCCGACCGGCTGCTCCGCGAACGCTGCGAAGCGGGGATCGGTGACCGCTACGGCTCGGCGCCCCGGCAGCGGATCTGGAAGCGGCTCGACGACGAGCTGGAGGTGGTCCGCGGCCTGGGCTTCGCCCCCTACTTCCTCACCGTCGGCGACATCACCGACCTGATCCGCGGCATGGGGGTGCGGTGCGCGGCCCGCGGCTCGGGGGCCGGGAGCCTGGTCAACTACCTGCTCGGCGTCTCCGGCATCGACCCGATCCGTCACGACCTGCTGATGGAGCGGTTCCTCTCGCCGCTGCGCGACTCGCTGCCCGACATCGACATCGACGTCGAGTCCGCGCGCCGGCTCGAGGTCTACGAGGCGATCCTCGACCGCTACGGCGGGGAGCGGTGCGTCTGCGTCTCGATGATGGACACCTACCGGGTCCGCCATGCGGTACGCGACGTCGGTGGGGCGCTCGGGATGCCGCCGGGCGAGATCGACGCGATCGCCAAGGCGTTCCCCCACATCCGCGCCCGCGACGCCCGGACGGCGCTGCGCGACCTGCCCGAGCTCGCCGCGGGCGGCCTCGGTCAATGGGGGGGACGACCGGCCGCTGATCTCTTCTTCCGGATGGTCGAGCGGCTCGACGGGCTGCCCCGCCACGTGGCGATGCACCCCTGCGGGGTGCTGCTCTCCGACCGCACCCTGCTCGACCGGACCCCCGTCGAGGCGTCGTACGCCGGCTTCCCGATGAGCCAGTTCGACAAGGACGACGTCGAGGACCTCGGCATGCTCAAGCTCGACGTGCTCGGCATCCGGATGCAGTCGGCGATGGCCCACGCCGTCGCCGAGATCGAGCGGGTCGACGGGGTCGGGGTCGACCTCGACGACGAGGCGCAGGTGCCCTTCGACGATCCCGGCACCTACGAGCTGATCAGCTCGGCCCGGACCCTGGGCGTCTTCCAGATCGAGTCGCCCGGCCAGCGTGAGCTGGTCGGCAAGTCCGGCATCGAGTCCTTCTCCGACATCATCACCGACATCTCGCTGTTCCGGCCGGGCCCGGTCAAGAGCGACATGATCACCCCCTACCTCGAGGTCAAGCACGGCTGGAAGGACGTCGGCTACCTCCACGACGACCTGCGCCCGATCCTCGAGGACACCCACGGCGTGGTGGTCTTCCACGAGCAGGTGATCGAGATGATCGCCTGCTTCGCAGGGGTCACCCTCGCCGAGGCCGACGAGTGGCGGCGCGCGCTCGGCGACGTCGAGGGGATGGCCGAGACCCGGGCCTGGTTCTTCCCCCGTGCGCTCGGCCGCGGCTACCCGCTCCCGGTGGTCGAGCGGGTCTGGGAGGTGCTGGCGGCCTTCGCCAGCTTCGGGTTCTGCAAGGCCCACGCCGCCGCGTTCGCACTGCCGACCTTCCAGTCCGCCTGGCTCAAGACCCACTGGCCGGCCCACTTCCTGGCGGGCGTGCTGACCCACGACCCGGGGATGTACCCCAAGCGGCTGATCCTCGAGGACGCCCGCCAGTGCGGGATCCCGGTGCTCGGCCTCGACGTCAACGCCAGCGGCCGCCACCACCTCGTCGAGCGACGCCCTCCGCGGCCTCTCGCGGCGTCGTCGTCGCTCGACGGGCGCCCCGCTCCAGCCCGGCTTCGCTCCTCCGCCTTGCGCGACACCACGTCTGACGCCGCTCGTGGAGACGAGTGTGGATATGCCATCCGGATCGCATTGTCCGAGGTGAAGGGGATCAGTGACGCCGAGATCGCGCGGGTGCTGGCCGCCCGCCCCTTCCACTCGCTCCCCGACTTCTGGCACCGCGCCCGGGTGTCCCGGCCGGTGGTCGAGCGACTGGTGCTCACCGGCGGCTTCGACCGGCTCTACGGCATCGGGGCGCCGGGGGGCCCGCCGGGCGGGGTGACCCGGCGCGACCTGCTGCTGCAGGTGACCGAGCTCGACCGCTACGCCCGCAACCTCGACCGCACCGCCCGCGGCCGCGGCCTGGCGGCGCGACGGCCGGCGCCCGCCGCCCGCGGCCGGGAGCCGGTGGCCGACGTGGCCTCGCGCAACTCCACCGACCCGGTGAGCCGCGAGGCGGCCCCGGCGACCGAGCGGCACGCCCTGGCCGACGGCGGGGTGTGGGCCCGCGCCAGCGCCCAGTCCCGGGCGACCCCGCCGCCCGAGCCGGTCGACTCGGTGCAGCTGACCCTCGACCTCGGCGACCGGCCCGACGAGACCGAGCCCAGCGGGCTGCCCGAGATGACCACCGACGAGCGGATGCGGGCCGAGCTGGAGATCCTCGGTCTCGACGTCAGCAGCCACGTCGTCGACCGCTACGCCGGGTTCCTCGACGAGCTCGAGGTGACCCGCAGCCGCGACCTGCTCACCCGCCGCAGCCGCTCCGAGCTGCTGGTCGCGGGGGTCAAGGTCGCGACCCAGACCCCGCCGGTCCGCTCCGGACGGCGGGTGGTCTTCCTGACCCTCGACGACGCGACCGGACCGGTCGACGCGACGTTCTTCGAGGACGCCCAGGGCCCCTACGCCGCCACCGTCTTCGGGTCCTGGCTGCTGGTCGTCCGCGGAGTGCTGCGCCGGACCGGCCACCGGGGCGTCTCGCTGCGGGCCACCGGGGCGTGGGAGCTGCCGGCCCTCCACGACCTGTGGGAGCGCGAGGGGATCACCGCGGTCCACGAGGCGATCGCCGTCACGCCGGGCGTGCCCGAGGAGGTCGCGCAGCCCGCCCGGCGGGTGCTGGTCCACTCCAGCGGGTTCCAGATGTCCCCCTACGCCGACGTCAAGCCGGCCGGCAGCCCGGTCAAGGGGCCGATGACCGAGGTCGCCCGCACGCTGTGGCACCGCAGTCCAGGGAGCCCCGGATGACGCACCCCCACGAGGGACACCCCCTAGGGTTGCCCCCATGCCGACCGAGCGTCCCAGCGAGCGTCGCCACTCCGTACGGACCGCCGTGGTGTGGGCGGGGCTGCAGCCGGTGCTCGACCGCGCTCCGGGTCAGGACGTCCTCGACATCGGTGGCGGCACCGGCGGCTTCGCGGTCCCGCTCGCCGGGCTCGGCCACCGGGTCACCGTCGTCGACCCCAGCCCCGATGCCCTGGCCTCCCTCGACCGGCGCGCCCGCGAGGCCGGGGTGGCCGACCGGATCACCGGGGTGCAGGGCGACCTGGGTGACCTGGCCGCCGGTCCGGAAGACAGGGCCGACGCCGACCGGGCCGACGTGGTGCTCTGCCACGGCGTGCTCGAGGTCGTCGACGACCCGGCCGCCGCGCTCGCCACGATCGGCGGGGTGCTGCGCCCCGGCGGGGTGCTCAGCCTGCTCGTGGCCCAGCGCCACGCCGCGGTGGTCACCCGGGCGATGGCCGGCCACTTCGAGCAGGCCCGCGCGCTGCTCGACGGCACCCCGCCCGGCGGCCGCACTCCTCGCACCACCGGGCGCCGGTTCACCGCCGCCGAGCTCGACGACCTGCTGCCCGCCGCCGGGTTCACCCCGGTCGGGATCCACGCCGTCCGGGTCTTCTCCGACCTGGTGCCCGGTTCGCTGCTCGACCTCGAGCCGGGGGCGGCCCACCACCTGCTCGAGCTCGAGCAGGCCGTCGCCGAGCGGCCGGAGTTCTTCCCGCTCGCCGCACAGCTCCACGTCATCGCGGAGGCCCTCGCCACCCGCTGACCTCCGGGGGGTGCGATGACCCCGCGCGACGACTCGTGGGACTGCCCGGTCCTCCACGTCGACATGGACGCCTTCTACGCCTCGGTCGCGGTCCGGGAGCGGCCCGACCTGGCCGCGGTGCCGGTGATCGTCGGGGGCGGCAGCCGGGGGGTGGTGCTCTCGGCCGACTACCGCGCCCGCAGCGACGGCATCCACTCCGGGATGCCGATGACCCGCGCCCGCCGGCTGTGCCCCCGGGCGGTCGTCATCGCCCCCGACTTCGAGACCTTCGGGCAGGTCTCGAAGTCGGTGATGGAGACCTTCCGCCGGGTCACCCCGCTGGTCGAGGTGCTCTCCCTCGACGAGGCGTTCCTCGACGTACGAGGTGCCGCCCGCCGGCTCGGCTCGCCGCTGCAGGTCGCCGAGCAGCTGCGGGCGACCATCCACGACGAGCAGGGCGTCACCTGCTCGGTCGGGGTGGCGGCGGCGCCCTCGGTCGCCAAGCTGGCCAGCCGCCGGGCCAAGCCCGACGGGGTGGTGGTCGTCCCGCCCGACCGCGCCGGCGACTTCCTGGACCCGCTCGACGTCGGAGAGCTCTACGGCGTGGGCGAGAAGACCGCGGCGATGCTCCACCGGCTCGGCCTGCTCACGGTGGGCGACCTGGCCCGGACCCCGACCGCCACCCTGCAGCGCGCGCTCGGCCACCATCTCGGGCGTCACCTCCACGAGCTGGCCCGCGGCGCCGACCGCCGCCCGATCACCTCCCGCAACGGGAGCGCCTTCGGCGGGTTCGGGACGGCCGACCCCGAGCACTCGATGGGGGCCCAGGAGACCTTCGGCCGCGACACCGACGACCGCGAGGCGGTCGTCCGCGAGATCCTGCGACTCGCTGACAAGGTGGGTCGCCGGATGCGGGTGGCGGGCGTCGCCGGGCGGACGGTGACCCTCACGGTGCGGTTCGCCGACTTCACCACGATCACCCGGTCCCGCACCCTCCCCGAGGCGACCGACGTGACCGTGGAGCTCCACCGGGCGGCGACCCGGCTCTTCGACGGGCTCGGGCTGCAGCGCGCCCGGATCCGGCTGGTGGGGGTCCGGGCCGAGGGGCTGGTGCCGCGGGAACGGGTCCACCGGCAGCTGGTCCTCGGTGAGCGCGAGCGCGGGTGGGCCGAGGCCGACCGTGCCGTCGACCGGGCGGCCCGCCGGTTCGGCAGTGCCGCGGTCCGGCCGGCCTCGCTGCTGGGTGGCGCCTGAGGACGGGGCGGAGCGGACGTCTCACGGGCCTGGCGTGGGCGGATGCCAAGAAAATTTCCGTCGGGTGTACCCGCCCGCCCACGGGCTGCCTATGCTTGGGCTACGACATCCCGTCATCGGGCCGACCCTCCAGGAGACACTGTGCCTCTTTCCGAAGAGGAGCTGCGACTGCTCGAGCAGATGGAGCGCGCCCTCGTCGAGGAGGACCCGAAGTTCGCGTCCACGCTCCGCGGTACGTCGCTGCGGAGCTTGGCCCGCCGCCGCGCGATCCTGGCCGGCGTGTGCTTCGTCGTCGGCATCGCGGTGATGATGACGGGCGTGGTCGCCAACCTGATCCCCGTGGGGATCATCGGCTTCCTGGTGATGCTGGCCTCCGCCACCCTGGGCCTGACCGCCCTGCGCGGGCAGCGCGCCGCCGGCACCGACGAGCAGCCGACCGCCGAGGAGCCCCGCGAGGAGCGTCGGTTCACCGTCATCCAGGGCGGTGGCCGCGGCCGCAAGTCCCGTCGTACGCCTCGCGCCAGCCGCGGCTCCTTCATGGAGCGCATGGAGGAGCGCTGGCGCCGACGCAAGGAGAGCGGCGGCTTCTAGCCCTCCGCTACGACCTGCCGGTCCCACTCTCCGGGCAGGACCGCCCCGGGCCGCACCGCGGATCGGGTCAGCCGACGTGGTCCACGACCGAGCCGTGGCTGACCACCACTGCCTGGTCGGTGGCGGCCACCTCCTGCCGGCGCCGCCACGGCAGCACCGACGCCGGCCACCAGCGGGCCCGTCGCCGGGCCCGTTCGTCGGCCCCGCCGTGGAGCGCGCTCAGCACGGTCCGGGTGTCGGCGACCACGGCCTCCGCCTCGCCGGCGTCCTGCCCGCGGGAGTAGCGCAGCCGCTCGAGCGAGAGCACCAGCCGGTCGAGCGCGGCCACGCCGTCGGGTGAGGCCTCGGCGCCGTGGCGGGGTCGCTCGACCTGGTCGTCGGGATGGGTGGAGCCGAGCTGGTCGACCAGCCGGTCGCGGGTCTGTCGCGGGGACCGGCCGCTCGGCCACGGGACGCCGAGGTCCCGGGCGGTCGCCTCCAGCTCCGCCCACGCGGGCTCGGGGGAGCCGGTCAGCCGACGCACGCCCTGTCGCCTCCGGACGGTGCTGGGGAGCAGCAGGAGCAGCACCAGGACCAGCACCCCGGCGACCCCGCCGAGCACCGGCACCCAGGGGAAGCCCCGCTGTCCCCGCGGCGACTGCTCCTCGGGCAGGACGCCCTCGTCGAGCCGCGGGTCCTGGCCGAGGCTGGGCTGCTGGCCCGCGGACTGGCTCGCGCCGTCGCTCGACTCCGGCTCGGGCAGCTGGGGCAGGTTCTGCGTGGTGTACGACGGCACGTCCGCGGCCCGGTCGGAGGGCGTGGGCTCGAACCTCACCCAGCCGGCGCCGTTGAAGTAGAGCTCCGGCCAGGCGTGCATGTCGTCGGAGGAGAACTCATAGGTCCCCGTGGCGACCTGCTCGCCGTCCAGGAAGCCCACCGCGACCCGGGCGGGGATGCCGAGCGCCCGCGCCATCGCCGCCATGGCGGAGGCGAACTGCTCGCAGTAGCCGGTGCGCCCGTTCGGTCCCTCGGTCAGGAACGCCGTCAGCTCGTCGGGTCCGTTGCCGGGCGGCACGTTGTCGAGGGAGTACTCGAAGCCGCCGTCCTTGCGGAACCAGTCCTGCAGCGCGACCGCCTTCTCGTAGCGGCTCGGGTAGTCACGGGTGACCTCCAGTGCGAGGTTGTCGACCAGGGTCGGCAGGTCGGTCGGCAGGTCGCGGTAGGAGCTGTCCACCTCACCGGCGGCCGAGGCGGCGTCGGCCAGCATCTGGCCGTCGAGGTCGAGGGCCACGCTGGTGAAGGTGTAGGTGAGGCCGGACGTGTCGAGGTCGTCGTCGGCCGCCAGGAAGTCGAGGGTCTCCACGTCGTAGCGCCAGTCGCCGCCGGCGGTGATCTGGGAGATCACGGACTGGGTGGGCAGCCACGTGGACTGGAACTCCGAGAGGCCCGTGACCTCGTAGTCGTACTGCGTGCGCGGGACGCTGCGGTCGATCTCGGGCAGCGGCACGGCGCCGTCGGCACGGTTCTCGACCGGGATGTCGCGGTTGCCGGTGCTCCACTCGTTGTCGCTGAACCGGTTGAGGGCGGCGATCCGGATGTAGGAGGGGTTGGGGTCGTCGGTGGTGACCCGCATCAGGGGTACGTCGTCGGTCTGGAGCAGGTCGCGGCGCAGGTCGGTCATCGGGTTCTCGACGGCGATGTCGTTGCCGGGACCGTCGCCGGGCCCGAGCCCGAACAGCCCGAGCGACATGGTCGGCACCAGCAGCGGGGCGAAAACCGCCAGCGCCGTGGCCGCGACGCCGACCGAGGCCGCCCCGGCGCGGACGGTCGAGGACTGGCCGTCGAGCCCGCCGCGCTGGCCCTCGAGGCTGCGACCCCAGCGGGCCACGGACTCGCCGTGCTGGAGGTAGAGCATCGCCAGGAAGCCGGCCGCGGTCAGCGCGAAGGCCCACCACGCGACACCGCCGCCGAGCACGCTGACCGGGATGCTGTAGATCGCCAGCAGCGGGAGTCCCGCGAGCGGCACCCGCCGCAGCGTGCCCGCGAACAGGTCGACCAGGACCATGCAGAACCAGCCGCCGAGCACCAGCAGCGGGTCGATCGCGGCCTGCGGCGGCACCGGCGCGCGGTACTGCTGCGCACCGGTGACGGCCGTCGCGAGCGCCTGGAGAAGCTCGGTCAGCCCGTTGCCGACCGGGAGCAGGCTCCCGGTTACCAGCGTGGTGACGGCCACCAGGCCGAGCACGAGCTGGGCCAGCAGCACCAGTGCACCGGGGGCGTGCAGCCGTCGCAGCCCCGCGCCCACCAGCGCGACCAGCAGCGCCAGCAGCAGCAGCGGCGCCAGGTAGCCCGCCGGGTCGCGGGTGAAGCCGCTCCAGGCGAGGGTGGCCAGCCACGTGGTCATCGAGGCCGCCAGGCTCATCGCCAGCACCTCGACCAGCGCGGGGCGTCGGGACCTCATCGCACCCGCTCCCTCGCCTCGGCGGCCACCCGGCCGGCACGGGTGGTGCTCGAGCCGAGGTCCTGCCACACCTTGTCGAGCCGGTCGCGCGGGCCCAGCGTCGCGGCGCGCCAGCCGTGGCTGCCCAGGGCGCCGGCGCCCGAGCCGCGGCTGCCCTCGCCGAGCCACGAGTCGACGTCGAGACAGACCGCGAGGGCCGCCGTCGAGTGGTGCATCATCCGCGTGAACACGAGCAGGTCGTTGTCGTCGAGGCTGCCGGTGACCGAGACCAGCAGGCCACCGTGGGTGGGGTCGGCCAGCCAGCTGGTCTCCAGCCGCTGCCGCGGCAGCGGCTCCACCACGGCCAGCGCCTCGAGCAGCGGCCCGGTGTTGAGCTCGGCCTGCCGGTAGTGCCAGGAGTGCGCGGGGTCCTCGCCAGCGGCGGTGACCAGGCGCACCGTGAAGCCGCGCTGGGTCAGGTGGACCGCGATGGAAGCCGCGGCGGAGACCGCGGTCTCCAGGGACGAGGCGACGCCGCGGCCTCGGTGGGCGCCCGCCCGGTTGTCGAGGAAGACCGTGGCGCGCGACTGCCACGGCTGCTCCTCGCGCCGGACCATCAGCTCCCCGACCCGGGCCGAGCTGCGCCAGTGGACGCGGCGCAGGTCGTCGCCCCGGCGGTACTCGCGGACGGTGACGTCCTCGGCGCTGCCGGTCGCGAACGCCCGCGGCCGGTTGTCGCCCGACCCGGTCCAGGCGCCGCCCAGCGGGATGTGGGGGAGGGGAGTGGTGCGGGGGGTGACCGTGAGCGGGATCGTCGTGCGGAACGAGCGGCCGAGCTCGATCAACCCGAACGGGTCGCTGACCCGCACCGTCATCGGGCCGATCTCGAATCGGCCGCGCACGTCCGAGCGGACCTGGTAGGTCACCTGGCGGCGCCAGCCGGTGCCGATCCCCTCGAGCACGAAGCGGTGCCGGGTCCCGAGGACGTACGGCACGTGGTCCTCGAGCATGAGCAGCCCGTTGGGCTTGCGACCCTCGTTGCTGAGGGTCAGCGTCACCGTGGCCGGCGACCCGGCGCTGACCAGCTGCGGGTTGACGGTCCGCACCAGCGCGAGCCGGTAGCGGGAGCGTCCGATCAGCGCCGCCGCGAGCAGCGGCAGCACCGCGACCAGCACGCCGACCCGGACCAGCTGGTCCTGGCCCATCACCACCGCGCTGACCATGGCGGTGATCCCTGCGGCCAGGAAGGCCCTCCCCCGGAGGGTCAGACCGGACAGCGCCTCACGCACGTGACCTCCTCCGACCCGGCCGGGTCAGGCCTGCCGGTCGTGCACGGGGACCGACTCGAGGACGTCGGCGAGGATCGCGTCGGTGGAGCGCCCGCTCATGGCCGCCTCGACGTTGGGCATCAGCCGGTGGGCGAGCACCGCGCCCGCGAGGGCCCGGACGTCGTCGGGGAGGACGTAGTCACGGCCGGCCATGGCCGCCCGCGCCTTGGCGGCGCGCACCAGGTGGAGCGTGGCGCGCGGCGACGCGCCCAGGGTGAGCTCGGCCGAGCGACGGGTCGCGGCGCTGACCGAGACGGCGTAGCGCTGCACCGCGTCGGACACGTAGACCGCGCCGACGATCGAGGCCAGCTTGCGCACCTCCGCGGCGTCGGTGACCGGCTCGAGGTCGTCGAGCGGGTTGGACCGGGTGTGCGACCCCAGCATGGCGATCTCGGCGCTCTCGACCGGGTAGCCGATGGAGACCCGCGCCATGAACCGGTCGCGCTGGGCCTCCGGCAGGGCGTACGTGCCCTCCATCTCCACCGGGTTCTGGGTGGCGATCACCATGAACGGCGACTCGAGCTCGTAGGTCGTGTTGTCGACCGTGACCTGTCGCTCCTCCATGCACTCGAGCATCGCCGACTGGGTCTTGGGGGAGGCCCGGTTGATCTCGTCGCCCACCACGATGTTGGCGAAGATCCCTCCCGGCCGGAACTCGAAGGTGCGGCTCTCCTGGTTGTAGACCGAGACGCCGGTGACGTCGGAGGGCAGCAGGTCCGGGGTGAACTGGATCCGGCGCACGGAGCAGTCGATGCTGCGCGCGAGCGCCTTGCTCAGCTGGGTCTTGCCGACCCCCGGCACGTCCTCGATCAGCAGGTGTCCCTCGGCGAGCAGCACGATGAGGCTGGCCGAGACCACCTCGGGCTTCCCCTCGATGACGCGCTCGATGTTGGACCGGACGCGACCCACCACGGCGTCGAGCGTCTCGAGGTCCGCGCCGTTCGCGATCTGCCCAGACCCGGTGTCGCGCCTCTCGTCGTGCCCCTCGTCGTGCCTGGCCACCGATGTCCTCCTGGTCGGTCGTCGTGTGCCCACGGTAGAGCAGCGCGCGAAAACCCTAGGACGGGCGAGCCCTTCCGCCGGGCCCCGGCTTGTCACGGTTTGGTTTCGATCCGGCGCGGTGCTCCAGCCGGCTCCACCCTCGGCCCCCACCCCGGCCCACCCCGCGCTGCTCCACGTAGCCGCACCCCCGAGGCCCGCCCGGGTCGGCGCCGGTCCTCCACGGGGCACCACGCCACCCTCCACCGCGCTCCACCAGGCCGCCCTGCCGGGCGGTTCCCCCGTGCCGCGGCCCGACCCGACGGCGTGCGGGGCGTGCGCCGGCGGGCCGTGGCGGAGGAAACACCCGCGAAACCTGCCGAACATGGTTGACGGTGGAGCGTTGTGGGTTAGAGTGGTGCGCAGTGGAGGAAGGGTCCCGGAATCGGGGCTCCCGGGGAAGCGGAGGTGCCCGATGTTGATGGGCACCTACACCCCGAAGCTGGACGACAAGGGTCGGCTCTTCCTCCCGGCGAAGTTCAGGGACCAGCTGTCGGAGGGGCTCGTGGTCACCAGGGGACAGGAACGCTGTCTGACCGTGTGGCCGATGCGTGCCTTCGAGCAGCTGGCAGGGCAGGCCCAGGAGGCTCCGGTGACGGACAAGGCGGTGCGGGACTACACCCGGCTGCTGTTCGCCGGCGCCTCCGACGACCAGCCCGACAAGCAGGGCCGGCTGTCCATCCCCCCGATGCTCCGCGAGTACGCGTCGCTCTCCAAGGACGTGATCGTGATCGGGGTCGGCAACCGGCTGGAGATCTGGGACTCCGCGCGCTGGCAGGACTACTCGGACGGCCGCGAGCAGGCGTTCTCGGACCTCAGCGACGAGGTCTTCCCGACGACCTGACGGTCGCCGGGACGCACACCAACAGAAGAACGGATCGTACGGCGAGGTCTCGAGCCCGCTCCCACGACATCTGGGGCCACTTCCCCGGCTCCAGGCGTCGACCCACCACCCACCACCCACCGGGAGCGGGCTGGGACCTGGCCGGGCGATCCAGCAGCACCAGCAGTCAGCATCCACCGGCAGCACCAGACGTGATCCAGGGGTCGAGACCATGAGCTTCACGCGAGCAGCGGACGGCACCGTCGAGGTGCCGCGAGCCGTGCCGCGGGTGCGCCACCTGGCCCGCGAGGCGATCGGCCTGATGGCCTTCTCGGCCGTCGCGTCCACCACGCTGGCCGGCTGCCTGCTGCTCCTCACCACCCTCGGGCACCAGGGCTGACCGTGAGCAGCCCCTCCCACGTCCCGGTCCTCCTGGACCGGGTCGTCGCCCTCCTCGCGCCCGCCCTCGACCACCAGGGCGCGGTCATGGTCGACGCGACCCTAGGCCTGGGCGGCCACACCGAGGCGGTGCTGCGCGACTGCGGGCTGGCGCGGGTGGTCGGCATCGACCGTGACCGGGCCGCGCTCGCCCTGGCCGCGGAGCGGCTGGCGCCGTACGGCGACCGCTTCACCGGCGTGCACGCCGTCTACGACGAGCTCCCCGACGTCCTCGACGACCTGGGGCTCGACGCGGTCGACGGGGTGCTGTTCGACCTCGGTGTCTCCTCGATGCAGCTCGACGTCACCGAGCGCGGCTTCGCCTACCGCGAGGACGCGCCGCTCGACATGCGGATGGACACCACCAGCGGCCCCACCGCCGCCGACGTCCTCAACGACTACCCGGAAGCCGAGCTCACCCGGGTGCTGCGGGAGTACGGCGAGGAGAAGTTCGCCCGCCGGATCGCCGCCGCGGTCGTGCGGGAGCGGGGCCGGGCGCCGTTCACCACCTCGGCCCGGCTCGTCGAGCTGCTGTACGCCGAGATCCCCGCGCCGGCCCGCCGGACCGGCGGCCACCCCGCCAAGCGCACCTTCCAGGCGCTGCGGATGGAGGTCAACGACGAGCTGGCCGTGCTGCGCCGGGCGCTGCCCGCCGCCATCGACGCGATCCGGGTCGGCGGCCGCGTGGTCGTCGAGTCCTACCACTCGCTCGAGGACCGGCTGGTCAAGCAGGCGTTCACGGCCGCCACCCGCAGCGACGTGCCGCCGGAGCTGCCGTTCGTGCCGGAGGGCCACGAGCCTGCGCTGCGGCTGGTCACCCGCGGTGCCGAGAAGGCCGACGAGCAGGAGATCCAGGACAACCCCCGGGCCGCGTCGGTGCGGCTGCGGGCGATCGAACGAGTCAGAGGAGTCGCCTCATGAACGCCCCACGGAATCGCGACCTTCCCCCGCTTGGCTCCCTCGGCCCACGCCTCCGGGAGGACGCCCGATGAGCAGCCCGGTCGTCCAGCTCCGCTCCCGGATCGCCCCGCTCCGCGAGGCGGCGGTCGAGCGCGCGCGGCTGCGGGTGGTCCCGCGCCGCCGGACCCGGGCCTCGAAGGTGCCGTTCGTGGTCCTCATGTCGATGCTGATGCTGGGGGGCGTCGTCGGGCTGCTGCTCTTCAACACCTCCATGCAGCAGGCCGCGTTCGCGACGACCGCGCTGGAGGAGCAGGCGCAGACCCTCACGGCCCGCCAGCAGACCCTGGAGATGGAGCTCGACGTGCTCCGCAACCCCCAGCGGGTCGCCGAGCAGGCCCAGCGCATGGGCATGGTGCCCTCCCACCAGCCGGCCTACCTCGAGCTGCCCTCCGGCAAGGTGCTCGGCGAGCCTGCACCGGCTGTGCCCACCGACGGCCTCAGACTGCTTCCACGTCCTCCCGCCAAGCCCGCCGTGCTGACGCCGGAGCCCGTCGTCCAGCAGGTGTTCCCGACCGGGACCCCCGCAGGCGCGACGGCCCGGGCCGATGCCGCCGGCGACGCGGGGACCGACGCCGACCGAGACAGCGACACGGGCCGGACTCGCGACCGGGCCCGCGACTGAGAGGGAGTGCTGGTGCCGACGACGCGCCCCGCACGGACCCACCGCCCCCGCGGCAGCATGCGCGGCTCCCCGCTGTTCCGGCTGCGGCTCGGCTTCGTCGTGATCGCGATGGTGCTCTCCGTCTTCGGGGCGCGCCTGGTGCAGCTGCAGGGGCTCGACCCCAAGGCGTACGCCGAGATGGCGGCTGCCGCCGGCACCGTCGAGGCGGTGCTCCCGGCCGCTCGCGGTGACATCCTCGACCGCAACGGCGAGCCGCTGGCACGCTCCGTCGAGGGCGTGACGATCATCGCCGACCCGGAGCTCACGGCCGGGCAGGCGCCGGAGATCGCGAAGTTCCTCTCCAACCGGCTCGACGTCGACTACTTCTCGGTCCTCCCGCGGCTGCGGGAGGAGGGCAGCAGGTTCGAGTACGTCGCCCGCAGGGTGCCGACGACGCAGGCCGACAAGGTGCTCGCCGAGGCCGACGAGCTCGGGTACGCCGGCCTGACCACCAGCCGCGACCCGGTCCGCGACTATCCCGCCGAGGACGTCGCGGCCAACATGGTCGGCTTCGTCGGCACCGACGACCCGCTGGCGGGGTTCGAGCGCACCTTCGACGAGATGCTCGCCGGCACCGACGGCTCGGCGCGCTACCAGGTGGGCGACGGCAACCGGATCCCGCTCGGCGAGAACACCGTCACCCCACCCGTCGACGGCCACGACCTGCAGACCACGATCGACCTCGACCTGCAGTGGTACGTCCAGCGCGTGCTGCGCCAGGCCGTCGAGGACTCCGGTGGCGACTCGGGCATGGCGGTGGTCATGGACTCCCGGACCGGCGAGCTGCTCGCCCTCGCCGACCACCCGACCTTCGACGCCAGCGACCCGCTCGTCGCGCCGAAGGAGGACCTCGGCTCGCGCGGGATCAGCGACGTCTACGAGCCGGGGTCGGTCGAGAAGGTGCTGACCGTGGCCGGACTGCTCGACGCCGGCAAGGTCACCCCGCGGACCAAGTTGGTCGTCCCGCCGGAGCTCACCCGCGACGGCCGGGTCATCAACGACTGGTTCCCCCACCCCACGCTGAAGCTGACCCTCGCCGGCGTGATCGCGAAGTCGTCCAACATCGGCACCGTCCGGGCTGCCGACGAGTACCGTCGCGGCGAGCTGCGCCGCTACCTCACCCGGTTCGGGCTCGGCAGCCCCACCGACATCGGGATCCGCGGCGAGAGCGCGGGCATCCTGCCGGCGCCCAGCCTCTGGGACCGGCTGACCGGCGACCGGGTGGCGTTCGGCCAGTCCCTGTCGGTCAACGCGGTGCAGATGACCGCGGCCGTCAACACCATTGCCAACGGCGGCGTCCGGGTCGATCCCTCCGTCATCAGCGGCAGTGCGACGACCGAGGACGGCGTCGAGGTCGGCACCGACCACACCACCACCCTCCGGGTCGTCAGCACCCGAGCCGCCGAGCAGACCATGGAGATGATGGAGCGCGTCGTCGATCCCGAGGTCGGCACCGCACCCGCTGCGGCCGTGCCCGGCTACCGGGTGGCCGGGAAGACCGGGACCGCGCAGCGGGTGGGGGAGGAGTGCGGCTGCTACGACGGCACCTTCACCGTCTCGTTCGCCGGCTTCGCCCCGGCCGACGACCCGCGCTTCACGATCTACGTCGTGGTCCAGAACCCGCGCAACGGCGGGGGCGGCGGCTCGGTCGGCGGACCGGCCTTCTCCAGGATCATGAGCTACGCGCTGCGCCGCTACGCCGTCCCGCCGACCGGCACCCGGCCCTCGCAGCTGCCCGTCGAGTGGTAGGCGAGCGGAGCCGGGGCCACGAGCCCGCGAGTGGCGGCGGTGTGGAGCGAGCGGCCGGGCCTGGCCCCGCGTCAGCGGGGCCAGGCCACCGGCCACCTCCTCAGCCACGGCCACCGATAGCCTCGCGGGCGTGGTGAGCGACGACAACCTCGCGCGGACGCGCCCGGCCCGGCCGGCGGCCACCCCGCTCACCGACCTGGTGCGATGGCTGGGTGACCGCACGCCGGGGTTCCGTGCCACCGGCGACCTGACGACGCCGGTCACCGGGGTGTCCCTGAGCTCCCAGCGGATCCTGCCCGGCGACGTCTACGCCGCCCTGCCCGGCAACCGGGTCCACGGCATCCGGTTCGCGGCCGACGCGGTCGCCGCGGGCGCCGTCGCCGTGCTCACCGACGACGAGGGTGCCGCCGCGGCGCCCGACGTACCCCTGCTCGTGGTCGACCGGCCGCGCGAGGTGCTCGGCGGCCTCGCCGCGAGGGTGTACGGCGAGCCGGCCGCGGCGCTGCGCCTGGTCGGCGTGACCGGCACCCAGGGCAAGACGACGACCACCCGGCTGGCGGAGGGCGGCCTGCAGGCGGCCGGCGAGCACGTCGCGGTCGTCGGCACCGTCGGCACCCGCGTCGACGGTGAGGACGTCCGGACGGTGCTCACCACCCCGGAGGCGCCGGACCTGCACGGTCTGTTCGCGATGATGCGCGAGCGCGGGGTGTCGGGGTGCCTGATGGAGGTCTCGAGCCACGCGCTGGTCCTGGGCCGGGTCGACGGCGTGGTCTTCGACGTCGCGGTCTTCACCAACCTCGGGCGCGACCACCTCGACTTCCACGCCGACCTCGACGACTACTTCGCCGCCAAGGCCTCCCTGTTCACCCCGGGCCGGGCGCGGCGCGGCCTGGTCAACGTCGACGACCCGTACGGCCGCCGCCTGCTCGACGTCGCGGAGGTCCCGCTGCGCACCTTCTCGGCCGCCGGGGCGGACGCCGACTGGCGCGCCACCGACGTGGTGCTCGAGGCGACCGGCAGTCGGTTCACCGTGCACGGCCCCGACGGGCTGGTGCTGGAGGCGGGCGTGCCGCTGCCCGGCGACTTCAACGTCGCCAACGCGCTGGCCGCCGTCGCCGGGGCCGCCGAGGCCGGCTACGACCCGGCCGCCCTGGTCGCGGGCATGGCCGCCGGCCCCGGCGTCCCCGGCCGGCTGGAGCGGGTCGAGACCGGCCAGGACTTCGTCGTGGTCGTCGACTACGCCCACAAGCCCGACGCAGTGGAGTCCGCGCTGCGTACGCTCCGCCCGCTCGCCGAGGGGCGGCTGATCGTCGTGATCGGCGCAGGCGGCGACCGCGACCCCGGGAAGCGCCCGCTGATGGGCGAGATCGCCGGCCGGCTCTCCGACGTCCTGGTCGTCACCGACGACAACCCCCGTACCGAGGAGCCGGCGGCCATCAGGGCCGCGGTGCTCGACGGCACCCGGGGCACCGGCTCCGAGGTGCTCGAGGTCGGCGACCGCAGGCTCGCCATCCGCGAGGCGTTGGCCCGTGCCCGGCCCGGCGACATCGTGCTGGTCGCCGGCAAGGGTCACGAGACCGGCCAGGAGGTCGGCGACGTCGTGCACCCCTTCGACGACCGCGAGGTCGCCCGCGAGGAGCTCCAGCGACGCACGGACGAGGAGGAGGGTCGGTCGTGATCCCGGTGACCCTGGCCGAGCTGGCCGCTGCCACGGGTGCGCACCTCGCGGGCGCCTCCGCGGACCGTTACGACACGGTGGTCGACGGCGTCGTCACCACCGACTCGCGGGAGTGCGTGCCCGGCAGCCTCTATGTCGCGCGCCACGGCGAGCACGCCGACGGCCACGACTACGCCGACTCGGCGGTGGCCGCCGGGGCCGTCGCGGTCCTGGGCGAGCGTCCGGTGGGCGGCGTGCCCACGCTGGTGACCGACGACGTGCAGACGGCGTTCGGCCGGGTCGCGCGTGCCGTCATCGACCGCGCCCCGGACCTCACGGTCGTCGGGGTGACGGGGTCGTCGGGCAAGACCACCGTCAAGGACCTGCTGTCCGCCGTGCTCGGCACCCGGGGCCCGACCGTGGCGCCCGTCAACTCGCTCAACGGCGAGATCGGCGTCCCGCTCACGGTGTGCCGCATCGAGGAGTCGACCCGCTTCCTCGTGGCGGAGATGGGCGCGCGCGGCGTCGGCCACCTCACCTACCTCACCACCATCGCACCGCCGCAGGTGGCGGTCGTGCTCAACGTCGGGCTCGCCCACGTCGGCGAGTTCGGGTCGGTGGACAACATCGCGCTGGCCAAGTCCGAGCTGCCGCGCGCCGTACCGCCCGAGGGGCTGGCCGTGCTCAACCGCGACGACCCCGCCGTCACGGCCATGGCCGAGGGCCTGGCGTGCCGCGTGGTCATGGTGGGTGAGCACGACGAGGCCGACCTGCGCGCCGTCGACGTCACCCTCGACGCCCGGGGGCGAGCGTCCTACCGGCTGCTGGGCCCCGACGGGCTCGAGGCCGCCGTGACGCTCGCCCAGCCCGGCCGGCACCAGGTCGGCAACTCGCTGTCGGTGCTCGCCGCTGCGCTCGAGGTCGGCGTACCGCTCGAGCAGGCGGTCGAGAAGCTGGCGACCGCCGGGCCGGCGAGCCGCTGGCGGATGGAGGTCACCGAGCGCCCCGACGGGGTCACGGTCGTCAACGACGCCTACAACGCCAACCCCGACTCCGTCCGAGCCGCGCTGCGGGCCCTGGCCGACATGGAGGTGGCCGGCCGCCGGGTCGCGGTGCTCGGCGGGATGCTCGAGCTGGGGGCCGCCTCCGAGGAGCAGCACCGGGCGACCGGTGCCGCCGCGGCCGACCTCGGCGTCGACCTGCTGGTCGGCGTGGGGGATCTCGCCCACGACGTCGTGGCCGGCTTCGAGGCCGGCTCCGGCGACGGCGAGACCCGGTGGGTCGGCGACACCGACGCCGCCCACGACCTGCTCGGGACGCTGCTGCGACCGGGTGACGTCGTCCTGCTCAAGTCCAGCCGCGACTCCGGCCTGCGCTGGCTCGGCGACCGGCTCGCGGGCACGGGCCCGGAGCCCCACCCGCAGGACGCCCTGGGCCACAATGGCCCCGGCGCGCCCGACCAGGAGCGGCAGGACGGACCGGGTGGCCCTGGTCAGGAGAGGAACAGCAGCGCATGAGAGCGATCCTGTTCGGCGGAGGGCTCGCCCTCCTCGTCTCGCTGCTCGGCACGCGGGTCGCGATCCGCGCCTTCACGCAGCTGGGCTACGGCCAGGAGATTCGCGACGACGGCCCGACGACCCACCACACCAAGCGCGGGACGCCCACCATGGGCGGCGTCGTGATCATCCTCGCGACGCTGATCGGCTACTTCGCCGCCAAGCTGATCACCCTCGACCTGCCGACGGCCTCGGGCCTGCTGCTCCTGTTCCTGTTCGTCGGGTGCGGTGTCGTGGGCTTCCTCGACGACTACATCAAGATCGTCAAGCAGCGCAGCCTCGGCCTGCGCAGCAAGGCCAAGATGATCGGGCTGACCGTGGTGGCCGTCGTCTTCGGCGTCCTCTCGCTGCTCCCCGCGCTCGAGGACGAACGCGGCGAGACGCCGGCGTCCCACCACATCTCCTTCATCCGCGACTTCGAGGCGTTCACGCTGCCGGCGATCGTCGTGGTGCTGCTGATCTGGCTGATCGTCGCCGGCACCAGCAACGGGGTCAACCTCGCCGACGGTCTCGACGGCCTGGCCTCGGGCGCGTCGGTGATGGTCTTCGGCGCGTACACCCTGGTGAGCATCTGGCAGAACAACCAGTCCTGCGCGATCACCCCCGGCAACACCTGCTACGAGGTCCGCGACCCGCTCGACCTGGCGGTCATCGCCGCCGCGATCACGGGTGCCTGCTTCGGCTTCCTGTGGTGGAACGCCTCACCAGCGGCCATCTTCATGGGCGACACCGGGTCGCTGGCGCTCGGCGGGGCGCTGGCCGGCTTCGGGATCCTCAGCCGCACCGAGCTCCTCCTGGTCGTCCTCGGTGGCCTGTTCGTCCTCGAGACGGTGTCGGTGATGCTCCAGGTGACCTGGTTCAAGACGACCCGACGACTGACCGGCGTGGGTCGCCGGATCTTCCGGATCGCCCCGATCCACCACCACTTCGAGATGCTCGGGTGGGAGCAGGTCACGGTCGTGATCCGGTTCTGGATCATCGCCGGGCTCTGCGTGGCCGCCGGTCTCGGCATCTTCTACGCCGAGTGGGTCGCGGGGTACTGACCGTGTCCGACCGCACCGACGTCTCCGGTTTCGGCCGGACCAGTGACTGGTCCCGGGTCCGCGCCACCGTGGCCGGCTTCGGCGTGACCGGCTTCGCGGCAGCCGACAACCTGACCCACCTCGGGGCCACCGTCACCGCCCTCGACGACCGCTCCGACCCCACCAAGGAGGAGCGCGGCACGCTGCTCGGGGTCCTCGGTGCCGACGTGCGGCTGGGGGAGGGCAGCACCGCCGAGCTCCCGGGGACGACCGACCTGCTGGTGGTGAGTCCCGGCTGGCGGCCCGACCACCCGCTGCTGCGCCAGGCCGCGGCCCGCGGCGTGCCGGTGTGGGGGGAGATCGAGCTGGCCTGGCGGCTCCGCACCCCGGGTCCGGACGGGACACCTGCTCCCTGGCTGGCCGTCACCGGCACCAACGGCAAGACCACGACCGTGCAGATGCTCCAGTCGATCCTGGCCGCGGCGGGCCTGCGCAGCGCCGCCGTGGGCAACGTCGGCCGGCCGGCGGTCGAGGCGGTGATGGACCCCGAGCCCCACGACGTGCTCGCGGTCGAGCTCTCCAGCTTCCAGCTCCACTACACCCACTCGGTCGCGTGCCGGTCGGCAGCGGTGCTCAACGTCGCCGAGGACCATCTCGACTGGTACGACCAGGCCGGCGGGATGCGCGGCTACGCCGCGGACAAGGGACGGATCTACGCGGGCGTCGAGCGCGCCTGCGTCTACAACGTGGCCGACCCGCAGACCGAGCAGCTGGTCCGCGACGCCGACGTGGTCGAGGGCGCCCGGGCGGTCGGCTTCACCCTCGGGATGCCGTCGGTCGGCATGGTCGGGGTGGTCGACGACATCCTCGCGGACCGGGCCTTCGTCGAGGAGCGCCGCACCAGCGCCGCCGAGCTCTGCACCATCGCCGACCTCGCCTCGCCGGCACCCCACTTCGTCGCGAACGCGCTGGCGGCGGCGGCGCTCGCCCGCTCCCACGGGGTGCCGCAGGCGGCGGTCCGCGCCGGGCTCGCCTCGTTCCGGCCCGACGGCCACCGGATCGCGACGGTCGCCGAGGCCGGGGGCGTCACGTGGGTCGACGACTCCAAGGCGACCAACCCGCACGCCGCGCAGTCCTCCCTGGCCGCCCACGAGCACGTCGTGTGGGTCGCCGGCGGCCTGGCCAAGGGTGCCCGGTTCGACGACCTGGTGCGCGCGGTCGGGCCGCGGCTGCGCGGCGTCGTGCTGCTCGGTCGCGACCGCCACGTGATCGCGGAGGCCCTTTCGCGACACGCGCCCGATGTGCCGGTCCTCGACCCGACCGGCGGCGAGACTGAGGCCGAGCACGACCCCATGGCGCGCGTCGTGGCGGCAGCCGCCGACCTGGCCAGACCCGGCGACACGGTGCTGTTGGCGCCCGGCTGCGCGTCCATGGACATGTTCACCGATTACGCGGCACGTGGCGACGCGTTCGCCGCCGCCGTACGACGCAGGACCGGACGAGGCTGACGACCTGAGGGGAGGGCGAGCGCCGCAGTGACGACGACCGCCGATCCCCCCACCGGGAGCAGCACCCACCCCGGGCGACGGGTCCGCGCACTGACGTGGTGGTCGGCGCTGCGCTCGGCCCTCGACCGGCCGCTGACCTCCTACTACCTGCTGCTGGGCGCCTCCGCCCTGCTGCTCACCGTGGGCCTGATCATGGTGCTCTCGGCGTCGAGCGTGCACTCGTTCGAGGTCCACGACGGCGACTCCTACGCGATCGTCAGGCGACAGCTGATGTGGGTGGCGATCGGCATCCCCTGCGCCTGGGTCGCCTCACGGCTGCCCTACCAGGCGATCCGGCAGATCTCGTGGCTGGCGATCGTGGTCTCGGTGGTGCTGCTCGGCCTCACGGCGAAGTTCGGCGTCGTCGTCAACGGCAACAAGAACTGGCTGGCCGTCGGCCCGGTGCAGATCCAGCCGTCCGAGATCGCCAAGCTCGCGATCGTGCTGTGGGCCGCCCACGTCTACGCCCAGAAGGAGCGGCGCCTCGGCAACCTCCACCAGGTGATGGTGCCGGTGGTGCCCGTCCTGCTCGGGATCATCCTGCTGGTCATCATCGGCCGCGACCTCGGCACCGCCCTGGTGCTGTGCGCCATCCTGCTGGCGATGCTGTGGGTGGTGGGGGCGCCCGCCCGGCTGTTCACGATCGCGCTGTCGGTGATCGGCGTGGCTGCGGTCTGGCTGGCCACCACCAGCTCGGAGCGGCGCGAGCGGCTCACCAACTTCGTCGACCCGTTCAAGGACTACCACGACGCCGGCTGGCAGCCCGCCCACGGCCTGTTCGCCCTCTCCAGCGGCGGCTGGTTCGGCGAGGGGATCGGCGCCAGCCAGCAGAAGTGGGGCGACCTCCCCGAGGCCCACACCGACTTCATCTTCGCGGTGCTCGGCGAGGAGCTCGGGCTGGTCGGCACGCTGCTGGTCGTCAGCCTGTTCCTCGTCATCGCGTACGCCGCCATCCGGGTGGCCATGCACACCGACGACCCCTTCGTCCGCTACATGTCCTTCGGCCTGGTGGCCTGGCTGCTCGGGCAGATGATCGTCAACGTCGGCATGGTGCTGGCGCTGCTGCCCGTCATCGGCATCCCGCTGCCGCTCATCTCCTACGGCGGCTCCGCGCTGCTGCCCACCCTGGTCGCCCTCGGCCTGCTCATCGGCTTCGCCCGCCGCGAGCCCGAGGCCGCCCAGGCGCTCGCGCAGCGCCGTCGGCACCGGTCGACCGGGCTCGCTGCCCGGGGCCGGGGCTGACCCGGGCTCCTCTAGGCTGGCACCCGACATGCGCGTCCTGCTCGCCGGCGGTGGTACCGCCGGCCACACCTCGCCCCTGATCGCCACCGCCGACGCCCTGCGCCGGCTCGACCCCGACGTCGAGGTCACCTGCCTCGGCACCCCGCGCGGCCTCGAGAGCCGGGTCGTCCCCGAAGCGGGCTACCCGCTGGAGCTGATCCCGCCGGTGCCGCTGCCGCGGCGGCCGGGCCTCGACCTGCTGAAGGTGCCCGCCCGCCTGCGCGGCGCCGTCCGCGCCACCGAGGAGGTCCTCGACCGGGTCCGGCCCGACGTCGTCGTCGGCTACGGCGGATACGTCTCCATGCCGGCCTACCTCGCCGCGCGCCGCCGCAAGCTGCCGCTCGTGGTCCACGAGCAGAACGCGCTGCCGGGGCTCGCCAACAAGGCGGGCGCGCGCGTCGCCCGCCGGGTGGCGGTCAGCTTCCCGGACACGCCGCTGCCGGGCGCCGAGTACGTCGGCCTGCCGATCCGCCGGATGATCTCGACGCTCGACCGGACCGCCCTCCGCGCCGAGGCACGCGCCCACTTCGGGCTCGACCCCGACCGGCCCACGGTCCTGGTCACCGGCGGCTCCCAGGGCGCACGCCGGCTCAACCAGTCGCTGTCGGGGGCCGCGGAGGCCTTCGGCGCGGCGGGGGTCCAGGTGCTCCACGTGGTGGGCCCGCAGGGCGATGCGGTGCCGGCCGCGACCGGCGTCCCCTACGTCGTCGTCCCGTACGTCGACCGGATGGACCTCGCGTACGCCGCCGCCGACCTGGTCGTGTGCCGGGCCGGCGCCTCCAGCGTGACCGAGGCCGCCGCCGTGGGGCTCCCCGCCGTGTTCGTGCCGCTGCCCATCGGCAACGGCGAGCAGGAGCACAACGCCCGGCCCGTCGTCGACGCCGGCGGGGGCCTGCTGGTGGCCGACGAGGCGCTGACCCCCGAGTGGGTCGCGGGCAGTGTCCCGGGTCTGGTCGCCGACGCCGACCGGCTGGCCGCGATGGGGGTCGCCGCGGCCGGGCTGATCCCGCGCGACGCCGACGAACGGCTGGCGCGCATCGTGCTCGCGACGGGAGGTGCCGCATGAGGATCCCCGTCCCCGAGGAGCTGCTGCCCGCCGACCGGCTGGGTCGAGTCCACTTCGTCGGCATCGGTGGGGCCGCGCTTTCGGCGATCGCCCGGATCATGGCCGCGCGCGGCGTACCCGTCACCGGCAGCGACGACCACGACACACCGTTCCTGCCGTCGCTGCGCGAGCTGGGGGTCACCCTCCACCTCGGCTACGACGCCGCCCACCTCGGCGACCTGGGCCAGGGCGACACCGTCGTGGTCACGACGGCGGCGCGCGAGGACAACCCCGAGGTGCTCGAGGCCCGCCGGCGCGGGCTGCGGGTGCTGCCGCGGTCGGCGGGGCTGGCCGCGGTGATGGACGGCTCCCGGGTGCTCGCGGTCGCCGGCACCCACGGCAAGACCACGACCACCTCGCTGCTCACCGTCGCCCTGCTCGAGGCCGGGGCCGACCCGACCTACGCCGTCGGGGGCGTGCTCGCGGCCACCGGTCACAACGCCGAGGCCGGGAGCGGTGACCTGTTCGTCGCGGAGGCCGACGAGAGCGACGGCGCCTTCCTCGTCTACCGGCCCCACGCCGCGCTGGTGACCAACGTCGCCGCCGACCACCTCGACCAGTGGGGGAGCGAGGAGGCCTATCGCGCGGCGTTCGTGGAGTTCCTCGACCGCATCGACCCCGCCGGGTTCCTGGTGTGCTGCGTCGACGACCCCGGTGCGGCCGACCTGGCCCGCACCGCCCGCGGGCGCGGGATGCACGTCGTGTCCGTCGGCGAGACCGGCGAGGCCGAGCTGCAGGTGAGCGACCTGGCCTTCGACGGCACCACCTCGGCGTTCACGGTCGTCGACGCCGGCACCGAGCTGGGACGGGTGACGCTGCAGATCCCGGGCCGTCACTACGTCCTCGACGCGGCCGCGGCGCTGGCCGTCGGGCTCAGGCTCGGCCACGACTTCGACGCCCTGCGCCGGGGCCTGGAGTCGTTCACCGGCACCCAGCGGCGGATGGAGTGCAAGGGCGAGGCCGGAGGGGTCCGGGTCTACGACAGCTACGCCCACCACCCCCGCGAGATCGCGGGCGACCTGCAGGCCGCGCGGGCCGTCGCGGGCGAGGGCCGGCTGCTGGTCGCCTTCCAGCCCCACCTCGTCTCCCGCACCCGGATCTTCGGCGCGGAGATGGGCCGCGAGCTCGGCGCGGCCGACGAGGTCGTCGTGCTCGACGTCTACCTGGCCCGCGAGGACTTCGACCCCGCGGTCACGGGCAGGCTGGTCGCCGAGGCCGTGCCGCTGCCGGCCGGGCGGGTACGTCACGAGTCCGACCGCGACGCCGTCCCGGGGCTGCTGGTCGAGATGGCGCGCCCCGGCGACCTCGTGCTGACGCTCGGCGCCGGCGACGTGACCGAGCTGGGGCCGCGCGTCCTGGAGCTGCTGGAGCGGTCCGGTGCCTAGCCGCGTGAGCGAGCGACCCGCCTCCGACGCCACGAGCGTGCGCAGCCGGCGCGCGTTCGCCCGGCGGCAGTGGGCACGCCGCTGGCTCACCTGGAAGTACGTCCTGCTGGTCCTCCTCGTGGTCGCGCTGCTGGTCGGCGGGGCGTGGCTGTTCTGGTTCTCCTCCTACCTCGCGGTGCGGACCGTCGAGGTCTCCGGCGCCGAGCGGCTGGGCGACGCCGAGGTGCGGGCCGCGGCTGCCGTGCCGGACGGGGAGCCGCTGGCCCGGGTCGACCTCGCCACCGTGCAGGCGCGAGTGCAGGCCCTCGCCGACGTCCGGGCTGCCGAGGTGACCCGGACCTGGCCAGACACCGTCACGATCACCGTCGAGGAGCGCATCCCCGTCGCGGTCGTCGAGATCGGCGGCACGCTGCGCGGGCTCGACACCGAGGGCGTGGTCTTCCGTGAGTACAGGTCGGCCCCCGAGGGGCTGCCCCGCGTGCAGACCCCGGCCGACACCGGTCGCGACGCGCTGCTCGAGGCCGCCGGCGTCGTGTCGGCACTGCCGGGCGACCTCACCCGGCGGGTCGACCACGTCGAGGTCGCCACGGTCGACCAGATCTCGCTGGAGCTGCGCGACGGACGCACGGTGGTGTGGGGGAGTGCCGAGGAGTCCGAGGCCAAGGCCGAGGTGCTGGCCGCGCTGCTCGAGCAGCCCGGGTCGACGTACGACGTCAGCGTGCCGAGCCAGCCGACGATCCGTCGCTGACCGCCGGGACGTCCGGGAATCTCGAAATCGGTGCGACGCGCGGCGTGTCTGCGTGATCACGGGTGGGCCGGTTCCTAGGTTCTTCTGCAACGCGAGGTTGACATAACTATAACCCTCAGGCTCAGGGTTACAGTTCGCCGGCCGGACCGGACCCAGGACAGTCACACACAGCCACCAGCAGGGAGAGGCCCAGCAGCCATGGCAGCAGCACAGAACTACTTGGCGATCATCAAGGTCGTCGGCATCGGCGGAGGCGGCGTCAACGCCGTCAACCGGATGATCGAGGTCGGTCTCAAGGGCGTCGAGTTCATCGCGATCAACACCGACGCGCAGGCGCTGCTCATGAGTGACGCCGACGTCAAGCTCGACATCGGTCGCGAGCTCACCCGCGGTCTCGGCGCCGGGGCAAACCCCGACGTCGGCGCGCGGGCCGCCGAGGACCACGCCGACGAGATCGAAGAGGTCATCAAGGGCGCCGACATGGTCTTCGTGACCGCCGGCGAGGGTGGCGGCACCGGCACCGGCGGCGCGCCCGTCGTGGCCCGCATCGCCCGCTCGCTCGGCGCCCTGACGATCGGTGTCGTGACCCGTCCCTTCGCCTTCGAGGGACGCCGCCGCGCCAACTCCGCCGAGGAGGGGATCTCCCAGCTGCGTGAGGAGGTCGACACCCTCATCGTCATCCCCAACGACCGACTGCTCTCGATCAGCGACCGCAACGTGTCGGTGCTCGACGCGTTCAAGCAGGCCGACCAGGTGCTGCTGCAGGGTGTCTCCGGCATCACCGACCTGATCACGACTCCCGGCCTGATCAACCTCGACTTCGCGGACGTGAAGTCGGTCATGGCCAACGCCGGCTCGGCCCTCATGGGCATCGGATCGGCGCGCGGCGAGGACCGCGCGGTCGCCGCGGCCGAGATGGCGGTGTCGTCGCCGCTGCTCGAGGCCAGCATCGAGGGGGCCCACGGCGTGCTGCTCTCGATCGCCGGCGGCTCCGACCTCGGCCTGTTCGAGATCAACGAGGCGGCGGCGCTGGTGGCGGAGTCGGCCCACGACGAGGCCAACATCATCTTCGGTGCCACCATCGACGACGCGCTCGGCGACGAGGTCCGGGTCACGGTCATCGCGGCCGGCTTCGACGGCGGGATGCCCAAGCGGCGCAACGAGGGCACCGTGCTGCGCCAGGCGCCGCAGCAGAGCCAGGCCGAGACCCGCAACGCGGCCGAGGCACTCGCCTCCAGCCGTCCGCGGCCCACGCAGCAGGCCGCGCCTGCCGCCCAGCCGGCCCCGTCGTCCCCGTCCACGGCGCCCGCCCAGGCGCCGCAGTCGGCACGGTCGTCGCAGCAGGCCCAGCCGTCGGCGCCGAAGCCGCAGCCCCGGCAGGTCCAGTTCGACGACGACGACCTGGACGTGCCCGACTTCCTGAAGTGACCCTGCTGCTCCGCGACCGGCTCGAAGGCGACCTCGTGATCGAGGTCGCCTTCACCGGCTCCTCCCTCGACGTCGGTGACCGCGCCGAGCCGTCGACGCGCGCGGCTGCCCTGGCCGCCGTCGCCGCCGAGACCGAGGCCACGCCCGTGCTGATGCACCAGGTGCACGGCGCCGACGTGACCGTCGTCCCCGGGGCCGGCCTGGCGGACGCCGGCGACGAGCCGGGGCCACCCACCTGTGACGCGCTCGCCACGACCGAGACCGGGATGGCGTTGCTCGCCCGGGTGGCCGACTGCGTCCCCGTCCTGCTCGGCGACCCCGACGCCGGCGTCGTCGCCGCGGTCCACTCCGGTCGTGCCGGCCTCGCCGCGGGGGTGGTGCCGGCGGCGGTCGCCCGGATGCGCGACCTCGGCGCCCGGCGGATCACCGCCTGGGTCGGGCCGCACGTGTGCGGCGCCTGCTACGAGGTCCCCGCGGACCTGCGGGCCGAGGTGGCGGCGGTCGTCGCGGAGTCGTGGGCCACCACCCGCTGGGACACGCCCGGGCTCGACCTGGGAGCCGGGGTCCACGCCCAGCTCGACCGGTCCGGGGTCCTCGAGGTCCACGACGTCGGGGTCTGCACCCTCGAGGACGATGCGTGGCCCTCCCACCGGCGCGACGGCCTGGCCGCCACCCGGTTCGCAGGCGTGGTCTGGATGCACCGATGACCCGCCGCGACGAGATCCGCGACGGCCTGGCCGGGGTCCGGGCCCGCATCGGGTCCGCCTGTGCCGACGCGGGCCGCGACCCCGACGAGGTCACCCTGGTCGTGGTCACGAAGTTCTTCCCGGCCGACGACGTCCGGGTCCTCGCCGACCTCGGGGTCACCCACATCGGCGAGAACCGCCACCAGGAGGCGGTCGACAAGGCAGCCGAGTGCGCCGACCTGGGTCTCACCTGGCACTTCGTCGGCGGGCTCCAGAGCAACAAGGCCGCCGCCGTGGCGGCGTACGCCGACGTCGTCGAGTCGGTCGACCGGGCCAAGCTGGTCCGCGGGCTGGAGCGCGGCGCCCACGAGCGCGGCCGCGACCTCGACGTGCTGCTGCAGGTCAGCCTCGACCCGCCCGACGCCGCGGGCCGGTCGGGTGCCGAGCCCGACACGCTCGACCAGCTCGCGGCCGCGGTCGAGGAGGCCGGGTCGCTGCGTCTGCGCGGCCTGATGGCCGTCGCTCCGCTGGGGGAGGACCCTGCCGCGGCCTTCGGACGGCTGGCCGCGATCCACCGCGAGCTGCTGGCCACCCACCCCGAGGCCACCGTGCTCTCCGCCGGCATGTCCGGCGACCTGGAGGCGGCCCTGGGCGCCGGCGCGACACACGTGCGCGTCGGCTCCGCAATCCTCGGCCCGAGGCCGCAGGACAAGTAGTGTCGACAACACCAACAGCGCCCTCGCGGGCGCCGGGAACCCGGAGGAAGACAACGTCATGAGCGGCGCGATGCGCAGGATCGGCGAGTACCTCGGCCTGCTCGAGGACACTGGCCGCTACGACGACGACTACGACAGCGACTACGAGACCGCCGACACCCCGGCCGTCTCCGGCGGCCGCAGCCCGCAGGTCCGGGAGTCCAACCCTGCCCCCGTGTCCGATCTCTCCGAGCGCCGGCGCCCGGGCTCGGGCCCCACTGGAGTCGTCGCCGAGATGTCACGCATCACCACCCTGCACCCCCGCACGTACAACGAGGCGCGCACCGTCGGCGAGAACTTCCGCGAGGGGACGCCGGTGATCATGAACCTCTCCGAGATGGACGACACCGACGCCAAGCGGCTGGTCGACTTCGCCGCCGGACTGGTGTTTGCGACGCGTGGCAGCATCGAGCGTGTGACCAACAAGGTGTTCCTGCTGTCGCCGCCCAACGTGACCGTCGCTGCCGAGGACAAGCAGCGCCTCGCCGAGGGCGGCTTCTTCAACCAGAGCTGACCCGGCGGTGGTGGTCTTCGGTGAGGTGCTGTACGGCGTCCTCACGGCGTTCATCTGGCTGCTCTGGATCCGGTTCATCGTGGACTGGGTCCAGGTGTTCGCCCGCTCGTGGTCTCCGTCGGGACCGCTCCTGGTCGTGCTCGAGATCGTGTACTCGATCACCGACCCCCCCATCAGGGCACTGCGCCGGGTGATCCCGCCGCTGCGCCTCGGCTCGGTGGCGCTTGACCTGAGCTTCCTGATCGTGATCGTGTCCGCGTACCTGCTGCGGACCGTCGTGGAGCGGGTGTTCATCGTGTGACGCGTGTGCCCGGCGCGTCCGTGGGGCCCAACCGGGGGGGCGCGGGGCAGGCGCTATTGTGTCGCTTCGACAGACTTTTTCAGTTGCCGACGAATGAATGGGTGTGGTCATGCCTTTGACGCCTGAGGACGTGAGCAACAAGCGATTTACTCCCGTCCGCCTCCGTGAGGGCTACGACATGGGGGAGGTCGACCAGTTCCTCGACGAGGTGGAGGCCGAGCTGGCGCGACTGACCCAGGAGAACAACGACCTGAGGTCGAAGCTGTCGGCCGCTCAGTCGGGTGCTCCGGTCCCCGCAGAGAAGCCGGTGGAGCAGAAGCAGCCGGAGCCGGAGCGCGCTCCCGAGCCCGAGCCGGAGCCGAAGCCCCAGCGGGCGCCCGAGCCGGCCGCGCCGGTGGCGGCCGCCGCCGCGTCGTCCGTGGAGACGCTCAAGGTCGAGACCGTGCCGCAGGCCTCCAACGCCGCGGCCCGACTGCTGGAGATCGCGACCCGCAACGCCGACGAGCTGGTCAACGAGGCCAAGGACGAGGCCGACCGGATCGTAGGAGAGGCACGCACCAAGTCCGAGCGGCTCGACTCCGAGTCGAAGGGCCGGGCCGACCGGCTGGAGGCGGACGCCCGCCGTCGTGCCGAGCTGCTCGACTCCGAGACCGCCGAGCGCCGTCAGCAGATGTTCGGCGAGCTGGAGGAGGAGCGCGAGAAGCTCAACGGCGAGGTCGAGAACCTGCGGTCGTTCGAGCGCGAGTACCGCGCGCGGCTCAAGTCCTACTTCAGCCAGCAGCTCGAGGCCCTGGAGGCGCCGCAGGAGGGGTCGTCCACCGGCACGCAGGGCGAGCCGACTCCCAAGCGGCTCCGTTCGATCCTCGGCGAGGAGGAGGGCTGACAGCAGCCCCGCACGTCATTCCGTCGGCCCGGTCTCACCCGCAGGGGTGAGACCGGGCCGACGGCCGTCTCGGGAAGGGTGTGCCGCTGCTTGAAGGGGGCATGCAGGAGGGCTAGCCTTCCGCCGACACGGTGGCGGCCGCCACGCGTCATCCGGGACGAGGGAGGCCCCCATGGCACGCACTACCAGGAAGTCGCTCGCCGGCAGTGCCGTGTCCGCGGCGCGCAAGGCGATCCGCCGTACGCCGACGAAGTCGACGGGTTCGGGCACCTCCTCGGGCACGACGACGAAGGCCACCAAGGCAGCGCCCGCCAAGAAGGCCGCCCCGGCCAAGGCGGCGGCGAAGAAGACCGCCCCGGCCAAGGCGGCGGCGAAGAAGACCGCTCCGGCCAAGGCGGCGGCCAAGAAGACCGCCCCGGCCAAGGCGGCGGCCAAGAAGACCGCCCCGGCCAAGGCGGCGGCCAAGAAGACCGCCCCGGCCAAGGCGGCGGCCAAGGAGACCGCCACCAAGAGGCCAGGCCGGCGAAGAAGGCACCGGCGAAGAAGGCACCGGCGAAGAAGGCACCGGCGAAGAAGGCACCGGCGAAGAAGGCACCGGCCGCGACCAGGTCCGCGGGGAAGAAGACCGTCGCCAAGCAGGCGCCCGCCACGAAGCGGGTGACCAAGTCCGCCGTCCCCCAGCAGGCTCCCGCGAAGAAGACGGCGAAGAAGGCCGCCGCCAAGACCGGCACCCCACGCAAGGCCCTGGTGGTCAAGGAGGGTGAGAGCGCCTGGACCAAGGCCGAGATCACCGAGGTGCGCAGCGAGCTGAACGAGCACCGCCAGAAGGTCACCGCCACCCTCGCGGCCCAGGAGGAGGAGCTGGCCGGGCTGATGCGCGACGCCGGCGACGGCGCCGGTCACGACCAGGCCGACATGGGCGCGACCAGCTTCGAGCGCGACCACGAGCTGATCGTCGTCAACAACGAGCGCGAGAAGCTCGCCCAGATCGACCGGGCGCTGGCCCGCATCGAGGACGGCACCTACGGCATCTGCGAGTCGTGCGGCAACCCCATCGGCAAGATGAGGGTCATGGCATTCCCGCGTGCGACACTGTGCATGACATGCAAGCAGCGCGAGGAACGTCGCTGAGCGACGACGACACCCGCCCCGGTCCGAGCCGCCACGCAGGCGGCTCGTCGCGACCGAGGGTGCTGCTGGCGGGTGTCGCGCTGCTGGCCTGGGGCATCGACCTGCTCACCAAGCAGCTCGCCGTGTCGAGGCTCGCCGACGGCGACGTCCCGCTGCTCGGCGACTGGTTCGTGCTCCACCTCACGTTCAACCCCGGCGCGGCCTTCAGCCTCGGCACCGACTTCACGGTGGCCCTCAGCTGCCTGGCCATCGCCGCCGTCTGCGTGGTCCTCGTGGTGGCGCGCAGGGTCGGCAGCCTGGTCTGGGCGCTGGCGCTCGGGCTGCTGCTCGGCGGCGTCGCCGGCAACCTCACCGACCGGCTGTTCCGCGACCCCGGCCCGATGCGCGGCCACGTGGTCGACCTGTTCATGGTCCCGCACTGGCCGGTCTTCAACGTGGCCGACATCTGCATCAACGTCGCCGCCGCCCTGATCGTGCTGCAGGCGGTCCGGGGCATCTCGATCGACGGCACCCGGGAGAAGGCCACGTCGCAGTGACCCAGGCCGACCACCGCACCCTGTCGGTGCCCGAGGGCCTGGACGGCGAGCGGGTCGATGCCGCGATGGCCCGCCTGTTCGGCGTCTCCCGCACCCGCGCGGCCGAGTTGGTGGCCGAGGGCCACGTGCTCGTCGACGGCCATGCGGTCGCCAAGAGTCACCGGGTCGAGCCCGGTGCCATGCTCGAGGTCAGCTTTCCCGCCCGCGACGACCCGCTGGCGGTCGTGCCCGAGATCGTCGAGGGGATCAGGATCATCCACGACGACCCCTCGATCGTCGTGATCGACAAGCCGGTCGGCGTCGCCGTGCACCCCTCGCCCGGGTGGAACGGTCCGACCGTCGTGGCCCACCTGGTCGCCGCCGGGTTCCGGATCGCCACGAGCGGTGCGTCGGAGCGGCAGGGCATCGTGCAGCGCCTCGACGTCGGCACCTCCGGCGTGATGGTGATCTGCAAGTCCGAGCACGCCTACTCGGTGCTCAAGAACGCCTTCCGGCACCGCACCGTCGACAAGACCTACCACGCCCTCGTGCAGGGGCACCCAGACCCGCTGGAGGGCACGATCGACGCCCCGATCGGCCGGCACCCCAAGCACGACTGGCGATTTGCCGTGATGGCGGAGGAACACGGCGGCCGGCCGAGCGTGACCCACTACGAGACGCTCGAGGCGCACCGGTTCGCGAGCCTGCTCGAGGTCCACCTCGAGACCGGCCGCACCCACCAGATCCGGGTGCACATGCAGGCCCTGAAGCACCCCTGCGTGGCCGACCTGACCTACGGCGCCGACCCGGTCCTCGCGCGACGGGTCGGCCTGGAGCGGCAGTGGCTGCACGCCGTACGCCTCGGCTTCGAGCACCCCGACACCGGCGACCACGTCACCTACGAGTCGAGCTACCCGAAGGACCTCCAGCGCGCCCTGGACGTGATCCGAGATGCCCACTGACCTGGTGCTCCGACCGGCGACCACCGCGGACGCCGACGCGATGGCGGACCTGCACGTGGACTGCCGCCTCGCCAACGTCGGGAGCATGCCGCCGATGGTCCACCCCCGTGAGACCGCGCACCGGTGGATGCGGGGGCGGCTGGAGGGCGACAGCACGGGGTGGGTCGCCGAGCGCGACGGACGCCTCGTCGGCTACCTGGTCCTGACCGGTGAGTGGCTCGACGACCTCTTCCTCGCCCCCGGTGAGACCGGGCAGGGCATCGGTGCGGCGCTGCTCGACGTGGCCAAGGCCGAGCGCCCCGAGGGGTTCTGCCTGTGGGTGTTCGAGAGCAACCGGGGCGCGCGGCGCTTCTACCAGCGGCACGGCCTCGTGGAGCTCGAGTCGACCGACGGCTCGTCGAACGCCGAACGGGCACCCGACGTGCGCATGGCCTGGCCCGGTCCCGACCCGCTCCGCTACCTGCGCCACCTCATCGACGAGGTCGACGACCATCTCGGCGAGCTGCTGGCGCGCCGGGCCGCGCTGACGGCGGCAGTGCAGCCGCTCAAGCCCGGTCAGGACCGCGACGCCGTGCGCGAGCGCGCGATCGCCGCACGCCTGGCGCGGCACGCTCCCGGCCTCGGGGAGGAGCGGATCGCCCGGATCCTCGACGCCATCATCCGCGAGAGCCTCGACGCCTCCTCGACCGAGCGCTGAGTCCTCCCTCGTGCCGGTCTGGTCGTGGCCCCTCAGCTCTGCGGCACGTTCTCCCAGAGCCCGATGACGTTGCCCTCGGTGTCGGCGAAGTAGCCGGTGAAGCCCATGTCGCCCACCGCCGTGCGCGGGGTCAGCACGGTGCCACCGGCCTCGGTGACCTTGGCCAGCTGGTCGTCGACGCTGGCGACCTCGATGACGAGGTTGGGGCCCTTGCCGGGGAACTGGTCGCTGCGCTCGAACATCCCGCCGTTGATGAAGCCCGGCTCGGTGGGTCCGGACTGCTCGTCCGTCGGGCCGGTCATCACGATGGTGTAGTCCATCTCGGGCATCGGCATCAGCTGCCAGCCGAAGGCCGCGCCGTAGAAGGCGCGGGCGCGGTCGCCGTCGTCGTACGGCACCTCGAAGTGCACCACCCTGCCGGACATGGGGACCTCCCTCCGCGACGGCGGCGATCGCCGTACGGTGCCAGCAAACTCCTGCGCCGGGTGGGCGTCAACGTGCCCCGGGTCGCAGGCCCGGCCGCCGCCCGGTCGACCGGCCGGCGGCGGAGCTGTCGGTGCGTCCTGACACGATCGCCCCGGCGGCTGACGTAGGCTTCAGATCCTTCCCCCAGCACCACCCACGTGGCCCGTCGGCGCCCTGCCGGCTGCCCGGCCGCAGCATGCTCGTCCGTCCCGAGGCTCGACTCATTGAGGGGAGTGGCACCACCACCGATGGCTGGATCCTCCGGCGACTCCTTCGCGCACCTCCACGTCCACACCGAGTACTCCATGCTCGACGGGGCCGCTCGGCTCGACGACCTCTTCGCGCGCACCGCCGAGCTCGGCATGGACGCGATCGCGATGACCGACCACGGCAACGTGTTCGGCGCCTACGAGTTCTGGTCCAAGGCCCGGGCCCACGGGGTCAAGCCGATCATCGGCATGGAGGCCTACTTCACGCCCAACACCTCCCGCTACGAGAAGAAGCGGGTCCGCTGGAACGACGGCGGTGGCGACGACGTCTCGGGATCCGGCTCCTACACCCACATGACGCTGCTCTCCGAGACCACGGAGGGCATGCACAACCTGTTCCGGCTCAGCAGCCGGGCCAGCATGGAGGGGTTCTTCTACCAGCCCCGGGCCGACCGCGAGCTGCTCGCCGAGTACTCCCGCGGCATCATCGCCACCACCGGCTGCCCGTCGGGCGAGGTCCAGACCTGGCTGCGGATCGGCGACTACGCCAAGGCCCGCCAGGCGGCCGCCGACTTCCAGGAAATCCTCGGCCGCGACAACTACTTCCTCGAGCTGATGGACCACGGCCTGAGCATCGAGCGCCGGGTGCGCGACGACCTGCTCAAGCTCAGCAAGGACCTCGGCATCCCGCCGATCGTCACCAACGACTCCCACTACGTCCTCCGCGAGGACGCGCCCTCCCAGGAGCACCTGCTGTGCGTCTCCTCGGGCAGCGTGATGAGCGACCCCAAGCGGTTCAAGTTCGACGGCGACGGCTACTACATCAAGTCGGCGGCCGAGATGCGCGAGCTGTGGCGCGACTTCCCCGAGGCCTGTGACAACACGCTGCTGATCGCCGAGCGGTGCGACGTCTCCTTCACCGAGGGCAACGGCACCTACATGCCGGTCTTCCCGGTGCCCGAGGGTGAGGACGAGACGTCCTGGCTGGTCAAGGAGGTCGAGAAGGGCCTCCTGGTGCGCTATCCGGGCGGGGTGCCCGACCGGGTGCGCAAGCAGGCCGGGTTCGAGGTCGGCGTGATCACCCAGATGGGGTTCCCGGGCTACTTCCTCGTCGTCGCCGACTTCATCAACTGGGCCAAGGACAACGGCATCCGGGTCGGCCCGGGCCGCGGCTCGGGCGCGGGCTCGATGGTGGCGTACGCGATGCGGATCACCGACCTCGACCCGCTCGAGCACGGACTGATCTTCGAGCGGTTCCTCAACCCCGACCGGGTCTCGATGCCCGACTTCGACATCGACTTCGACGAGCGTCGGCGCAGCGAGGTGATCCGCTACGTCAGCGAGAAGTACGGCGAGGACCGGGTCTCGATGATCGTCACCTACGGCACGATCAAGGCCAAGCAGGCGGTCAAGGACTCCTCCCGGATCCTCGGCTACCCGTTCGCCATGGGCGACCGGATCACCAAGGCGATGCCGGCCGCCGTCATGGGCAAGGACGTCCCGCTCAAGGAGCTCTTCGACTCCGACCACAAGCGCTTCGGCGAGGGTGGGGAGTTCCGGGCGCTCTACGACGGCGACAACGACGTCCGCTCGGTGGTCGACACCGCGATCGGCATCGAGGGCCTGAAGCGGCAGTGGGGCGTCCACGCGGCCGGTGTCATCATGTCGCGGGCGCCTCTGCTCGACGTGATCCCCCTCATGAAGCGCCCCCAGGACGGCGCGATCATCACGCAGTTCGACTACCCGACCTGCGAGCGGCTCGGGCTGATCAAGATGGACTTCCTGGGGCTGCGCAACCTCACGGTCCTCGACGACGCGCTGCGCAACATCGAGGCCAACAAGGGCGAGACCGTGGTCCTCGAGGAGCTCGAGCTGACCGACCCGGCGACGTACGCCCTGCTCCAGCGTGGCGACACCCTCGGGGTCTTCCAGCTCGACGGCGGACCGATGCGCGCGCTGCTGCGCTCGATGCGGCCCGACACGTTCGAGGACATCTCCGCGGTCGGCGCGCTCTACCGGCCGGGGCCGATGGGCGCCGACTCCCACAACAAGTACGCCCGCCGCAAGACCGGTCGCGAGCCGGTCGAGCCGATCCACCCGGAGCTGGCCGAGCCGCTCGCGGAGATCCTGGGGGAGACCTACGGCCTGATCGTCTACCAGGAGCAGGTCATGGCGATCGCCCAGAAGCTCGCGGGCTACTCGCTGGGACAGGCGGACATCCTGCGTCGCGCCATGGGCAAGAAGAAGAAGGAGGAGCTGGACAAGCAGTTCGCCGGCTTCTCCGCCGGCATGCAGGAGCGCGGCTACTCCATGGGCGCGGTCAAGACACTCTGGGACATCCTGCTGCCCTTCTCCGACTACGCCTTCAACAAGGCCCACTCCGCCGCCTACGGCCTGGTCTCGTACTGGACGGCGTTCCTCAAGGCCAACCACCCCGCCGAGTACATGGCCGCGCTCCTGACGTCCGTCAAGGACGACAAGGACAAGATGGCGATCTACCTCAACGAGTGCCGCCGGATGAAGATCCAGGTGCTCCCGCCCGACGTCAACGAGTCGCAGGCGACCTTCACCCCGGTCGGCCGCGACATCCGGTTCGGGCTGACTGCGATCCGCAACGTCGGCGGCAACGTCGTCTCCCAGATCGTGGCCGCGCGCGAGGAGCAGGGTCGCTACACCGACTTCAACGACTTCATGGGCAAGGTCCCCGCGCTGGTCTGCAACAAGCGGGTCATCGAGTCCCTGGTCAAGGCCGGTGCGTTCGACGACATGAAGCACCACCGGCGCGCGCTGGTCGCCGTCCACGAGACCGCCGTCGACCAGTACGTCGACATCAAGCGCAACGAGGCGATCGGCCAGGACTCCTTGTTCGCCGGGCTCGACGACGGCGGCGACGGCGGGGGGAGCAACGGCTGGGGGATCTCGGTCTCGATCCCGGAGCTCGACGAGTGGGACAAGATGACGCTGCTCGGCCACGAGCGGGAGATGCTGGGTCTCTACGTCTCCGACCACCCGCTGCTGGGGCTCGAGCACCTGCTCGCCAACGGCAGCGACTGCACGGTCGGCCAGCTGATGCTCGACGAGGACCGCGCCGACGGCTCGCCGATCACGATCACCGGGCTGATCACCTCGGTGCAGCGCAAGATCACCAAGCGAGGCGACAACTGGGCGATGGTCACGGTCGAGGACCTCGACGGTGCGATCGACGTGCTGCTCTTCCCCAGCTCCTACCAGCTGGCCAGCCCGCTGCTCACCGAGGACGCGATCATCACGGTCAAGGGCCGGCTCTCGCGCAGCAAGGACCAACCCGAGATCCACGGCCAGGAGGTGACCGTCCCCGACCTCAGCGACGGTCCCGCCGGGCCGGTCGTGGTCAAGCTGCCACAGACCCGGGTCAACAGCGGGACGGTCGAGCACCTCAAGGAGGTGCTCCGCACCCATCCCGGCGTGACCGAGGTCCACGTGCAGGTGATGATGCGCGACAAGACGCTGGTGATGCGGATCGGCGACACCCACCGGGTCACGCCGAGCCCGGCGCTGTTCGCCGACCTCAAGCAGCTGCTGGGGCCCGGGTGCCTCGCGGGCTGACCACCGGCGCCCGGCACGCAGGAGGAGGACTGCTCCGTGAGGTCGTGCTCGTCCTGCTGCTGTTCGGGCTCGGCGGGCTGGTCGGCGGCGCGCTGTGGCGCTGGCTCTGGACCCCGGTGAGCGGCACCGTCTTCGAGGGAGTCTGGTACCCCGCCACCAACACCTCCGAGTTCTCCGCGACCGGCCTCTACGTGCTCATCGCCCTCGGCCTCGGCCTGGTCCTCGGCGTCCTGAGCGCGCTGGTGACCGACCGGCGCGAGCTGCTGGTGCTGGGCCTGGTGGTCGTGGGGTCGCTGCTCGCCGCCTGGCTGATGCTGCTGGTCGGCGGGCTCGGCATGCCGGCCGACCCGACCGCGCTCGCGGCCACCACCGCCAACCGGACCGAGCTCCCCTCGACCCTCACCGTCCGGGGGTGGAGCCCCTACGTCGCCTTCCCCACGGGCGCGCTGGTGGGGCTCTGCGTGGTCTTCATCGGGGTCTCCCGCAAACCCGCCGATCAGCCGCACCCGGTCGACTCCGCCGGATAGGCTGTGACCGCGTACCGGAACCAGCTCGAACCGGCTCGCGTCCACCACTCTCGGAGAGAACCTTCCGCACACCAGGGGGAACCACGTGAGCACGACCAGTCCGCCGCCCGAGGGGCCGGGCGGCCCCGAGTACCTCGAGCAGGGCGGCGGCGACCCCGTCCCGCCGGCTGCGTCCGGCGGCAGCGGCCGCCGTACCGCACTCCTCGCCGGCGGAGCCGTCGTGCTCCTCGCCGCTGCAGGAGCCGGCACCTGGGCCGCGATGAGCTTCCTCGGCAGTGGCGCGGAGCCGACCGAGGCGCTGCCGTCCGGGACCCTCGCGTACGCGTCGGTCGACCTCGACCCGAGCGGCTCGCAGAAGATCGAGGCGTTCCGGATGCTCGAGAAGTTCCCGGCGATCAAGGAGGAGCTGGGCGGCTTCGACGCCCAGGACGACATCCGGCGCAAGATCTTCGAGGAGGCCGACTGCGAGGGCCTCGACTACGACGACGACATCGCGCCCTGGATCGGCACCACCTTCGCCGTCGCCGCCGTCGACGCGGGTGAGAAGCAGCCGTCGCCGGTCGGCGTCCTGGAGGTGACCGACGCCGGAGCCGCCGAGGACGGCCTCGCCGAGCTCGCCGACTGCGAGGGCGGGGACGCCACCGCGGGCGTCGTCGTCGACGGCGACTGGGCCGTCGTCGCCGAGACCGAGGAGATCGCCCAGCAGGTCGTCGACGCGACGGCCGACGGCACCCTCGCCGACGACAGCACCTACCAGGAGTGGACCGACCAGGTCGGCGACCCCGGGGTGGTCAGCATGTACGCCTCGCCCGACGTGGGCCCCGTCCTTGCCGAGCTGATGGCCAGCGAGTCCGCTTCCGGCGGGGCCTCCATGAGCTCCGGCGCCACCGAGGACGGCGAGGCCGAGCCCACCGCCGAGGCACCCGTCCCCGAGGTCCCCGAGGAGCTCCTCGAGGCGTTCGAGGACTTCGAGGGCGCGGCCGCCACGGTCCGGTTCGCCGACGGCGGCGTCGAGGTCGAGCTCGCCGCCGACGTCCCGGAGAAGACGATGACGACGCTGCCCTCCGCGGAGGGTGCCACCGTCGACGTGGTCGGCACGCTGCCGGCCGACACCGCGTTCGCCTTCGCCGCGGCACTGCCCGAGGGCTGGGCGCAGTCCCTGCTCGAGGCGCTGCCGTCCTACGGCATCCCCCAGAAGCAGATCGACCAGGGCATCGCCCAGGCCGAGGCCCAGACCGGCCTCTCCCTGCCCGAGGACGTCGAGACCCTGCTCGGTGAGCAGTTCGCGATCGCCTTCGGCGGTGACCTCGACATCGAGCAGCTGGTCAACTCCGGCGATCCGACCGGGCTGCCGCTCGGCATGAAGGTCCGGGGCGACGCCGACGGCATCAACGAGGTGATGGACACGCTCGGCACGTCCACCGGGATGGCCGGGTGGTTCGAGACCGAGACCAGCGGCGACACCGTCGCGTGGAGCCTCAACCCCGACTACCGCAAGCTGCTCGCCGGCGACGGCGGGCTGGCCGACTCCGAGACCTTCCGGGACGTCGTCCCCGAGGCCGACCAGGCCGGCAACGTGATGTACGTCGACTTCGACGCCGGCGACTGGCTGACCAGCCTCAGCGAGGGCGACCAGGAGGTCCAGGCCAACCTGGAGCCGCTGTCGGCGCTCGGGATCAGCTCGTGGGTCGACGACGGCACCACCCGCGGCACGCTGCGCCTGACGACCGACTGAGCTGCCTCAGGCCCGGCCGACCCGGTCGACGATCGCTCCGGTGATCGCGACCAGGTCGGCCGGAGCCAGCTCCAGGTCCAGGCCGCGCCGCCCACCCGAGACCAGGACCGTCTCGTGGTCGAGCGCGGTCGCGTCGACGACCGTCGGGTGCGGCCGCTTCTGCCCGACCGGCGAGATCCCGCCCGCGACGTACCCGGTCGCACGCTCGGCCGCGGCCACCTCGGCCATCACGGCCCTGCTGCCGCCGAGCGCCCGGGCCAGCGCCTTGAGGTCGAGCCGGCCCGACACCGGCACCACGGCCACGACGAGGCTGCCGTCCAGCGAGGCCAGCAGGGTCTTGAACACGCGCGCCTGCTCCACCCCGAGCGCCGCGGCCGCCTCCGCACCGAACGACTCCGCACGCGGGTCGTGCGCGTAGGGCCGCAGCTCGTACGCCACCCCCGCGCGGTCGAGCGCGAGCGTGGCCGGGGTGCCGCCGGCGCGCCTGCGAGCCACGCCTCGCCTAGTTGGGGGACCAGCGCGTGCGCGCCAGCTCGGTGGCCGGCAACGACGGGATGACGTTCATGGCGCGCAGCTCCGCCCGCAGCAGGTCGGTGGCCAGCAGCAGCCGCGCCCCCGCGTCCTCGGCCTCCAGCAGCGACTGCCGGTCGGGCATCGGGAGCGGGGTCAGCGCCGCCAGCGTCCAGGAGAGGTACGTCGGGTCCTGGGGCAGCTCGGCGGGCAGCAGGTCGCCGCGGACCTGCGCCAGCGCCGAGCGGTAGGCGGTGAACATCACCCGCGCCCGCTCCACGACGTCCTCGGGCACCGGATCGGCCGCGTCGGGCCGGGCGGTCACGTGCCCGACCGGGTAGGGCCCCCGGGTGTCGAGCCGGTCCAGCGCGATCCGGTCGATGCCGACACCGACCAGGTCGAAGGTGCCGTCGGGGTGGGACTCGACCTCGGTCATCCGGATCCGGCAGCCGACGCGGTAGAGCGACTGGTTGCCGTGCTCGCCGATCTCGTAGCCCTCGCGGATCGCGACCGACCCGAAGACCCGGTCGACGGGGTCGGGGATCCGCAGCAGGTGGTGGACCATCGCCCGGTAGCGGTCCTCGAACACGTGGAGCGGCACGCTGACGCCCGGGAACAGCACCGTCCCGAGCGGGAACATCGGCAACGTGTCGCTCACGTTCCCGACTCTAGGTGGCACCCGGCCGCCGACGAGGCAGGCGCGCGTCCCGGTGGTCGGCGCCGGCTCGGGGTCAGCGGCGTCCCGAACCTAGACTCGACGCCATGATCCGCCGCATCGACCTCCGGGGTACCTCCGGGACCCTCGACTACCGCGACGTCGTCCCGCGCGCGGAGCTCGACGTCGAGGCGGCCACCCATCTGATCCGGCCGGTGGTCGAGGCGGTGCGCGACCGGGGGGTCGAGGCGGTCCTCGAGTACACCCGGGAGTTCGACGGGGTGACGCGCGACGAGATCGCCGTGCCGCCGGACGCGCTCCGGCGGGCGCTCGCGGACCTCGACCCCGCGGTGCGTGCGGGCCTCGAGGAGGCGGTACGCCGGTTGCGGGCGACCTGCGAGGCCGAGCTCGAGCACGACGTCACGACCGAGCTCGCACCCGGCGCCGTCGTCACCCACCGCAAGGTGCCCATGGGTCGGGTCGGCCTCTACGTGCCCGGCGGGCTCGCCCCGCTGGTCTCCAGCGTCGTGATGAACGTCGTACCGGCCCAGGTCGCCGGGGTCGGCTCGATCGCGCTCACCAGCCCGCCGCGGCGAGCCCCCTTCGGCGAGTGGGGCAGCGGGCTCCCGGAGCCGACGATCATGGCCGCGTGCGCGCTGCTCGGCGTGGAGGAGGTCTACGCCGTCGGTGGCGCCCAGGCGATCGCGATGCTCGGTCACGGCGCCGGGCCCTGCCGGCCGGTCGACCTGGTGACCGGCCCCGGCAACGTCTACGTCGCCGCCGCCAAGCGGCTCCTGCGCGGCCGGGTCGGCATCGACTCCGAGGCCGGCACCACCGAGATCGCGGTGCTCGCCGACGACACCGCGGACCCGGCGTACGTCGCTGCCGACCTGATCAGCCAGGCCGAGCACGACCCGGCCGCCGCGAGCGTCCTGGTGACCGACTCCGAGTCGCTGGCCGACGACGTCGTCGCCGAGCTGGACAAGCAGGTCGCCGAGACCCGCCACGCCGACCGGATCCGGACCGCGCTCACCGGCCGGCAGAGCGGGGTCGTCCTGGTCGACGACCTCGACCAGGGCGTGGCCGTCGTCGACGCCTACGCAGCCGAGCACCTCGAGATCCACACCCGCGACGCGGCGGCCGTCGCCGCCCGGGTCCGCAACGCCGGCGCCGTCTTCGTTGGCCCGCACGCCCCGGTCAGCCTGGGCGACTACTGCGCCGGGTCCAACCACGTGCTGCCGACGGCGGGCTGCGCCTGCCACTCCAGCGGGCTGTCGGTCCGTGCCTTCCTGCGGTCGGTGCACGTCGTCGACTACACCCGTGAGGCGCTCGCCGAGGTCGCCGGCCACGTGGCCGTGCTCGCCGAGGCCGAGGACCTCCCCGCACACGGGCGCGCGGTGTCGATCAGGCTCGAGGACCGGCCGGAGGGCACCCTGCGATGACCTTCCCCCCACTGCGGGAGGAGCTGCGTGGCCTCGCGCCGTACGGCGCCCCCCAGCTCACCCGCGAGCAGGCGCCCGTCCAGCTCAACGTCAACGAGAACCCGTACGGGCCGAGCCCGGAGACGGCGGCCGACATCGCCCGGGCGGTGGCGGAGGTGGCGACCGGCCTGCACCGCTATCCCGACCGCGAGTTCGTCGAGCTGCGCACCGCGCTCGCCGCCTACCTCGACGGCGACGGCGGGCAGGGGATCACGCCCGACCAGGTGTGGGCGGCCAACGGCTCCAACGAGGTGATGCTGCAGCTGCTGCAGGCCTTCGGCGGGCCCGGCCGGGTGGCGCTGAGCTTCGCCCCGACGTACTCGATGTACCCGGAGTACGCCCGTGACACCGTCACCGAGTGGGTGGTCGGCCACCGCGAGCAGGACTTCACCCTCGACCTCGACCACGCCCGGGCGATGGTCGAGGAGCACCGGCCCTCGGTGGTGCTGCTGCCGAGCCCCAACAACCCGACCGGCACGGCGCTGGCGCCCGAGGCGGTGACCACGCTGTGCGAGGCCGTCGGAGACGGCGGGATCGTGGTGGTCGACGAGGCGTACGGCGAGTTCCGGCGCGCCGGGACTCCGAGCGCGCTCGAGCTGCTGCCGCGCCATCGCAACCTGGTGGTCACCCGCACCATGAGCAAGGCCTTCGCGCTGGCGGGCGCCCGGCTGGGCTACCTCGCCGCCGACCCTGCGATCTGTGACGCGATCCGGGTCGTCCGGCTGCCCTACCACCTCTCGGCCGTGACCCAGGCGACGGCGCTGGCGGCGCTGCGGCACGCGCCCGAGCTGCTCGCCCGCGTCGACGACCTGCGGGCCGAGCGGGACCGGACCGTCAGCTGGCTGCGCGAGCGGGGGCTCGAGGTCGCCGAGTCGGACGCCAACTTCGTGCTCTTCGGAGTCCTCGACGACCGCCACGCGGTCTGGCAGGCGCTGCTGGACCGCGGGGTCCTCATCCGGGAGACCGGACCGGTGTCGCAGGGGGCCGGATGGTTGCGGGTCTCGGTCGGGACGCCCGAGGAGATGGGACACTTCAGGGACGCACTCACCGAGGCGATGGAGGAAGCATGAACCGCACCGCCACCCTGGACCGCCAGACCAGCGAGTCCAAGGTCCACGTCGAGCTGGACCTCGACGGCTCGGGGCGCCACGACGTCTCGACCGGCGTCGGGTTCTACGACCACATGCTGACCGCGTTCGCGCGGCACGGGCTGGTCGACCTGGTCGTCCACACCTCCGGTGACACCCACGTCGACGCCCACCACACCGTGGAGGACACCGCGATCGTGCTCGGCCAGGCGATCCGGGAGGCGCTCGGCGACAAGTCCGGCATCCGCCGGTTCGGCGACGCCACGGTGCCGCTCGACGAGGCCCTGGTGCAGGCCGTGGTCGACGTCTCGGGCCGTCCCTACTGCGTCCACACCGGCGAGCCCGACGGGCAGGCGTACGTCGTCATCGGCGGCGACAGCGGCCCCGGCTTCCCGGGCTCGCTGACCCGGCACGTCTTCGAGACGCTGTCGTTCCACGCCCACCTCGCCCTCCACGTGCGGGTGCTGTCGGGTCGCGACCCCCACCACCTGGTCGAGGCGCAGTTCAAGGCGTTCGCCCGGGCGTTCCGCGACGCGGTGGCGATCGACCCTCGTGAGACGGGCATCCCCTCGACCAAGGGCGCCCTTTGATCACCCCACGACGTTCTCCGTCTCCTCCGCTTCGCTCCTCCGCCGGACAACGCCGCGGGGGCCCCGATCCCGGTGGCTGACGTGTCGCCGAGCGTTGTCGTCCTCGACTACGGCTCCGGCAACCTCCGCTCGGCTGTCCGGGCGGTCGAGCGCGCCGGCGCCGAGGTCACGCTGACCGCTGACCTCGACGCCGGACTGGCCGCCGACGGCCTGGTCGTCCCCGGCGTCGGGGCGTACGCCGCCTGCATGGCCGGCCTGCGCTCGGTCAGGGGCGACCTGCTGGTCGGGCGACGCCTCGCGGGCGGTCGGCCGGTGCTCGGGATCTGCGTGGGCATGCAGGTGCTCTTCGAGCGCGGCGTCGAGCACGGGGTCGAGACCGAGGGTTGTGGCGAGTGGCCCGGGGTCGTCGAGCGACTGCAGGCACCCGTGGTGCCCCACATGGGCTGGAACACCGTCGAGGCCGCGCCCGGGACCTCGCTGTTCGCCGGTGTCGAGGGGGAGCGGTTCTACTTCGTCCACTCCTACGGCGTCCGGGACTGGACGCTGGTCACCAACGACCGCACCCGCGCCCCCCTCGTCACCTGGGCCGAGCACGGAGGAGACCGGTTCGTCGCCGCCGTCGAGAACGGTCCCCTGACCGCCACCCAGTTCCACCCCGAGAAGTCCGGCGACGCCGGCGCGCACCTCCTCCGCAACTGGGTGGCCTCGCTCCCGCGGTGAGTCGCCCCTCGACTCGGGTGGCGGACCGGGCGGGGCGTGGGCCCGGTCGGCCCCTACGCTCGACAATGTGAGCGACTACCTCGAGCTGTTGCCGGCCGTCGACATCGCCGACGGCCAGGCCGTCCAGCTGGTGCAGGGGGTGGCCGGGTCGGAGAAGCGGTTCGGGGACCCGGTGGAGGCGGCGCTGCGCTGGCAGCACGCCGGAGCGGAATGGATCCACCTGGTCGACCTCGACGCGGCGTTCGGGCGCGGCCACAACCGCGAGCTGCAGGCCCGGATCGTGGCCACCCTCGACATCGACGTCGAGATGAGCGGCGGGATCCGCGACGACGAGTCGCTCGCCGCGGCGATGGACGCCGGCTGCCGCCGGGTCAACATCGGCACCGCCGCCCTCGAGCAGCCGGAGTGGTGCGCAGCGGCCATCGCGACGTACGGCGACCGCGTCGCCGTCGGCCTCGACGTCCGTGGCCGCACGCTCGCTGCGCGGGGCTGGACCCGGGACGGCGGCGACCTCCACGACGTGCTGGCGCGGCTCGACGGCGAGGGTTGCGCCCGCTACGTCGTCACCGACGTCAACAAGGACGGCATGCTGCAGGGGCCCAACCTCGACCTGCTGCGCGACGTGTGCGCAGCGACGGACCGGCCGGTGGTCGCGAGCGGCGGCATCACCGAGCTCGACGACCTCCGCGCCCTGCAGGAGCTGGTCGGCGACGGGGTCGAGGGCGCGATCATCGGCACCGCCCTCTACGAGGGCCGGTTCACCCTCGAGGACGCCCTCGAGCTGACCAGGCCCGGGACCCTCCGGTGACCCTCGCCGTCCGCGTCATCCCGTGCCTCGACGTCGACGGCGGTCGGGTCGTCAAGGGGGTCAACTTCCAGTCGCTGCGCGACGCCGGCGACCCGGTCGAGCTGGCGCGGCTCTACGACGCCGAGGGTGCCGACGAGCTCACCTTCCTCGACATCTCCGCCTCCCACGAGGGGCGCGCGACCACGATGGAGGTCGTCTCGCGCTGTGCCGAGGAGGTGTTCATCCCGCTGACCGTCGGCGGCGGCGTCGGGTCGACCGACGACGTCGACCGGCTGCTCCGCGCGGGCGCCGACAAGATCGCCGTCAACACCGCCGCGATCCGCCGGCCCGAGCTGGTCGCCGAGATCGCCGACCGGTTCGGCAGCCAGGTGCTGGTGCTGTCGGTCGACGCCCGCCGGGTCGCCGGCGGCACCGACTCCGGGTTCGAGGTGACCACCCACGGCGGTCGCGAGTCCGCCGGGCTCGACGCCGTCGCGTGGGCGGCCCGGGCCGCGGAGCTCGGGGCGGGCGAGATCCTGCTCAACGCGATGGACGCGGACGGCACCACCGGCGGCTTCGACCTCGCGCTGATCGGGGCGGTACGCCGCGAGGTCACGATCCCGGTCATCGCCAGCGGGGGAGCGGGTCGGCTCGACCACTTTCCGCCCGCGGTCGACGCAGGCGCCGACGCAGTCCTCGCCGCCACCGTGTTCCACTTCGGCACGTTGCGCATCGGCGAGGTCAAGCAGGCCCTCGCGGCGGCCGGTCACCCGGTGCGTGCCCAGGGGACTCGCGCCGTCCCGGCCCACCGGACGCGCTAGCTAGCGCGTCGGGTCGGGTTCGTGCACCACGACGTGGTGCACCGGGACGTCCAGGCGTTCCCTCGCCCTGGAGACCACGTCGTGGTGCAACCAGGTGGACCGGTCGTCCGGCTGGGTGGAGATCACCACGTGGTCGGCGGCGAAGTGACGCATCGCCTGCTCCAGGGCCACCAGGGGTCGGTAGTCGCCCAGCTCGCCGTCGACGGTGAGCCCGCGATCGCGCAGCATCGCCAGGGTCTCCTCGAGCCGCCGGTTGGCGGCCGTCGTCGTCGCCTCCCACACGAACGCCGCGCCCTCCCGCTCGGCCTCACCGGTGTCGACCGGGTTGGCGGGCACGACGACGAGGTACTCGGCCGACTCGCTCCCGGGCAGCTCTTCCAGCGCGTCGTGCAGCTCCTCGCCCGTCAGCGTCCGGTTGGCCAGGACCAGCACCCGGCGAGCCTGCTCCTGGTCCGCGTCACGACCCGCGCCGATCGCCTCGACCTCCTCGATCGACACCGAGCCGCCGCGCCACCGCGTGACGCCGTAGAGGGCGAGCACGACGCCGAGGGACAGCAGGCTGAGCAGCAGCTGCGACCGGGTGTCGACGTTGAACGCCATCTGCAGCAGCACCAGGACGATGCCCACGGCGGCCACGAGCGTCAGCCAGGGGAACAGCCACATCTTCACGGTCAGCTCCGCCTCGTCCGTACGGCGCCGCAGGACGAACTGGGACACGGCGATCAGCAGGTACACGAACAGGATGACCGCACCGGAGGAGTTCAGGAGGAACAGGAACACCGTGTCCGGTGAGACGTACGCCGCGATCACGCTGAGGAAGCCCACCACCGTCGAGGCCAGGATCGCCCAGACGGGCACGCCCCTCGAGTTGACCGTGATCAGCTTCAGCGGCGCCTCGCGCCGCGCGCCGAGCACGAAGAGCATCCGGGAGGCCGTGTAGAGCCCCGAGTTGAGGCAGGAGAGGACGGCGGTGAGCACGACCGCGTTCATCAGGTCGTCGGCGTAGGGGATGCCCATCTCGGTGAACGCGGCGACGAACGGCGAGGCGCCGAGCTCGTTGTCGTTCCACGGCAGGATGCACACCAGCAGCAGCGCGGACCCGACGTAGAACGTCAGCACTCGCACGATCACCGACTGGGTGGCCCGGGCGATGGCCTTCTCCGGGTCGTGGGACTCGGCAGCCGCCACGGTGGCGATCTCGGCCCCGACCATCGAGAAGACCACGACGACGATGCTGGAGAAGATCGCGCCGACGCCGTTGGGGAGGAATCCACCCTCGTCCGTCAGGTTGCTGACGTCGAAGCTCTGGCCGGGCCACAGGCCGAGGACGAACAGGGTTCCGAGCACGAGGAAGACGACGATCGCGGCGACCTTGATGCTGGCGAACCAGTACTCGAACTCGCCGTAGGAGGACACGGAGACCAGGTTGGTGCCGGTCATCAGCACCATCAGGCCGAGGGAGAGCAGCCACAGCGGCGCGTCGAACCAGTACGTGATGATCTGGGCGCCCGCGACGGCCTCGAAGCCGACCACGATGACCCAGAAGTACCAGTAGAGCCACGCCACCGAGAAGCCCGCCCAGCCCCCGAGCGCCATCCGGGAGTAGTCGGAGAAGGACCCGGTCGACGGGTTCGCCGTGGCCATCTCGCCGAGCATCCGCATCACCAGGACGATCAGGCCACCGGTCACCAGGTAGGTGAGGAAGGCTCCCGGTCCGGCTTCGGTGATCACGGCGCCGGAGCCCACGAAGAGGCCGGCTCCGATGACCCCGCCGATGGCGATCATCGTGAGGTGACGCTGCTTGAGGCCCTTGCGCAGCTCGCCGGGCCGGGGCGCGGACCCCGAGGCCTTCGGCTCGACGGTGTGGGTCATGAAGCCTCCAGCTGCCAGCGGCACCCGAGATGGCCCCGCACGTCGATTCCTACCTCCCCCTCCGTTGGTCCGCAACCACCCGTCCGCGGTCGACGCGCCGGTCGGCGAACGGCAGCGTCGAGTCCTACCCTTCTCGCATGCGCACGATCATCCGAGGCACCGCCCTCGCCACGCTCGGCGTGGCCCTGCTGATCACCACGGCCTGCGCCCCGCGCGACGAGGCCGACGACACCGCGACCGACAGCGGCTCCTCCGCCGCGGCCGGTGACTGCGAGAAGGACGCTCTCGACACCTACTCGGAGGGTGTCCTGACCGTCGCGACCGACAACCCGGCGTACCCGCCGTGGTTCGTCGACAACGACCCCAGCAACGGCAAGGGCTACGAGTCCGCCGTGGCCTACGCGATCGCCGAGGAGCTCGGCTTCTCCGAGGACGAGGTGGAATGGGCGAAGGTCCCGTTCAACGCCGTGGTGAGCCCGGGGGAGAAGAAGTTCGACTTCGACGTCAACCAGGTCTCCATCACCCCGGCGCGGGCCAAGGCGGTCGACTTCTCCAGCGGCTACTACGACGTCCGCCAGGTGGTCGTCACCACCACGGGCAGCCCGCTCGACGGGGCCACCTCGGTGGCCGAGCTGCAGGACGCCCGGCTCGGGGCACAGGTCGGCACCACCAGCTACACGGCGATCACCGACCAGATCCAGACCTCCGAGCAGGCCGCGCCGTTCGACACCAACGACCAGGCGGTGCAGGCGCTGAACAACGGGCAGATCGACGGCATCGTGGTCGACCTGCCGACGGCCTACTTCATGACGGCCGCCCAGCTCGACGACGGCGTCATCGTGGGACAGCTCCCGCAGGCCGGTGACGAGGTGGAGCAGTTCGGGGCCGTGCTCGACCTCGACAGCCCGCTCACCGACTGCGTCAGCCAGGCCGTCGACACGCTCCGCGAGGACGGCACGCTGGCCGACCTCGAGGACGAGTGGCTGGCGCAGCAGGGCGCGCCGGAGCTGTCCTGAGCGCCCACGCCGACGCCGCGACCTCCGACGGCTGGCAACCGTCGGAGGCCCAGCGGGAGCGCGACGCGTTCCGGAGGCGACGTGCCGTCCGCAGCAGCGTCGTCGCGCTCGTCAGCACCGTCGTCGTCCTCGGACTCGTCGGGACCGCCCTGGTCACCTCGCCGGGGTGGGAGCGCGTCCAGCAGACGTACTTTGACTGGGACAAGGCCGTCGACTCGTTCCCGGCCGTGCTCGAGGGGCTGTGGCTCAACATCCGGGTGACGCTGGTCAGTGCGGTGCTGATCCTGCTGCTGGGCCTGGCCATCGCCGTGATGCGCACGCTGCGCGGTCCGGTGACCTTCCCGCTGCGCATGCTCGGCACGGTGTACGTCGACGTCTTCCGCGGCCTGCCGCTGCTGCTGCTCCTGCTGCTCCTCGGGTTCGGCGGGCCGGCCCTCGACCTGGCCGGCCTGCCGCGCGAGGCGATCTACTGGGCGTGTGCGGCCCTGGTGCTGTCCTACTCGGCGTACATCGCCGAGGTGTTCCGCGCCGGCATCGAGTCGGTCCACCCCTCGCAGCGGCTGGCCGGCCGGGCGCTCGGTCTGAGCTACTCCCAGAACCTCCGGCTGGTCGTGCTGCCGCAGGCGTGGCGGCGGGTGCTGCCGCCGCTGATGAACGACTTCGTCTCGCTCCAGAAGGACTCCGGCCTGATCGCCGTCGTCGGGGTCGTCGACGCGATCCGGGCGGCCCAGATCGAGACCGCCGAGGACTTCAACTACACGCCGTACGTCGTCGCGGGAGTGCTGTTCGTCTGCCTCACCGTCCCGATGGCGAGGCTGACCGACCGGTTCGCGCGCAAGCAGGGCTTCCACGGCGCCGGGGGGATGCTCTGATGGCGCTGCTGGAGATGTCCGGCGTCCGCAAGTCGTTCGGCCACAACCTGGTGCTGCGTGACGTCGACCTCGTGGTGGAGCCGGGGCAGTGCGTCGTCCTGATCGGCGCGTCCGGCTCGGGCAAGTCCACGCTGTTGCGCTGCGCCAACCTGCTGGAGACCGTCGACGACGGGGTGATCACGTTCCAGGGCGACGACATCAGCGACCCCCGCGTGGACGCCGACTCCGTGCGGTCGCGGATGGGGCTGGTCTTCCAGGCCTACAACCTGTTCCCGCACCTCGACGTGCTCGGCAACCTCACCCTCGCGCTGCGGAAGGTGCACGGCGTGGACGCCGCGGAGGCCGACGAGCGGGCCGCGACCATGCTGGAGCGGGTCGGGCTGAGCGACAAGACCCGGGCGCGACCCGACGACCTCTCCGGCGGACAGCAGCAGCGGGTCGCCATCGCGCGCGCCCTGGTGACCCGCCCGGCGCTGATGCTGCTCGACGAGGTGACCTCCGCGCTCGACCCGGAGCTCGTGGGGGAGGTGCTCGACCTGCTGTCCGACCTCAAGGCGGAGGGCGTGACGATGTTGCTCAACACTCACGAGATGGGGTTCGCCCGCGACGTCGCCGACCAGGTCTGCTTCCTCCACGACGGCGTGGTCCACGAGTCGGGCACGCCCGACCAGGTGCTCGCCCAGCCGCAGCAGGAGCGGACCCGCGCCTTCCTGTCCCGGCTGCGCACCTGACGAACGCCGTACGCGGTTGACCCCGGCAACCGATTGGGTGGCTGTCGGTTCCCCGGAATAGCCTGTCCCGGCGTGCGGTTGCGCGTGACGGACGAGGGGAGCAAGGAGTCAGGTGGCGGACGAGTGGAGCGAGCGCTCAGCGCCGAGCGGGTCGACGACACGTGAGGGGTTCGCCGTACTGGGGGTCGCGATCCGGCGCGAACCGCTGATCTTCACCCTCTCCACCATCGGCAGCCTCCTCTTCGGCGTGATGACCGTGGCCGACGCCTGGGTGCTCGGCTGGGCCACCGACCACGTCGTGATCCCCGCCTTCCGCGACGGGGAGATCGCGACCGGCCTGCTCTGGGCGGTGCTGGGGCTGTTCATGGCGGTGGCGGTGCTCCGCGCGGTCGGCATCGTCGCGCGGCGCCTCGGCGCCGGCGTCATGCAGTACCGCATGCAGGCCCACACCCGTCGCGCCGTGACCCGCCAATACCTCACGCTCCCGATGGAGTGGCACCAGCGCCACCCGACCGGGCAGCTGCTGTCCAATGCCTACTCCGACGTCGAGGCCGCCTGGGGGCCGATCGCGCCGCTGCCCATGGCCGTCGGCACCGTCGTGATGATGGTGGTCGCGGTGGTGCAGATGTTCGTCGCCGATCTCGTGCTCGCGATGGTCGGGCTGTTCGTCTTCCCGGCCGTCATCGTGACCAACGTCGTCTACCAGCGGTTCGCCTCGGGCTGGGCGACCCGGGCCCAGCAGCTGCGCGCCGAGGTGAGCGAGATCGCCCACGAGTCCTTCGACGGGGCGATGGTCGTCAAGACCCTCGGCCGCGAGATCGAGGAGACCGACCGGTTCACGGTCAAGGCCCACGAGCTGCGCGACGCCAACATCCGGGTCGGCCTGTTCCGCGCGGCCTTCGACCCGACGTTGGCGGCGCTGCCCAGCCTCGGCGTGATGGTGGTGCTGGCGGTCGGCGTCGAGCGGGTGCTCTCGGGGGTCACCGACGCCGGCGACGTGGTGACGGTCGCCTACCTGCTGACGATCGTGTCGTTCCCGATCCGCTCGCTGGGCTGGCTGCTGGGCGAGTTCCCGCGCAGCGTGGTGGGCTTCCACCGCACCCGGCGGGTGATCGAGGCGACCGGTGCGATGCCCTACGGCCCCGAGGCGCTGCCCGAGTCCGGCCGCGCCGCCCGCCTCGAGGTGGACGGGCTGGGCTACTCCTACGACGCCGACGTGCCGCTCCTCGACGGCGTCACCTTCGACGTCGAGCCCGGGCGCACGGTCGCCCTGGTCGGTGCCACGGCCTCCGGCAAGAGCACCCTCACCAGCCTGATGACCCGGCTGGTCGACCCCGACCGCGGTGCGATCCGGGTCGACGGCGTCGACCTGCGTGACCTCGGCCGCGGTGAGCTGGCCGATGCGGTCGCGGTCGTCGGCCAGACCGCCTTCCTCTTCGACGACACCGTCCGCGGCAACGTCACGCTGGGCGCCGAGATCAGCGACGAGGAGGTCTGGGAGGCGCTGCGCGCGGCCGAGGCCGACGGTTTCGTCGCGGCACTGGCCCACGGGCTCGACACCACGCTCGGCGAGCGCGGGACGTCGCTCTCGGGCGGGCAGCGGCAGCGGATCTCCCTCGCCCGGGCGCTCGTACGCCGGCCGCGGCTGCTGATCCTCGACGACGCCACCTCCGCCGTCGACCCCGAGGTGGAGGCGCGGATCCTCGCCACGCTGCGCCAGGAGCGCCGCGGTGGCACCGTCGTGGTGGTGGCCTACCGCAAGGCGACGATCGCGCTGGCCGACGAGGTCGTCCACCTCGAGGGAGGCCGGGTGGCCGACCGCGGCACCCACGACGAGCTGCTCGGCCGCAGCCCGGCGTACGCCCGGCTGGTCAACGCCTACGAGCAGGCCGCCGCCGACCACGCCCAGCAGGCGGAGGCCGCGGCCGCGGGCCGCGACGGAGAGGCGGTGGAGCGCCGATGACCACCGTCACCAGCGGCACCCGCTTCGGCTCCGGCGACGACATCGCGCCGATCGAGACGATCCGGCGCGGCATCGCCTACAGCCCCGAGCTCAAGGAGGGCTTCGGGCTGACCCTGTTCTACGCCGCGCTCGCCTCCATGGGCCAGGTGATCGTGCCGATCGCCGTCCAGCAGGCGCTCGACCGCGGCATCAACGCGGCCGGCGGTCCCGACGTCCCGTTCGTCCTGTTCACCGGTGGTCTCGCCACCCTCGCCATCGTGGTCACCAGCGTGGCGTCCTACCTGATGACGAGCCGGCTGTTCCGCACGGCCGAGCGGGGGCTGGCCACGCTCCGGATCAAGGCGTTCCGCCACGTCCACGACCTGCCGCTGCTGACCCAGAACACCGAGAGCCGCGGGGCGCTGGTCTCGCGGGTGACCACCGACGTCGACCAGGTCAGCCAGTTCCTCGTTTTCGGTGGTCTGATCTTCATCGTCAGCATCGGCCAGATGCTGGTCGCCACCGTGGTGATGGTGGTCTACAGCTGGCAGCTCGCGCTCGTCGTCTGGGTGGCATTCGCACCGCTGTTCCTCTCGATCCGCTGGTTCCAGCGCAAGCTGACCGCGGCCTACTCCGTCGTCCGCCGCCAGGTCGGGGTGCTGCTCTCGGCGATCTCCGAGCCGGTGGTCGGCGCCGAGGTGGTCCGCTCCTACGCCATCGAGGACCGCACCCAGGAGCGCATCGACGCCGCGATCGACGAGTTCCAGGCCGCCAGCGTCAAGGCCCAGCAGTTCACGGTGGTCTCGTTCTCCCTGGGTGGCCTCTCGGCGGGCCTCGCCAACGCGGGCGTCCTGGTGATCGGCGTGCTGCTCGGCTTCGCGGGCGACGTCTCGGTCGGCACGGTGCTCGCCTTCGCGTTCCTGGTGACCCTGTTCGTCGGTCCGGTCCAGATGGGCACCCAGATCCTCACCGACGCCCAGAACGCCATCGCCAGCTGGCGGCGGGTGATCGGGATCCTCGACACCCCTGCCGACCTCGTCGACCCCGGCCCCGGGGGCCAGGTGCTGCCCCGGGGGCCGATCGACGTGGCCTTCGACGACGTGGGCTTCGCCTACCCCGGCGGCCCGCCCGTGCTGCGCGACATCACGGCGACGATCGCCGCCGGCACCCGGCTCGCCGTCGTCGGCGAGACCGGCTCGGGCAAGTCGACCTTCGCCAAGCTGCTCACCCGGTTGATGGACCCCTCCGAGGGCCGGGTGCTGCTCGACGGCATCGACATCCGCGACGTCGCCGCCGGCAGCCTGCGCAGCAGCGTCGTGCTGGTGCCGCAGGAGGGCTTCCTCTTCGACGACTCGATCGCCGCCAACGTCCGCTACGGCAAGCTCGACGGCACCGACGAGCAGATCCTCGCCAGCGCCGCCGAGCTCGGCCTCGCCGACTGGGTCGCGGGCCTGCCCTACGGCCTGGCCACCGAGGTCGGCCAGCGTGGCGAGTCGATGTCGGCAGGGGAGCGACAGCTCGTCGCCCTGCTGCGCGCCCACCTCGCCGACCCCGACCTGCTGGTGCTCGACGAGGCGACCAGCGCCGTCGACCCGCAGCTCGAGATGCGCATCCAGCGAGCCCTCGAGCGGCTGATGACCGGGCGCACCAGCGTCACCATCGCCCACCGGCTCTCGACCGCCGAGGCGGCCGACGAGGTGGTCGTCGTCGACCGCGGGCGGATCGTGCAGCGGGGCCACCACGACGAGCTCCGGCGCCAGGAGGGATCGGTCTACGCGGGGCTCCATGCCTCGTGGGTGGCCCAGCGGACCACCTGACCCGTGGTGGGACACTGGGGCACATGACCGAGCTCGACGCCGCCGTCGCCGAACGGCTCAAGCGGACCGCCGAGGGCCTGCTGCCCGCGGTCGTGCAGCAGCACGACACCGGCGAGGTGCTGATGCTGGGCTGGATGGACGACGAGGCGCTCGCCCGCACCCTCGCGACCGGCCGGGCGACGTACTGGTCGCGCTCGCGGCAGCAGTACTGGGTCAAGGGCGAGACGTCCGGCCACGTCCAGCAGGTCCGCGAGGTCCGGCTCGACTGCGACGGCGACACGCTGCTGGTCAAGGTCGACCAGACGGGGGCGGCCTGCCACACCGGCGACCGCACGTGTTTCGACGCCGACCTGGTGCATCGTGCCTGAGCCGGCGACCGATCGTCCCTCCGACCGGCGCCGTACGTTCGTCCCCGTCGTCGGGGTGGGTGTGCTCGCGGGGATCCTGGCCTCGCTGGCCGGCGCCCGCGCGTGGGTGACGGGGTTCGACGCCGCGCCCGGGGGCGCGCCCCTCCTGCCCGACACGGCGGAGGCCGGCGAGATGCCCCTCGCTGCGGCGTTGAGCCTGGTGGTGCTCGCCTGCTGGGGGGTGCTGCTGGTGACGCGCGGGGTCGTGCGCAGGGCGGTGGCCGCGCTGTCCGTCGTGGCCTCGCTGGGCTTCGCGGCGACCGTGGTGGTCGGCTTCTCCAGCCTCCAGGACCAGGTCGCCCAGGCGATGCGCGAGAGCGGGGCGACGAGCGACACCCTCGGCACCGAGCTGACGGCGTGGTTCTGGGTGGCGGCGGTCTCGGCCGTGGTGCTGGTCGTGACGGGGGCGCTGGCCGTCGCCTGGTGCCCGGCGTGGCCCGAGATGGGCAGCCGCTACGACGCGCCGGGGTCGGCCGAGGAGCCCGCCGACGACGTCCCGGTGGCGGAGCGCAGCAACCTCGACCTGTGGAAGCAGCTCGACGAGGGTCGCGACCCGACGGCGTGAGCTCTTCACTACACTTGCCCCGCACCGCCCATCACGCACCGAGGAGCATCCGGCATGGCTGACAACCACGGCAACACCCCGGCCGCGTGGACCGGCGTCACCGTCGCCATGGCCGGCTTCCTCGTGGGCGGCGTCGGCCTCATGCTCGACCCCGTCAGCATGACCCTGTTCTGGGTCGGCTGCGCCCTCGGTGTCGGCGCCCTCGTGGTGTTCGCCGTGATGGCGAAGATGGGCCTCAACGGCTCCGAACACTGATCTCGACAGGGACCCCGCCCATGTCCGTCCTGGACGACATCGTCGCAGGCGTACGGATCGACCTCGACCGCCGACGCTCGGCGATCCCCGTGGCCGACCTGCGCGCCGCGCTCGCCGACGTCGACCCGCCGCGTGACCCGATGCCCCACCTCCGCGGCGCCGGGTCCAGCGTGATCGCCGAGGTCAAGCGCCGCAGCCCCAGCAAGGGGGACCTCGCCGACATCCCGGACCCGGCCGAGCTGGCGGGCCGGTACGCCGCCGGAGGCGCCGCCGCGATCAGCGTGCTGACCGAGGAGCGGCGGTTCGGCGGCAGCCTCGCCGACCTGCGCGCCGTCCGCGCCGCGGTCGACGTCCCGCTGCTCCGCAAGGACTTCATGGTCGAGCCCTACCAGCTGCTCGAGGCCCGGGCCGCCGGCGCCGACCTGGCGCTGCTGATCGTGGCCGCCCTCGACGACGACACGCTGCGGCGGCTCCACGACGACGCACGCGAGCTCGGGCTCACGGTGCTGGTCGAGGTGCACGACGAGGCCGAGACCGAGCGGGCCGTGGCGCTGGGTGCGGAGCTGGTGGGCGTCAACGCCCGCAACCTCCGCACGCTGGACGTCGACCCCGGGGCCTTTGCCCGGCTGGCACCGTTGGTGCCGGGCGACCGGGTGCTGGTCGCCGAGTCGGGCATCACCGGTCCCGACGACGTGGCGACCTACGTCGGCCTCGGCGCCCGCGCCGTGCTCGTCGGCGAGGCGCTGGTGCGCGACGGCGACCCCGAGGGTGCCGTCCGGACGATGACGGGAGTGACGGCATGACCCAGGAGCGCAGCACGTGGGACGCAGACGAGCGCGGCTACTTCGGGACGTGGGGTGGCCGGTTCATGCCCGAGGCGCTGGTCGCCGCGCTCGACGAGCTCGACGCCGCGTGGCAGGAGGCCAGGGTCGACCCCGCCTTCCAGCACGACTTCGAGGCGATCCTGCACGACTTCGCCAACACCCCGAGCTCGCTCTACCACGCCGAGCGGCTCAGCCGGCAGGTCGGCGTGACGGTGCTGCTCAAGCGTGAGGACCTCAACCACACCGGCGCCCACAAGATCCGCAACGTGCTGGGCCAGGCGCTGCTCACCAAGCGGATGGGCAAGCCGCGCGTCATCGCCGAGACCGGCGCCGGCCAGCACGGCGTGGCCGCGGCGACGGCCGCGGCGTACTTCGGGCTCGACTGCACCGTCTACATGGGCGAGGTCGACACCCGCCGCCAGGCGCTCAACGTCGCCCGGATGAAGCTGCTCGGCGCCGAGGTGGTGCCCGTCGCCTCCGGCAGCGCCACCCTCAAGGACGCGATCAACGAGGCGCTCCGCGACTGGGTGGCCAGCGTCGACCACACCGCCTACCTCTTCGGTACCGCGGCCGGGCCGCACCCGTTCCCCAGCATGGTGCGAGACCTGTGCCGCGGGATCGGCGACGAGGCCCGGCAGCAGTGCCTCGACCGGTGGGGACGGCTGCCCGACACCGTCGCCGCCTGCGTCGGCGGCGGCTCCAACGCGATCGGGTTGTTCACGGCGTTCCTCGACGACCCCGATGTCGCCATCCTCGGCCTCGAGCCCGCCGGCGACGGGGTCGAGACCGGTCGCCACGCCGCGACGATCTCCGCCGGAGCGGCCGGGGTGCTCCACGGCGCCCGGACCTTCGTGCTGCAGGACGAGGACGGCCAGACCGTCGAGTCCCACTCGATCTCCGCCGGGCTCGACTACCCCGGCGTCGGCCCGCAGCACGCCCACCTCGCCGCGACGGGGCGGGCGACGTACGTCCCGGTCACCGACGCCGAGGCGATGGACGCCATGGCGCTGCTCAGCCGTACCGAGGGGATCATCCCCGCGATCGAGTCGGCCCACGCCCTCGCGGGTGCCATCGACGCCGCGAAGCAGCTCGCGGACGAGAAGGGTCCCGAGGCGATCCTGCTGGTGAACCTGAGCGGACGGGGCGACAAGGACATGGGCACGGCCATCGAGTGGTTCGGCCTCGACGCTCGGGAGCGCGGCCACCGTGAGCCGGCCGGCGACGGCGAGGATGCGGTCGAGCTGCGAGAGGCCAGCGAGCGGAGCCTGGACCCGGAGTCGGCTTCCGAGGAGCCGATCGGATGAACACCCCCACCGAGTGCTCGCCTCGCTCCGCTTCGGCCGGGGACCCCGGATGAGCCCCACCGTCGCCACCGCGTTCGACACCGCGCGCGGGGAGGGCCGCGCTGCCCTGGTCGGCTACCTGCCGGCGGGCTTCCCCGACGTCGCCGGAGGGATCGAGGCGCTCCGCGCCATGGTCGACGCCGGCTGCGACGTGATCGAGGTCGGGCTTCCCTACAGCGACCCGGTCATGGACGGCCCGACGATCCAGGCCGCCGCCCAGCAGGCCCTCGACGGCGGGGTCCGCACCCGTGACGTGCTGCGCACGGTCGAGGCGGTCGCGTCGACGGGTGTGCCGACCGTCGTGATGACCTACTGGAACCCGGTGGAGAGCTACGGCCGCGCCCGCGGTCGGAGCGACCAGGGGAGCGGTGTCGAGCGGTTCGCCACCGACCTCGCCGGTGCCGGGGGAGCGGGATTGATCACGCCCGACCTGACTCCCGACAGCGGCGCGGAGTGGATCGCGGCCGCCGACCGCCACGACCTCGACAAGATCTTCCTGGTGGCGCCCAGCTCCACCGACGCCCGGATCGCCATGACGACCGCGTCCTGCCGCGGCTTCGTCTACGCCACCGCGGTGATGGGCGTGACCGGCGCCCGGGCCAGCACCAGCGACCTCGCGGGTCCGCTGGTCGCCCGCACCAAGGCGACCACGGATCTGCCCGTCGCGGTGGGTCTCGGCGTGAGCAACGGTGACCAGGCCGCCGAGGTGGCCTCGTACGCCGACGGTGTCATCGTCGGCTCGGCGTTCGTGCGGGTGCTGCTCGACCACGCCGACGACCGCCCGGCCGGGCTGCGCGCCCTCGCGGCCCTGGCCGAGGAGCTGGCCGGGGGAGTCCGGCGTGCCTGACCTGCTCCGACGGGCGCTGGTCGGGGCGCTCGCGGCCGCCCTGCTGGCCGGATGCGGCGGTGGTGCGCCCGAGGAGGGCGACCTCGCCGGTGCGGTGCTGACCGACCCGTACGTCGTGCCCGCGACGGCGCTGGTCGACACCGGGGGCGACCCGTTCTCGCTGGCGAAGGACACCGACGCCCGGCTCACCCTGGTGTTCTTCGGCTACACCAACTGCCCCGACATCTGCCAGGTCGTGATGTCCAGCCTGGCCAGCGCCATGACCCGACTCTCCGCCGCCGACCGCGACGACGTCGAGGTGCTGCTCGTGACGACCGACCCGGCGCGCGACGACGCAGCCGCGCTCCGCGGCTACCTCGACCGGTTCGACCCCGAGTTCGAGGGCCTGACCGGCGACCTCGCGACGATCACCGACATCGGTCGCGAGCTCGGCATCGCGGTCGAGAAGGGCGACCGGCTGCCGAGCGGCGGCTACGAGGTCACCCACAGCACCCCCGTCATCGGGATCGACGCCGACGACCAGGTGCCGATCCTGTGGACCGAGGGCACCTCGGCGGCGGAGTTCGCCGCCGACGTCCACACCCTGCTGACCGGAGAGGTCGCATGAACACCCCACGACGTCGCGCGCTTCCCCCGCTGCGCTCCTCCAGCCCACGACTCCGCGAGGACCCCGCATGAGCACCCCACGAAGTCGCGCGCTTCCCCCGCTGCGCTCCTCCAGCTCACGACTCCGCGAGGACCCCGCATGAACGTCGCCACGATCATCTGGAGCATCCCGAGCCCGGGCGAGGGCGTCTGGTACCTCGGCCCGGTCCCGCTGCGCGCGTACGCCTTCTCGATCATCCTCGGCATCGTCGCCGCGGTGTGGATCGGCGAACGCCGCTGGGTCGCCCGCGGCGGCCGGCAGGGCGAGGTGACCGACCTCGCGATCTGGGCGGTGCCGTTCGGCATGGTGGGCGGCCGGCTCTACCACGTGATCACCGACTGGCAGCTCTACTTCCCCGACAACCCGTGGGCCTCGCTCTACGTCTGGCGCGGCGGGCTCGGGATCTGGGGCGCGATCGCCCTCGGTGCGGTCGGCGTCGTCATCGGCGCCCGCCGCAAGGGGATCCGGCTGCTGCCGGTCCTCGACGCGATCGCCCCCGGTGTGCTCGTCGCGCAGGCGCTCGGCCGGTGGGGCAACTACTTCAACCAGGAGCTGTTCGGTCGCCCGACCGACCTGCCGTGGGCGCTGGAGATCGACCCGGGGTTCCGGCCCGATGGCTATGTCGACGTCGCGACCTTCCACCCGACCTTCCTCTACGAGTTCCTGTGGTGCCTGGCGGCGTTCGTGGTCGTCGTCTGGGCCGACCGCCGGTTCCAGCTCGGCCACGGCCGGGTGGTGGCGCTCTACGTCATGGCCTACACCGCCGGGCGCGGCTGGATCGAGGCGCTGCGGATCGACGACGTGCAGATGAACGACGTCCTCGGCCTGCGTCTCAACGTGTGGACGTCGATCGTGCTGTTCGTCGCGGCGGCGGCCTGGTTCGTGTGGTCCGCGCGCCGTCACCCGGGCCGGGAGACCGAGGTCTACCGGTCGCCCACGACTCCGACCGAGACAACCGAGGAGCGGGCGCCCAAGGCGGAGTAACCGCCTCTCGCCGCGACGCTAGGTCACGCCCCGCAGGGGGTCTTCGTCGACCTCCATCAGCCTGCTGGGGCGGAAGCCGTCCCAGCGAGCGTCGGCGGGCGCGTTGGTGAGGAAGTAGTCCCCGCCCGGATTCCAGGTGTGGCCGCTCCGGGAGCGCCGCCGTAGGTAACCGAGCCCGTGCCCCCGGTACACCGAGCCCCCGAGCGCCCGTACGTCGTTGCATAGGACCTGGACCTCGCCGATCCTGATCGACCGGAAGCCGCCGACCTCGCGCAGGTGTTCGCGGCCGATCGTCAACGCGCCCCCCGCGACGCTGACGGAGAAGGTCTCGGAGGCGTGCTGACGCCGGACCGTCCGGTCCTCCTCCGGGAAGTAGATGAACTCCCCGGCCGCGCCGACGACCTCGGCCGTGGAGTAGTGCCGGGCCAGGAGGAGGTCGAGGAGGAAGTCACGGCCGTAGTAGTCGTCGTCGTCCATCTTCACGACGACGTCGCCGGCTGCTCTCTGCGCCCCCGCGTTGAGCACCTCTCCGAGGTTGGCGGCGGCAGGCATCGACAGCGTCGTGCACGGGCCCCGGAACCGCTCGCGGAGCCAGTCGGCGTCGACGCTGAAGTCGTGCGCGACGAGGACCAGCTCGGTCTCCACCCCGCGCTGCCGGTTGATCTGTCCCAGCGTGAACTCCAGGTGCGTGGGGCGGCGGGTCGCGAGGACGACGCTGCAGGACGGGAGGAGCGGGACCGCGCCGCCGGAGGCTCGCGCCGCCCGGGTCCGCCACGCCGGTCGCGAGTGGGTGAGCAGCGCCTCGCGCCTCAGACGGACGCTCAGCTCCTCACGCTCGAGGCGGTCCTGCGGACGCGACCGCGCCATGATCCGGCACAACGCCGGCCCGACCCGGCGCTCGAGCTGGGATGGCGCCGGATCCGCCTGCACCGGTACGCCGGCCATCGCCAGGCCGGCGACGACCCGGCTCACCTCCGGTCCGGCGCCGTCCCAGGACACGTGCACGCCGTCGTGGTCCCGAAGGAGGGCGACAAGCCTGGCGGTCGCGCCCCGGACCGGATCCACATGCCCCACGTCCGGGACCCCGTCCAGGCGGATGGTCGAGGTGGCATCGGTCCAGAGACGAGCCAGCCCCCGACTCGGATCCCGGATGAAGCCGATCGGGTTGAGGGAGCCCTCGTCGAGCGGCCCGTCGGCGAGGTCCGGGTCGGTGACCACGATCGGTGGCCGTCCCCGGACCAGACTGTAGTCGGGCACGGCCTCACCGTCCGTGCGTCTGACCACGGCGTCCGGCGGCGCTCCCCGCAACCGACCCTCGCCCACGCCGTTGCGCACGGTCACGACCCGGGCGGGTGCCGGACGGGCCGCGCTGACGTCGACCGCGACGAGGTCGAGTGCCTCGATCGCGGCCACGGGCGACGTGAGCCTCAGGACGGTCAGGGCCTCCCCCGTCGGGAGCAGGCGGGCGCTCATCTGCTGGATCGCCGGCCAGTCGCGCGGTGGCCGGAGGACGATCGCCGACGTAGCCTCCCGGAAGCAGATCGACAGGTCGCGGGTCCGACCGAGCCCACGCACTCCCGGCAGGACGCGTCGCAGGGCGGCGGCGTCCGACATCAGGCACAGGACCGGCGGCCGGTGCTTGCCGGGCCGGCCCCGAACCGGCCGCTCGGCGTCCACGAGACGTACGTCGCCAAGGGAGGCGGCGAGCGCACGGGAAGGCCCGTCGTGGACGAGGAGAACAGGCTGCCGCATCGAGTCCACCCAGCGTTGCAGCATCCCCGGGAGATCGTGGGGCATCAGCGCCTCGCCGACGGGTCCCTCATGCGACGCGACTGTATCTGATCACCTCCGCCCGGCCGGGCCTCGATCGCGGGGTGGCCAGGAGTGCTGGCGGGACGTCCAGCACCCGGATGGGCGTCTCAGGGGCTGGCCCACCCTTTGGTAGATTGCGATCTCCGCGCG
>CAVRSW010000004.1:0-43333 GCA_963723945.1 uncultured Actinomycetota bacterium
AAGGAGGAGGTCGGCACCGTCGCGACGCGGGCGACGGCATCGCCCGGGTGGAGGGACTTCCGTCGGCGATGCCAACCAGCTCCTCGAGTTCGAGGACGGCACGCTCGGGCTCGCGCTGAACCTCGACACCCGCGAGATCGGCGTCGTGGTCCTCGGCGAGTTCGCCAGGATCGAGGAGGGCCAGACGGTCCGCCGTACCGGCGAGGTCCTCTCGGTCCCCGTCGGCGACGGCTTCATGGGCCGGGTCGTCGACCCGCTCGGCAACCCCATCGACGGCCTCGGTGACATCGAGTCGACCGAGCGCCGCGCCCTGGAGCTCCAGGCTCCCGGCGTGATGGCGCGCAAGTCGGTGCACGAGCCGCTGGCGACCGGCATCAAGGCGATCGACGCGATGACCCCGATCGGGCGCGGCCAGCGCCAGCTGATCATCGGCGACCGGTCGACCGGCAAGTCGACCATCGCGATCGACACGATCATCAACCAGAAGCAGAACTGGGACTCCGGAGACCCTACGAGGCAGGTCCGCTGCATCTACGTCGGGATCGGCCAGAAGGGCTCGACCATCGCCGCAGTGCGGGGCGCCCTCGAGGAGGCCGGCGCCCTGGAGTACACCACCGTGGTCGCTGCCCCGGCGTCGGACAGCGCGGGCTTCAAGTACCTCGCCCCCTACACCGGCTCGGCCATCGGCCAGCACTGGATGTACGACGGCAAGCACGTCCTGATCGTCTTCGACGACCTCTCCAAGCAGGCCGACGCCTACCGCGCCGTGTCGCTGCTGCTGCGCCGTCCGCCGGGCCGCGAGGCGTTCCCGGGTGACGTGTTCTACCTGCACAGCCGGCTCCTCGAGCGTTGCGCCAAGCTCTCCGACGAGCTGGGCGCGGGCTCGATGACCGGGCTCCCGATCATCGAGACCAAGGCCAACGACGTCTCGGCGTTCATCCCCACCAACGTCATCTCGATCACCGACGGCCAGATCTTCCTGCAGTCGGACCTGTTCGCGGCCAACCAGCGTCCCGCGATCGACGTCGGTGTGTCGGTGTCCCGCGTGGGTGGTGCGGCGATGACCAAGGCGATGAAGGCCGTCACCGGCTCGCTGAAGGTCGACCTGGCGCAGTTCCGCGCGATGGAGGCGTTCGCGATGTTCGCCTCCGACCTCGACGCGGCGTCCCGCCAGCAGCTCGACCGTGGCCAGCGGCTGATGGCGCTGCTGCGACAGCCGGCGTACTCGCCGTACCCGCTGGAGGAGATGGTGGTGGCGCTCTGGATCGGCACCACCGGTCGCCTCGACAAGGTCCCGACCGACGACGTGCTGCGGTTCGAGAGCGAGTTCCTCGACTACCTGCGTCGCTCTCACGAGGGCATCCTCGGCGGCATCCGCGAGTCGCAGAAGTTCGACGACGACGCGGCCGGGGAGCTCGAGAGCGCCTACAACTCCTTCCTCGAGCAGTTCGAGACCTCCGAGGGCAGCGGCATCAAGGCCGGCAACGAGCCCGAGGCCGAGGCGCTCGAGGACGAGGACCAGGAGCAGATCGTCAAGCAGAAGCGAGGCTGATCGTGGCCGTATCGCTGCGTGAGTACCGCGCGCGGATCAAGTCGACGGAGTCGATGAAGAAGATCACGCGGGCCATGGAGCTCATTGCTGCCTCGCGCATCATCAAGGCGCAGCAGCGGGCCCAGGCCGCGGCGCCGTACGCCCGCGAGCTGACGCGCGCGGTCTCGGCGGTGGCGACGTACTCCTCGGTCGACCACCCGATGACGCGTGAGCCGGAGGACTCCACCAGGGCCGCCGTGCTGGTCGTGACCAGCGACCGGGGCCTGGCCGGCGCCTACTCCTCGAGCGTCATCAAGGAGGGCGAGCGCCTCGCCCAGACGCTCAAGGAGGAGGGCAAGGACGTCGCGACCTACCTCTGCGGGCGCAAGGGCGAGGCGTACTTCAAGTTCCGTGAGCGTCCCGTGGCGCGGGTCTGGACGGGCTTCTCCGACCAGCCGTCCTACGAGGTCGCCCAGGAGATCGGGCAGGCGCTCATCGACGCCTTCCTCGAGGAGGAGGGCGACCACGCGGTCGACGAGGTGCACGTGGTCTACACGCGCTTCCGGTCGATGATGGTGCAGGAGCCCACCGCGGTGCGGCTGCTGCCGCTCGAGGTCGTGGAGGGCGAGGAGAAGCCCGCCCACGAGGAGACCCTCCCGCTCTACGAGTTCGAGCCGTCGCCGGAGCAGGTGTTCGAGAGCCTGCTGCCCAAGTACGTCCAGTCGCGCATCTTCTTCGCCCTGCTGCAGGCGGCCGCCTCCGAGCTGGCCGCCCGCCAGAAGGCGATGAAGTCCGCGACCGACAACGCCGACGAGCTCATCAAGAAGTACACCCGGATCGCCAACCAGGCCCGTCAGGCCGGGATCACCCAGGAAATCAGCGAGATCGTCGGTGGCGTCAACGCGCTGGCCGACGCCAACGCTGCCGCCGCCGAATGACCGCCACCAACGCTAGTGAGTGAGAGAGACACGACTATGTCTGCCACTGTTTCTGAAGGCACCGAGAAGAAGACCGAGGACGGCGCCGCGGGTGTCGGCCGGATCGCCCGCGTCATCGGCCCGGTGGTGGACGTCGAGTTCCCCGTCGACTCGATGCCCGAGATGTACAACAAGCTCGAGGTCGAGCTGACCCTGGGCGGCGAGACCGTCACCCTGCCGCTCGAGGTGGCCCAGCACATCGGCGACGGCATGGTCCGCGCCATCTCGCTGAAGCCGACCGACGGGCTGGTGCGGGGCGCCCAGGTCACCGACACCGGCAACCCGATCATGGTGCCGGTCGGCGACCAGACCCTCGGCCGGGTCTTCAACACCACCGGCGACGTCCTCAACCTCGCCGAGGGCGAGACCTTCGAGGTCGAGGAGCGCTGGGGCATCCACCGCAAGGCGCCGGCGTTCGACCAGCTCGAGGCCAAGACCCAGATGTTCGAGACCGGCATCAAGGTCATCGACCTGCTGACGCCGTACGTCCAGGGCGGCAAGATCGGCCTGTTCGGTGGTGCCGGTGTCGGCAAGACCGTGCTCATCCAGGAGATGATCGCGCGCGTGGCGCGCGACCACGGTGGTGTGTCGGTGTTCGCCGGCGTGGGGGAGCGCACCCGTGAGGGCAACGACCTGATGGTCGAGATGGAGGAGGCCGGGGTCCTCGGCCAGACCGCGCTGGTCTTCGGACAGATGGACGAGCCGCCGGGCACCCGGCTGCGGGTCGCGCTGTCGGCGCTGACCATGGCGGAGTACTTCCGCGACGTCAAGCAGCAGGACGTGCTGCTGTTCATCGACAACATCTTCCGGTTCACCCAGGCCGGCTCGGAGGTCTCCACGCTGCTGGGCCGGATGCCGTCGGCGGTGGGCTACCAGCCCAACCTGGCCGACGAGATGGGCGTGCTGCAGGAGCGGATCACCTCGACGCGTGGTCACTCGATCACCTCGATGCAGGCGATCTACGTGCCGGCAGACGACTACACCGACCCGGCACCGGCGACCACGTTCGCCCACCTCGACGCCACCACCGAGCTGTCGCGCGAGATCGCGTCGCTGGGCATCTACCCGGCCGTGGACCCGCTGACCTCGACGTCGCGGATCCTCGACGCCCAGTACATCGGCGACGAGCACTACCAGTGCGCGATCCGGATCAAGCAGATCCTGCAGCGCAACAAGGAGCTGCAGGACATCATCGCGATCCTCGGTGTCGACGAGCTGTCCGAGGAGGACAAGATCATCGTCTCCCGGGCCCGCCGGATCCAGCGGTTCCTGTCGCAGAACACCTACGTCGCCAAGCAGTTCACCGGCATGGAGGGCTCCACGGTGTCGGTCGGCGACACGATCGAGGCGTTCAACAAGATCGCCGACGGCGAGTACGACCACGTGGCCGAGCAGGCCTTCTTCATGTGCGGCGGTCTGGACGACGTCGAGCAGAAGTGGTCCGAGATCCAGAAGAACCTCTGAGTCCGATGGCTGACACCACCCTCCGGGTCGAGCTCGTCGCAGCCGACCGCCTCGTGTGGTCGGGCGAGGCCACGATGGTCATCGCCCGCACCACCGAGGGCGACATCGGCGTGCTGCCCGGTCACGCGCCCAACCTGTCGCTGCTGGTCGACGGGGTCGTCGACATCCGTACCACCGAGGGCGAGACCTGGGGGCGGCCGTGAGCGCGGGCTTCCTTCCTCGCCCACGACCGGGTGTCGGTGCTCGCCGAGTCCGAGCTGTCGCACGACATCGACCTCGGCGGCCCGCCACGACCTCGACGGGCCCGCGGCCGGGGAGGACGACCACGACCACTCAGCCGGGTCCGCAACACCGAGACCAGGATCGGGCGGCCGCACGCACCCCCCCCCCGGATAGTGGCGTCCCCCCCCCCTCCCCCCCCCCGCGATCAAGGGCTCTCCCCTCTCACCTCCTCCCCTCTATCCCCCCGCCCCCCCCCCCCCCCCCCCCCCCTCCCCCCCCCCCCTCTTCCTCCGCCCCCCCTCCTCCCTCCCCCGCGACCCCCTCCTCTCCTCCCCCCCCCCCTCCAGGGCCCGCGCCCCGCTCCCTCTCGCTCCCCCCCCCTCCCCCCTCCCTCTCCTCTCTCCCCCTCTTCCCCCCCCCCCCCCCCCCCCGTGGAACCCCCCCTTCCTCCCCCCCCCCCCCCGCCCCTAGGACCGCTCGCCGCCGGGCACCCAGAGCACGTCGCCCTGCGCGCGGTTCGCGTGGCGGGCGAGGATGAACAGCAGGTCCGAGAGCCGGTTGAGGTAGGTGATGGCCAGCGGGTTCATGGCGTCGGCGTACTCGTCCCAGGCCGCCCAGGCCGACCGCTCGGCCCGTCGTACGACGGTGCGCGCGACGTGGAGGTGGGCGGCGGCGGGGGCGCCGCCGTTGAGGATGAACGACCGCAGCGTCGGCAGTTCCTCGTTGTAGTGGTCGCACCAGCCCTCCAGCCGGTCGACGTAGTCCTGCTCGATCCGCAGCGGCGGGTGCTCCGGGTCGGCCACCACCGGGGTGCACAGGTCGGCGCCCACGTCGAAGAGGTCGTTCTGCACCCGGGTCAGGACCCGCACCACGTCGTCGTCGAGCCCGCCGCCGGAGAGCGCGACGCCGAGGTGCGCGTTGGCCTCGTCGACGTCGGCGTACGCGCGCAGCCTGCTGTCGGTCTTGCTGGTCTCGGAGAAGTCACCCAGCCGGGTGCGGCCGCCGTCGCCGGTGCGGGTGTAGATGCGGGTGAGGTTGACCATGGCCCGCACTCTAGGCCCGCCCTCCGGACCGGTGCGTGGGAGTGGCAGGCGGGGTCCGGGGCGCGGCGCCCGCTGACGAATCGACGACACGCGGCTCCTCGGCGCGCAGAGGCAACCGATCCGGGGTGACGGGCGTCATAGTGGGTGACGGGAGCACCTCGCGGGGTGACGCCACAGCGGGACGACCGGGCCGCCTCGGCGGCCCGGGAGAACGGGGCAGACGATGGACATCCGCACGGACGGGCCCACGCTGGTGCTGCACGGCGACTTCGACGGTCGCAGCACCTTCCAGGTGCGCACGGCACTCAGCGAGCGGCTCGCCGCCGAGGAGCACGAGATCGTGGTCGACCTCAGCGGGGTCCGCTCGATCGACGTCCCGGCGCTCCGGGTGCTCGCGTACGCCAGCCATGCCGCCTCGCGCACCGGCCACCTGGTCCGGTTGCGGGGCTGCGGGCCGCAGGTCGTGCGGATGCTGCTGCTCACCCGGTTGATGCGGTTCGTGGAGGTCGACCGGAGCGCCGCCTGAGGCGAGCCCGTGTGCACAACCCCACACTCCGCAGCGGTTACCAGCGCGTAGCCACAGGCCTACGCTTCGACCCATGACCGAGAAGGACCGGCCGGCAGACCGCCCCTGGGTGATGCGGACCTACGCGGGCCACTCCACGGCCACCGCGTCCAACGCCCTCTACCGGACCAATCTGGCCAAGGGTCAGACCGGCCTGTCGGTCGCCTTCGACCTGCCGACGCAGACCGGCTACGACCCCGACGACGCGCTGAGCCGCGGCGAGGTCGGCAAGGTCGGCGTCCCGGTGCCGCACCTCGGCGAGATGCGACGGCTCTTCGAGGGCATCCCGCTCACCGGGATGAACACCTCGATGACGATCAACGCCCCCGCGATGTGGTTGCTGGCGCTCTACCAGGTGGTCGCGGAGGAGCAGAACCCCGAGCTGGAGCCGACCGAGGTGGCCCACCAGCTCGCCGGCACCACGCAGAACGACATCATCAAGGAGTACCTCTCGCGGGGGACCTACGTCTTCCCGCCGGAGCACTCGCTGCGGCTGATCGGCGACGTCATCGCGTACACGGTGCGCGAGATCCCCCGGTGGAACCCGATCAACATCTGCAGCTACCACCTGCAGGAGGCCGGGGCGACGCCCCGGCAGGAGCTGGCGTACGCGCTGTGCACGGCGATCGCGGTGCTCGACACGGTCAAGGAGTCCGGCCAGGTCTCCGAGGAGGACTTCGCCACGGTCGTCGGCCGGATCTCCTTCTTCGTCAACGCCGGCGTCCGGTTCGTCGAGGAGACCTGCAAGATGCGGGCCTTCGTCCAGCTGTGGGACGAGATCACGCGCGAGCGCTACGGCGTCACGGACGAGAAGATGCGCCGGTTCCGCTACGGCGTCCAGGTCAACTCACTGGGGCTGACCGAGGCGCAGCCGGAGAACAACGTGCAGCGGATCGTCCTGGAGATGCTCGGCGTGACCCTCTCGCGGAACGCCCGGGCGCGCGCCGTCCAGCTGCCCGCCTGGAACGAGGCGCTCGGCCTGCCCCGACCCTGGGACCAGCAGTGGTCGCTGCGGCTGCAGCAGGTACTGGCCTACGAGTCCGACCTACTGGAGCACGACGACATCTTCGACGGCTCGCACGTCATCGAGGCCAAGGTCGCCGAGCTCGTCGAGGGCGCCCGCGCCGAGATGGACCGGGTGCAGGCGATGGGCGGCGCGATCGCGGCGGTGGAGTCGGGCTACATGAAGCAGGAGCTGGTCTCGGCCCACGCCGCCCGGCGCGCGCGGATCGAGTCCGGCGAGGAGGTGATCGTCGGCGTCAACAAGTTCGAGACCACCGAGCCCTCCCCGCTCACCGCGGACCTCGACGGGGCGATCATGGCCGCCGACCCACAGGCCGAGGCGTCCGCCCTGCGCTCGGTCGAGGAGTGGAAGGCACAGCGGGACGAGGCCGCGGTCACCGCTGCGCTGTCGCGTCTGGCCGCCGACGCCAAGACCGACACCAACCTGATGGCGGCCACCCTGGCCGCCGCCCGGGCCGGGGCCACCACCGGCGAGTGGACCGGCACCCTGCGCGAGGTCTTCGGCGAGTTCCGGGCCCCCACCGGCGTCAGCGGTGCGGTCGGGGTCGCGGAGGCGGGCGAGGAGCTGACGGCGATCCGGGCGCGGGTGCGCGAGACCGGGGAGCAGCTGGCCGGACGCGCGGGCGCCCGGCTGCGCCTGCTCGTGGGCAAGCCCGGGCTCGACGGGCACTCCAACGGCGCCGAGCAGGTCGCCGTACGCGCCCGGGACGCGGGGTTCGAGGTCGTCTACCAGGGGATCCGGCTCACCCCCGAGCAGATCGTCGCGGCCGCCGTGGCCGAGGACGTCCACTGCGTCGGGATCTCGATCCTCTCCGGCTCCCACATGGAGCTGGTGCCGAGCGTGCTCGAGGGGCTGCGCGCGGCCGGACTCGACGACGTCCCGGTCGTGGTCGGCGGGATCATCCCCGACTCCGACGCCCGGCGGCTGCGTGACGCGGGGGTCGCCGCGGTGTTCACGCCCAAGGACTTCGGCCTGACCGAGATCATGGGCGGGATCGTCGACCAGATCCGCGCCGCCCACGGCCTCGCCTGACCCGGCGTACGGCCGGCCGCCGATCGCCCCGGGATGCGAGCGCTACCAGCCCCGGGAGCCCGGCCCACCCTTGAACGGGCCGGTGACCCGCGAGGTGACCCAGCCGCCGTAGAAGCCGCCCTGCTGCGGCACCACCCGCTCACCGGCGACGAAGCAGGCGTCGACGGCGGCGGGCATCACGGCCAGGTGGTCGAGCAGCTCCTCGAAGCCGGGCGTGGGGTGCGGGTAGGTCCAGGCGGCGCGCTCGGCGGTGCGGTCGCCTGCGACGAGGTCGAGGTAGCAGGCCTGCCCCTTCCACTCGCAGTACGACGTCCCGGCGGCCGGTCGCAGCACGCCGTCGGCGAAGGCCGGCCGCGGCAGGTAGTAGGTCGGCGGGTGGCTGGTCTCGAGGACCCGGAGCGTCGCCGAGGACCGGGCGACGACCACCCCGCCGAGGTGGACCTCGACCGGCTCGGCGCTCCGGTCGAGGCGGGGTGGGCGGGGGTACGCCCACACCGACTCCTGGCCGGGACCGACGGGATCTGGCTTCGGGTGCGTCACCTCCACCACGCTAGGCGGTGCCCGGCTAGCGTGGCGGCGTGAGCGACCTGCAGTGTGCGGCGCGGATCCTGCTGGTGCGGGAGCCACCTCGGCACGCGCTGGCCGACCGGCTCGCCGGTGAGCGGCTGGCCGCGACCTACGACGGCCCGGCCGACCTCGACGACCTCGCCGACCGCCACCGCGGCGAGACGGTGCTGGTGGTGGGCCCGATCCCGGCAGAGCACGACCTGGGGACTGCCGTGGTGCTGGTCGAGGTCGACGCCGACGGCCGCCGCGTCAGCCCGTGGGACGCCGGTCCCGGTGAGGTAAGGCATACCTAAATCACCTGCTACAGTGCCGGGCGTGGGCAAGGGCAAGAAGGGCAAGAAGGCGAAGCAGTCGAAGGTCGCCAAGCTGCCGAAGAAGAAGTGCTGCGAGTCGCGCGACCGCTGCAACCGCTGCCCCCTGCGCATGCTCAAGGAGGGCACCCTCCCCAGCGGCTACACCGTCCACAAGCGCAAGCTCGTCACGGTCACGAAGGCCGAGGAGATCAAGGCCGCCAAGCGGGCCAGGAAGGCCGGCCGCGCCGCCTGAGGGGAGCCTCACCTTCGATGCAGGCACCCGCCCCGCCTGACATGCTCGGACCCGTACCAGCCGTCGACCACCAGGAGTGACCCCGTGCCTGCCGCCCGCCTCGTCGACCAGCTCAACGCACAGATCGGCAACGAGCTGGCCGCCCACAACCAGTACCTCGCCTGCGCGGTCCACTACGACGCGCTGACGATGCCGCGGATGGCCGCGTTCTTCTACGGCCAGGCGCTCGAGGAGCGCGGACACGCGATGATGATGATCCAGTACCTCCTCGACACCGGTGCCGACGTGGTCATCCCCGGCGTCGCCGCCCCGCAGCCGACCTTCGACGACGTCGTCGCCCCCGTGCAGCTGGCGCTCGACCAGGAGCACCGCGTGACCGAGCAGATCAACGCCCTGGTGCGGATCGCTCGCGAGGAGTCCGACTTCGCCTCGGAGCAGTTCATGCAGTGGTTCATCAAGGAGCAGGTCGAGGAGGTCGCCACCATGAACGACCTGCTCGCCGTGGTGAAGCGCGCCCGGGGCGACCTCGAGGACATCGAGGAGTACGTCGCCCGGGAGCAGTCCCCGGGCTCGGACGACCCCACCTCCCCGCGCGAGGCCGGCGCCTGAGAGACGCTGGGGTTACGCGCCAGTAGCATTCGCGCGGGCAGAATCAGGCCCGTGCGCGTGACCGTCGTGGGTGCCGGGGTCGTCGGTCTCTCGTGCGCGGTCCGGCTGCTCGAGGCCGGCCACGACGTGGCGGTGCTGGCTCGCGACCTCCCCCTGGAGACGACCTCCAGCGTGGCCGCGGCGCTCTGGTACCCCTACCGGGCCCTCCCGCAGGACCGGGTGACGTCGTGGGCGGCCACGACGTACGACGTGCTCGCCGGTCTGACCGCCGAGCCCGACACGGGTGTCGTGATGCGCTCCGGGACCGAGCTGTTCCGCCAGCCGCAGCCCGACCCGTGGTGGGCCGACGCCGTCCCCGACCTGCGTCGCGCGCCGGGGCTCCCGGCGCCGTACCTCGACGGGTGGAGCTTCACCGCCCCGGTGCTCGAGATGCCCGTCTACCTGGCCTGGCTGGCCCGCCGGGTCGTCGACCTGGGGGGCTCGGTCACGCGGTTGGCGCTGGCCGCGCTGCCGGCCGGAGGCGACCTCGTCGTCAACTGCGCCGGGCTCGGGGCCCGCCGGCTGGCCGACGACCGGACCGTGGTGCCGGTACGGGGCCAGGTGGTCGTGGTCGAGCAGGTCGGGATCGACCGCTGGTGGCTGGACGGCGCCGGTCCCACGTACGTGGTGCCGCGCTCGCGCGACGTCGTCGTGGGCGGCACCGACGACGAGGGGGAGTGGAGCCGGACCCCCTCCGCGCAGGTGAGCGAGGACATCCTGGCCCGGGCCACCCGGCTGGTGCCGGAGCTCGCCGGCGCGCGCGTGCTGCACACCCGGGTGGGGCTTCGGCCCGTGCGACCCACGGTCCGGATGGAGCGCGAGGGCCGGGTGATCCACTGCTACGGGGTGGGCGGTGCGGGGGTCACCCTGAGCTGGGGAGTGGCCTCGGATGTGACAGCGTTGGCCGTTCCCTCCACGGGTGGGTAACGCTGCGTGCACGTCATGGTGACGATGTGTCGGAACTGGCGTCCGCGCGACGCGGCGCTTCCTACGATTCACCGGTGCCCATCCTGTCCGAGCCCACCCCCGAGACCTGCCCGGGGATCGTGGACGCCGTTCCCGACGCCGTCGTCCTGGTCGACGCCGCCGGAGCCGTGCGCTACGCCAACGCGCGTGCCGCGGCGTTCTTCGGCGGATCCCGCGAGCAGCTGGTCGGACGCTGCGCCGGTGAGCTGGTGCCGGGACTGGAGCTCGCGGTCAAGCAGGTGCTGGCCGACGGCAGGCCCGACGAGCGGCTGGAGCTGAGCGCGGTCCGCGGCGCCGTGACCGAGCACCCCGTCGAGGTGTGGCTCGCCCGGGTGGCCGTCGACTCCGACGACGAGATGGTCACCGTGACGGTCCGCGACGACAGCGAGCGCCGGTCGTTGCGCGACGCGTCGGCGCGGATGCGCGACGAGCTGTTCGCCAGCGTGTCCCACGAGCTGCGGACGCCGCTGACCTCGATCATCGGCTTCACCGAGCTGCTGGTCGACATGGGCGAGCAGGCCGTCTCCGAGCAGGCAGCGCGGCTGATCGCGGTCATCGAGCGCAACGCCGAGCGCGAGCTGCGGCTGGTCGAGGACCTGCTCACGCTGGCCTCGCTCGGCGCCGCGACGCTCACGGTCCAGCCCGCTCCGACCCATCTGGCACCGATAGTCGAGCAGGTCGTCCGGACGCACGCCGCGACCGCCGAGGAGGCAGGGGTCGACCTGCGCTGGACGGCGCCGGCCGAGGTGTGCGTCCGCGGCGACGCCCAGCGGTTGCAGCAGGTCGTACGCAACCTGGTCGGGAACGCCATCAAGTTCACTCCTGCTGGTGGTGCGGTGTCACTGGCGATCTCGACCGACGGCGACCACGGGGTCCTGGTCGTCGAGGACCAGGGCATCGGCGTCTCGCCCGAGGAGCTCCCGCGTCTGTTCGAGGGGCTGTTCCGGGGGACCCACGCGGTGGCCGAGCACCTCCCCGGTGCTGGTCTCGGGCTGCCGATCGTCAAGGGGATCGTCGACGCCCACGGTGGCGAGGTCGACGTCGAGAGCCAGCACGGCCAGGGCACCCGCGTCCTGGTCCGGCTACCGCTCGCGGGGCCGCCCGCCTCCTGACAGGGGCAGGACCTCGACGACCGCCTCGGGGTAGAGCGGACCGTAGACGTGGGGGTAGGTCTCGGTGGTCCCCGGCACTGCCTCCTCCACGACCGGGACGTCGAGCAGGTCGGTCTCGACCACCAGCAGCACCAGCGGCTCGCTCACGTCCGCGTAGTAGCGCTCACGCACGCCCTCCCACTGGTCGGCACGGCTGGCGTGGAGGAAGCCCTCCTCGGCCAGGGTCCGGCCACGCGTCGACGTGGTGTAGCTGCCCGAGGCCCGGGCGTCCTCCCAGTCGGCGGCCGTGGCGAGGTGGTAGATCCGGCTCATCAGAACAGGCGGGTCGAGGGGTCGTCGAGGCCGCGCAGGGCGTCGTAGTCGACGACCGCGCAGACGATGCCGCGGTCGGTGGCCAGCACCCGCGCCTGGGGCTTGATCTCCTGGGCCGCGAAGATGCCGCGTACGGCGCCCCTGCGGGTGAGGGCCGGGTCGCGGTTGAGCAGCTCCAGGTAGCGGGTCAGCTGCTCGACCCCGTCGATCTCGCCGCGCCGCTTGATCTCCACCGCCACGCTCAACCCGGCTCCGTCGCGGCACATCAGGTCGACCGGGCCGATGGCGGTCGGGAACTCGCGGCGGACCAGCGTGAGGCCGTGGGCGAGGGTCGCGGGGTGCTCGGCGAGCAGCTCCTGCAGGTGCTTCTCGACCCCGTCCTTCTGCAGGCCGGGATCGACGCCGAGGTCGTGGCTGGAGTCGTGGAGCACCTCCTCGAGGAGGATCCGGAGCGTGTCGTCAGACTTGGCGCCGGTGACCGTCCACTCCGCGACCCCGTCGTCGGTCACGCCCTCGCGGACCGTGCACGGGGGCGACATCCAGTTCAGCGGCTTGTAGGAGCCGCCGTCGGAGTGGACCAGGACCGAGCCGTCGGCCTTGACCATCAGCACCCGGATCGCCATGGGGAGGTGCGCGGTCAGCCGTCCGGCGTAGTCGACCTGGCAGCGGGCCACGACGAGTCTCACGAGGGGCGAATCTACCTGCCGCCCGAGCGTGACCGGACCCACACCCGGGCGCGGGTCGCCCCGTGGCAGGATGCCCGCCATGGCACGTGACTTCAGCACCGTCGGCGTGATCGGGCTCGGCACCATGGGTGCCGGCATCGCGGAGGTGTTCGCCCGCAACGGTTTCTCCGTCGTCGGTGTCGAGCAGAACGACGAGGGCGTCGAGCGCGGCCGCCAGCACCTCGAGCACTCCACCGGTCGTGCCGTGAAGCGCGGCAAGATCAGCGAGGCCGACCAGGCCACCCTGCTGGGTCGGATCACCCTCACCACCGAGATGAAGGACCTGGCCGAGGCCGACTTCGTCGTCGAGGCCGTCGTGGAGTCGCTGGCGGTCAAGAAGGCGATCTTCGCGGCCCTCGACGAGGTGGTGACGGCCGAGACGGTGCTGGCCACCAACACCTCCTCGCTCAGCGTCACCGAGATCTCGACGGCCAATGCCCGGCCCGGCCGCGTGGTCGGCGTCCACTTCTTCAACCCGGCGCCGGTCCAGGAGCTGGTCGAGATCATCCGGACGGTCGTGACCGAGCCGAGCGTGCTCGCCGACGTCCAGGCCCTGCTCGAGGGCCTCGGCAAGCGGCCGGTCGTCTGCGGGGACAAGGCGGGCTTCATCGCCAACACGCTGCTCTTCGGCTACCTCAACCACGCCGTGTCGATGTACGAGCACCGCTACGCCTCCCGCGAGGACATCGACGCCGCGATGCGGTTCGGCTGCGGCTATCCCATGGGTCCGCTGGCGCTGCTCGACCTGATCGGCCTCGACACCGCGTACGAGATCCTCGACACCATGTACAAGCAGGGCCGCGACCGGTTGCACGCGCCCGCCCCGATCCTCAAGCAGTACGTCACCGCCGGCCTGCTCGGCCGCAAGTCCGGCCGCGGCTTCTACACCTACGAGGCGCCCGACAGCCCGGTCGTCGTGCCCGACGCCCACACGCCGTCGGAGTCCGACGCCCCGCAGCTGCGGCGCGACGTGCGCCGGGTCGGCGTCGTCGGCACCGGCACCATGGCCACCGGCATCGCCGAGGTCTTCGCCAGGGGCGGCTACGACGTGCGGTTCGTCGGGCGCAGCCAGGCGAAGGTCGACGGCGTGCTCGCGGCCGTCACCCGCAGCCTCGACAAGCAGGTCCAGCGCGGCCGCGCGACCGAGGACGACAAGGCCGCCGCCCTCGGCCGGCTGGCCGGCACCACCTCTCTCGACGACCTCGCCGACGTCGACCTGGTCGTCGAGGCGATCGCCGAGGACGTCGCGGTCAAGACCGCGCTCTTCGAGAACCTCGACGAGATCTGCAAGCCCGGTGCGATCCTCGCGACCACGACCTCGAGCCTGCCGATCATCGCGCTCGCCGGGGCCACCTCGCGCCCGCAGGACGTCATCGGCATGCACTTCTTCAACCCGGCCGCGGTCATGAAGCTGGTCGAGGTGGTCTCCACGGTCGCGACCAGCGACGAGGTGGCCGAGACGACCCGCGCCCTGTGCGCCGAGGTCGGCAAGGTCGCGGTCTCGTGCGGCGACCGTGCCGGGTTCATCGTCAACGCGCTGCTGTTCCCGTACCTCAACGACGCCGTCAAGATGCTCGAGGCCCACTACGCCACGGCCGACGACATCGACACCGCGATGAAGCAGGGGTGCGCGCTGCCGATGGGCCCGTTCGAGCTGCTCGACGTGGTCGGCAACGACGTGTCGCTGGCGATCCAGCGCGAGCTGTACCTGGAGTTCCGCGAGCCGGGCTTCCACCCCGCGCCGCTGCTCGAGCACCTGGTCACCGCCGGCTACCTCGGTCGCAAGACCGGCCGCGGCTTCCGCGACTACAGCACCGTCTGACGCGCGCTCAGCGCTCGTCGGCCACCATCGCCGCCAGCCGGGCGCGGGTGTTGATGTCGAGCTTGCGGTAGATGTGGGACAGGTGGGCGTCCACCGTGCGCGGGGACACGAACAGCTCCCCGGCGATCTGACGGCTGGTGAGGCCGTCGGCCACCCGGTCGGCGACCTGGCGCTCCGCGGAGGTCAGCACGTCGAACGGTGACGGAGTCTCCGACGGCGTGACGGAGAACAGCGCGTCGACCGCGTCGCGCCCCTCCGGGGTCAGGTCGCCGCGCCGGACCCAGCCCTCCGGCAGCGACCGGGCGGGCTCGACCTGGTGGCGGGCGGCGTACCCCCAGGCGACGGCGCGGCGCGGCTGCCGCAGCGCAGCCGCCGCCGCGGAGAGCGACCGGGCCTCCTTGCGGCCCTGGGCCTGGGCCACCGACGCCAGGCCGTCGAGGGCGTCGGCGACCCGCAGCGGCATCGGCATCCGGTCGGCGTCGTGGAGCGCAGCGAGGAAGGTGGTGGTGGCCTGGTCGGTGTCGTCGGCGGCGAGCAGCGCCCGGCCGAGCAGCAGCCGCGCGCCGACCGCGTCCCGCCCGAGCCCTGCGCTGTCGGCCAGGGCCGCGACGTCGGCCGCGAGGCCGGCGGCGTGCCGGACGTCACCGGCGCTCAGCAGGTCGCGCGCGTCCTGGGCCAGCACCGGCAGCCGTACGGCCCAGGGCAGCGTCTCGCGCTGCACGTCCGACTGGTCCCACGAGGGGTCCAGGTCGCGCAGCAGGGTCTCGGCCAGCAGGCAGATCCGGTCCTCGGCGAGGGACCGCGCCTCCAGCACGACCGCCTGCGCGGCGGCGCGTGCCTCGGCGATCCGGCCCTGCTCGAGGGCGACCCGGGCGAGCAGGGTCCGGGACGCGAGCGTGATCCACCGCTCGTCGTTCGCGTCGGACGTCGGCACCACCTCACGCGCGCAGCGGTCACCCTCGGCGAGCCGGCCGCTGGAGACGTAGACGTCCGCGAGGGTACGGGTGGCCTGCCGGATGATCGACCCGCCCGGGTCCAGCTCGACCGCACGGAGCGCCTCCCGCTCGGCCTGGCACAGGTCGCCCGCGTCGAGGTGCATCTCGGCCCGGATCGAGGCGGTCTTGGCCAGCTGCTCGTCCGGTCGGTCGGCGTGGACGGCGTGCTGGTCGGCCCGGTCGAGCAGCCACAGCCCCTCGTAGCTGCCGCGCGACTCCGAGGCGGCGATGCCGGCGCGGCGCGCGACCTGGGCGCCGATGGCGGCCGGGCCGTCTCCGCTGTTGAGGACCGACTCCATGATCTCCACGGCGTCGCGGGTGCGCATCGAGGTGTAGAGCGAGGAGAAGATCCGGTTGGCCAGTGCGTAGCCGAGGTCACGGGTGCCGGCGGAACCGCAGGCGGTCTGCACGGCGTGGCGCATCGCCGGCAGGTCGACCAGCCAGGGCTCGTCCGCGGCCCCGAAGTTGTCGTGGTCGGGGGCGATCCGGTCGGCCCACCGCAGCAGCCCGGTGAGGGCGGCTGAGTGGTCGTCGCCGTCGGCGAGGTCGAGGGCGGCCTCGCGCACGGGGGAGAGCAGGTCGACGCGGCCGTCGGACCGCACCTCGACCAGGCTGCGGCGGGCGAGGGCGGAGACCAGGTCACCCGCCCGGTCCCGGGTCACCTCGAGCAGCTCGGCGAGCAGGTCGACGCCCACGGGGCACGGCATCGTCGCCAGCCGGCGGAAGCACCGGCGCTGGTCCTGGTCGAGCAGGTCGTACGATGCGCGCACCGCCTCGCCGAGCGTGCTGCTCGGCGTCGCGTTGGCCAGCCCGACGAGGGCGGCCTGCACGGCGGCCTGCTCCACCAGCAGCGGCAGCCCGCCGGTGGCGTGCAGCAGCCGGCGCACCTCGCGGTCGTGGACGGTGAGGTCGACGGGGCGGCCCCCGGCCGCCTCCAGCCGGGCGAGGAACAGATCGACCACCGGGCCGGTCGGCGGGCCGGCCGGGCGGGGGAGCGGCAGCGGGGGCACCCGTACGACACGCTCGTCGGGCTGACCGGCGGTGGTCACCGAGGTGACCACCAGGCGGGCGCCGGAGGTGGCCTCGAGCAGGCGCTGCAGGTAGGGCCCGACGCCGGGAGTGTCGAGGTCGGCGCCGTCGAGGACCAGGACCGTGGCCGACCCGTCGAGGCCCCGCACCAGCGCCTGGTCGGCCGCGTCGCCCGGCGCGGTCTCGGTGCGGAGCGTGTCGAGGCACGCCGTCAGCAGGTCGTCCAGGCTGCGCAGCCCGCGGGCCTCGACCCAGGCCGAGTGCTCGGCGTCGGCGACGGCGTGACCCACCAGCAGCGTCTTGCCGCACCCCGGCGGACCCACCACCGTCACCCACCGGGACCGCGAGATCGCGGACGCGAGGTGGCCCTGGACCTCGTCCCGCCCGAGACACGCCTTCAGCACGCCCCGAAATCTACGGCAGCGGCGCTGCAAATACGTAGGTCTACCGATGCCGGCCCGCACCGGACTCCGACAGGCTGTGGACAACACACGGACCGGCTGGACCTATCGGGGGAGGGCCCAGCCGGTCCGTCGTCGTGTGAGGGCAACCCGGGACCGCCGGATTTCCCACGTCGCTCACACGCCTGCAACGCGGCCGTTACCAGCGCCGCGGACGATCCCGCCATGAGCGACGTACGCCTTCCGGAGCCCCGTCACCTCCGACTCGACGGGCGCGACCTCGCCCTCCAGAGCCGCCGCACCCTCGGCCTCGCCGAGCTGCTGGACCGCCGACCTGAGCTGCGCGGGGTGACCGCGTGGACCGAGGAGGTCGCGCAGTCCGTGCTCTGGTCGGCCTGATCCCACCGGTCGCGCGAGCGGGCTGCCCTCGCGTGGACCGGCCACGTATCCTCGGGCCATGGAGCTCCTCGGACTGCTGGTCATCCTCGGGGTCATCGCCGCCGTCGTCACCGTGACCGGTCGGACCCGCAGGACGCGTGCCCTCGCACGCAAGGAGTCCGAGCTGGAGCCGGTGCGCAAGCTGGCGTTCGAGGACATCACCGCCCTCGGCGAGCATCTGCAGGAGCTCGACCTCGAGCTGGCCGGCCACGAGCTCGACGCCGGGATGAACGCCGACTACCAGCGGGCGCTCGACGCCTACGAGGCGGCGAAGACCGCCGGTGACCGGATCACCGAGCCGGAGCACGTCAAGCACGTGACCGAGATCCTCGAGGACGGCCGCTACGCGATCGCCTGCGTCCAGGCGCGGGTGGCCGGCGAGCCGCTGCCGACCCGCCGACCGCCGTGCTTCTTCGACCCCCGCCACGGCCTCTCCGTCGCCGACGTCCCCTACGTCCCGCCCGGCGGCACGCAGCGCGACGTCCCCGCGTGCGCCCTCGACGCCGAGCGGGTCCGCGCCGGAGCCGAGCCCGACGTGCGCCAGGTGATGGTGGGCTCGCGACGGGTGCCCTACTTCCAGGGCGGCCGCGCCTACCAGCCGTACGCCCAGGGCTACTTCGGTGCGTTCGGGCCGATGGAGTGGATGTTCATGGGCATGCTGTTCAGCGGCGGCTTCGACGCGCTCGGCGGACTGGCCGAGGGCATCGGCGAGGGGATCGGCGACATCGGCGGCGGCATCGGAGACATGTTCGACGGGTTCGACTTCTGACCCGTTCCCGACCCGTTCCGGTGTCCCGAGCCCGCATGATCCGGGGTGGTGCGCATCGTGCGAGCCGGTCTGGCGGTGCTGGCGGGCGCCGTGGCGTGGGTGCTGCTGGCGGCCGGGATGCCTGCGGTGGCCGGCGGGATCGAGCCCCTGCCGGACCGCGTCGACGCGTGGGACTACCAGCTCGGTGGCGCCCGACGGGTGCCTGACCGGGTGGACGTCGTCGTCCGTGACCGCCGGGCCGAGCCGGTGAGCGGGGCCTACAACGTCTGCTACGTCAACGGCTTCCAGACCCAGCCGGACGAGAAGCGGTTCTGGCGCGACCACTGGCGGCTGGTACTCAAGCGCGGCGGCGAGCCGGTGGTGGACGGCGCCTGGGGGCAGTGGCTGCTCGACCTCCGCACGCCGGCGAAACGGCGGGCCCTGGCCCGGATCGTCGGCCGGTGGACCGACCGCTGCGCCGACGACGGCTTCGCGGCGGTCGAGTACGACAACCTCGACTCGTTCACTCGCAGCCGCGGACTGCTCACCGCGGCCGACGCCCGGGCGTACGCCTCTCGGCTCGTGTCCCGGGCGCACGACTCCGGGCTCGCAGCGGCCCAGAAGAACCGGGCGCAGTGGGACGGCACGGTCGTCGACTACGACTTCGCGATCGCCGAGCAGTGCGCCCAGTACGACGAGTGCGGCGCCTACGTGGACACCTACGGCGACCGTGTGCTCCCCGTCGAGTACCGGCGTCGTGCGTTCCGCAGCGGGTGCCGCGAGCGGGGCGACCAGCTCCCGGTGCTGCGCCGCGACGTCGCGCTGTCGGCCCACGGCACGCGTCGCTGGTGCGCCTCCTGAACGTCCGCTGGACCCAGCCTGGAGCGCCCCCCGCCCGTTCACCCGCAGGGGTGGTCCCTACCAGGCGTGGCCCGATCTAGCGTCGAAAAGCTGCCCGGCACCCGCAGCGAAGGGCTCGTCGCGACCCGGGCACGAGGAGGATGACGTGGCATCAGGAGTGGAGACCGGGCGGATCACCACCGACATCCCGGCCCGCATGGACCGACTGCCCTGGAGTCGCTTCCACTGGCTCATCGTGGTCGGCCTGGGCACCGTGTGGATCCTGGACGGGCTGGAAGTGACGATCGTCGGCTCGATGTCCGACGCGCTCGCCGACCCCAAGACCGGGCTCGGCCTCGACAGCTTCGACGTCGGCTTCGCCGGCGCGATCTACGTGGCGGGCGCCTGTATCGGCGCCCTCTTCTTCGGGCAGCTCACCGACCGCTTCGGCCGGAAGAAGCTGTTCCTCATCACCCTTGCCGTCTACACGGTCGCCACCGTGCTCACCGCGTTCTCGATGAATCCCACGTGGTACTTCGCCTGCCGCTTCTTCACCGGCGCCGGCATCGGTGGCGAGTACGCCGCGATCAACTCCGCCATCGACGAGCTGATCCCCAAGAAGTACCGCGGCCGGGTCGACGTCTCGATCAACGGCTCGTTCTGGATCGGCGCCGCCGGCGGGGCGCTGCTGACCATCCCGCTGCTCGACCCGACCCTGGTCAACCAGGAGTGGGGCTGGCGGCTGGCCTTCGGGCTCGGCGCGATCCTGGCCGTCGGCATCCTGATCGTGCGGCGCCACGTACCGGAGAGCCCGCGGTGGCTGTTCATCCACGGCCGCGAGGAGGAGGGTGAGCGGATCGTCCGCGAGATCGAGGGCCGAGTCTCCGAGGAGACCGGCAGGGAACTGGAGTCGGTCTCGGAGACGATCACGATCCGGCAGCGCAAGACCATCGGGATCGGGCTCATCGCCCGCACCGTCTTCACGATGTACCCCAAGCGGACCACGCTGTGCCTGTCCCTGTTCATCGGGCAGGCGTTCCTCTACAACGCCTTCTTCTTCACCTACGGCGACACGCTCGGCGAGTTCATGGGCGTCACCCAGGTCGGCTACTACATCGCCGTCTTCGCGATCAGCAACTTCATCGGTGCGCTGGTGCTCGGGCCGCTCTTCGACTCGATCGGCCGGGTGAAGATGCTGACCGGGACGTACGTCATCTCCGGCGTGCTGCTCGCGATCACCGGGCTCACGCTCGACTCCTACACGGCCGTGACGCTGACCCTGATGGGCTGCATCGTGTTCTTCTTCGCCTCCGCCGGCGCCAGCGCGGCGTACCTCACGGCGAGCGAGGTGTTCCCGATGGAGACCCGGGCTCTCTGCATCGCGTTCTTCTACGCGGTCGGCACGGCGGCCGGCGGCATCGCCGGCCCGCTGCTGTTCGGCAAGCTGATCCAGCAGGCCGTCGACGGCGGCGAGGGGATCGCCGCGATCGCCCTGGGCTACTACATCGGCGCCGCGCTGATGGTCGCCGGCGGGATCGTCGCGGCCTTCCTCGGCGTCAAGGCGGAGGGGCAGTCCCTGGAGAGCATCGCCCGGCCGCTCACCGCCGAGGACGACGACGCGGGGCCGACCGCGTCGGGCCGGGACGAGCACCAGCCGCAGCCGGCGCGCTGACCCGGACCCGACACAGCGAGAGAGGAGTCACCATGCCGATGCCACCACCGAAGGCCACGACCGAGGGGCCCCGCGACCGCCAGGTGTTCCACGAGATGGGGCAGATCGTGCGTGCGCTCGAGACCCGCGGCCCGCAGCCCGTCGAGGACCTCCGGCTCCTCGTCGGCGGGGAGTTCTGGGAGCAGGGGCGCTTCGACCGGGCGCTCGCCTTCGCGGTCAGCGACGGGCTCGCCCACCTCACGGCCGAGGGCACGGTGGCCGCGGCCGGCTGAGCCGCTGCCGCTAGCCTCGTCGGGTGCCCCCGACCCGCAGCGACGACCTGCACACCACGGCGTACGGCGAGGCGGGGCAGCTCGTGGTCTTCTGCCACGGGCTGTTCGGCCAGGGCCGCAACTGGACCCAGATCGCCAAGCAGGTCGCGGTCGACCACCGGACGCTGCTCGTCGACATGCCCGACCACGGCCGGTCGGCGTGGACCGAGCGGTTCGACTACGTGGGTGCCGCGGACCGGGTCGCGACGCTGCTCTCGGCGGACGACCCCGTCGCGCTGGTCGGCCACTCGATGGGCGGCAAGATCGCCATGCTGGTGGCGCTGCGCCACCCCACGCTGGTCGAGCGGCTGGCCGTGGTCGACGTGTCGCCGGTGGCCTACCGCCACACCGACGAGTTCCGCGGCTACATCGACGCGATGCAGGCGGTGGACCTCGCGAGGCTCGAGAAGCGCGGCGACGCCGACGAGCAATTGCGCGAGGCGGTGCCCGACGACGGCATCCGGTCGTTCCTGCTGCAGAACCTTCGCCGCGACCAGGACGGGTGGTCCTGGCAGCTCAACCTCGACGTCCTCCGCCGCGACCTCGCGTCCCTGCGGGAGTGGCCCGAGGAGGAGCTCGCCGGCACCGCGCCGTACGACGGGCCGGTGCTGTGGCTCGCCGGTGCCGAGTCCGGCTACGTCAGGGACGTCCACGCCGACGCCATGGACCGGTGGTTCCCGACCAACCGCCGGGTGCGGATCAAGGGCGCCGGGCACTGGATCCACTCCGAGCAGCCCGGGGTGTTCGTCGAGGTGCTCAGCCGGTTCCTGCGCTGAGGCGGGCTCACTCGGCGCGGCGGGCGCGGTAGGCCGCCACGGCGTTGCGGTTGCCGCACGCGGTCGAGCAGTAGCGGCGTGACCGGTTGCGGGAGAGGTCGAGCACGACCCCCTCGCAGCCCTCGTCGGCGCAGACCGAGAGCCGGGACGTCTCGTCGACGCGGATCACGTCGATCATGGCCATCACGGTCTCGACCAGCATCCGCTCGGCGAGCGGGTCCTCGTAGTCGACGGCGTGGAGGTGCCAGTCGTAGTCGTCGTGGCGCACCAGCTGCGGGCGCAGCGTCACCTCCTCGAGCATGCCGTTGAGCAGCTCCACCGACTCGTCGCGCCCGGCTGTGAGCAGGGCCCGCAACCGCGGCCGGACGGCCCGTACGGCGTCGAGCTCGGCGCGGGTGCGCTCGCGCCGGCCGGTGTAGCTCCAGCGGCCGAGGAACGCGTCGAGGTCGGCCACGGTGGTCAGGGTGTCGGGCTCCGCGGCGCTGTTGACCAGCTCGACGGCCGACCGCAGGGCCACCTCGCTGTCATAGGCGAAAACCATGTTGACACCTTACACCGAAACCCCGTAGCGTCATGTGCCATGACGACGATGACCCATGACGTGCCGGTCGCCCAGGCTCCGCCGTCACGGTTCGCCTCCGGGCTGGCGTTCGCGGTGGCCTCGGCGATGTCGTTCGGCCTGTCCGGCGCGCTGGCCAAGGGGCTGCTCGTCGAGGGCTGGAGCCCGGCCGCGGCGGTCACCGCCCGGATCGTCGTCGCCGCGCTCGTGCTCGTCCCGCCGGCGCTCGTGGCGCTGCGCGGGCGCTGGCACCTGCTGCGGCGCAACGCCCGGATGGTGGGCGTCTACGGCGTCGTCGCGATCGCGGGCTGCCAGCTCGCGTACTTCAGTGCCGTCGAGTACCTCCAGGTCGGGGTCGCCCTCCTGCTGGAGTACACCGCCCCGGTCGTGGTCATCGCGTGGCTGTGGCTGCGCCACGGTCAGCGACCGGGGCTCATGATCGGCGTCGGCTGCGTCGTCGCCGGCGCCGGGCTGGTGCTCGTCCTCGACGTCCTGACCGGCGTGGGCCTGGACCCTGTCGGCGTGCTGTGGGCCCTGCTCGCGATGCTCTGCGTCGCGACCTACTTCGTGCTGTCGGCCCAGCAGGGCAACGGGCTCCCCCCGATCGTGCTCGCCGCAGCCGGGATGGTCGTGGGTGCCGTCGCGCTGCTGCTGCTCGGCGCGGTCGGACTGCTGGAGATGTCGTGGTCCACCGGCCCGGCCACCTACGGAGGCAGCCAGGTGCCGTGGTGGGTGGCGGTCCTCGGCCTCGGCGTGGTGACCGCCGCGGTCGCGTACACGACCGGCATCGCGGCCGGGCGCAGGCTCGGGTCACGGCTCGCCTCGTTCGTCGCGCTCAACGAGGTGCTGTTCGCGCTCGCCTTCGCCTGGCTCTTCCTCGGCGAGGTGCCGCGGGCCGTGCAGGTCGCGGGGGGTGCGTTGATCCTGGCCGGTGTCGTGCTGGTCAAGGTCGGGGAGCCCCGCCACCCCTGAGCGGCTGCGACGGGAACCGACGCCGCCGCGCCGACGTCCGAGGGGCATGGGTCAGGCGCGCAGGTGGACGGCGGTGCTCCTCGGAGCGGGGGCAGTCGCGGCGACGGTGGCCGCGGTGGCGGTGCTCGCGCCCGGAGAGCCGCCGCCGCGGGCGGGTGCGGAGCCGACCGGCTCGACCGCGCCGAGGCCGGCGGAGTGGCGGACGGAGTTCTGGCACGACGTCGCCGTCGACGTACCCGCCGACTGGTGGTACGGCGGCGGCCCGATGGCCGACGGCGACCAGGCGCTGGCCTGCTACCCCGAGCCGATCGTCTCGCCGGAGGGCGAGCGCCGGGAGGGCCGGGGCAGCTCGGCGCCCGGCTGGGTGGGCCGGCCGCTCCACCTCACCGACGTCTGTGCGGTGGTGGGGGAGCAGCCGCCGGAGCAGCCGTACCTGTGGTTCGACGCGCCGGTCGACACCGGCACGGTCGACCTCGCTGGTGGCTGGACCCAGCAGACGGTCGCGGTCAACGGCAGCCGGATCACGGTGGCGACCGACGACGATCCGTTGCGGAGGCAGATCCTGGCGTCGGCCACCGGCGGGGAGACCTGCTTCTCCGAGCTCGAGCACCTCGACGACCCGGCGGCGGCGCCACCACCCCCCGTCGAGGGCGACACCGTGTGCGCCTACCGCGACTCCGACGGGCTGCCCCGGCTCACCTACGCCACGTCCCTGACGCCGGGCCAGGCGGAGCGCTTCGCCGTGGCCGTCGACGCAGCGCCGCCTGCGCGCGAGGTCGGCACCCGGTCCTGCGACCTCGTGGGCGCCGGCTTCGAGTGGGCGGTCGTCTACGCGGCCGGCGAGGTCTACGTCGTGCGGACCGGGGCCAACGGCTGCCCGCACGTGCAGCACGGTGACCGGGTCGTCCGGCTGACCCCGCAGGTCGTGGAGCCCTGGGCGGTCCGCGGGATCGCCGCGGTGATGGTCGGGCCGTCGGGCGGGAAGGGCGCCATGATCGACTCGTTCATCGGCCCGATGGGGTGAGGCTCAGCGGGCGTCCTGCCGCCGCAGGAACACCTCGCGGTGGAGCAGCAGCAGACCGGCCGCCACCGGGACGGCCAGGACCGCGCCGATGATGCCCATCAGCCCGCCGCCGACCAGTGCGGCGATGACCGTCACGGCGCCGGGGACCTCGACCGATCGCGCCATGATCCGCGGGTAGATCAGGTAGGACTCGAGCTGCTGGTAGGCGATGTAGTAGATCAGGCTGATCAGCGCCACGGTGGGGGAGACGGTCAGCGCGATCGCGGTGATCAGGACGCCCGAGATGAACGCGCCGACGACGGGGATCAGGCTGAGCAGCCCGACCACGAAGGCGAGCGCGAACGCGTAGTCGCCCAGGCCGACGAGGAAGGTGAAGACGAGCGTGCTGATGCCGGCGCACACCGCCACCACGAACGCGCCGGCGACGTACGCCCCGGTCGAACGGACGATCCGGTCGCCGAGCTCGCTGACCCGGGACCGACGCGAGGCGGGGGCCAGGCTGTAGAGGGCGTGCTTGATGCTGGGCAGCGAGGACAGGAAGTAGATCATCAGCACCAGCACGATCAGGGTGTTGGCCAGCACCGACACCACGGCGAGCCCCACCCCCAGCACCCCGCCGAACGCGGTCTGCCCGAAGTCGCCGCTGCTGACGTACGCCTCGGCCTTGCTGACGACGTCGAAGCGGCGGTCGATCTGCTGCACAACGTCGTCGGTGCGCAGCTCCTGGAGCCAGCGCGGCGCGTTCTCGGTGATCAGCCTGATCTGGTCGCCGATGACCGGCGCGAGGGTGCCGACGAACAGCACGAAGACGGTCACCACCAGCACCAGGACGACCACGACCGCCACCGACCGCCGGGCGCCGCGCTTCATGAACCACTCGACCAACGGGTTCAGGCCGATCGCCAGGAACAGCGCCATCACCAGCAGGACCAGGATCGAGGAGATCGACTGGAGCTGCTCGGCCAGGAAGATCGCGACGACCGCGCCCAGCGCGCCGAAGAACCCGACCGCGAAGGGCGAGTGCCGGATCAGGCTGTGGGGTCGACGCTGGTCCTCGGACCCGGCCGGTGGCAGCGGGGTCTCCGAGAGCAGGTCCGTCGCGTCGTCGACACGCTCGGCCGACTGGGGGGAGGTCTCGGCCGACCGGTCCTCCTGGACCACCGCCTCGACGGCCTGATCGGCCGCGCTGTCGGCCCGGACCGCCGCCTGCTCCGCCTGGTCCGCCGCCTGCTCGGCACGCTGCGCCGGACGGTCACCGACGGCACGCCGGAGCCGGTCGAACCGCCCCATTCCGGCTACTTGTCCTCGTCGTCGCCGAAGCCGGAGACCACGTCGCGCAGCGAGCCGAGCTGGGCCGCGATCGCGTCCCGGCGCTTCTCCATCCGCTCGACCTCGGCCGTCACCGCGGCCAGCTCGCGCTCGGCCTCGGACGTGCCGTGGGCGGTGATCGACTCGGCCTGGCTGCGGGCCGACGCGACGACCTGCTCCGCCTCCCGGCGGGCCCGGACCAGCAGTGCCTCGGCCTCGGACTGCGCCTGGTGGCGGTGCTCGGTGGCCTGCTTGATCGTGTCGCGGGTGCGCTGCTCGGCGGCCGCGGCCCGCTCCTCGGACTCCGCGACCAGCCGCTGGGTCTCGGCAGCGGCGTTGTCGTGGTGCTCGGCGGCCTCCTTGGTGAGCCGCTCCTTCTCCACGGCCAGCGCCCGCCTCGCCTCCTGGACCTCGCGGTCGGCGGCCGCGCGGGCCGCCTCGGCCTCGCGCTTGGCGCTGGTGCGGAGGTCGTTGGCCTCCTGCTGCGAGGCCAGCCGGAGCTGGTCGGCCTCGCGCTTGGCCGAGGCGAGGGTGTCGGCGGCCTCGGTCCGGGCGAACTCGCGCTCCCGCTCGGCCTCGTCGACCAGCCGGGCGCGCGCCTCGTCGATCTCCTTCAGCTGCACGAGGCGTACGTCCTCGGCCTCCCGCGCCGCGTCGGCACGGAGGGCGTCGGCGTCACGCGTCGCGCGCTCACGGATGTCGGCGGCGTCCTTCTCGGCGGTGGACCGCACGTCGACGGCCTCCTCCTCGGCCAGCCGCAGCATGGCCGAGGCCCGGCCACCGAGGCCGGCGTAGGACGGATTGAGGTTCTCGCGGAGCTCGGTGCGGGTCTGCTCGAGCTGCGACTCCAGCTCCAGCACCCGCTTCTCGGACTCGGTCAGGCTGGAGGACAGCCCCGCCTTCTCGCCGGCGAGCTGCTGGACCCGGGAGTCGACCGCCGACTTGTCGTAGCCGCCCCGGCGTACGACGGGGAAGCTGATCGGGGCCGCGGCGGGAGCTCCCGCACCACGCCCGGGGGCGGCGGCCGGGCGAGCAGGCGGCACCACCGGCACCTGTCGCGTGCGCTCGGCCGGGCCCTCGTCGGGGGCCGGCGCCCCGGGCCTCGCCGTCGGCTGCGGCGCGGGCGGGGTCGGCTTCTGGGTGGCCGCCTGGGCGGGCTTCGGGGACGGCTTCGCGCCGGACCCCTGGGCCGGCTGCGGCGTCCCCTTCTGCCCCGACTTCGGGGTGACCGCAGGCATCACCTGGGTCGCCTCGCCGTCGGCAGCGTCCGCTCGCTCATCGGTGTCGGCTCCCGTGTCCGGCTCGTCGTCGTCGAAGATGGACAGACCGCTGTCGCTCATGGGTGCGCTACCTCTTCCGAGTGCTCGTGGTTGCTCTGGCCCAGTGTTGCCGATCGGGACACCACATCCCAGCCCGCCCCGCAGGTCGGACAGGGAATTCCCCCTCAGAGGCCGGAGAGACGGTCGCTTCGCCCTCCGCGCGCACGCTCACGGCCCGGCAGTCGTCCTACGGGTGGCCGCGCGCTCCGGGCTCAGACTCCGCACCCGATGGTCGCTTCGCCCTCCGCGCGCACGCTCACGGCCGGCAGTCGTCTTGCGGGTGGCCGCGCGCTCCGGGCTCAGACTCCGCACCCGATGGTCGCTTCGCCCTCCGCGCGCACGCTCACGGCCCGGCAGTCGTCTTGCGGGTGGCCGCGCGCTCCGGGCTCAGACTCCGCACCCGATGGTCGCTTCGCCCTCCGCGCGCACGCTCACGGCCCGGCAGTCGTCTTGCGGGTGGCCGCGCGCTCCGGGCTCAGACTCCGCGGAACCGGTTGATGGCGCCGAGATGGGTGGCGCGCATCTCCTGGTCACGGACCCCGAGACCCTCCTCGGGAGCCAGGCACAGCACCCCGACCTTGCCCTGGTGGGTGTTGTGGTGGACGTCGAGCGCGGCCTGGCCGACCTCGGTGAGCGGGTAGGTGCGCGACAGGGTCGGGTGGATCATCCCCTTGGCGATCAGCCGGTTGGCCTCCCACGACTCACGGTAGTTGGCGAAGTGGGAGCTGATGATCCGCTTGAGGTTCATCCACAGGTAGCGGTTGTCGTACTCGTGCATGTAGCCGCTGGTGGAGGCGCAGGTCGTGATCGTGCCGCCCTTGCGGGTGACGAAGACGCTGGCGCCGAAGGTCTCCCTGCCCGGGTGCTCGAAGACGATGTCGATGTCCTCGCCGCCGGTGAGCTCGCGGATCCTGGCGCCCAGGCGCTTCCACTCGCGGGGATCCTGCTGGGTGCCCTCCTCGTTCCAGAACCGGAAGTCCTCCTCGGACCGGTTGATGATCAGCTCGGCGCCCATGCTGCGGCAGATGTCGGCCTTGTCCTGGCTGGAGACCACGCACACCGGGGTGGCGCCGCCGTTGAGGGCGTACTGCGTCGCGAAGCCGCCGAGACCACCCGACGCCCCCCAGATCAGGACGTTGTCGCCCTGCTTCATGTCGCCGCCGTTGCGGCTCACGAGCTGGCGGTACGCCGTGCAGTTGACCAGGCCGGGGGAGGCGGACTCCTCCCAGGTCAGGTGCTCGGGCTTGGGCATCAGCTGGTTGGCCTTCACCAGCGCGACGTCGGCCAGACCGCCGAAGTTGGTCTCGAAGCCCCAGATCCGCTGCTCGGGGTCGAGCATCGTGTCGTTGTGGCCGTCGGGGTGCTCGAGCTCGACCGAGAGGCAGTGGGCGACCACGCGGTCGCCGGGCTGCCAGGTGTGGACGCCCGCACCGGTGGCCAGGACGACGCCGGACAGGTCGGAGCCCACCACGTGGTACGGCAGGTCGTGGCGCGCCGCGAGCGGCGACATCCGGCCGTACCGCTCCAGGAAGCCGAAGGTCGGCATCGGCTCGAAGATCGAGGTCCACACCGTGTTGTAGTTGATGGCGCTGGCCATCACCGCGACCAGCGCCTCCCCCGGCCCCAGCTCGGGCATCGCGACCTCGTCGACGTGGAGCGACCGCCGGGGGTCCTTCTCCTTGCTGGTCTGGCCCTCGAACATGTCGACCTCGTCCTTGCGGACGTGGGCGGCACGGTAGCCGTGGGGCAGCGGCAGGTTCGCGAAGTCCGCGGCGGTGGCCTCGCTGGACTCGATGGCGTCCAGGATCTGGTGCACGGTCACTCCTCGGGGACGGAGGATGGTGGGCTGAACATACCGACGGGTAACGCTGGGCGCAGCCGGGTGTGACGGACCCCATGCGGCCGCCCGGGGCCGGCGCCGTCCGGCGGTCAGTGCCCGGCTGCCTCTCGGGCGGGCTCGACCAGCTCGACCAGCACCCCGCCGGCGTCCTTCGGGTGGACGAAGTTGACCCGGCTGCCGGAGGTGCCGCCGCGTGGCTGGTCGTAGAGCAGCCGGAGCCCCCGCTCGCGCAGCACCGTCGAGACCTGGTCCAGGTCGGTGACCCGGAAGGCGAGCTGCTGGAGCCCGGGGCCGGACCGGTCGAGGAACTTCGCGATCGTCGAGGCGGGGGAGAGCGGGGCGAGCAGCTGGAGACAGGTCGCGCCCTCGCCGGCCGACGCAGCGCCGACCATCGCCTCGCGGACGCCCTGCTCCTCGTTGGTCTCCTCGTGCAGCACCCGCAGCCCGTAGGTGTCGCGGTAGAAGGCGATCGCCTCGTCGAGGTCGGGCACGGCGATGCCGACGTGGTCGACGGCCGTGACGAGGTGCTCGGGGACGTCCAGCGGTGCGCTCATGGGCTCATCGTGACGGGCTCGGCCGCCGGGCGCGAGCGGGTGTGAGGTGTTCCTCACCGCAGGGGCCCTGCCGGGCGACCCGGCCGGTGGGTATCGTCGGAAGCGCAGGCACACGGCCGCGACGAAAGGCACCACCATGTCCGACTCCGCTCGATCCACCAGCGTCATCGTCGCCGGGGCGCGTACGCCCATCGGCCGTCTGCTGGGCGGGCTCAAGGACCTCTCCGCCGCGGAGCTGGGCGGGGTCGCGATCCAGGGAGCCCTCGACAAGGCGGGCGTGCAGCCCGAGCAGGTCGACTACCTGATCATGGGCCAGGTGATCCTGGCCGGGGCGGGCCAGAACCCCGCGCGGACCGCCGGCATCGCGGCAGGACTCCCGATGAGCATGCCGTCGATCACGATCAACAAGGTCTGCCTCTCGGGCATCAACGCCATCGCCATGGCCGACCAGATGATCCGCGCCGGTGAGCACGACATCGTGGTGGCGGGCGGCATGGAGTCGATGACCCGGGCGCCGCACCTGCTGCCGAAGTCCCGCGAGGGCTTCAAGTACGGCAACACCGCGCTGGTCGACTCGATGGCGTACGACGCCCTCCACGACCAGGCGACCGACCAGGCGATGATCAACCTGACCGAGAGCTGCAACAGCGCCGGCGCGGGCCTGTCCCGCGAGGAGCAGGACGCCTTCGCGGCGCAGTCCCACCAGCGGGCCGCGCTGGCCTGGAAGAACGGGCTCTTCGACGACGAGGTCGTGCCGGTCACCCAGAAGACCCGCAAGGGCGACGTCACGGTCTCCGAGGACGAGGGGGTCCGCGGCGACACGACCGTGGAGTCGCTCGCCGGGCTGCGCCCCGTCGCCAAGGACGGCACGATCACCGCCGGTTCGGCGTCACAGATCTCCGACGGCGCCTGCGCGGTCGTGGTCATGAGCAAGGCCAAGGCCGAGGAGCTCGGCCTCACCTGGCTCGCCGAGATCGGCGCCCACGGCCAGGTCGCGGGCCCCGACTCCACGCTGCAGCTGCAGCCCGCCCGGGCCATCGAGAAGGCGGCGGGCAAGGAGGGCGTCGCCGTCTCCGACATCGACCTGTTCGAGCTCAACGAGGCGTTCGCCGCGGTCGGGATCGAGTCCGCCCGCCAGCTCGGTGTCGACCAGGACCGGGTCAACGTCAACGGCGGTGCGATCGCGCTCGGCCACCCGGTCGGCATGTCCGGCGCCCGGATCGTGCTCCACCTCGCGCTGGAGCTGCAGCGCCGCGGCGGCGGCACCGGTGCGGCCGCGCTGTGCGGCGGCGGTGGCCAGGGCGACGCACTCATCATCCGCGTTCCGGCCGTCGGTGGCTGAGGAGCGAGCGCCAGCGAGCGGCTCGAGGCCGCGGTCGCCCGGGCGTCGGTCCTCCGGCAACGTCCCGGAGCTCGTCGAGCGGGCACGCGGCGGTGACGCCCGTGCGGTGGCGCGGCTGATCTCGCTGGTCGAGGACGCGTCTCCGGCGCTGCGCGAGGTGATGGCCGGCCTCGTCCCGTACGCCGGGCACGCCCAGGTCGTGGGCATCACCGGCTCGCCGGGCGTCGGCAAGTCCACCTCGACCAGCGCGCTGGTGGGCGAGCTGCGCAGGGCCGACAAACGGGTGGGGGTGCTCGCCGTCGACCCGTCGTCGCCGTTCTCCGGAGGCGCCCTGCTCGGCGACCGGGTCCGGATGCAGGACCACGCGCTCGACCGCGACGTCTACATCCGCTCGATGGCCTCGCGCGGCCACCTCGGCGGGCTCTCCTGGACCACCCCCCAGGCGCTGCGCGTGCTCGACGCGGCCGGCTGCGACGTGATCCTGGTCGAGACCGTGGGCGTCGGCCAGAGCGAGGTCGAGATCGCCGGGCTGGCCGACACCACGCTGGTGCTGATGGCGCCGGGCATGGGCGACGGGATCCAGGCCGCGAAGGCCGGCATCCTCGAGATCGGCGACGTCTACGTGATCAACAAGGCCGACCGCGACGGCGCCGACCAGGTCCGCCGCGAGCTCCGCTCGATGCTGGCGCTCGCCGAGCGGGCCGAGGGCGCCTGGTCCCCGCCGATCATCAAGACCGTGGCCTCGCGGGGCGAGGGCCTCGACGAGGTCGTCGCGGAGATCGAGCGCCACCACGCCTGGCTGGAGTCCTCGGGTGAGCTCGCGGCCCGTCGTACGCGACGGGCGCGCGACGAGATCGAGGCGATCGCGGTGACCGCGCTGCGCGCCCGCTGGGGCGACGTCCACGGCCGCAGCGAGCTCGACGAGCTCGCCGCCGCGGTGGTGGCGGGCAAGAGCGACCCGTACGCCGCGGCCGACGAGCTGCTGGACTCGCTCGCCGACTGAGGCGTCGCGACACCGGTCGGGCGCGCGATCGTCGCCCGACACCCCCGCACACCTCATCGTCCGTTCACCCGTCGTCGCGACCGTGGAGTCGTGCGCATCGCCCTCGTCACGGAGTCCTTCCTGCCCCAGACCAACGGGGTCGCCAACTCGGTACGCCACGTCGCCGAGCAGCTGCGGCACCTCGGGCACGACGCGATGGTCGTCGCCCCCGGGCCGGGACCCTCCCACCACCACGGCATCCCCGTCACGCGGGTCCGCTCGGTCGGGGTGCCGGGCTACCGCTCCTTCCCCGTCGGGCTGCCCGACGCGACCGTCGAGCAGTCACTGTCCGCCTTCGCCCCCGACGTCGTGCACCTGGCGTCCCCGCTCGTCGTGGGCGCCGCGGGGCTGCGCGCGGCCCGTCGGCTCGGGGTCCCGACGGTCGCGGTCTACCAGACCGACGTGGCCCGGTTCGCCCGCCACTACGGCGTCCGCGCGGACCTGCTGCTCGACCGGTGGGTCGGACGGCTGCACCGTCGCGCCGACCGCACCCTGGTGCCGTCGACCTCCTCGCTCGCCCAGCTCCAGCGGCTCGGCGTACCGGACCTGCACCTGTGGGCCCGGGGGGTCTCGCTCGACCTGTTCGGACCTGACCGCCGCGACCCCGAGCGGCACGCCGCGCTGTCCCACGGCGGGCGGGACGTGCTGGTCGGCTACGTGGGCCGGCTCGCCGCCGAGAAGGACGTCCGCCGGCTGGCCGAGATCGCCGGGCTCCCGGGCACCCGGCTGGTGGTGGTGGGGGAGGGGCCGGAGCGGGAGTGGCTCGGGCGCCACCTCCCCGGCGCGCACTTCACCGGACGGCTCGGGGGCAGCCACCTGGCGACCGCCTTCGCCACGCTGGACCTCTTCGTCCATCCGGGCACCCACGAGACCTTCTGCCAGACCGTGCAGGAGGCGCAGGCCAGTGGCGTCCCCGTGGTGGCGGCGGCCGCCGGCGGGCCGCTGGACCTCGTCGACCACGGCCGGACCGGCCTGCTCTTCGACCCGTGGGACCCGCTGTCGCTGTGGCGCGCCGTCGCGGCCGCCGTACGCGATGCGCCGCTGCGGGCCCTGCTCGCCGCCGCCGCCCACCAGCAGGTGCAGGACCGGGGCTGGCGCCCGGTGGTCGAGGAGCTCGTGGACCACCACTACCGCGCCGTGCTGACGCAAGGGCGCCCCGCCGTGGCGTGAGGGCTGCCTCGGCCCCATGACCTGCGCCACACCCCCGGCCCATTTCTGCGTTCGGTCACACCGAGGCGGTCGCCACGCCCATAATCGGCGCCATGTCCCTCCGCGTCGGCGAGCTGCCGCGCGTCCCCGCCGTCGGCGTCCGGGTACGCCCGGCTGCCGTGGCGCGGTTCGTCGGCTTCGGCGTGGCAGCCCACCTCGCGGGTGGCGTCGGCCGGCTCAGCCACGACGCGGACCTCGGGATCAGCATGGTGTGGCCGCTCTACGGCGTGGCGGTGCTCTGGATGGCCACCGGCGACCGCAGGACCTGGCCCTGGGACGTGCTCGGCCTGGTCCTCGCGACCGTCTCCTCGCTCGTCGTCAGCGGCGGGACGCCCGGCGAGATCGTCGTGGCGGTCCTCCTGGCCGTCGTCGCGGGCGGTGCCTGGGTCGCGACCATGCGGCGCCTGGCCCCCGGCTGGTGGGACACCGGCTCCGAACGCTCCCCGAGCCGGCTCCGCGACCTCGCCGCCTTCCTCGCGGCCAGCGTGGCGACCGCGCTGCTGCTCGCCGTGCTGCGCGGGACCGGCCTCGGGTTGATCCCGCCGCTGCCCCTGGACGACATCTGGCTCACCGCGGTCCGCAACCTGAGCTGGATCCTCGGCCTCGGCGCCCTCGGACTGCTCGTCCTGCCCCGCGACTCGCGGGAGTCCGTGCGCGACTGGTTCTCGCGCGAGTGGGCCGGGCAGCCCGGTCTGCGGGTCGTCGAGACGCTGGCCATGGTCCTCGGGACCAGCGTGCTCGCGTCGGCGGCCTTCGCGCCCGAGCCGACGCCCTTCGCCTTCTCCCTGGTCCTCTGCACCGTCTGGGCGGCCTTCCGGCTGCCGCCGCTCGCGGCCGTGCTGTTCGCCTTCGTGCTCGGGTCGATGGCCGTGGTCGCCACCCTGAGCGGGCAGGGAGTGTTCCTGGCCGAGTCCGACCCGCTGACCCGTGCCGCGATCGCCCAGGGCTTCCTGATCACGCAGGTGCTCGCCGCCCTCGCGATCTCCTTCGGCACCGAGGAGCGTCGCGCCGCCGTGGAGCGGGCGCTGTCCGCCGAGCGCGAGGCCGACTCGCGGGCCGCTCTCTTCTCGGCGGTGATCGAGCACCTGGCCGAGGGCGTGAGCGTCATCACCGCCGACGACGTGTACGCCATCCGCAACCCGGCGGTCCACCGGATGACCGGCGACGGCGGCTTCCTGCGGCCCGACGGCACCGGCTCCGTGCAGCCGGTGATGATCGCCGAGGACGGCCGGCCGCTCCCGCTCGCCGACATGCCCCACACCCGCGCCCGCAACGGGGAGAGCGTCATCCGGGAGACCGTCCGGGTCCGCACCGCGGCTGGCGAGGAGCGCGCCCTCGAGGTCACCTCGATCCCGGTCCACGGCCTCGACGGTGACCCACGGCCGGTGGTCGTCAACACCCTGCGCGACGTCACCAGCGAGCACGAGGAGCGCGACCAGCTGGTCTCGTTCGCCGGCGTCGTGGCCCACGACCTCAAGAACCCGCTCACCGTCGTCCGCGGCTGGACCGAGAGCCTGCGCGAGGAGCTCGAGGCCGACGAGGAGGTCGACGTGGCCGTGCTGCGCTCCATGCTGGCGCGGGTCCAGGGCGCCTCGGACCAGATGCACCACTTCATCGACGACCTGCTCGCGTTCACCGTCGCCCGCGACCGGGCGCTCGACATCGTCGACGTCGACCTGACCGCGCTGGCCGACGAGGTGGCCGAGCTGCGGCGCGAGGGCGAGACCCGGCCGCGGATCTCGGTGCAGCCGGGGATGCGGGTACGCGCCGACCGGCCGCTGGTGCGGCAGCTGCTCGACAACCTGGTCGGCAACTCCGTCAAGTACGTCGCCCCGGGCGTACGGCCTCAGGTCGCCGTGACTGCGGTCGAGCGTGAGGGCGTGCTGGAGGTCTCGGTGAGCGACAACGGCATCGGCATCCCGCCGGCGATGCGGCAGCGCGTCTTCGACAGCTTCGCCCGCGCCCACGGCGCCGACTACACCGGCACCGGCCTCGGGCTCGCGATCTGCGAGCGGGCGGTGACCCGCCACGGGGGCCGGATCCGGGTCGACGAGACCCGCGACACCGGCACCCGGATCAGCTTCACGCTGCCCACCTGAGGCACCTCCACGACCGGCGCGCCTGCCGCGCGACCGGTGGCACCCCGGCCATGATGAGGTACGACCTGTGCCCCGAACAGGACGGAGCGTCTCCCCATGAGCGCCAAGAAGGCCCTGATGGCCGTGGTCGTGGTCTTCCTCGGCTTCTGGATGTTCACCGACCCCGGCGGTCTCGCGAGCGCCGCCAAGGCGGTCGGGAGCCAGACCTGGGAGCTGGCCGAGAACCTCTTCCAGGCCGTGATCCGGTTCTTCGGAGCCCTGTTCTGAGCCCGCTGCGCCGTCCGGTCGACGACGACATCGGCCGGCACCTCCTCCGCGAGGAGGGCGAGGTGATCGTCGACGTGGTCCACCACCACTGGTCGGCCTACGTCATCCCGTTGCTGGAGTCGGCGCTCGCGGTGCTGCTGCTCGCGGCCACCTCCGTCGCCCCGGTCGAGATCTCCTCGGTGCCGCTGGTCCTGGCGCTGGGCTTCTTCGCCCATGCCGGCTGGGGCTACCTCCGTGAGCACCGCGACCGGTTCGTCATCACCAACATGCGGGTGTTCCGGATCCACGGGGTGCTGTCGACCCGGCTCGCGACCATGCCGCTGCACCGGATCCTCGACATCACGGTGCACAAGCCGTTCCACGGGCGGCTGCTCGGGTTCGGGCACTTCGTCTTCGAGTCGGCCGCCCAGGAGCAGGGACTCCGCGACATCCGCTACGTCGGCCGCCCCGACGAGCGCGACCTCGCCATCCAGCGCGTCGTCCAGCGCTCGGGGCTCCGCGGTCCGCGGGTGGTCAACTAGGGTCCCGGCCATGTCGCCCCTGGCCTTCGACCCCATCGACGAGGCCGCCCGGCAGTGGGGACTGCGGTGGTCCCGCGTCCCGGCCATGCACGCCGTCACGTCGCTGATGCGCGTCCAGCAGCTGCTCCTGCAGCGGCTGGACGCGATCCTGCGCCCGCACGGCCTCACCTTCGCCCGCTACGAGGCGCTGGTGCTGCTGACCTTCTCCTCGCGAGGCTCGCTGCCGCTGGGCAAGATGGGGGAGCGGCTGCAGGTCCACCCGACCTCGGTCACCTCGATCGTGCGCAAGCTCGAGGCGGACGGCCACCTCCGGCGACGCGCGCACCCCGACGACCGCCGGGCCGTGCTGGCCGAGATCACCGAGTCCGGCCGTACCGTGGTCGAGGCGGCGACCCGCGACCTCACGGCGGCGGACTTCGGCCTCGGTGCGCTCGACGACGACCAGCTCGGGTCGCTGTCGGCCCTGCTGGCTCCGGTCCGGCGCGCGGCGGGCGACTTCTGAGCGAGGGTTTGGCGCGATTTACTAGGACGTCCTACTATTCGACCATGGTCGACGACACGGCACGGTCCCGCTGGCAGGCGCGCTACGACGGCGCACGCGACGCGGGTCGGGTCCGCGACACCGACTTCACCACCCTCTCCGGGATGGAGGTGCAGCCGGCGTACGGCACCGACGACTCCGAGTGGCCCGGCGAGTTCCCGTTCACCCGCGGCCTCTACCCGACCGGCTACCGGGGCCGCACGTGGACGATCCGGCAGTTCGCCGGATTCGGCAACGCCGAGCAGACCAACGAGCGCTACCACATGATCCTCGGTCGTGGCGGCGGCGGACTGTCGGTCGCCTTCGACATGCCGACGCTGATGGGCCGTGACTCCGACGACCCGATGAGCCTGGGCGAGGTCGGCCACTGCGGCGTGGCCATCGACTCGGCCGCCGACATGGAGCGGCTCTTCGCCGGCATCGACCTGGCCGAGGTCACCACCTCGATGACCATCAGCGGCCCCGCCGTCCCCGTCTTCTGCATGATGCTGGTCGCGGCCGAGCGGGCGGGCGTCGACACCGGCGGGCTCAACGGCACGCTGCAGACCGACATCTTCAAGGAGTACATCGCCCAGAAGGAGTGGCTCTTCGGCCCCGAGCCGCACCTGCGGCTGATCGGCGACCTGATGGAGCACTGCGCCGAGCAGATCCCGGACTACAAGCCGCTGTCGGTCTCCGGCTACCACATCCGCGAGGCGGGCTCGACCGCCGCGCAGGAGCTCGCGTTCACGCTCGCCGACGGGTTCGGCTACGTCGAGCTGGGCCTCTCCCGCGGGCTCGACGTCGACCGGTTCGCCCCCGGCCTGTCGTTCTTCTTCGACGCCCACGTCGACTTCTTCGAGGAGATCGCCAAGTTCCGGGCCGCCCGCCGGATCTGGGCCCGCTGGCTGCGCGACGTCTACGGCGCGCAGACCGAGAAGGCCCAGTGGCTGCGGTTCCACACCCAGACCGCCGGCGTCTCGCTCACCGCCCAGCAGCCCTACAACAACGTGGTGCGCACCGGCATCGAGGCGCTCTCCGCCGTCCTCGGCGGCACCAACAGCCTCCACACCAACGCGCTGGACGAGACGCTGGCGCTGCCGAGCGAGCAGGCCGCCGAGATCGCGCTGCGGACGCAGCAGGTGATCATGGAGGAGACCGGCGTCGTCAACGTCGCCGACCCGCTCGGCGGCTCCTGGTACGTCGAGGCGCTCACCGACCAGATCGAGGCCGAGGCCAACGCGATCTTCGACCGGATCCTCGCGATGGGCGGCAGCACGCTGACCCACGACGACACCGCGGGCCTGGCCGCCGCCACCCGCAACCACGACGACCCCGTCACCCGGGGTCTGCTCCGCGGCATCGAGGACGGCTGGTTCATGTCCGAGATCGCCGAGGCCGCCTTCCAGTACCAGGTGGCGCTCGAGAAGGGCGACAAGCGGATCGTGGGCGTCAACTGCCACGAGCACTCGGTCACCCACGACCTGGAGATCCTCCGGGTCAGCCACGAGGTCGAGGTCGAGCAGGTCCGGCTGCTGGCCGAGCGGCGCGGGCAGCGTGACGACGCGGCCGTCACGGCGGCGATCCAGCACATGGTCGAGGTCGGCCGCACCGACGACAACATGATCGAGGCCATGCTCGACGCCTGCCGTGCCGAGGCCACGCTCGGCGAGATCTGCGACGCGCTGCGCGCGGAGTGGGGCGAGTACCGCGAGCCGGCGCGCTTCTGACCCGGCGACCGGGGTCACACCCGCTGCCCCGTCGGGAGGTCGCGTACGCGTGAGTCGGCGAGCCGGGAGCGCGGCCGGGGAACGCCCGGATTCGTCTCCGACGGAGGGCTCCCTAGGATGGCGGGCATGACGCAGCAGCCGTTCAGCCGCCCCGGCGCCATCGACCTCTCCGGCCTCCGGCAGACGCCGCCTGCCGGCTCACCCCCAGCGGGCGGCGCGGGCACCCCGGGGGCGAACGCGGGCTCGGCGTACGCCGTGACGGTCACCGAGCAGAACTTCCAGGCCACCGTCGAGGCGTCCATGACGGCGCCGGTGCTGCTGGTGTTCTTCTCGCGCACCCGGTCGCCCGAGAGCGCGCAGCTCGCCCAGGACGCCGAGACGGTCTCCGGGGAGTTCGAGGGCCGCTTCCTCATCGGGCTGGTCGACATCGACGCCTCCCCGCAGATCGCCCAGGCGATGCAGATCCCGTCGGTCCCGTTGGTGGTCGCCGTCATCGACGGTCGCCCCATGCCGCTGCTCCAGGACGCGGTGCCGCTGGAGGAGCTGCGCGCGGCCCTCAACCAGGTGGTCCAGCAGCTCACCACCCAGGGCGTCACCGGGCGGCACCAGCCGCGGACCGCGCCGCCGGCGACCGGCGGTGACGACGAGGCGGAGCCGGCCGTGGACCCGCGTTACGCGGCCGCCCAGGCGGCGCTCGAGGCCGACGACATCGACACGGCCGTTGCGGAGTACCAGAAGCTGGTCGACGCCAACCCGGCCGATGCCGAGGCGGCGGCCGGACTCGCGATGGCCGGGCTGCTGCAGCGCACCCGTGGCGTCGACCTCCAGCAGGCCCGCGAGGCCGCGGCCGCGACCCCCGACGACGTCGCTGCCCAGACCATGGTGGCCGACCTCGACCTGCTCGGCGGCCACGTCGAGGACGCGTTCAGCCGGCTGGTCGAGCTGGTCCGGCGTACCTCCGGTGACGACCGCGACGCCGCCCGGGAGCACCTGCTGGCGCTGTTCGGGGCCGTCGGCAACGACGACCCGCGCGTGCTGCGCGGCCGACAGGCCCTCGCCTCGGCGCTCTTCTAGCGGCTGCGCCGCTTGGCCAGCACGGAGCGCCCGGCCTCGAGCCTCGCCACCGGCACCCGGAACGGCGAGCACGACACGTAGTCGAGCCCCACGTTGTCGAAGAAGTGGATCGACCGCGGGTCACCCCCGTGCTCACCGCAGACACCCACCTTGAGCTCGGGCTTGGTCTCCCGACCCTTGGCCGTCCCCATCTCGACCATGCCGCCGACCCCGAGCTGGTCCAGCGACTCGAACGGCGAGACGTCGAAGATGCCGTGGTCGAAGTAGCGGGAGAAGAAGGCGGCCTCGACGTCGTCGCGCGAGAAGCCCCAGGCCATCTGGGTGAGGTCGTTGGTGCCGAAGGAGAAGAAGTCGGCCGAGCCGGCGATCCGGTCGGCGAGGAACGCCGCCCGCGGCAGCTCGATCATGGTGCCGATGCTGAAGCCGACCCGGACGTCGCGGTCCTCCTGCACCTGCTCGGCGACCCGGAGGATCTCGGCCTTGACGACGTCGAGCTCCCGCACGCTGGCCACCAGCGGGATCATGATCTCGGGGAGCGGCCGGCCGCCCTCAGCGGCGTAGTCCGCCGCGGCCTCCAGGATCGCGCGGGCCTGCATCACGAACAGCCCGGGGATCTGGATGCCGAGCCGGACGCCGCGCAGGCCCAGCATCGGGTTCTGCTCGTGCAGCCGGCGGACGTGCTGCAGCAGCACCCGGTCGTGCTCGGCCTGCTCGCCGTCGTCGCCGCGGGACTCGGCAAGCGCCACCTGCACCGACAGGTCGGTGAAGTCCGGCAGGAACTCGTGGAGCGGCGGGTCGATCAGCCGGATCGTCACCGGCAGGCCGTCCATGGCCTCGAAGATCTCGATGAAGTCCTGGCGCTGCAGCGGGAGGAGCTCCTCCAGCGCCGCGGCCTGGCTGGTCTCGTCCTCGGCGACGATCAGCCGCTCGACCAGCTCGCGCCGGTCGCCGAGGAACATGTGCTCGGTGCGGCACAGCCCGATCCCCTGGGCGCCGAAGCGGCGGGCCCGAGAGGAGTCGTCCGGGGTGTCGGAGTTGGCACGCACCCGGAGCCGACGGGCCCCGTCGGCGTGGGCCATGATCCGGCCGACCGCCGACACCAGGTCGTCGTCGATCTTCTCGCCCTCGAAGTGGCGTACGACGAGGGAGGCCGACACCGGAACCTCGCCGGCGAACACCTCCCCGGTGGTCCCGTCGATGGAGATCACGTCGCCCTCGCGGAGGGTCTGGCCGTCGCGGACGCGGACCTCCTTCTGCTTGGCGTCGACGTCGAGCGACTCGGCGCCGCAGACACAGGTACGGCCCATGCCGCGCGCCACGACGGCGGCGTGGGAGGTCTTGCCGCCGCGACTGGTCAGGATGCCCTGGGCCGCGACCATGCCGCGCAGGTCGTCGGGGTTGGTCTCCTTGCGCACCAGGATCACCGCCTCGCCGCGCTCGGTCCACTCGACCGCCGTGTCGGAGTCGAAGACGCACTTGCCGACGGCCGCGCCGGGGGAGGCGTTCATGCCCTTCGCGATCAGGGTCCGCTCGGCGTCCTCGTCGAAGCGCGGGAACATCAGCTGCGCGAGCTGGGCCCCGCTGACGCGCAGCACCGCCTCATCGAGGTCGATCAGCCCCTCGTCGACCATGTGGATCGCGATCCGGAACGCCGCCTCGGGGGTGCGCTTGCCGACCCGGGTCTGCAGCATCCACAGCTTGCCGCGCTCGACGGTGAACTCGATGTCGCACATGTCGCGGTAGTGGCGCTCGAGCCGGGTCATGATCCGCATCAGGTCGTCGTGCGAGCTCCGGTCGACCTCGCCGAAGTCGGCCAGGCTCACCGTGTTGCGGATGCCGGCGACGACGTCCTCGCCCTGCGCGTTCTGGAGGTAGTCGCCGTACTCGCCCTGCGCGCCGCTGGCGGGGTCGCGGGTGAAGGCGACGCCGGAGCCGGAGTCCATCCCGAAGTTGCCGAAGACCATCGCCTGGATGTTGACCGCGGTCCCGAGGTCCTCGGGGATCCGTTCCTGGCGACGGTAGAGCCGGGCGCGGTCGGTGTTCCACGAGTCGAAGACGGCGCGTACGGCGAGGTCGAGCTGTTCGCGCGGGTCCTGCGGGAACGGCCGTCCGGCGTGCTTCTCGACGATCTGCTTGAAGTCCTCGACCAGCGAGCGTAGGTCGTCGGCCTCGAGGTCGAGGTCGTTGTCGGTGCCCTTGGCCCGCTTGGCCGCGTCGAGTGCGTCGGAGAAGTGCTCGGAGTCGATGTCGAGCACCGTCGCGCCGAACATCTGCAGCAGCCGCCGGTAGGAGTCCAGGGCGAAGCGCTCGTCGGCGCTCTGGCGGGCCAGGCCCGCGACCGACTCGTCGTTGAGCCCGATGTTGAGGACGGTCTCCATCATGCCGGGCATCGAGAACTTGGCGCCCGAGCGCACGCTGACCAGCAGCGGGTCCGCGGAGTCGCCGAGCCGGCGGCCCATCTTCTCCTCGAGCGAGGAGAGGTGGCCGGTGACCTCCTCCGCGAGCTCGTCGGGCTCACCACCCTGCTGCAGGTAGGCGCGACAGGCCTCGGTGGTGATCGTGAAGCCCGGTGGCACCGGCAGCCCGAGGTTGGTCATCTCGGCGAGGTTGGCGCCCTTGCCCCCGAGCAGGTCGCGCTGTTCCTTGTTGCCCTCTGCGAAGTCGAACACGTAGCCCATGGGGCGATCCTCGCGCGTCAGGCGCCGGATGGCGAGGCCCCTGCCCACGTGGGCCGGGCTCAGGCGGAGGAGTGCCGGCCGCTCTCGACGTACGTCGGCGCTCTTCCGTCGAGGGCGGCGACCGCGGCGGCCACCCGGCGGGCGGTGAAGTCGGCGCAGCGCTCCTCGACCTGCTCTGCGGTGCAGAACTCCACGCTGCGGATCTCACGGGGTTGCCGGACCACCCGGTCGAGCACGGACGCCTCGTGGCACCCGCCGTCGAAGACCAGGCAGAGCGCGTCGTCCCACCCGCCCCACGGTGGCAGCCAGTCGGTGATCAGCATCGGCCCGGGGGTCAGTGCGAGCCCCAGCTCCTCCTCGACCTCGCGGCCGGCCGCGCGCTGCGGGGACTCGCCCACCTCGACCACCCCGCCGGGGAGGTCCCAGTCCTGCTTGTAGGTCAGCTGGCACAGCAGCACCCGGTCGTCGGGATCGCGCACCAGCAGCTGGCTGATCGCCCGCTTGCGGGGCAGGAAGGAGTTGAGCAGTGCCCGGAACCCACCCGGCTCGTGGACCGGGGTGTCGGTCGCGAGCCGCGCGTACACGATCCGGTCGGCCGGCACGCCGTCGACCAGCAGCCCGCGCATCACGCCCTCGCGGCGCATCCCGGACCAGGTGGCCACCCGCTGCGCGTCCGCGTCGTCGGGGTTGACCAGGGTCTCGACCCGGGGGTGCTCGGCCAGCGCCGCCTCGACCTCCGGCGCCACCTGCTGCACCGCCTCCTGCAGCCCGCGCCGCGTCACCTCGTCGCCCCAGCTGATCCGGGCCACGCCCTCGGCCACCGTCTCCACGGTCGGCTGCTCGCTGGGTCGGTCCGTCACCGTGCCACCCTAACTGGCGGGGGTGGGCGGGTCGGGTGCTGCCGATTCATCACGTGAAGTGGGTCAGTGGCGACTTCGCACGGCGTACCGACCATGGGAGGTGCGGGCCCGACCTCTTCACGTGATGAATCCGTGGCCCCCACCCACCTCAGCCGCCGCGGCGCAACTGACGTCTGACCCGCTCACCGGTGAGCCGGGGTCGCCCGAGGTCCTCCCAGACCAACCGGACCATGCGGCTGCCGGTGACCTCGCGCAGCAGGTCCTCACGCTGCTTCTCGGCGAACACCACGTCGCCGGGCTCCTGACCGGGCCGCAACAGCCGGCCGTACTTCACGCGGCCGTCGAACTCCCCGAGAACCCCGTGCGCCGGCCACCCCCAGTCGGTGGTCCCGAGCAGTGTCCCGTCGGCGGCACGCACCTCGTACTGCACGACGGGAGCGGGGACCCCCTGCAGGCGGAACAGCCATCGGCCACGGCTCTCGCCGGCTCCGTCGGCCCCGGCGTCGGCCATGCGGACCGGGACGTGCAGGTGGCGAGTCCGCGGCCAGTGCTCCATCTGCTCGAAGCGCGCGAACAGCTCGTCATGGGTGCCCAACCCGTCGTGGAGGAAGGAGTCGAACACCACCAGTGCCGACTCCGCGGTGCCCAT
>CAVRSW010000005.1:0-107585 GCA_963723945.1 uncultured Actinomycetota bacterium
CTCCGGCGCGTCGAGTTGCCTGGCCGGCGAACGCGGGAGGCGACTCGGTCCACCGAGGTGGCGACTCGATCCGCCGGGGTGGCGACTCGACGTCAGAGCCAGCCGGAACGCTTGAAGAACCAGAGCAGGCCGGCGGAGCTGCCGACCATCAGCACCAGCGACCAGAGGTAGCCGAACTGCCAGTGCAGCTCGGGCATGTGGTCGAAGTTCATGCCGTAGACGCCGGCGATCAGGGTCGGGACCACGACGAGGGCGGCGCCGGCCGAGATCTTGCGCATGTCGTTGTTCTGCTGCACCGAGATCCGCGCCAGGTGGGCGTCGAAGGCGGTCGAGAGCAGGCCGTCGAGCTCGTCCACGGTCTCGGCGGTCCGGGCGAGGTGGTCGCCCACGTCGCGGAAGTACGCCCCGGCCTCCGGGTCGATGCCGCGGACGGTGCCGTTGGCGAAGCGGCCGATCGGCTCCCGCAGCGGCATCACCGCGCGGCGGACCTCGGCGAGCTCGCGCTTGAGCACGTAGATCCGGGCGGAGTCGTTGGTGCGCTGCTCGGAGAACACCGACAGCTCGACCTCGTCGACGTCGTCCACCAGCTCGTCGACCACGGCCTCGTAGCCGTCCACCACCTGGTCGCACACCGCGTAGACGACCGCGGTCGGCCCGTGGGCCAGCACCGCCTCGCGGGCCTCGAGGTCGACCCGGGCCTGGCGCAGCGCGCCGCCCGTGCCGTGGCGGACGCTGACGACGAAGTCGGTGCCGACGAACAGGTTGATCTCGCCGGTCTCGACGGCGTCCTCCTCGTCGACGTACCAGAGCGTCTTGACGGTGAGGAAGATCGTGTCGTCGTAGCGCTCCAGCTTGGGGCGCTGGTGGGCGTTGACGGCGTCCTCGACGGCCAGGGGGTGCAGGTGGAACGCGTTGGCGACCTTGGCCAGCTCGTGGAGGTCCGGCTCGTGCAGGCCGACCCACACGAAGTCACCGGGCTCGCAGCGCTCGCGCATCGTCGCCAGGTCGGCCACCTCGCAGTCGACCGGGACCCGGGTGCCCTTCCGGTAGAGGGCGCTGTCGACGATCACGACCCCACGCTAGCGCCAGTACAGTCCCCGACATGGCAACCGTGGTGCTGGTCCGGCACGGCCGTTCGACGGCCAACGTCAGTGGCGTGCTCACGGGCCGGCAGAAGGGGGTCCACCTCGACGACGTGGGCCGTGAGCAGGTCGAGCGGGTGGGGCGTCGTCTGGCCGCGGTCCCGCTGGCCGCCGTGGTCACCAGCCCGCTGGAGCGGTGCCGCGAGACCGCCACGGCGATCGCCCGGGCGCAGGCCGAGCCACGCCGGGTGGGGAGCGACAAGGGCCTCGTCGAGTGCGACTACGGCGCCTGGCAGGGCCGGGCCCTCAAGGACCTCGCCCGCGAGAAGCTCTGGAAGGCCGTGCAGCGCCACCCGGCAGGCGTCACGTTCCCCGACGGCGAGTCGATGGCGGCGATGGCCTCCCGCGTGGTCGAGGCCGTACGCCGTCACGACGCCCGCGTCGAGGCCGAGCACGGACCCCACGCGGTGTGGGCCGCCGTCACCCACGGCGACCCGCTGAAGGCGGTGCTCGCCGACGCGCTCGGGCTGCACCTGGACCTGTTCCAGCGGCTCCACGTCGACCCCGCCTCGGTGTCCGTGGTGCGGCTGACCGCCGAGGGGACGTACGTGCTGCAGACCAACACCCACGACGGCGACCTGGCGTGGCTGGCGCCGAAGGGACGGCGCCGGGCGCCCCGCACCGGGGTCGTCGGTGGTGGCGCGGGGCCCGCTGGACCGGCTGACTAGGGTTGGGCCCGTGCCTGTCGTCCACTCCTTCGACCCGCCCGAGCGCTTCGTCGCGGGCACCGTCGGCACGCCCGGGGAGCGCACCTTCTTCCTGCAGGCCCGCGAGGGCCGGCGGGTGGTCAGCGTGGCCCTCGAGAAGCAGCAGGTCGTCGCGCTCGCCGAGCGGATGGACCAGCTGCTCGACGAGCTGATGGGGTCCGACACCCGGGGCGTGGTCCCGGCGGTCGCGCCGCTCGACCTCGACGACACCGAGCCGCTGGACGCGCCGATCGAGGAGGAGTTCCGGGCCGGCACCATGACCCTCTCGTGGGACCCCGACGCGGAGCGGGTCGTGATCGAGGTCTTCCCCTACTCGGAGGCGGCCGTGGTCGCCCCCGACCAGGTCGACGAGGACTTCGAGGAGCCGGAGCCCGACGAGCTGCTGCTGGTCCGGCTCGGCGCCGCGGCGGCACGCTCCTTCGTCAAGCGCGCCGAGCAGGTCGTCGAGGCGGGGCGGCCGAGCTGTCCCTTCTGCGGCAACCCGATCGACCCCGAGGGCCATCTCTGCGTCCGTGCCAACGGATTCCGTCGCCGCGACCCGTGACCGAGCGGGTGCCGGAGGACGGCGAGCTGGTCCTCCACGGCCGGATCATGCCCGCCTCCAACGCGACCTTCGTGGCGGAGGTCGACGGCGTACGCGTGGTCTACAAGCCGGTGGCGGGGGAGCGGCCCCTCTGGGACTTCCCCGACGGCACGCTGGCGCTCCGCGAGCGGGCGGCGTACGTCGTCTCCCAGGCGCTCGGCTGGGACGTCGTGCCGCCGACGATCCTGAGGGAGGGGCCCTACGGCCGCGGCATGGTGCAGCTCTGGCGTGAGCCCGACCCCCAGCAGGAGGCGGTCACGGTGGTCCCCGAGGGGGCGGACCCGCCCGGCTACCGCCACGTCTTCGACGGCCTCGACCAGCACGACCAGCCGATCGCCCTGGTCCACGAGGACTCGGTGCCGCTGCGCCGGATGGCGGTCTTCGACGTGCTGGTCAACAACGCCGACCGCAAGGGCGGGCACGTCCTGGAGATGCCCGACGGCCACCGGTACGGCGTCGACCACGGCGTCTGCTTCCACTCCGACCCCAAGCTGCGCACGGTGCTCTGGGGCTGGGCGGGCGAGCCGCTGGCCGACGACGAGCTCGGCGGCGTCGACCGGCTGCTGGCGGCGCTCGGCGGCCCCGTCGGCGAGGAGCTCGGGGAGCTGCTGGACGACGTGGAGCTGATGCGGCTGCGACACCGCGGCGAGCGGCTGCGGGGCACCGCGGTCTTCCCGGTCCCGCGGGGTGACTGGCCGGCCATCCCGTGGCCGCCGTTCTGAGGGCCCCGGCTACCCTTCCCGCATGCGTGCCTGGCCCGCCCCCGAGCTCCCCGACCTCGCCGTGGTCGGTCCGACCGTGCGCCTCCAGGACACCGCGTCCGGCGCCCTCGTCGACGTCACTCCGGACGCCGGACCGGCCCGGCTCTACGTCTGCGGGATCACCCCCTACGACGCCACCCACCTCGGCCACGCGGCGACCTACATCGGCTTCGACCTGCTGCTGCGGGCGTGGCGCAACGCCGGGCACGACGTGACGTACGTCCAGAACGTCACCGACGTCGACGACCCGCTGCTCGAGCGCGCCGACAAGGTCGGCGGCGACTGGCGCGAGCTGGCCGAGCGCGAGACCGCGCTCTTCAGGGAGGACATGGAGGCGCTCCGCGTCGTCCCTCCCGACCACTACGTCGGTGCGGTCGAGTCGATCCCGCTGGTCGTCGACCTGATCCGGGAGCTGGAGCGCACCGGCTCGGTCTACCGCGTCGACGACGACCTCTACTTCTCGGTGACCGCGGACGAAGCCTTCGGCGAGCTGTCGGGCTGGACCCGGGAGCAGATGCTGGCGGTCTTCGGCGACCGCGGCGGTGACCCCGAACGCGCCGGCAAGAAGGACCCGCTCGACTGCATCCTGTGGCGGTCCGAGCGGCCGGGCGAACCTGCCTGGGACAGCCCGTTCGGCCCGGGCCGGCCGGGCTGGCACGTCGAGTGCACCGCCATCGCCCTCGAGCACCTCGGGACCACCTTCGACGTCCAGGGCGGCGGGAGCGACCTGGTGTTCCCGCACCACGAGATGTGCGCGTCCGAGGCCCAGGTCGCGCGCGGTGCCCGGTTCGCCCGGGCGTACGCCCACTCCGGCATGGTCGGCTACGACGGCGAGAAGATGTCGAAGTCGCGCGGCAACCTGGTCTTCGTCAACGCGCTGCGCCGCAGCGACGTCGACCCGATGGCGATCCGGCTGGCACTGCTGCGCCACCACTACCGCTCCGACTGGGAGTGGGTCGACGCCGAGCTCTGGGACGCCGTCGACACCCTGGCGACGTGGCGGCGCGCCCTCTCGCTGGGGGCCGGCGCCCCCGCCGCTCCCGTCGTCGAGGCCGTGCTCGCGGCGCTGGCTGACGACCTCGACGCGCCGACCGCGGTCGCGGCCGTCCAGGCCTGGGTCGACGCGACCCTCGGCACGGACGGGCTCGCCGACACCTCCGACGGGGCCGCCGCGGCCACCGTGCACCGGCTCCTCGACGCGGCGCTCGGCCTGTCGCTGTAGGGCAGCGGCGGGTCAGCCGTCCTCGGGCTTGTTGTTGCGCTTGAGGTAGCGCTCGAACTCGCGCGCGATGGCCTCGCCCGAGGCCTCGGGCAGGTCGGTGGTGTCGCGGGTCTCCTCGAGGGCCCGGACGTAGTCGGCGACGTCCTCGTCCTCCTCGGCGAGCTCGTCGACGCCGCGCTCCCAGGCTCGCGCGTCCTCGGGCAGGTCGCCCAGCGGGATGCTCGCCTGCAGCAGGTCCTCGAGCTGGCCGAGCAGCGCCAGCGTGGCCTTGGGGCACGGCGGCTGCGGCACGTAGTGGGGCACGGCCGCCCAGTAGGAGACCGCCGGCACGTCGAGCCGTACGCAGGCGTCCTGGAAGACGCCGACGATGCCGGTCGGGCCCTCGTACGTCGACTGCTCCAGCTTGAGCCGGTCGACCAGGTCGGGCTCGGTGGCGGTGCCGGTCACCGGGATCGGGCGGGTGTGCGGGGTGTCGGCCAGCAGCGCCCCGAAGGTGATCACCAGCCGCCCGCCCAGGTCGTCGCAGGCGGCCAGCAGCTCGGCGCAGAACTGCCGCCACCGCAGGTTGGGCTCGAGGCCGCGGATCAGGATCACGTCGCGGTCCAGGTCGGGTGGGGAGGCGACCGCGATCTGCGTGGTCTGCCACACCAGGCGCCGGTGGCCGCGCTCGTCGCTGCCGACCGTGGGCCGGTTGACCTGGAAGTCGTAGAAGTCCTCCGGGTCGACGTGCCCGATGACCCGGGCGTCCCAGACGTCCATCAGGTGGTCCACCACGGCGGAGGAGGAGTCGGCGGCGTCGTTCCAGCCCGCGAACGCGGCGATGACGACCGGGTCCACCAGGTCGGGGACGTCCTCGATCTCGATCACCGGCACAGCCTAGTCACGGGCCCCGACGATTTCGCTGCTGATCGGGCCGGTGCCACGATGCCGGTGTCACCATCCGGGAACCCGGTCCACCACCTGGACCCGGTCAATAGGCTGGTGGCCGACCCGGACCCGAGAGGAGAACCGTGTCCGACCCCGCCCAGCGGCCCGACGCGACCGAAGCCCTCACGAGCGCGCTCCGGGAGCGGATCCTGGTGATCGACGGAGCGATGGGGACCCTCATCCAGGGGCACCAGCTCGGCGAGGCCGACTACCGGGGCGCGCCGTTCGCCGACCACGGCCACGACCTCCGCGGCGACTCCGACGTCCTCTCGCTGACCCAGCCCGACATCATCCGCGAGATCCACCGGCGCTACCTCGACGCCGGCGCCGACGTCGTCTGCACCAACTCCTTCACGGCCTCCAGCATCTCGCAGGCCGACTACGGGCTGCAGGACCACTGCTACGAGATGAACCGCTCGGCGGCGGCGCTCGCCCGCGAGGCCGCCGACGCCGTGGCCACCGAGCAGCGCCCGCGGTTCGTGGCGGGCTCGCTGGGCCCGACCAACAAGACGGCCTCGATCTCCCCCGACGTCAACGACCCCGGTGCCCGCAACACCAGCTTCGACGAGCTGGTCGGCTCCTACCTCGAGGAGGCCCGCGGGCTGGTCGACGGCGGCGCGGACCTGCTGCTGGTCGAGACGATCTTCGACACCCTCAACGCCAAGGCGGCGATCTTCGCCCTCGAGACGCTCTTCGAGGAGCAGGGCCGACGCTGGCCGGTCTGGATCTCCGGCACCATCACCGACGCCAGCGGCCGCACCCTCTCGGGCCAGACCACCGAGGCGTTCTGGAACAGCGTCCGTCACGTCCGGCCCCTCGTCGTCGGCCTCAACTGCGCGCTGGGCGCGACCGACCTCCGGCCGTACGTCGCCGAGCTCGCCCGGGTGGCCGACTGCTTCGTCTCCGCCCACCCCAACGCCGGGCTGCCCAACGAGTTCGGCGAGTACGACGAGACGCCCGACCAGATGGCCGAGGTGCTGGGGGAGTTCGCCGCGTCCGGCCTGGTGAACCTGACCGGCGGCTGCTGCGGCACCACCCCGGAGCACATCGAGGCCATCGCGACCGCCGTCAAGGGAGCCGAGCCGCGGACGCCGGCCACGCCGGGCTCCGCGATGCGGCTCGCCGGCCTGGAGCCGTTCACGATCGACGCCGACAGCCTCTTCGTCAACGTGGGGGAGCGGACCAACATCACCGGCTCGGCCCGGTTCCGCAACCTGATCAAGGACGGCGACTACGACACCGCGCTGACCGTCGCGGCCCAGCAGGTGGACAACGGTGCCCAGGTCATCGACGTCAACATGGACGAGGGCATGATCGACGGCGTCGCCGCGATGGACCGGTTCCTCAAGCTGGTCGCCAGCGAGCCCGACATCAGCCGGGTGCCCGTGATGGTCGACTCCTCCAAGTGGGAGGTGATCGAGGCCGGCCTCAAGTGCGTCCAGGGCAAGCCGGTGGTCAACTCGATCTCGCTCAAGGAGGGCGAGGAGAAGTTCGTCGAGCAGGCCCGGCTCTGCCGCCGCTACGGTGCCGCCGTCGTCGTGATGGCCTTCGACGAGGACGGCCAGGCCGACAGCCTGCAGCGGCGGACCGAGGTGTGCAGGCGGGCCTACCGGATCCTGACCGAGGAGGTCGGCTTCCCGCCCGAGGACATCATCTTCGACCCCAACGTCTTCGCCGTCGCGACGGGGATCGAGGAGCACGCGACGTACGGGCAGGACTACATCGAAGCGACCCGGTGGATCAAGGCGAACCTCGACGGGGCGCTGGTCTCCGGCGGCATCTCCAACGTCAGCTTCTCCTTCCGCGGCAACAACCCGGTACGCGAGGCGATCCACGCGGTCTTCCTGTTCCACGCCATCGAGGCGGGCCTCGACATGGGCATCGTCAACGCCGGCGCGCTCGCGGTCTACGACCAGGTCGACGCCGAGCTGCGGGACCGGATCGAGGACGTCGTCCTGAACCGCCGCCCCGACGCCGCCGAGCGGCTGCTCGAGGTCGCCGAGACCTACAACCGGGCGGCGACCGACGAGGACCCGACGGAGGAGGAGTGGCGCGCGCTCCCTGTCTCCGAGCGGATCACGCATGCGCTGGTGAAGGGCATCGACGCCCACATCGAGGCCGACACCGAAGAGCTGCGCGCCGAGATCGAGGCCCGCGGCGGCCGCCCCATCGAGGTGATCGAGGGGCCGCTGATGGACGGGATGGACGTCGTCGGCGACCTGTTCGGCTCGGGCAAGATGTTCCTCCCGCAGGTCGTGAAGAGCGCGCGCGTCATGAAGAAGGCCGTCGGCTACCTGATTCCCTTCATCGAGGAGGAGAAGCTCAGGAACCCCGAGCTCGCGAAGCAGAAGGACACCAACGGCACCGTCGTGATGGCGACCGTGAAGGGCGACGTCCACGACATCGGCAAGAACATCGTCGGCGTCGTGCTGCAGTGCAACAACTACGAGGTCATCGACCTCGGTGTGATGGTGCCGCCCCAGAAGATCCTCGACGCCGCCCGGGAGCACGAGGCGGACGCGATCGGACTCTCCGGCCTGATCACCCCCTCGCTCGACGAGATGGTCACGATGGCCGGCGAGATGCAGCGCCAGGGCTTCGACATCCCGCTGCTGGTGGGCGGTGCCACCACCTCCCGGGCCCACACCGCCGTCAAGGTCGACGGCAAGTACGACGGACCGGTGGTCTGGGTCAAGGACGCCTCCCGCTCGGTCCCGACCGTCGCCTCGCTGCTCCACCCGGAGCGCCGCAAGAAGCTGCTCGCCGACGTCACGGCCGACTACGACAGCCTGCGCGCCCGCCACGCCGCCAAGCACGACCGCCCGATGGTGACGCTCGGGCAGGCCCGCGACAACGCCAGCCCGATCGACTGGAGCGGCTACCGGCCGCCCCGGCCCCGGCTGCTGCTGCGGCAGGACCGCGACGTCTCGCCCCTCATCGGCCGGCCGGGGGAGACCCAGCACGTCCGCGTCTTCCGCAACTACGACCTCACCGAGCTGCGCCGCTACATCGACTGGCAGCCGTTCTTCAACGCCTGGGAGATGAAGGGGTCCTTCCCCGACATCCTCAACAACCCGACGACCGGCCAGACGGCCCGCAAGCTCTACGACGACGCCCAGGAGATGCTGGACCGGCTGGCCGGGGAGAAGTGGCTGACCGCCCACGGGGTCGTCGGGCTGTGGCCGGCCAACAGCGTCGGCGACGACATCGAGGTCTACCTCACCGACCACCACGACGAGCCGTACGAGGTGCTGCGCCAGCTGCGGCAGCAGGGCCAGCACCGTGAGGGAGTCCCGAACCGGTCGCTCGCCGACTACGTCGCCCCCAAGAGCACGGGGCTGCGCGACCACGTCGGCGGCTTCGCGGTCACCGCCGGGCACGGCACCCAGGAGAAGGCCGCACAGTTCAAGGCCGACCTCAACGACTACGACGCCATCCTGCTCGAGTCGCTCGCCGACCGGCTGGCCGAGGCCTTCGCCGAGCGGCTGCACCAGCGGATCCGCACCGAGCTGTGGGGGTACGCCGGCGACGAGAGGCTCGACCACGCCGACCTGGTCCGCGAGCGCTACCGCGGGATCCGGCCCGCGCCCGGCTACCCCGCGTGCCCGGACCACACCGAGAAGCAGACGCTGTGGCGGCTGCTCGACGTCGAGCAGCAGGTCGGCATCGAGCTGACCGACTCGATGGCGATGTGGCCGGGCGCCTCGGTCTCGGGCTGGTACTTCTCCCACCCCGACTCGCAGTACTTCGTCGTGGGCCGGCTCGGACGCGACCAGGTCGCCGACTACGCCGAGCGCAAGGGATGGACGCTCGCCGAGGCCGAGCGCTGGCTCTCTCCCAACCTCGGCTACGACCCGGAGGACTGAGGTGGCGCTGCTGCCCGAGGCCGTCCTGTGGGACATGGACGGCACCCTGGTCGACACCGAGCCGTACTGGATCGACGCGGAGTTCGCGCTCGCCGACCGGCACGGCGGCAGCTGGTCGAGCGACCACGCGCTCAACCTCGTGGGCCACGACCTGCTGGACTCCGGCCGCTACATCCGCGAGCACATGGGGATCGACCTCGAACCCTCCGACATCGTCGAGGAGCTGCTGGACACGGTGGTGGCGCGGATCGCGGAGGAGGTGCCGTGGCGGCCGGGCGCGCGCGAGCTCCTCGCGGAGCTGTGTGAGGCGGGCGTGCCGCTCGGGCTGGTCACGATGTCCTACCGCCGGTTCGTCGTCCCGGTGCTCGACGCGCTGCCAGCCGGCACCTTCGACGCCGTCGTGACCGGCGACGCGGTGAGCCGCGGCAAGCCCTACCCGGACCCGTACCTCAAGGCGGCGGCCGAGCTGCGCGTGGACGCGAGCCGCTGCCTGGCGATCGAGGACTCCGACACGGGCGCGGCGTCGGCCGAGAGGGCGGGCTGCCTCGTGCTGGTCGTCCCCAGCCACGTGGCCGTGCCCGAAGGGGAGGGCCGGGTCTTCCACGCGTCCCTCGAAGGACTACGGGTGGCCGACCTCCCGGCGCCGGCCGCCTGGTACTAGGACCACTGGACACTGGTGGAGTGTCGGTGGCGTCGCCCACTCTGGACCCTCACCCGAAAGGCACTGGAGGTCTGGAGATGATGCGCAGGACGGCAGCCGCGGCACTGGCGGCGGCGATGCTGGTGACGGCGGGGACCTCGGTCCCGGCTGGAGCGGGGGACGAGAGGATCCGCCAGGGCGGCTGCTCGGGCTCGGCGAACTGGAAGCTCAAGGTCAAGAGCGACGACGGCCGGCTGGAGGTCGAGGCCGAGGTCGACAGCAACGTGTCGGGCCAGAACTGGCGCTGGCGGTTGACCCACAACGGCAGCGTCTCGGCCCGTGGCCGCGGGACGACGGGCGGGCGGTCAGGGTCATTCAGCGTGGAGCGGCGCATGTCCAACCTGGCCGGGACCGACACCTTCCGGCTCCGCGCCCGCCACCACGGCCAGGTGTGTCGCGGCACGGTCCGCTGGTGACCCCTATCCTCGGTCGGCATGCGACCTGACGCCCGTTCGGCGGGAGTGATGAGGAGCCCGGTTGCCCAGTTCCTGGGCGTCGGGCTCCTCCTGTTCCTCGCGCTCGCCGTCATCAGCGACCGGCTGACCGACCAGGCGGCCGAGGAGGAGGCGCTCGGCGACGCCCGGCAGACGACGTACATGCTGGCGCACTCGGTCGCCCAGCCCTCGCTCCGCCCCGGGCTGGTCTCGGGCGACCCGGGTGCGATCGACCGGTTCGACCGGGACGTGCTGGACCGGCTGCTCGTCGGGGACATCCGACGGATCAAGCTGTGGTCCGGCGACGGGACCATCGTCTGGTCCGACCAGACCCCGCTGATCGGCGAGCAGTACGCACTGGGCCCGGACGAGCGCGAGATCCTGCGCGAGGGGGGCACCGACGCCGAGGTCTCGGACCTCTCCGAACCGGAGAACCGGCTGGAGAGCGACGCCACCGGACTGGTGGAGGTCTACACCCGGGTGGTCGCGCCCGACGGGACCCCGCTCCTGTTCGAGGCCTACTACTCGACCGCCGACATCGAGGCCGACACCCAGCAGGTGTTCGGCCCGTTCCGGCGGATCATGCTCGGGTCGATGCTGGTGCTCGGCGCGCTGGCCCTGCTGATGATCTGGGGCCTGTCGCGACGGCTGCGCCGCGCGGCCGACGAGCGGCAGCGGCTGCTGCAGGCCGCGATCGACGCCTCCGAGGCGGAGCGTCGGCGGATCGCGCGGGACCTGCACGACGGCGTCGTCCAGGACCTGGCCGGGACCGCCTTCGCGCTCTCGGCGGCCGCCCGCGAGCCCGCTCCGGTCGAGCCGACGGTCGTCGCAGACGCGGCCGGGTCGCTGCGCGGGTCGCTGCGCGCGCTTCGGTCGCTGCTGGTGGAGATCCACCCGCCCGACCTCGACGCCGACGGGCTGGCGGCGGCGCTGGACGACCTGGTGGCCCCGGCCGCGGCAGCCGGGATGACGGCCCACGTGAGCGTCGATGGCGTCGCCGGCGCCCCCGACCGGGCGGTGCGGCTGGTGTGGCGGGTCGCGCAGGAGGCGGTACGCAACGCGCAACGGCACTCGCGGGGCTCCCTGCTCGACGTCGTCGTCGAGCGCCGGGACGGCCGGATCGTGCTGGTCGTGCGCGACGACGGGGTCGGCATCGACGGGGCCCACCCCACCGACGGCGCACACCTGGGGCTGCGCGGCCTGGCCGGGCTGGCCCGCGACGAGGGTGGCCGGCTGGAGGTCGCCTCGGAGCCGGGGCACGGGACCACGGTGACCCTGGAGGTGATCGCATGACGCCGGGGACGGAGATCCGGGTGGTGGTGGTCGACGACCACGCCGTCGTCCGCGCGGGGCTGGCGCAGCTGCTGTGCGGTGCGGAGGACATCGACGTCGTCGCCTCCGCCAGCGGTGGCGAGGAGGCGGTGGCGCTGGCCGCGCAGGAGCGACCCGACGTCGTCGTGATGGACCTGCAGATGCCCGACGTCGACGGCGTCGAGGCGACCAGGCGGATCGTGGCGGCCGGGAGCGCCCAGGTGATGGTGCTGACGTCGTTCTCGGACAGCGAGCGGATCGAGGCGGCGCTGGACGCGGGGGCGGTGGGCTACCTGCTCAAGGACTCCGACCCCGAGGAGCTGCTGGCCGGGGTCCGGGCGGTCCACCGCGGCGAGTCACCGCTGCACCCCCGGGCGGCCCGGCAGCTGCTGGGCGCGCGGCGTGCGTCCCCGGGTGTCGAGCTCACCGCCCGGGAGCGGGAGGTGCTGGGACTGGTCCGGGAGGGGCTGGCGAACAAGCAGATCGCGCGGCGGCTCGGCATCAGCGAGCGGACCGTGAAGGCCCACCTGACCTCCACGTTCGCGACGATCGGCGTGCAGGACCGCACCCAGGCGGCGCTGTGGGCGGAGCGGCACGGGCTCTGAGGCCAGTCGCAGCGCGCTCCCCGCTCGGTCGACGTCCTCGATGGTCGCTTCGCGGTCGCGCGCAGCCTGACCGGTCTCGCCGTACCGCACCGTCGCAGCGCGCTCCCCGCTCGGTCGACGTCCTCGATGGTCGCTTCGCGGTCGCGCGCAGCCTGACCGGTCTCGCCGTACCGCACCGTCGCAGCGCGCTCCCCGCTCGGTCGACGTCCTCGATGGTCGCTTCGCGGTCGCGCGCAGCCTGACCGGTCTCGCCGTACCGCACCGTCGCAGCGCGCTCCCCGCTCAGTCGACGTCTTCGGCGGTGAGCTCGCCCGGGTCGGCGGGAGCCACCACCTCCGGCAGCGGCGGCGGGGTGCCGCCCCACTCGGGGCAGATCTCGCGGAACGAGCACCAGTCGCACAGCCGGGATCGGTGGGGTCGCCAGTCGCGCTCGTCGGTCGCCTTCTGGATGGCGCGCCAGATCGCCTCGACCTTGCGCTCGGTGGCCAGCAGGTCCTGCTCGTCGGGGACGTAGCGGAGCAGCTCGCCGTTGCCGAGGTAGACCAGCTGCAGCATCGCCGGGATCACCCCGCGGGTGCGCCAGATGACCAGGGCGTAGAACTTCATCTGGAAGAGCGCCTTGCCCTCGAGGTGGGGCGGGACCGACCGGCCGGTCTTGTAGTCCACCACCCGGATCCGGCCGTCGGGGGCGATGTCGAGCCGATCGACGAAGCCGCGCAGCAGCAGCCGGGAGTCGAGCAGCGCCTCGACGTAGAGCTCGCGCTCGGCCGGCTCGAGCAGGCGGGGGTCCTCCAGGGAGAAGTAGCGGTCGAGGACGTCGCGGCAGGAGGCCAGCCACTCCTCGAGCGGGGGGCCGCCCTCGACGGCCGTGAACATCTCGGCCAGCTCGGGCTCGGCCTCGAGCAGCCGCTCCCAGGTGGGGACCAGCAGCCGGCGGGCCTGCTCGGGCGTGCGTCCGGCGGCCGGGAGGTCGAAGAGGTCCTCGAGCACCTGGTGGACCAGGGTGCCGCGGGTGGCCTCGGGAGAGGGCGCCTCCGGGAGCCTGTCGACGGTGCGGAACCGGTAGAGCAGGGGACAGGTCATGAAGTCGCCGGCCCGGCTCGGCGACAGCGCGCCGAGCACCTCGACGCCGTCGACCGGTGTCGACAGCGCCTCGGACGGGGAGGGGCGGCCGGGCATGTCGGCAGCCTAGGCGGGAGCACCGACAGCGATGCGGAAGGGCGGGGCCGGTTCGGATAGCCTCGATGTGTGCCGTCAGACCATCCCGCGCCGCCCGACTCCCCCCGGCAGCGGCCCCCCGGCACGTTCCGCATCGGCACCGTCGCCGGCAGCGAGATCCTGATCTCCTCCTCGTGGTTCCTCGTCGCCGGTCTGATCGCCGTGCTGATGTCGCCGCGGGTCGACGCGGTCTCGCCCGGGCTCGGGGCGTGGAAGTACCTCGCGGGCTTCCTGTTCGCGGTGCTGCTCTACCTCTCGGTGCTGCTCCACGAGATCTCGCACGCGCTGATGGCCCGGCGCTACGGGTTCCTCGTCTCCTCGATCACGCTGCACTTCCTCGGCGGCATGACCGCCATCGAGGGCGAGGCGCGCAGGCCGGGCGAGGAGTTCGGGATCGCGGTGGTCGGGCCGCTCACCTCCATCGCCGTCGGAGCCGCCGCGCTCGGCCTGTGGTTCGTGACACCGGACGGCCTGCTGCGGCTCGCCGTCGAGGGCCTCACCGGAGCCAACCTGCTGGTCGGCATCCTCAACCTCGTCCCCGGCCTGCCGCTCGACGGCGGTCGGGTGCTCAAGAGCGGCGTGTGGCGGGTGACCGGCAGCGCCCACCGCGGCACCGTCGTCGCCGCCTGGGGCGGCCGGGTCACCGCCGTCGCGGCGCTGTGCTGGCCGATCGCCATGGAGAGCGTCCTCGGCCGCTCGCCCGGGGTGATCGACTTCGCCCTCGCGTTCGTGGTGGGACTGTTCCTGTGGACCGGCGCCAGTGCGGCCCTCAGCTCGGCCCGCATCCGCAGCCGGCTGCCGTCGCTGGTCGCCCGGGGGCTGGCCCGGCGTACGCTCTCGGTCCCGGAGGACCTGCCCCTCGCCGAGGCCGTACGCCGCGCCCACGAGGCGCAGGCGGGCGGCATCGTCACCGTGACCGGCTCCGGCCGCCCCGTGGGGCTGGTCAACGAGGCCGCCCTCGTGGCCACGCCCGAGGACCGGCGGCCGTGGGTCGCGGTGTCCACCGTCGCGCGCAGCCTCGAGGACGGCCTGACGCTGCCGGCGACGATCGCGGGCGAGGACCTGGTGACCGCGATCGGCCGCACCCCCGCCACCGAGTACCTGCTGCTGGAGGACGACGGCTCGGTCTACGGCGTGCTGGCCACCTCCGACGTCGAGCGCGCCTTCCGGGAGACCGACCACCATGGCTGAGCACGATCCCGAGCCCACCACGGGTCCGGCTCCCGGGGCACCCGACGTCTCGCCCGAGGCGTGGTCGGGCGTCCACCGGGGCCCGCTCCGGGTCGGCGAGTGGGTGCGGCTGACCGACAGCAAGGGCCGGCGCCACAACTTCGAGCTGGTGGCCGGGAAGCGGTTCTTCTCCAACAAGGGGCACCTCGACCACGACGAGCTGATCGGGCGCGACGAGGGGTTCACCGTCACGTCCTCGGCCGGCGGGCAGTACCTGGTCTTCCGGCCGCTGCTGTCCGAGTACGCCGTGTCGATGCCGCGCGGCGCAGCGGTCGTCTACCCCAAGGACGCCGCCCAGATCGTGGCCCTGGCCGACGTCTTCCCCGGGGCGGACGTCGTGGAGGCCGGCGTGGGGTCCGGCGCGCTGACCTGCTCGCTGCTGCGCGCCGTCGGGCCCCACGGCCGGCTGTCGTCGTACGAGCGGCGCGAGGAGTTCGCCGAGGTCGCCCGGCGCAACGTCACCCAGTTCTTCGGCACCACCGCCGACGGTGCCACCCACCCGGCCTGGGAGCTGACGCTCGGCGACCTCGCCGAGGAGCTGCCGCGCCGCGGGGAGCGCGCCGACCGGGTGGTGCTCGACATGCTGGCGCCGTGGGACTGCGTCGACGCCGTGGCGGACGCGCTGCGGCCCGGCGGCATCGTCTGCGCCTACGTCGCGACCACGACCCAGCTCTCGCGCTACGTCGAGACCCTCCGGGCCCACGGCGGGTTCACCGAGCCCAGTGCCTGGGAATCGCTGGTGCGCGACTGGCACGTCGAGGGCCTCGCCGTGCGCCCCGGGCACTCGATGATCGGCCACACCGCCTTCCTGGTCACCGCGCGGAGGATGGCACCCGGGGAGCGGCCGCCGCAGCGACGCCGCCGCCCCGCACCGGGGGCGTACGGGCCCGACTACACCGGCCCCCGCCCGGCCGACCTGCCGCCGCAGCTGCTGGACGAGCGTCTCGACGGCTGAACGTCCGCACCACGGCCTCGTCCGAATGGTGAGGCGGACCGGTGCGTTGTGGCTTCCCTCGCGGCGCAGCGCGGGTAGTGTCGCAAGCGGAGGAGGTGACCAGTGATGTCAGCATCCGAAGGCAGGTCCGGCGCGGGCGGTCGCTCCGCGTCCGAGCTCGCGGACCAGGTGCGCTTCCTCGAGGCCGAGGTGGTCGACCTGCGGCGTCGGCTCGGTGAGGCGCCCGGCCACTCCCGCGGCATCGAGCTGCGGCTCGCCGACACCCAGCGCTCGCTCTCCGCGGTCACCGCGCAGAACGAGCGACTGGCCGAGACGCTCCGCGAGGCCCGCGACCAGATCACGCGGCTCAAGGAGGAGGTCGACCGGCTCGCACAACCGCCGGCCGGCTTCGGCACCTTCCTGCAGCGCAACGACGACGACTCGATCGACGTGTTCACCGGTGGCCGCAAGCTGCGCGTCACCGCGAGCCCGGCCGTCGACGTCGACACCCTCGTGCGGGGCCAGGAGGTCATGCTCAACGAGGCCCTCAACGTCGTCGCCGCGCTCGACTTCGAGCAGATCGGCGAGGTCGTCATGTTCAAGGAGCTGCTCGCCGACGGCGACCGCGCCCTGGTGATCGCCAACGCCGACGAGGAGAGGGTCGTACGCCTCGCCGAGCCACTGCGCGAGGTGACGCTGCGCGCCGGCGACTCGCTGCTGCTCGACGGCCGTGCCGGCTACGCCTACGAGCGGGTCCCCAAGTCCGAGGTCGAGGAGCTGGTCCTCGAGGAGGTCCCCGACATCGCCTACGAGGCGATCGGCGGGCTGAGCGGCCAGATCGAGCAGATCCAGGACGCCGTCGAGCTTCCCTACCTGCATCCCGACCTGTTCAAGGAGCACCAGCTCAAGCCGCCCAAGGGCGTGCTGCTCTACGGCCCGCCGGGCTGCGGCAAGACCCTGATCGCCAAGGCGGTCGCCAACTCGCTGGCCAAGAAGGTCGCCGCCCGCACCGGACACAACGGACAGGTCGGGGAGGGCAAGTCCTACTTCCTCAACATCAAGGGCCCCGAGCTGCTCAACAAGTACGTCGGCGAGACCGAGCGCCACATCCGGCTGGTCTTCCAGCGCGCGCGGGAGAAGGCCGGCCACGGCACGCCGGTCATCGTGTTCTTCGACGAGATGGACTCGCTGTTCCGCACCCGCGGCTCGGGCGTGTCCTCCGACGTCGAGAACACCATCGTCCCGCAGCTGCTGAGCGAGATCGACGGCGTCGAGGCGCTCGAGAACGTGCTGGTGATCGGTGCGTCCAACCGGCCCGACATGATCGACCCCGCGATCCTGAGGCCGGGCCGGCTCGACGTGAAGATCAAGATCGAGCGGCCCGACGCCGAGTCGGCCCGCGACATCTTCAGCAAGTACCTCACCGGCGAGCTGCCGCTGCACGAGGACGACCTGCGCGAGTTCGGTGGCGACACCAACGCGACCGCGGCCGGGATCATCCAGCGCACGGTGGAGCGGATCTACACCGAGTCCGAGGAGAACCAGTTCCTCGAGGTCACCTACGCCAACGGTGACAAGGAGGTCCTCTACTTCAAGGACTTCAACTCCGGCGCCATGATCCAGAACATCGTCGACCGGGCGAAGAAGATGGCGATCAAGGACTTCCTCGACCTCGACCAGCGCGGCATCAGCGTGCGTCACCTGATGCAGGCGTGCGTCGACGAGTTCAAGGAGAACGAGGACCTGCCCAACACCACCAACCCCGACGACTGGGCCCAGATCGCCGGCAAGAAGGGCGAGCGGATCGTCTTCATCCGGACGCTCATCACCGGCAAGCAGGGCACCGAGCCGGGACGCTCGATCGACACCGTGTCCAGCACGGGTCAGTACCTCTGATCCCGTGGCGCGGGACGAGGAGCTGGAGCGGACCGAGCTCGAGGCCGTCCTCGAGACGCGCCGCGAGCTCGGGTCGACCTACGACCGGGCGCTGGTCGACAGCTTCGCGGACCGCATCGAGGCGGCGGTCGCCTCCCGGACGGCGCACGACCTGGAACGACGTGGCCGCGCCGACCGCGACCGCGCCGCCGCAGGGCCCCGGCAGCTGGCGCTCGGCATCGTCTCCTGCGTCGCCGGCATCCCCGTCACCGCGATCAGCCTGGCCGTCGACGGCGGGGGGCTGGCCGCGATGGTGGTGGGCTGGGGCGGGCTCATCGGGATCAACGCGGCCCATGCGCTCCAGTCCCGACCCACGCGCGCCCGCCCTGAAGTGCGCTGAGGCGTCGGTGGGGCGTCGATGAGACGGCGTCAGGTCGCGGTCAGCAGGAAGCCGTAGGTCCAGGGCCGCGACACCGCCGGTCCCGGCAGCTGCTCGGCGCGCAGCGTCGTGATCTCGAAGCCGGCGGCCGTCACCAGGGCCGGGACGTCCCTCGAGAGGTGGCAGCCGCCGGCGACCCGTCGCTGCAGCGGGTCGAGCCGGCGTTGCCAGCGCGCCACGCCGGTGTCGGGGGAGAGGCCGTGCTCGACGACACAGAGGACACCGCCCGGCCGCAGCACCCGGCGTACCTCCGCGAGGGCGAGCGCCGGGTCGGGGATGGTGCACAGCGTGAACGTCGAGAGCACCGAGTCGTACGACGCGTCGGGCTCGTCGAGCCGCTGCCCGTCCAGGCCGCGTCGGGCGACGGGCACCGTCGTGCGCGCCCGACGGCGCTCCGACATCCGCCAGCCGAGGTCGGAGGGCTCGACGGCGGCGACGGCGGTGACGGCGGGCGGGTACCACCGGACGTTGAGGCCGGAGCCGAAGCCGAGCTCCAGCACCCGGCCGGTCAGGGGGGCGCACGCCTCGCGCCTCAGCGCGTCGATCTCGGGGCCCTTCAGCGACGCGTCGGTGATCCGCGGGACGACGTGATCGGTCCAGACACCCATGCGGATGAGCCTACGGTCGCGGTGCGCCCGGCTAGAGTCACCGCATGAAGTGGCTCATCATCATCGCCGTCATCGCAGTCGTGCTGCTGTTCGTGCTGCCCAAGCTGCGCAAGCGCTGACCGGATCGCCTCACTCGCCGGAGGTCCGCCGGCCCACCCGCAACGGGGCGGGACCAGCTCGCGGGACGGGACCGGCTCGTGGGGCCGTGAGGTCGACGAGCGCGGCGACTGGGTCGGGGCTCAGCCCGGGGCCGTAGGCTCGACCCATGAGCGTGCGCCGAGTGATGGGCACCGAGGTGGAGTACGGCATCTCCGTGCAGGGACAGCCGCTGGCCAACCCGATGGTCGCCTCGTCCCAGGTCGTCAACGCGTACGCCTCGGCGACGGTGAAGGCCCGCCGCGCCCGGTGGGACTTCGAGGAGGAGTCGCCGCTGCGCGACGCCCGCGGCTTCGACATGTCACGACAGGTGGCCGACCCCTCCCAGCTCACCGACGAGGACCTCGGCCTCGCCAACGTCATCCTCACCAACGGCGCGCGGCTCTACGTCGACCACGCCCACCCGGAGTACTCCACGCCCGAGGTCACCACCCCGCTCGACGTGGTGCGCTGGGACAAAGCGGGGGAGCAGGTGATGCTCGACGCGTCGCGGCGGGCCGGGCAGCTGCCCGGCGGGGCGCCGATCAACCTCTACAAGAACAACACCGACAACAAGGGGGCGTCCTACGGCGCCCACGAGAACTACCTGATGCGGCGCAGCACCCCGTTCGGCGAGATCGTGCGGCACCTGACACCGTTCTTCGTGTCGCGGCAGGTGGTCTGCGGGTCCGGCCGGGTCGGGCTCGGCCAGGACGGCCGCGAGCACGGTTACCAGATCAGCCAGCGGGCCGACTACTTCGAGGTCGAGGTGGGTCTCGAGACGACACTGAAGCGGCCGATCATCAACACCCGGGACGAGCCGCACGCCGACCCCGAGCGCTACCGGCGGCTGCACGTGATCCTCGGCGACGCCAACCTCGCCGAGGTGTCGACCTACCTCAAGGTCGGCACCACCGCGCTGGTGCTCTCGATGATCGAGGACCGGTTCCTCGACCGCGACCTCACCGTCGACGGGGCCGTCTCGGCACTGCGGGCGGTGTCCCACGACACGACCCTCAAGCAGACCGTGCGGCTGACCGACGGGCGCGAGCTCACCGCCGTCCAGCTCCAGCTGGAGTACCTCGACCTCGCCCGCAAGTACGTCGAGGACCGGTTCGGCTCCGACGCCGATCCGCAGACCGTCGACGTCCTCGCCCGCTGGGAGTCGGTGCTGACCAGGCTCGAGCGGGACCCCATGGAGTGCGCGGGGGAGCTCGACTGGGTGGCCAAGCTGAAGCTGCTGGAGCACTACCGCGACCGCGACGGCCTCGGCTGGGACGACGCCAAGCTGCAGCTCATCGACTACCAGTACTCCGACATCCGCCCCGAGAAGGGGCTCTACCACCGGCTGGTCGGCATGGGGCGGATCGAGCGGCTGCTCGACGACGCCTCGATCGAGGCGGCGATGCACGACCCGCCCGAGGACACCCGGGCCTGGTTCCGCGGCCGCTGCCTCGAGAAGTACGCCGATGCGGTCGCCGCGGCCTCCTGGGACTCGGTGATCTTCGACCTGCCCGGGCGCGAGTCCCTGCAGCGGGTGCCGACGATCGATCCGTTGCGCGGCACCCGCGCCAGTGTGGGCGACCTGATCGACCGGTGCGACACCGCCGAGGCATTGGTCCGCGCACTCACCCGCTGAGTCGCCGGGGTCGGGGAGCGGGTCGGCGGCGTGGGGCCGGTCCGCGTCCGACCACCCATTCATCACGTGAAGTGGTCGAGTCCGCACCTCACACGGCGTACCGGCCGTGTGAAGCACCGAGTCGCCCACTTCACGTGATGAATCGGGGATCAGCCGGGTGACTCCACACCGGCCCCCGTCACAACCAGGTCTCGAGGCGAAGGCAGCGGCGGCCTTCACGCCTCAACTTTCCGAAGTCCGGCTAGGGTCGACCTATGGCACAGGAGCAGAAGCAGCCCCGGAAGTCCTCAGAGGCGGACGAGGCCACCGAGGTCGCCACCGAGAGCGATGTCGCCGAGCGCAAGGAAGCCCTCGACGACGACGTCGACGCGATCCTCGACGAGATCGACGACGTGCTCGAGACCAACGCGGAGGACTTCGTGAAGTCGTTCATCCAGAAGGGCGGCCAGTGATCTCCCCCTCGAAATCGTCGCTTCGCTCCGGTTTCGACAGGGACTCCGCATGAGCACCGACCCCCGCCTGCCCGCTGCCTTCCTGCAGCCGGGGACCTCCTCCTTCTCCGACTTCCTCGCCGAGGCGGCGCCCGACCTGCTCCCGTCACGCCGCGCGGTCCCGCAGGGGCAGGTCGGCGACCTGGCGCCCCACGCGACCACGATCGTCGCCGCCACCTACCCCGGCGGGATCGTGATGGCCGGTGACCGGCGCGCGACGATGGGCAACGTGATCGCGCAGCGCGACATCGAGAAGGTCTTCGCCGCCGACGAGTACTCCGCGGTCGGCATCGCCGGCACCGCCGGGCTCGCGGTCGAGCTGGTCCGGCTGTTCCAGACCGAGCTCGAGCACTACGAGAAGATCGAGGGCACCACGCTGTCGATGGACGGCAAGGCCAACCGGCTCGCGGCGCTGATCCGCAACAACCTCGGCCTCGCGATGCAGGGGCTCGCCGTCGTACCGCTCTTCGCCGGCTACGACCTCACCACCAGCCAGGGCCGGATCTTCAGCTACGACCTGACGGGCGGCCGCTACGAGGAGACCGCGTTCCACTCGGTCGGATCGGGGTCGCTCTTCGCCCGCGGGTCCCTCAAGAAGCTCTACCGTGACGACCTCTCCGAGCTCGATGCGGTGACGGTCGTCGTGCAGGCCCTCTACGACGCCGCCGACGACGACTCCGCGACCGGGGGGCCCGACCTCACCCGCCGGATCTTCCCGGTCGTCCACGTCATCTCCGCCGAGGGCGGCCGCCGGCTGGCCGACGCCGAGGTGGCCGACGTCGCGGACCGGATGATCGCCGGCCGGATGCAGCGCCCCGACGGGCCGGCCGCCCCCACGCTGACCGCCGTCTCGACGAGCCCGACCGAAGGGGCCTAGCCGGATGAGCATGCCGTTCTACGTCTCGCCCGAGCAGGTGATGAAGGACCGCGCCGACTACGCCCGCAAGGGCATCGCCCGCGGCCGCTCCGTCGTCGCCGTCCAGTACGCCGACGGCGTGCTGTTCGCCTCCGAGAACCCCTCGCAGGCACTCCACAAGGTCTCCGAGATCTACGACCGGATCGCGTTCGCCGCGGTCGGTCGCTACAACGAGTTCGAGAACCTCCGGATCGCCGGCGTCCGGCTCGCCGACATGCGCGGCTACGCCTACGACCGGCGTGACGTGACCGGCCGCGGGCTGGCCAACGCCTACGCGCAGACGCTCGGCACGATCTTCTCCAGCGGCGGGGAGAAGCCGTACGAGGTCGAGCTCTTCGTCGCCGAGGTGGCCGATGCGGCTGCCGACGACCAGATCTACCGGCTCACCTACGACGGCCAGGTCGCCGACGTCCACCGCTACAGCGTGATGGGGGGCGCGGTCGAGACGGTCGCGGCCTTCCTGCAGGAGCGCTACGAGGAGGGGCTCGACCTCGACGGTGTGCTCCACCTCGCCGTCGCCGCGCTCGGCCACTCCGAGAGCGGGGACCGGGTCATCCCCGACACCGACCTCGAGGTCGCGGTCCTCGACCGCACCCGGCTTCAGCCGCGCAAGTTCCGCCGGCTGCGGCCCGAGGAGCTGCACCGTCGGCTCGGGGACCGGGCGGGCGCCTCGGCGGACCAGCCGCGCGACGAGGACACCGCGTCCCCGGCGCCGGCCACGCCCTCCGCCACCGACGACCCGGCCGACCCCACCGACCAGACGAGCGGCGGCACCCCGCCGCTGGAGCACCCGCGCACCGGGGAGCCGACACCGCGGCCCTCCGACCCGGTGGCACCCGACGAGCCGCCCGTGGCGCCGCCCATCGATCCGGACGACCCGTTGCGCTGACCCCACCGCTGCCGTGGTCGGCGGCGCCGCAGGGGATCGTCCGCGTGTGGGCCGCTCCGGTCGGTCGCGGGGGTCAGGACAGCGCGTGCTCGTAGAAGCCGATCATCCCGGCGGTCACGGCCTCGATGGTGTGCCGCCTGCGGAACCGTTCGCCCGCGACCGCGGCCCGCTCCTCGGCGCACCGCGGGTCGCGCAGCACGCCCACGAGGGCGGCGGCGAGGGCGGCCGGGTCGGCCGGCGGCACCAGGAAGGCGCCCTCCCCGCTGACGGTCTCGCGGATGGCCGCCACGTCGCCGGCCACGATCGGGGTGCCGATGCCCATCGCCTCCATCACGGCGCTGCCGAGTCCCTCCCACCGTGACGGCGCGACGAACACGTCGGCGGCGGCGATCAGGTCCGGGACGTCGGTGCGTGAGCCCAGCAGGTGGACGGCGCCCTCGCACCCACCGCTGGCGACCAGCTCGCGGATCAGCGGGGTGTCGTTGCCCTCGCGGCCGGCCACGACGAGCTGGACGCCCGGCACGGCGCGGCGTACCTCCGGGAACGCCGCGACGAGGGTGTCGAGCCCCTTCTGGTGCTCGTGCCGGGCGGCGGCCACCAGCACCGGGGCATCGACGGCCAGGCCGAGCCGGGCGCGCACCTCGGCGCACCGCTCGGGCGAGCGGGAGCCGAGCAGCCGGGCGTCGCGTCCGCGGGGGACCACCTCGATCCGGGAACGGCGCAGCATCAGCCGCCCGGCCATCTCCTCGGCCACGTGGTGGGTGAGGGCGTGGAACCGGCGGACGGTGCGGCAGGTGAGGACGTCGGTCGCCTGCGCAGCGCGAACCTTGCTCGGCGAGAGGCCCGGGGCATGGCGATGCTCGGGCCCGTACGCCACGTTGACCAGGCTCGATACCACTGGCGTGCGTGTGACGGTGGCCGCCACCCGCCCGGCGAGATCTGCCTCGTACAGGGTCGTGTGGACCAGATCGGGGCGTCGGCTCCGCATCAGCGAAGCGAGGGCACGAACCCGGCGTGGCCTGGTGTCTTCGAGGACCGGGTTCACCTGCACGCCGATGCGCCGCAGGTCATCGTGGAAGCCGTTCGCCTCGGTCAGGTAGGCCACGTCCAGCGTGACACCGGAAGCGACGAGGTTCGGGGCCATGGCGGCCAGCGCCTGCTCGGCGCCCCCCGTCTGGGCGAGACTGTCGATGACGTACAGCACGTGCACACCCTCACCTCCTCGGGGAGAGGGTCGCACACCGGGCCTCGGCGTGACGGCGTAACAGTCCAGCCAGCATCCCCTGCCCGGCGACCCACGTCGTGTCGACGCGGTCGAGCGCGCCGAAACGGTACTTGAACGGTTCGGCTCCCCGGAGCAGGTCGAACACGTCGCAGTCGTGGTCGCTCGCCAGCTGCATCGACGTCGTGAGCAGCACGGTGCCGAGGGCGACGGAGGCATAGTCGGCATCCCAACCCAGCTGGTAGTAGGAGAACGTCCTGTTCCACAGGAACCCGTAGCACACGCCGACCACCCGGTCACCGTGGCGGGCGACGACGGCCGCTGGTCCGCACCCGGGGCCGGCACGATCCATGAGCGCCAGGTGGAAGGCGCGTCGTGCCGGGGTGAACGAGGTGGCCCACCCCTGTTGCTCGGCGCGCAGCGCATGCAGCGCCAACAGCTCGTCGAGGATGTCCGCGGTCAGCTGTCCGGGTCCGTGCCAGGTCATCGTGACACCTGCTTCCTGGACCCGACGAGCCTTGCGGCGCAGATCGGACCGCTGGCGGCTCGACGCCGGGGGCACCTGCCCTCGCAACGGGACTCGCGGGCAGGGCGTGGTGGAACGCGGGCGGGGCGCTGTCACCAGCTCCTCGCAGCCGCTGTCGGGATCGGTGTTGGGGAGCAGCAGGGGGCGCCGCCGCACCGTGGCGGCCAGCCATCGGCGTACCTCGTCCTCGGACCCCGGACTCACCAGCCACCCCAGATGGTCAGCGGCGCCCGGACCGCCGCCGAGGGCGGTCCAGCACCGCGGCCAGGGCAGCCTCGGAGTGAGGCGCCCGTGGGAGATGCCGACCACGGCGTCCAGCGCCTCGCTGCCGTGCCACAGCGCCAGCCTTCCGGTGCGGTCGCGACCGAGGACCTCCCACCACGTCAGCTGCCAGTCCGGCGTCGTGAAGTAGCTCGACCACGGCAGGGAGGCGGCCAGCGCCCGCCACGCCTCGGCGTGCCGCTCCGCCTGCGCAGGCGTGCGCAGCACCTCGGGGCCGGGCACGTCAGGCCCGTCCCCGAGCGTGGTGCAGGGCGGGGTGGAGGCCGCTGAGGATGGTGGCGAAGCGGTCGAGCGAGGTGGTGGTGGAGACGCGCAGCCGGGAGATGCGGAGCCGGTGACCGGCCCGGCCGGGAGCCCGGGCCAGCCGGTGGTCGAAGAGGAAGCCGGCCCCGTAGCCGAGCTCGCCCAGCAGTCGTTCGGCCCGGGGGTCGTGGTTGCCGTTGGGGTACGCGAAGGCCGTAGGCGCCTCTCCGAGGACGTCGGTGAGGGACTCGTGGGCGAGACACACCTGCCGCCGGAGCTCCTGGGACGTGCACAGGTCGAGGCAGGGGTGGGACCAGGTGTGGTTGCCGATGGCCACTCCGCGGTCGCGCAGCCGACGCAGGTCGTCGGGCTCCAGCTGGTCCGCGGTCACGTCGACGGCGGAGAGCTCGCGCATCTCGGCGAGGACCTCGTGCCGGCGCGGGTCGGGCACGGTCTTGAGCCAGCGGACGAGGTCGTCGGGGTCGTCCGGGGCGCCGGCCGCGCGGGCGCCTGCCTCGTGGAGCCCAGCCGCTTCGTCCCACCAGAACGGCCGGTGGGTCCCCACCAGACCGGGCAGCACGAAGGCCACGGCCGGGATGCCCCGCGCCAGCAGCAGGGGCAGGCCCGCGCGCAGCAGGCTCGGGTGGCCGTCGTCGAACGTCAGCAGCACGGGCCGTGCGGGAAGCGGCGGACCGCCGTCGTGGGCCGCGACGACGTCAGCCAGCGACACCGGGGAGGCCTCGTGCTGCAGGAGGTCGAGCTGACGACCGAACTGCTGCGGCGAGTCGACTCCGTGGTAGGCCAGGACGGCGACTCGCCGGGCCGCTCGTCCCCGGAAGGCCCGCTGGACCGGCGAGCGGCGCAGAACCGTGTCGGCCGCATGCCGAATGCGGGTCACGCTCACCCCTCCCCCGATGGGCACCGAGACCAAAAGTAGCACCCGCCCCGTCGGGCACGGGCGACGTCGACGGGCGGTCTGGACCGCGGGGACGACGCACCGGATGCGGTAGCGTGATCGCCGCCGTCGTGGGGGGAGCGTGGGGCGATGACACGGGAGACGACCACCTGGACGCCGGCTGAGGCGTCGCTGGTCGGCGACATCTGGGACGCGCTGGCGCTCGCCCGCTCCGGCCAGGGCGACCCCTACGCCACGTACGCCTGGTTCGACGCCTGGGTGCGTGCCGAGCCGTCGGTGTCGACCCGGGTGGCGGTCCACGCCGTGCTCGACGACGGAGTGCCGGTCGCGATCTGGCCGCTCGTGCGGCGGCGCGGCACGTGGAGCTCGACCAACGTCGGCAACGCGCCCCGCACCAGGCTGGTGCTCGGGACCGATCCGGACCCCGAGGTCGTGGACGCCCTCGTGGAGCAGGTCCAGCGCCGCGGCACCCACCACCTCCGGCTGCACGGGCTGCCCTCGCGCGATCCCGGCACCGAGCTGCTGCTGTCGGCGCTGCGTCGCCGCGGCTACGCGGTGGACGTGTCGACCGGAGACAGCGACAACGTGGTCCCGGTGGCCGGCAGCGCGGCGTTCGAGAAGACGTTCCGCAAGCTGGTGTCCTCCACGCTGCCCCGCGAGCGTCGGGTCACCCAGTTCTGGGACGTCGAGACCCGCACGTACGGGAGCGGCGCAGGAGCGCTGGCCGAGGGGATGGACCTGCTCGACGTCGTGCAGGGCCGCAGCTGGAAGGGGCCGCACCGGCCGGAGACCGCGCGCCGCCGTCGGCTCTTCCTGGAGGCGGCCGACCGCCATGGCTGGGTGCAGCTGCTGGTGCTGACCATCGCCGGACGACCGGCCGCGGGAAACGTCTGGTTCCGGCTCGGCGACGTCGCGGTCGGGTGGAGCACCTGCTACGACCAGCAGCTCGCGGCGCTCGCACCCGGGCGGCTGCTCCACGTCCGGGTGCAGGAGGCGGTGCGTGACGAGGCTCCGACCCTGCTGGACGTGCTGCCCGGACCCAGTCCCTTCAAGGACTCCCTGGACGTCGAGCGGGCGCCACTGCTGACCGTGGAGGCCCATCAGGGAGCGGTGCCGCGGGTGGTGGTGCCCACGACCAGGTGGGCGCGACGCCTCGGGCGGCAGGCCGTTCGGGCCGCGTCGGATCGGGTCACCGCCCTGCGCCGCCGCGACAGCGCGCCGGCGCAACCAGAGCACCGCACGGGCGAGACGGTGTCACCACGGCCGGGCGGGTCCGCCGAGGTGGAGAGCCTGGCGGCCAACCCGGCGTTCGCCCGCTACCTCGCCGTGGCGCGGGGGCTGCCGAGCGCCGAAGCGGCCGCGAGCACGTGGGGGCCCGACGACGAGTGGCTGCTGGTCGGTGGCGACCGGGCGCTGGCCCGGCTGGAGCCCGCGACCGGCGAGCTGGGGGGGACGCTCCGCGAGGTGGTGCCGCTCGTGGCCGGGGTGACGGCAGCGGAGGTGGCGCAGGCCGTCGCGGACGCACGCGGCGCGCCGGTGGGTCTCGACGGGGCCGCAGGGGTCGCGGCGGACCCGCCGCCGCTGCCGTGGGTCCCGGGCCTCGCCACACCGGCCGGCGCCGCCGGCCAGCAGTGATGCCTAGGCGCGGTCGTCGTCCGGGCTGTCGGCCGGGGCCGCGGGAGCGCGTCGCCGCGAGGACAACGCTCCCGCGAAGCCCTTGGTCTGGGCGCGCAGGAAGCGGAGCTCACCCCGGGAGACGACCAGAAGCGCCGCGGCGTGCACCGCCACGCCGGCGGGGACCAGGAGCAGCAGCAGGACCGGTGCCGGCAGGTCGGGGAGCGCGACGAGCAGCCCGGTGAGGGCGGCGTACATGATCGCGGCGGGCACCGCGGCCAGCGCGAGCGGGCGCACGACGGACCCGGCGGGCAGCCCCAGCGGGCGCGCCAGCAGCACCTGGGTCAGGACAGCGCCGACGACCGCGTTGCCGAGCATCGCGATCGCGAAGGCCTCCAGGCCGCCACCGGCGAAGGCCACCGATGCCAGGATCGCGACCATCGTGACGAGCCGGGTGGCCAGCGACAGCAGGTAGGGCCGCATCCGGCCGTGGGCGATGGCGATGCTGCCGGCCGGGCTGCTGATGATGTCGAACACCGCCGCGACCGCGAGCCACCGCATCGGGTCGACGCCCTCGAGCCACTGGCTGCCGAAGAACACCCGGACGATGGGCTCGGCCAGGGCGGCCATCCCGACCATCGCCGGGACCCCCAGACCGATCTGGAGCCGCATGCTCGTCAGGTAGATGTGCGAGGTCTGCTCGGTGCTCTCGCGCTCGCGGACGAACACGGGGAACAGCACCTCGCGGGACACGCTCGACATCCGCAGCCGGACGATCGACGGCAGCTGGAAGGCGATGTAGTAGATCCCGAGCGCCGCTCCACCGAGCGACCGGCCGACCGCCCAGTAGTCGGCGGACTTGAGGCCGTACGTCATGAGCTGCCCGAGCAGGTAGCTGCCGGCGAACCCGACCTCGCCTCGCAGCACCGAGCCGGCGAACCGGGGCTTCGGCAGCCAGCGGGCCAGCACCAGGCCGCCCACGAGGTTGGTCAGCGACATCGCGATCTGGCCGAGGATCACGGCCCAGGCGCCGAGGCCGGCGAAGGCGAGCGCCACCTGCACCACGACGTAGACGATCATCGAGCCGGTGGTGAGCCCGTACAGCGCCTTGAACCGCAGGTCGCGCTGCAGCATCGCCTGCGGGATGGAGGCGGAGACGTCGAAGACCAGCGCGGGCGCCAGCACCGCGAGGTAGAGCGTCGCGTCGGGGTTGCCGAACGCGGCGGCCAGCCAGGGGGAGCACACCACCATCACGACGGCCATGGGGGCCGAGATGGAGACGCTGGTCCAGAACAGCGTGGAGACGAACTGCTCGTCGTGGTCGGGCCGGCGGATCACTGCCGGGGCGAACCCGATCATGCTGCCGACGACGGCCACGCCGAGCAGGGTGTTGGCGGCCGCCACGATGCCGAAGTCGGCGGGCGTGAGCAGCCGCGCGAGGATGACGGTCGCGGCGACGCTCAGCAGCTGCCGGACGAGCTGGGAGGACAGGCCGAAGACCGCCCCACGGCGTGCGGCCCGGCCGGTGCTCTGCGGACGCGCGGCGGCCGTCACGTACGGGTCCCGCCGCGGGAGCGCGCGGCGCCGACGAGGTGATGGCTCGGCATCACGGCAGCCCCCCACAGTCCGCACATCTGGTGCTCGGAGTGTAGTCCGGCCCGCGCCGGGCGGTGTGCGGATCGGCGAGCCCGGCCGGACCGACGGCCGCGTCCGCCAGCGAGATCACCGTGCGCACCCTAGTGTGGGCCCGTGGACCGGCGGATCTTCGGGATCGAGAACGAGTACGGCGTGACGTGCACGTTCCACGGTCAGCGCCGTCTCAGTCCCGACGAGGTCGCGCGCTACCTGTTCCGCAAGGTCGTCAGCTGGGGGCGCAGCAGCAACGTGTTCCTCCGCAACGGCGCCCGGCTCTACCTCGACGTCGGCAGCCACCCCGAGTACGCGACGCCGGAGTGCGACGACGTCACCGAGCTGGTCACCCACGACAAGGCGGGGGAGCGGGTGCTGGAGGGGCTGCTGCTGGACGCCGAGCAGCGGCTCCACGACGAGGGCATCGCCGGCGACATCTACCTGTTCAAGAACAACACCGACTCGGCCGGCAACTCCTACGGGTGCCACGAGAACTACCTGGTCGGCCGGTCCGGCGAGTTCAGCCAGCTGGCGGACGTGCTGATCCCGTTCCTGGTGACCCGGCAGATCATCGTCGGCGCCGGCAAGGTCACCCAGACGCCCCGCGGTGCGACGTACAGCGTCAGCCAGCGTGCCGAGCACATCTGGGAGGGCGTCAGCAGCGCGACCACGCGCAGCCGCCCGATCATCAACACCCGCGACGAGCCGCACGCCGACGCGGAGAAGTACCGTCGGCTGCACGTCATCGTCGGCGACTCCAACATGAGTGAGACCACGACCATGCTCAAGGTCGCCAGCTGCGACCTGGTGCTGAGGATGATCGAGGAGGGGGTCGTGATGCGCGACCTGACCCTCGAGAACCCGATCCGCGCGATCCGGGAGATCTCCCACGACGTGACCGGCCAGCGCAAGGTACGCCTCGCCAACGGTCGCGAGGCGAGCGCGCTGGAGATCCAGCAGGAGTACCTCGGCAAGGCCCGCGACTTCGTCGACCGCCGCGAGATCGGGACCCCGGTCATCGAGCGCGCCCTCGACCTGTGGGAGCGCGGCCTGAAGGCGGTCGAGGCCGACGACCTCGGCCTGGTCGACCGCGAGATCGACTGGGTCATCAAGTGGAAGCTGATCGACCGCTACCGCGCCAAGCACGGCCTGCCGCTCGGCCACCCGCGCATCGCCCAGCTCGACCTCGCCTACCACGACATCCACCGCGGGCGCGGGCTCTACTACCTGCTCGAGAAGCGGGGCGCCGTCGCCCGGGTGACCAGCGACCTCAAGATCTTCCAGGCCAAGTCGGTGCCACCCCAGACGACCCGGGCCCGGTTGCGGGGCGAGTTCATCCGCAAGGCCCAGGAGCGGCGCCGCGACTTCACCGTCGACTGGGTCCACCTCAAGCTCAACGACCAGGCCCAGCGGACCGTCCTCTGCAAGGACCCCTTCCGGTCCCAGGACGAGCGCGTCCAGCGCCTCATCGACGGCATGTGAGCCCCTGTACGGCCTTCCTGAACCGGGTGCCGGAGCCTCTCAGGCACGCCGGATAGGGTGGCCGCGCTCATGCCCGCCCCGGGCCCCTCGCGCCCGACCGCCCGACCCCGAAGGTGATCCGTGCTCCGTCGACTCCTGCCCCTGCCCCTCGCGCTGCTGCTCGCCGCCACCCTCGTGGCGTGCGGCGACGACTCCAGCGACGGCGGCTCCGGCGGCTCCGGCTCGTCCTCCTCCGCGCTCGACAACCTGACGATCGAGGGCGAGGTCGGGAGCCAGCCCGAGGTGACGTTCGACGGCGAGGTGCAGGCCGACGAGGTGGAGACGGAGGTCGTCTCGGAGGGCGACGGCGAGGAGGTCGCCGCGGGCGACAGCGTGCTGACCCACATCTGGATCGGCAACGGCGTCACGGAGGAGAAGGCGTTCAGCACCTACGACGCCGAGACGCCGCAGCTGTTCACCGTGGACGAGAAGATGCTCAGCGAGTTCTTCATCGAGGGCCTCGAGGGCCAGAAGGTCGGGAGCCGGGTGGCCGTGGCCGCCTCCGCGGAGACCGCCTTCGGCGAAGCCGGCAACGCCCAGCTCGGCATCGGCAACAAGGACACCGTGGTCGCGGTGATCGACCTGCTCACCGCCGTGCCCGAGGGCCCGGAGGGCCAGGAGCAGGACGCCCCGTCGTGGGCCCCCGCGCTGCAGGGTGACGAGGCGGCCCCCACCGGCCTCGACTTCGCCGGCACCCCGAAGCCCGGTGACAGCCTGAAGTCGGCCTACCTGATCGAGGGCGAGGGCGAGGAGGTCCAGAAGGGCCAGACCATCGTCGTCAACTACCTGGGCCAGGTCTACGGCGGCAAGAAGCCGTTCGACGAGAGCTACAGCGCCCAGCCGACGTCCTTCCAGATCGGTGTCGGCGGTGTCGTCAAGGGCTGGGACCAGGCGCTCGTGGGCGTCCCCGTCGGCAGCCGCGTGATCATGGCGATCCCGCCCGAGCTCGGCTACGGCGAGCAGGGCAACCCGCAGGCGGGGATCAAGGGCACCGACACGCTCTACTTCGTGGTCGACGTCCTGGCCGCGAGCTGACCAGCGCAGGACCGAAGGGGGATCCGGGTGGCGGCCCAGAAGAGCGAGCGACTGCTCAAGCTGCTCATCATGCTGCTGGTCCAGCAGCGCTTCGTCTCCAAGGAGAAGGTGCGCGAGCTGCTCTACCCGGACTCGGGTGACGAGGCCTTCGAGCGGATGTTCGAGCGCGACAAGGACGACCTGCGCGCGCTCGGCGTCCCGATCGAGGTCGGGTCCCTCGACGCGTACTTCGAGGACGAGCCCGGCTACCGGGTGCGCGCCGACGAGGCACAGCTGCCGCAGATCGAGCTGACGGCCGACGAGGCGCAGGTGGTCGGACTGGCGACCAAGGTGTGGGAGCACGCCCGGCTGGCCGAGGCGACCACGGAGGCGGTCCGCAAGCTCGCCGCCGCCGGCCACCCCGTCGACGTGCGCGCCCTCGACCTCGTGGAGCCCCGGCTCGGCGCCGACGAACCGGCCTTCGACGTCTTCTGGGAGGCGACCCAGGACCGGTGCGAGGTGGAGTTCGACTACCAGCGCCCGGGCGGGGAGGTGGCGACGCGGCGGATCCAGCCCTGGGGCGTCGTCCGCTACTCGGGTCGGTGGTACGCCGTCGGCCACGACCTCGACCGGGGCGAGGAGCGGGTCTTCCGGCTCTCACGGGTCCACGGCGACGCCCGCCGCGTCGGCGAGCCGCGTGCGTACGAGGTGCCCGCGGGCCTGGACATCCGGGAGGTGACCCGGCGGTTCGCGCCGCCGGAGTCCCACGAGCCGGTGACGCTGCTCGTGCGCACCGGCAGCGGCCACGGCTTCCGGCGTTCGGCCGCGTCGGTCGAGGAGGAGGTGCCGGGTCCTGACGACACGACCGGCTGGGACCGGGTCCTGCTCGAGCGGGGCGGGGTGGAGCTGGCCGACGAGGTGCTCGCCCACGGCCCCGACGTGGTCGTCGAAGCTCCGGACGCGCTGCGCGACGCGGTCGTCGCCCGGCTCACCGCGGTCACCGCGGCGGCGTCGTGAGCGGCCAGGCGGGGGCCCGCGAGCAGGTCGGCCGGCTGCTGACGCTGGTCCCGTACCTCCACAGCCGCGGCGAGGTCAGCATCGGGGAGGCGGCCCAGGTCCTCGACGTGCCGCCGGCCCAGGTGGTCAAGGACCTCAAGGTGCTGTTCATGGTCGGGCTCCCGGACGGCTACCCCGACGACCTGATCGACGTCGACCTCGACGCCCTCGAGGGGCCCGAGGGTGACGGCGTCATCCGGGTCTCCAACGCCGACTACCTCGCTCGACCGCTGCGGCTGACCGCGACCGAGGCGACGGCCGTGATGGTGGCGCTGCTGGCCCTCCGCGGAGGTGCCTCCGACGACACCCGCGAGGTCGTGGACCGGGCGCTGGCCAAGCTCCAGGCCGCCACGGCCGGGGAGGCCGTGGTCGCCGCGATCGATCCCGGGACCGAGCAGCCGGGCGTCGCGGCCGCGCTGCGCGAGGACCTGGAACGTGCCGTCCGCGAGGGACGGCAGGTACGCCTGACCTACTGGGTGCCGGCCCGCGACGAGGAGACCGAACGGGTCGTCGACCCGCGGCGGATGGTGAGCAGCGGCGGCGCCACCTACCTCGACGCCTGGTGCCACAGCGCGGAGGACGACCGGCTGTTCCGGCTCGACCGGATCCACGCGGCGACGGTCCTGGACGACCCGGTCACGCGCGCGGTGGGGGAGTCGGACCCCGCCGGGCACGACCTGTTCGACTTCGCCGCCGGCGCCGAGCCCGCGACCCTGGTGCTCGACCCGCCGGTGCGGTGGGTGGTCGAGTACTACCCGGTGGAGGCGACGCGCGAGCTGCCCGACGGCCGGGTCGCGGTCGACCTGCTCGTCGCCGACCGTCGCTGGCTCACCCGGCTGCTGCTGCGCCTCGCGCCCCACGCCCGGGTGCAGTCGCCCGCGGAGCGTCACGAGGAGTTCATCGCACGAGCACAGGAGACTCTCGGTCTTTACGAGGGTGGGCGCGTACAGTAGAGCGCGACAGGTCGCAGACCGAGAGCTGATGTGAGGGACACCTGATGCACGTAATGTTCGCCCCGCCGGGTGGCTGGGAACTCATCCTGATCGTTCTCATCATCCTGCTCCTGTTCGGTGCCAAGAAGCTCCCCGAGCTCGCTCGCGGCAGCGGCCGCGCTCTCCGCATCTTCAAGGCCGAGACCAAGGGCCTGATCGACGACGACGAGCCCGACAGCACCAAGACGCCGGAGCAGCGGGAGATCGAGGCGCGCAACGAGACCCAGACCCAGTCGCCGGTGGTCGCTGACGACGCGGTGACCCGCGAGCAGCGCGACTCGACGACCTGACCCGGCGGTGCGGCTGACAGGGTTCCTCGCCCTCCTCGCCGGCAAGCCCCACCACCCCGTCGGACCCGACGGGCGGATGGCGCTGTCGGACCACCTGCGCGAGCTGAGGGCCCGGATCCTCAAGATCGCGATCGTCCTGGTCATCGGGCTGGTCATCTCGCTGTTCTTCTTCGACCAGATCTTCCAGCTCGTCCTGGAGCCCTACACCGCGGCCCAGGCCCAGCTGGGTGACAAGGTCGACACCCAGGCCACGATCGCCGGTGCGGGCGGTCCGTTGATGCTCTACCTCACCCTGTGCGGGACGGTCACGATCGTGCTGACCAGCCCGTTCTGGCTCTACCAGATCTGGGCGTTCATCCTGCCGGGGTTGCACGCCCAGGAGCGCAAGTGGAGCCGGGTCTTCGCGGCCGTGGCCGGCCCGCTCTTCCTCGCCGGCGTGGTGCTGGGCTACTACACCCTGCCCAAGGGCCTGGAGATCCTGATCGGGCTCACGCCGGAGACCCTGACCAACCTGGTCGAGTTCGGCGACTACCTCAGCTTCCTGATCCGGACCCTGCTGGTCTTCGGGATCGCCTTCGAGATCCCCGTGTTCGTGATCCTGCTCAACCTGGCCGGGGTCCTGCCCGGCAAGGCACTCGGTGCCCACCGGGCCTGGATCATCATCGGCTCGTTCGTCTTCGCGGCCATCGCGACGCCCTCGACCGACCCGTTCACGATGCTGTTCCTCGCCGTGCCGATGGTGGCCCTGTTCGGGATCTCCGAGGTCATCGCCCGCGCCCTGGACCGCCGCAAGGCCGAACGTGACCCCGCGGCCGGGCTCGGCGACGACGAGCTCTCACCCCTCTGAGCAGCCGCTCGGCCGTCTGACAGGGTGGAGCCGTGGAGACGTCGAGGCTGGCCGAGGTGGACCCCTTCGAGCTCCCTGACTGGCTCGGCACGGGCGAGGTGACCTGGGAGTCCGGAGCCGGGCTGCGGACGGGACACCACGTGCAGGGGGAGCTCCGGGGGCAGGCCGAGGAGCAGCGGCTGCGCTGCGACCTGCTCGCCGTCGACGAGGCGTTCCCGGCACCGGTGGTCGACGAGGTCTCACGCTCCCGGGCACACCAGGCGTGGCAGCACGGCCAGGTGCTGCTGGCGGAGCTCGACGGCCGGCTGGTCATGGGCGTCCCCGGGACCCGGTGCGACGCCGACCGCGTGCTGGACGCGCTCAACCGGCTCGCCAAGGCCGTCGGCGCCTCCCCGGACCACTTCGCGGCCCGGATCCGGATCGGCTCCGAGGAGCCGCGGCGCGCCGGTCGGTGAGCCAACCCGGCAGTAGGGTCGGCGGCATGGACGCGGGCACTGCTCCCGACGCTCGCGGGCTGACGGACCGGCGAGCGCCCACCGGGAGCCGGGAGATCGCGCTGCTGGTCAACCCCACTGCCGGCAAGGGACGTGGCCGGACCGCCGGGGCGGTCGCGCTGCCGAGGCTCCGCGACGCCGGGTTCGCCGTGCGCGAGCTGCGGGCGACCGACGCGGCGCAAGGTCTGGCCCTGGCCCGCGAGGCGGTGGCCGAGGGGGTGTGGTCGCTGGTCGTCGTGGGGGGTGACGGCATGGTCCACCTGGGCGCGCAGGCGGTGGCGGAGACCGACACCCACCTCGGCATCGTCCCCGCCGGCACTGGCAACGACGTCGCCCGCTACCTCGACCTGCCCCGCAAGGACCCCGCCGCGGCGACCGACCGGGTGGTGGCCTCGACGCCGCGGCGGATCGACGTCGCCCGCTGCGGGGCGACGTACTTCGTGACCGTGCTCGCGGCCGGCTTCGACGCCGTGGTCAACGAGCGTGCGAACGCCATGACCTGGCCCCGCGGCCAGATGCGCTACAACCTCGCCACGCTCGCCGAGCTCCGTACGTTCACACCACGCAGCTACACCCTCGACCTCGACGGGCGCAGCCACCGCCTCGACGCCATGCTCGTGGCGGTCGGCAACGGGCCCTCGTTCGGGGGCGGCCTGCGGATCACCGAGGGCGCGCTGCTCGACGACGGCCTGCTCGACGTCGTCGTGATCCGGCCGATGTCGCGCGCGGGCCTGGTCCGGGCGTACCCCAAGCTGTTCCGCGGCACCCACGTCCACCTGCCGCAGTACGAGCACCACCGGGTGCGCGCGGTGACCGTGGCCGCCCCCGGGATCGTGGCCTACGCCGACGGCGAGCGCGTCGGCCCGCTGCCCCTGACCGTGCGCTGTGTCCCAGGAGGCCTGAGTGTCCTCAGCTGACCACCCCGTGTTCGACGGGTTCGCCGACCTCTACGACTTCCCGCTCGACGACTTCCAGGTCCGCGCCTGCCACGTCGTCGAGGAGGGGCGCGGCGTCCTGGTGGCCGCGCCCACCGGTTCCGGCAAGACGGTCGTGGGGGAGTTCGCGATCCACCTTGCGCTCGAGACCGGCCGCAAGTGCTTCTACACCACCCCGATCAAGGCGCTCTCCAACCAGAAGTACGCCGACCTCGTCGCCCGCTACGGCGGCGACAAGGTCGGCCTGCTGACCGGCGACAACACCGTCAACGGCGAGGCGCCGGTGGTGGTGATGACGACCGAGGTGCTGCGCAACATGCTGTACGCGGGGTCGCGCACGCTGCTCGGCCTCGGCTTCGTGGTGATGGACGAGGTCCACTACCTCGCCGACCGCGACCGGGGCGCGGTGTGGGAGGAGATCATCATCCACCTCCCCGAGTCGGTGTCGCTGGTGTCGCTGTCGGCGACGGTGTCCAACGCCGAGGAGTTCGGCGACTGGCTGCAGACGGTCCGCGGCGAGGTCGACACCCTCGTCGAGGAGCAGCGACCGGTGCCGCTCTTCCAGCACGTCATGGTCGGGAAACGGCTCCACGACCTGTTCGCGTCCTCCGACGTCGACGCCGCGGCGGGCTTCGTGGGCGAGGGAGCGCCGGTCAACCGCGAGCTCGAGCGGGTCGCGCGCGACGACTGGGCCAGCAGCCGGTTGATGCGGGACCGCCGCTCGCCGCGCAAGGGCCGCCCCGGCTCGTCGAAGAACCCACGCAGCGTCGGCAACGGACGGCGGGTGTGGATCCCGAGCCGGGTCGACGTGGTCGAGCGCCTCGAGCGGGAGGCGCTGCTGCCGGCCATCGTGTTCGTCTTCAGCAGGGTGGGCTGCGACGCCGCGGTGACGCAGTGCCTCGCCGCCAACGTCCGACTGACCACCCCGGAGGAGCGCGACACCATCTACGAGCTGGTCGAGGAGGCGTGCCGGCACCTGCCCGAGGAGGATCGCCACGTCCTCGGCTACCACGACTTCCTGGACGGCCTCACCCGCGGCGTCGCCGCCCACCACGCCGGCATGCTGCCCGCGTTCAAGCAGGTCGTCGAGCGGCTCTTCGTGCGCAACCTGTGCAAGGTCGTGTTCGCCACCGAGACGCTCGCGCTCGGCATCAACATGCCCGCGCGCACCGTGGTGATCGAGAAGCTCAGCAAGTGGAACGGCGAGGCCCACGCCGACCTCACGCCGGGGGAGTACACCCAGCTCACCGGCCGGGCGGGGCGCCGCGGGCTCGACGTCGAGGGCCACGCGGTCGTGCTCTGGCAACCGGGCATGAACCCGCGGGAGGTGGCGGGGTTGGCCTCGACCCGGACCTACCCGCTCCGGTCGAGCTTCCGGCCGTCGTACAACATGGCCGCCAACCTGGTGCACCAGTTCGGCCGCGAGCGGTCTCGCGAGCTGCTCGAGCAGTCCTTCGCCCAGTTCCAGGCCGACAAGGGCGTGGTGGGCCTGGCCCGGCAGCTCCACAAGAGCGACGAGGCGCTCGCCGGTTACGCGGAGGCGGCGACCTGCGACCGCGGCGACTTCATGGAGTACGCCGCGCTGCGCCGCGAGGTCGGCGACCTGGAGAGGTCCGCGGCCCGCGACCGTCGCTCCGACCGCCGTGAGGAGGTCGTCGAGTCGCTGCGCCGGCTGCGGATCGGCGACGTCATCGACATCCCGGCCGGCAAGTTCGCGGGCTTCGCGGTCGTCGTCGACCCCGGCACCGGCGCAGGCGAGCACGAGCCCCGGCCGTACGTCGTGACCGCGGAGCGGCAGGCCCGCAGGCTCGCGATGGTCGACTTCCCGAGACCTGTCGAGGCGATGACGCGGATCAAGGTGCCGAAGACCTTCAACGGCCGCAACCCGCAGATGCGGCGCGACCTCGCCTCGGCGCTGCGCACCCGCACGCACAACCTGACCCCACCGCCCCCGCGGCGCGCGAGCCGCCGCGAGGCTGTCCACCCTGACCTGGGCGGCGAGCGGGTCGAGGAGCTGCGCCGACGGCTGCGGAGCCACCCCTGCCACGACTGCCCGGACCGCGAGGAGCACGCGCGGTGGGGGGAGCGCTGGTTCAAGCTCGACCGCGACGCCGCCACGCTGCGCCGCCGCATCGAGCAGCGCACCAACACCGTGGCCCGCCAGTTCGACCGGGTGTGCGACGTGCTGACGGCGCTGGGCTACCTCGACGGAGACACCGTGACCGAGCGAGGCGCGCCGCTGCGCCGGCTGTGGTCCGACATGGACCTGCTGGCCGCGGAGTCGCTGCGCCGCGGACTGTGGGACGGCCTGGACGCCTCCTCACTGGCCGCTGCGCTGTCGGTGCTGGTCTTCGAGGCCCGCCGACCCGACGACGCCTCCGCTCCGCGGCTGCCGAGCGGCGAGGTACGCGAGCGGATCGCCGCGACCGTGCGGCTCTGGGGCGAGCTGCAGGCCCTCGAGCGCGACCACCGGCTCGACTTCCTCCGCCAGCCGGACCTCGGCTTCGCGTGGGCGGCCCATCGGTGGGCCGAGGGCGAGGAGCTCGACACGATCCTCCACGTCACCGACCTCGTGGCCGGCGACTTCGTGCGCTGGACCAAGCAGCTGCTCGACCTGGCCGGCCAGGTCGCGGACGCCTCCGGGCCCGGGGAGCTGCGCGAGACCGCGCGTGAGGTCGTACGCAGGGTCAACCGCGGCGTGGTGGCCTACTCGTCGCTCACCGACTGACCGGGACGACCCGGCCCCTCGGGAAGGGATCCGGCGGAGGACACCGGGGCGCCACCACCGTGCCGGGCGGGAGCCGTGCCGGCACGACGCAGGAGACGACGGGCCCCAGGCGGGGGTCGGGTGGGCAGGCCTCCAGGCCAGCGGCGGCGGGCACGGTGCACCCTCCGTCCGGCGAGCGGTCGAACGGCTCGGGAGCGAACCTGCGCCGGGGCTCCTCGCCAGCCCCCTCCCGGTCGACCGCCGGAGCGACGGCAGGGGTCGGCGCGGGGTCGGTCGTGGTCGGCACGGCATGCAGCAGCGCCGCCTCGACCACGGCGGCTGCGACGAGCAGCGGCCCATGGGCCGATGCTAGACCAGTGCGGAGATCGCGTCGCGGACCGTGACGTCGCCGCCCACGAGGACCCACTGGTGGCCGATGGTGGCGGGATCGTCCAGCACCGCGGCGACCACTTCGGCGACATCGGCCCGGGTGACCTCGCCGCGCCCGACGTCGGGACCGAGCGCGACCCGGCCGGTGCCGGGCCCGTCGGTGAGGGTCCCGGGCCGCACGATGGTCCAGTCGAGGCCGCTGTCGCGCAGCGCGGCGTCCGCGTCGCGCTTGGCCTCGACGTACGCCTTCCAGACCGGCGACGCGTCGTCGGGGAGCGGCTCGTCGACGCTGATGGCCGAGACCTGCACGAAGCGGCGGATGCCGGCCCGACGGGCCCCTTCGATGGACTTCAGCGAACCCTCGAGGTCGACGGTCCGCTTGCGATCGATGTTGCCGTCGGGACCTCCGCCTGCGGCGAAGACGACGGCGTCGCAGCCCTCGAAGGCCGCCGCGAACCGGTCGGCCCCCTCGCCCTCGATGTCGAGCATCCGGGTGGTCACGCCGGTGGCCCCGAGGGCGTCTGCCTGCTCCTGCCTGCGGACGAGCGCGACCGGCTCGTGGCCCGCTCCGAGCAGCATCGGGTGCAGCTGGCGGGCGATCTTTCCGTGGCCTCCGACGACAGCGATACGAGTCATGGCTCCACCGTAGCGACGCAGCGTCAGCGGGAGGCCAGGGTCTCCACCAGCCGGTCGACGGGTCCGCCGAGGTTGAACTCCGCGGCCAGTGCCGCCAGCAGCTCGGGGTCGCGGGGCTCTCGCGGGAGCGTCGCGTCGTGGGGGTCGGTCTCGAGCTCGCGGGCGACCGCGACCACCCGGGGCGCGACGGCGAGGTAGTCGGCCGCGGCCCGGATCTTGCTCCGCGGGTTGGGACCGAGGTCGGAGTCGGGGTCGTCGGCGGCGGCCAGGATGCCGGGCATGTCGCCGAACCGCTGCAGCAGCGTCGCCGCGGTCTTCTCACCGACCCCGGCCACGCCGGGCAGCCCGTCGGAGGCGTCCCCCCGCAGCGTGGCGAAGTCGGCGTACTGGTGGGCCTCGACGCCGTACTTGTCGCGGACCACCTCGGCCGTGACCCGCTCGTGCCGGCCGACGCCCCGGGCGATGTAGAGGACCCGGACGTCGGCCGCGTCGTCGACCAGCTGGAACAGGTCGCGGTCGCCAGTCACCACGTCGACGGGCATCCCGGCCCCGGTGGCCAGCGTGCCGATCACGTCGTCGGCCTCGTAGCCGTCGACCCCCACGACCGCGATCCCGAACGCCTCGAGCACGGCCCGGATCACCGGCACCTGCTGCTCGAGCGGGTCGGGGACCTCCTCGATGTCGGGGGCGTCCTTGCGGGGAGCGACCACGCGGTGGCCCTTGTAGGACGGAATCAGGTCGACCCGCCACTGGGGACGCCAGTCGTTGTCCCAGCAGCAGACCAGGTGGCTCGGCCGGTAGTCACCGACCAGGCGGCTGATGAAGTCGAGCAGCCCACGCACGGCATTGACCGACGTGCCGTTGTCGGCCTTGATGTCCGGGACCCCGAAGAACGCACGGAAGTACATCGAGGCGGTGTCGAGGAGCATCAGGCGGTCGGTCACGGGCGACAGTCTGGCACCGCTGACCCGGTTGCGCCGGATTGCGTATTCCGGCCGGGGGGTCGGCCGTGGGTCAATCGGGACAGCGTGATCCAGGGGGACCTCATGGGGATCGACGACGGGCCGCGGACACTCGAGCGGAGGACCGTCCTGCGTCGCGCGGGAGTGGTCGTGGGGGCGACGGCGTGGAGCACGCCGGTCGTCCAGAGCATCTCCTCCCCGGCGTTCGCGACCGGGAGCGGTCCACCGCAGTCCGGCTTCCAGGCCTGTCTGAGCGGGAGGGACACGCTGGTGGGGACGGCGCCCGAGCACCTGGCATCGCTCGCCTTCACCATCGAGGAGCCGCTCTGCTGCGGGCAGACGGGGGGCAGGGTGACGGTCACCACCACGAGCCGGTCGGGAGAGACCCGCGACTACACCTTCGACGACGTACGCGACCCGGTCTTCTGCTTCCCGGAGATCAGCTGCACGGAATGCCCGAGCGGCAGCGAGGGAGAGGTGTGGGGGACGGGACCCGAGGGCAACCCGGCGAGGCTCTTCTTCTCCTTCGAGAACAACGACCCCCAGCCCGGTCAGCGGGCGAGCCGATGGACAACGGCAGCATGAGCGTCGAGGAGGGGCCCGAGGAGGACCCCACCCTCGTCGGGGCCGACGGCCCCGCGTCGGGCGCCGTGATGAACTGCGACAGCTGCTGAGCAGTCACCGACCGGCGGCCGTCCTGGCCGCTACTGTGTCCGCCGTGACGCAGCCACCGCTCGAGGACACCGATCGCCGCATCGTGGACCTGCTGGCCGGCGACGGCCGGATGTCCTTCACCGATCTCGGCAAGGCCACCGGCCTGTCCACCTCCGCCGTCCACCAGCGGGTCAAGCGACTGGAGCAGCGCGGGATCATCACCGGGTACGCCGCCGCGCTCGACCACACGGTGCTGGGACTGCCGCTCACCGCCTTCATCTCCATCACCCCGATCGACCCGGCGGCGCCCGACGACTACCCCGAACGGGTGCGCGGCATCGCCGAGATCGAGTCGTGCTGGTCGGTGGCGGGGGAGGAGTCGTACATCCTCAAGGTGCGCGTCGGCACGCCCGTCGACCTCGAGGACCTGCTGGCCCGGATCCGCTCCGCCGCGAGCGTGTCCACCCGGACCACGGTGGTGCTGTCCACCCCCTTCGAGAACAGGTCGGTGAGCTGACGATGCGGGTGGTGGTGACCGGCGGTGCAGGGTTCATCGGGGCCAACCTGGCCCGGCTGCTGCTCGCCGAGGGGGACGAGGTGGTCGTGGTCGACGACCTCTCGACCGGCTTCGCGCACAACCTGACCGACCTGGCGGTGGACCTCCGGATCGGGTCGATCCTCGACGACGACCTGCTCGGGGCCGCGGTCGACGGTGCCGACGCGGTGATCCACCTGGCGGCGGTGCCCTCGGTCCCACGGTCGGTCGCCGACCCGCTGACCAGCCACCTGGCCAACGCCACCGGCACCCTCAAGGTGCTCGACGCCGCCCGCCGGTCGGCCCGGCCGCCGCACGTCACCGTGGCCTCCTCCAGCTCCGTCTACGGCGCCAACCCCGAGCTCCCCAAGCACGAGGACCTGCGGTGCGTCCCGATGTCGCCGTACGCCGTGTCCAAGCTGGCGACCGAGTCGTACGCCACCGCCTTCGCCCACTGCTACGGCATGGAGACGATGCCGTTCCGGTTCTTCAACGTCTTCGGGCCGTTGCAGGCTGCCGGGCACGCGTACGCCGCGGTGATCCCGCAGTTCGTGTCCGCAGCGCTCGAGGGGAGGCCGCTGCCGCTCGACGGGGACGGCACCCAGTCACGTGACTTCACCTACGTCGGGACGGTGGTACGGGTGCTGGCCGACGCGGCCCGGCGCCGCGTCACCTCGCCGCAACCGGTCAACCTCGCCTTCGGGGGGTCCACGACGTTGCAGGTGCTGATCGGGATGATCGAGGAGCGGCTCGGCCACGCGGTCGAGCTCGAGCGCAGGCCGACGCGCGCGGGCGACGTGCCCCACTCGCAGGCTGCCCCCGCGCGGCTTGCCGCGCTCTTCCCGGACGTGACGCCGGTTCCGCTCGAGTCGGGGCTCGACGAGACGATCGCATGGTTCGTTCAGGAGCGCGGGTGAAGCGGCCGCGCCGGCGACCCGACCACCACCGTCCGGGGGGCCACGTCCCGGGTCACCACCGCCCCTGCGCCGACGAAGGCGCCGGCGCCGATGGTGAGGCCCTGCAGCACGATCGCCCCGCTGCCGACCGTGACGTCCTCCTCGAGCGTGACCGAGCCCGACACGTTGGCGCCGGGGTAGACGGTCACGAAGTCGCGCAGCACGGCGTCATGTCCGACCGTGGCGTTGTAGTGCACCTGGCAGTGGCGGCCGATCTCGATGCTGCTGGAGACGTACGCGCCGCCGAGCAGGAGGCACCCGGCGCCCAGCGTCGTGTCGGGCGCGACGATCGCGCGCGGGTGGACCACGGTCTGGGGGGTGCAGCCGCGCTGCTCGAGCCGCTCGACCAGCTGTCGGCGGATCGTCGGGGACGCCACGCCCACGAGGTAGGTCGACGGCTCGACCTGGTCGGGGCCGGTGACGGGGAGCCCACGCGCCGCGTGCCCCGCCATCGCGTCGTCGGCGAAGCCCGTGACGTCCACCCCCGCCGCCAGGCAGGCGTCCAGCGCTTCCCGTCCGACGCCCCCGGCACCCGCGATGATCACGGCGCCATCCTCGCGCATCGGGGCGCCCGGTGAGGCGGATCCTGGTCTCCCCGCTGATCGGGGTCGTGCTCCTGGCCCTGATGGGGGGCTGGTCGCTGCTCTCCCACCCGGCTGCCCCGCAGGCCGACGCGTGGGCGGCGGCCTGCGCCGTGACGGCCGGGGGGCTGTTGCTCGGCTGGGCACTCGGCCAGGGCGACCCGGCCATTCCCGGGCTGCTCGCGCTCGCCGTGGCGGTGGGAGCCCTGCTGGTCACGCTGCCCGAGTCGCTGTCCGGCGTGCCGACGGCTCCGCCGTTCGGTTACATGAACGCCAACGGGGCGCTGCTGGTCGGGGGCGCGGCCGGGGCCGTGGTGGCCGCCGGGCACCGGGCCGTGCCGTGGCGGCTGGCCGCCGCCGTGGTGGCCGTCGTGCTGGCGGGCGTCTGCCTCGTCGAGGGCGCGCAGACCGCGGCCATCGCGTGCGTCTCCGTCGCCGTGTGGGCGCTGCTGCGTGACCGCGGCCCCGCGTGGGCGTGGGCCGTGCTCGGCGCCGTCTCGGTCGTCGGACCGGCACTGCTGACGGTGGGCTGGGCCGCCGAGGTGGTGCCGCGTCCGGCCGTCCTGGTCAGCGCACTGTCCGAGGAGCGGTTCGCGCTCTGGACGGAGGCCTGGGGGCTGCTGGGCGACGAGCCGCTCTCCGGGATCGGCCCGGGTCGGTTCTCCCTGGAGAGCCCGACCGCCGCCGACCCGGACCTGGCGTGGGCCCACTCCGCGCTGCTCCAGACCGGCGCGGAGCTCGGCTGGGTCGGTGTCGGGCTGCTGGTGCTCTTCGTGGTGTGGGCGCTCGTCGCGCTGGGGCGTGACGGCGTGCTGCTCGGTGTGCTGCTGCTGCCTGCCTCGGTCGACTACGTCCTTCACTTCGGCGGCGTGCTGCTCGTGTCGTCGCTCGTGGTCGGCGGAGCGCTGGCGTCGCCGGGCAGCGGGAAGCCCTGGTTGACGCCTCCCTCGCCGTAGATCCCGCTGGGCCGCACGAGCCGCAACAGGGTCCGCCCGACGATCCGGGCGTCGAGGCGCAGCGAGCGGTGCTCGATGTACCAGAGGTCGAGCTCGATCCGCTCCGGCCACGAGATCGAGTTGCGTCCGTTGACCTGCGCCCAGCCGGTGAGACCGGGCCGGACGTCGTGACGTCCGTGCTGGCGGGGCGAGTAGCGCTCGACCTGCTCGGGCAGTGTCGGCCGGGGACCGATCAGGCTCATGTCGCCACGTGCGACGTTCCACAGCTGCGGCAGCTCGTCGAGGCTGAGCCCGCGCAGGGTCCGGCCGAGGGTGGTGTCGCGGTCCGCGTCGGGCTCGCCCGGCCACGCCTCGGGCCGCATCGTCCGGAACTTCAGGATCGAGAAAGGTCTGCCGGCCAACCCGATCCGGCGCTGCCGGAAGATCACCGGCCGGCCCAGTCGTAGCCGGACCAGGACAGCCACGACTGCCATCACCGGCGCCAGCAGCACCCCGGCGACTCCCGAGACGACCAGGTCGACGAGCCTCCTCACGACGCCTCCTCGACCCAGCCGAGCCCGCGCCGGGCCGCCACGTCGGCGTAGGCCCGGAGCGACCGCGCGGCGATCACGCGCTGGTCGAACTCCTGCCGGGCCCGCTCCAAGGCGGCGCCGGCCAGCCGGTCGCGCAGCGCCGGGTCGGCCACGAGTCGATCGACCTGCGCGGCGAGCCCGACCGCGTCGCGGGCCGGTGCGAGCAGCAGGTGGACGTCGTGGTCGCCCACCTCGCGGCAGCCGCGGATGTCGGAGAGCACCATCGCGGTGCGGCAGGCAGCGGCCTCCATCGCCGAGCGGCTGAAGCCCTCGCGGTACGAGGGCAGCACGAACACGTCGAGCGCGTTGTAGACCGCGGGCATGTCGGTGCGCTCGCCGAGCCACCGGACCGTGTCGGTCGCGGTGGTCCAGGCGTCCGGCTTGTCCGGGTCGTCCGGGCCGACCCACACCACCTCGACCCGGTCGCCATGGCTGGCGCGGACCGACCCGGCCATCGCCAGGAACTCGCGGATGCCCTTCTCGGCGACCATCCGGCCGACGCCGCCGACCAGCACGGTGTCGTCCGCGACGCCCAGCTCGGCCCGGAGCCCGGCCCGGAGGTCGGGGGAGGGCGCGAACCGCGCGAGGTCGGTGCCGTTGCCCACGACCGTGGCGCGCGAGCGGCGCAGCCAGGGCGTGAGCGTGGCGAGGTCGGTGCCGTTCTGGAACATCTCGGCGTGGCTGAACCACGACGCCACCACCTCGGCGGTGTACACGGGCGCCCGACGCCGCAGCCGGTCGGTGGGGGAGGCCCAGATCCCGTGGCAGGTGTTGACCACGACCGGGATGCCGAGCAGCCGACCCACGACCCGGCCGATCACGCCGGTCTTCGGGTTGTGGGTGTGCAGCACGTCGAGGTCGAGCCGCCGCAGCGCCGCCACCAGTTCACGGGTCGCCGCGGCGTCGCGCCGCGGGTCCCAGGAGCGGGTGAGGGAGGGGAGCGGGACGTGCTCCACCCCGAGCGCCTCGACCGCGGGCACGAACCGCCCGGGCGCCGAGAGACCGTAGACGCGGTGACCCGCCGCGACGTCGACGGCCAGCTCGGTGCCGAGGAGCAGCGACAGGCTCATGTCGACGGTGGTCAGGTGGGCCACCCGCAGCGGCCGGCCACCGGGGCCGCGCCACCGGGGCAGGGTCGCGGTCTGCTGCTCAGCCACGCAGACCCGCCCCCTTGGCCGTCGAGACCACCCGGCCGTAGAGCCGCTCGGGCAGCAGGTCGCCCCGGAGCTTGGCGCGGAAGAACGGCAGCGGGTCGGTACGCCGCACCGGCACCCGCGTGAAGCGCAACGGGTCGGCACCTGGCAGGTTGCGCCCCAGCTCGCCGGTGGCGCACGTCGTGAACCGCTCGGCCAGCTCCGGGTCCATCGCGGGGACCGGGATGCCCCAGGTGTACGCGAAGTGCCGGGGGACCACCCCGAGCTCCTGCTCGACGAGCTCGGTGCAGCGGTCCAGCTCGAAGGAGGTCAGCAGCTCCGGCCGGACGTGGGAGTGGGTGTGGTTGCCGATGGTGCACAGGCCGGAGTCGACCATCTCGCGAAGCTGCTCCCAGGTCAGTCCCGGAGCTCCCTGCTCCTTCGACGTCGACCCCTCCCAGCGCATCGGGCCGCCGACGTACGCCGTGGTGAGGTAGATCGTGAACGGCAGCCCGCGTTCGCGCAGCAGCGGCCAGGCGTGGTCGTGGACGTCCGCGAAGCCGTCGTCGAAGGTCAGCACCACGCGGTGCCGGGTGTCGCCGGCGTGCAGCGCGGCCACGGCGTCGTCGAGCGAGGCGACCGGCTGGTCGGCCAGGGCGTCGACCTGGGCGCGGAACTGCTCCGTCGTGACGTCGAGCTCGTCGCGTGAGCCGCCGCCGACCCGGTGGTAGATGAGCAGCGTCGCACCGCTCGGTCGTCCCCCTGGGATGACGGCCAACCCCCGCTTCACGGCCTCACGCACGGGGAAACCGTAGTCCGCGACGGACGTTCGCGCAGCCGGTCCCGCGTTCCCGTGTCAGGCGCGCCACTCGTGGAGGTCGCGACCGAGCAGCTGTGCGAGCTCGTCGCGCTCGGCGCCGTAGACGTCGAGCAGTTGCGCACGGACCGTCGGTGAGAGGGCAGGGTAGTCGGGCGCGGGCACCCGGTTCACCCGCCCGATGGCGTCGACGAGGCGCTTGGGCAGGCGACGGGCGAGGTCGCGGACCCGCACCCAGCGAAACTGCGCACCCACGGCGTCAGGGACGTACGAGGAGTCGATCCCGAGGATTCGGTGATGCAGGTGAACGTAGGACCCGGTCGGTCTCGGAGGTCCTCGAACAGCTGGATCATCACCTGCTCACGGGGAAAGAGCTCGACGACCGTCCTGAGCTGGTGCAGGTAGCGCCCCCGGTCGACGTAGGAGAAGCGCTCCCGGTCGGTGCCGGTGGTGCGGGCCAGGCGCTCCGGCTCGGCCGCGATGGCCTCCTCGAAGCTGAGGGTCTCCCGCTCGCGCGCCGTGTTGTGCAGGTAGTGCGAGTGTGCCCGGGCGACCGGGTCCCGCAGGAGGAACACCAGCCTCACGTCGGGCAGGTCAGCGGCGATGCGTCGAAGGGCCTCGGGCACATAGGCGTAGTCGGGCGTTGCCTCGCCCCTGACCGGTCCGGCGCGGGCATGCAGGAACTGTTCCGAGCACACCATCCCGGTCCCTCGTTCATCTGCTGGTCGAAGAAGTGGACCTCCTTGTCCGTGGGGATGGAGACTCCCGGATGTGGCGCAGCCACGAGGAGCGCGATGTCGTGCCGCACCTCATGCCGGCCACCAGGAACCCTGGAAGCTCTGCCCTGTCCACGTGCGGCCCTCTCGAAACCTAGACCGGAGACGGACCCTGACCCGAGGTCGCGACCAGCCGCGGGCAATGAGCCATTCACCCGAACCCCCCGGCGTCGTAGAGTGCGGCTCCTCAACCGTTCTCAGGAGGACCTACGTGGCCGATCTCCGGGCTCGCTCCGTCGTCATCAGCAACGTGTTCTCCGACGTGAATGCTGGAGGGGCTGCGATCACCGCCGCCACGATCCAGCTCGTGCGTGACACGTGGCCGGCGTGCAAGGTCACCCTGCTGCCGGTGCGAAGTGAGTCTGAGTTCCACTTCACGCGCCGCAAGTATCCGGACGTCATCGTCGCGGAGCCGTTGATGCGCGAGGTGCGTGGTCCTGCAGCCGGACTGCGGACCGTCATCAGGTCGCTGGTGTTGCTCGCGTCGCCCGAGCGACGCGCTTCGGGGACGGTGCGGGTGCTCCAGGAGGCCGACGTCGTGGTGGGAAAGGGTGGTCACGTCTTCGTGACGCGCCGCGGGCTGCGGGGACTGATGTCCCTGTGGCTGACCACCTTCCCCCTGGTACTGGCCACACGGATGGGAATCCCGGCCGTGACGGGACCGACGTCCATCGGCCCGTTCGAGAACGGCGGCAGCAGGTTCCTGAACCGCTGGATCCTCCGTCGCCTGGATGCCGTGGTCGCCCGAGATGAGCTGTCCGCGGGTGAGGCCCGGCAGGTCGGCGTCCCGCCGGAACACGTCCACTCCATGCCGGACACGGTCTTCGCCATGCCGGACCCCACCGCCGAAGCCGTCGACGACCTGGCCCGGCAGCTGGAGCTGTCCGGGTCCTACGCCGTGCTCGTCGTCCGCGCGCAGGGGATCGACCAGGGCAGAGAGGCCATCTTCAGGGCGTTCGTGCGTGCTGGGACTGCGATGGTGCAGGACGCGGCGATCCGCACCCTGCTGATCGTTCCGCAGGTGCGCGGCGACGACGACGAGGCCATGGCCGCACGCCTGGCGGCGGAGCTCGAGGGGACCGCCCGCCTGATCGACGACCTGCTGGATCCCGGGCAGCTGATCGCCCTCTACGGCGGCGCCAGGGTGGTGGTCACCTGTCGGCTGCACGCGGCCATCTTCGCGTCCATCGCAGGCACCCCCGCGATCGCCGTCAGCATCGACGGCAAGAAGACGGAGGGGGTCTACCGATCACTCGACCTCCCGCCGTCATGGGTCGTACGCCTCTCGGAGATCGATGGTGACGCATTGACCCTGCGCTGCCGTGAGGTGCTCGCGGGGGACGAGGGGTCCCAGCGGACGCAGATCCGGCAGTCCACGCACGACGTCAGGGAACAGCTCTCGGCCTACGGTGAGCTCCTGCGCGCGGTCACGCCGGCCGTCCCGCGCGACTCGTCGAAGTCGGCGTAGTCGAGCTCGTGACCGTCTTCCTCACCGGTGTGGTGACGGGGTGCCGGAGCCTGCGCGACCGTTCCCCCGCTCCGGCTCGCGTGCCCCGGGGCCGACGATGAGCAGTCGCGACCCACTCTCCGTGCTCCACGTCGTCACGCGAAACCAGCGGCGCGGGGCCGAGGCCTCCGCGGTGGAGCTCGCCACCCGGCTCGCGGACCTGGGTCAGCGCACCCGTGTCGTGGCCCTCGCCCCTACCGGGGCCGGAGCAAGCCTGTCGGCGGAGGTCCTCGGACCATCGCCCCTCAGCCCCGTGACCCTCTGGCGACTGCGGCAACAGCTGGCTGAGGTGGACGTCGCCGTCGCCCACGGGTCGCGCACGCTGCCGGCCGTCGGGATCGCCGGATTCGGTCTGAGGACGCCGACGATCTACCAGAACATCGGCGACCCGCACTACTGGGCGAGCAGTCCGCTGCGCCGCTGGCGGGTACGCCACCTGCTCGGCCGGATGTCGGGCGTGGCCGCTCTGACCGATTCTTTGGCCAGCGTCCTGGTGGGTGACTTCGGCGTACGGCCGGAACGAGTCACGGTCGTGCCCAACTGGCGCGACGGCGAGCACTTCTGCCCAGCCACCACGGAGGAGCGGTCCGCTGCGCGTGAGCAGCTCGGTGTCCCGCCCGGCCAGCAGGTGGTCGTCATGGTCGGCGCGCTCTCGGACGAGAAGGCGGTGGACCTCGCCGTCGAGACGCTTGCCCTGCTGCCGGGGACCCAGCTGCTGGTCGCGGGGGAGGGCACCGAGCGGGCAGCGCTCGAGGAGCTGGCGGCGGGGACGGCGCCCGGCCAGGTGCGCTTCCTGGGGGCGCTCCGCGACGTGAGGCCGTTGCTGCGGGCCGCCGACGCCTTCCTCCTCACCAGCCGCAGCGAGGGCGTGCCCGGCGTCCTCATCGAGGCCGGGCTGAGCGGACTGCCGGCGGTGACGACCGACGTCGGCTTCGTCCGCGACGTGGTGCTCCAGGGCGAGACCGGCTGGGTGGTGCCGACTCGCGAGCCGTCGGCTCTGGCTGCCGCGCTTCGCGAGGCCGCGCACGACGGCGGCGCGCGCGGGCGAGCCGCCCGGCAGCACTGTCTCGACCGGTTCGACAGCCGCCGGGTGACCGACGTCTGGCTGTCCCTGCTGCGGACCGTGGCACGCTGACCTGCCGCGTTCGTCGTCGTTCAGAGAGGTGCGGAGCGCCGGAGCGCGAGGGACAGCTGCTGCGGAGCCCCCTGGACGGCACGGAAGCTGGGGAGCAGCTGGGTCCGCGCGTGCCACTGCTCGCGAGGGCGACCCTCGCTGTCCCACCGCCGGAGCACCTGTGCCCGTGCGGAGCCGTTGACGCGGATCTCGGAATCGCGGCGTACGGTGTCGGCGATCCAGAACTTGTTGCCGGAGAACTCGCACCCGATCACGTCGACCAGGTCGGGGGCGACCGCCGGACGGCCGTTGCGGGGACCTGTGATCCAGATCCCGTGCTGGCGGTAGCCGCGCAGCCGGCAGCCCTTCACCACCGTGGGGGTCGAGGTGTCGAGCGTGTGCATCGTCAGCTCGATCGCGGCAGGGGAGAGGCCGGCCCCGTCCACCAGCAGGTTGACCAGCTGGAGCTGCCTGTCGTCCCGACTGACGGCGTGCAGCAGCAAGCCACCCAAGGCGTTTCCGTACAGGATGCTGTCCCGGTAGGTGTAGCCATTGATGTAGGCGCCGTGCGAGATCCCGTACGCGCCGTTGTGATAGGCGATGGTGTCCGCCACGACGTGCGCATTGGGATCGTTCTGCCAGGTGAAGATGCCGTGCCGTGCGTTGTTGTGACTCACGCAGAGGGCGAAGTCCCACACGCCGTGCGAGCCCTCGGGCCAGTGGAACCCGGAGGAGTCGGTGGTGCCCAGCACTCCGACGGCGACGCAACCCAGTGCCCGGTTGCCGCGCCCCTCACCGAGGTTGAACCCCGCCAGCCGGAACCCGCGGAAGGCGGGGTCGCTCGTGACCTTGGCCGCGACGCACGAGTCGAAGAGCGCGTCGTGGGTCGGGGGCGCGGGTGAGCGGGTGTCGGGCGCCTGGTCCCACCAGTACGGCGTCTCCACGGTGTCGTAGCTGATGCACGACCGGAAGGTGACCCCGTCGCTCACGTGGGGGACGAACGCGTGGCTGCCGCCGTCACGCATCACGACGCCCTCGATGACCGAGCCGCGGCTGCCGGCCTGGCACATGTGGAAGTGGAGGCCGTAGCGGCCGAGCACCTTGGTCGTGTAGCCGTCGTCGGCCTGTCGGGGGCCGAAGTGCCGGAAGGCGGCGTACCGGACCTGCGAGGGCCGGTTGACCATCAGGGCCATGGTGTGGGTCCGGCCCTGGGGGGTCCCCTCGATGCGGACGTTGCGCGTGAGGTTCAGGACCTCAGCCGTGAGCACGTGGCCGTCGCCCACGGCCACCTGCGGGTGCCCGTAGCGCAGCGCTGAGGAGAGCGTCACCACCGACCCGCTGATCGACGTGATCGTGGCCTGGTCGAACCGCACGGCGTGGCTCTTGTCGACCGGCGTGCCGGTCGGCGTGATGGTGAGCTCGTCACCGACCCGCCAGCCGGTCGGCTGGGCCGCGAGCCGGATGGTGCGGGCGCCCGGCGAGAGCGCGCCGGCCGCACGGACCCATGCGGTCCGGGGGGTGCCGTGGAGGTCGAGCTGTCCGTCCTCGTGGATCCACAGGCCGACGTCCGAGGCGAGCACCGACATGCCGCCGCCGGCGAAGCGCCGCTCGTCGATGCCCTCGAAGCGCAGCAGGTGCTGCACCTCGGCACGGGCGGGCCGCATCTCGAGCAGGCCGCAGATCTCGACGTTGCCGGTCGTCCGGATGGTGACCGACTTCTGCGGATCGAGCACGAGGTGACCGCCGCACTCGACGTGCAGGCCCGCGACGTCGATGTCGCGGTCGAGCCGGACCGGGAAGTCCACGACGACGACCGAGCCGGGTCGCGGGACCCCGGCCGTGCCCCACGTGGCGGGGTCCGACCAGGCCGGCAGGCTCTCCGAGCCCACGGCGGAGGTGCGCCCCGCCGTGGCGACGACGCCGCCGGCCGCGGCGACCGCGAGCGAGGCGCGCAACACCTGGCGCCGCGGCATGTGGGGGACCAGCGAGCCGGTCTCGGTGGCGGATGGTGCGAGTGGCGACGTAGAGGTCATGGCGCTTCTCCTCGCGGACACTCCGAGCGGTGCACGCGACGTTTCGGGGGGCAACCGTGGCGGGGGGGTGCCACGGCGTCCCCAGACCATAATGCGCCCCGGCCGGCCGTGTTGCCGAAAAGAGAAGAAAGTAAACGTTCTCCGGCAATGGGGGAACAAGTGTTCCCCCGGTGCCGCCGACGGGCTACGTTCCGGACCTGAGCCGGAACTGGGGGGTTACGGCCGATCAGCACTAAGTGGGGATGAAGTGCAGGCGAGGGCGCGCGCAGCGGCTCCTCTGTTCGTGGGGGACGTACTGCTGATCATGTTGGCGTGGGCGGGAGCATTGCTCCTGCGCCACGACGGGGATGTGTCGAGGTCGGCGTGGGCCGGGCTCCTCAGCTTCATGCCCGTGGTCCTCGTCCTCACGCTCGGCGGCTACGCCGTCGTGGGGCTCTACTCCGGACTGCTCAGGTTCGCCAGCGTCCTGGAGGCGCGGCAGATCCTCGTGGTCCAGGTGGTCGTGCTCGCGATGCTGCTGCCCCTGGTGCTGCTGCTGGGGCGGCCGGTCCCGCTCTCGGTCCCGATCATGGCCTCGGTCCTGGCGTGCGGGCTCGCAGGTGCGATCAGGTTCTGGTCCCGGATGCTGCGCTGGCAGTCCGTCTCCGCCCGCGGCGGTGACTCTGACTCCGTCGGCGAGCGGCTGCTGGTCATCGGCGCCGGCGAGGTCGGGGCGGCGCTGCTCCGTGACATGCGTCACCACTCGACGGACACCGTCGTCGGGCTGGTCGACGACAACGTACGGCTCCTCGGCCGCCGTGCCATGGGGATCCCGGTGCTCGGCGGCATCGACCAGCTGCCCGAGATCGTCGAGTCGACCGGCGCGACGCGCGCCGTCCTCGCGATCGCCCGGGCCGACGCCGAGCTGGTGCGCAGGGTGGCCGCGATGTGCGGCGACGAGCTCGGCATCGGTCTCAGCATCGTGCCGCCGCCCTCCGAGCTGCTCGGCCGCCAGGTCTCGCTGCAGGACGTCCGCGACATCGAGATCGCCGACCTGCTCGGCCGCGCCCAGATCGACACCGACCTCGACGCCGTCCGCGAGCTGATCCGCGGCCGTCGCGTCCTGGTGACCGGGGGCGGCGGGTCGATCGGCTCCGAGCTGGCCCGCCAGGTGTCCGCCTTCGAGCCGGCGTCGTTGACCCTGGTCGACCATGACGAGACCCACCTGTTCGACGCGGTGGCCGGCCTGCCGGGCACGGTGCGCCAGCGCCTCGCCGACATCCGGGACTCCGTGGCGCTCGCGAAGGTGTTCGACGAGGTGCGGCCGGACGTGGTGTTCCACGCGGCCGCGCTCAAGCACGTCCCGATCCTCGAGGAGCACCCCGTCCAGGCGGTGCACACCAACATGCTCGGCACCCGCAACGTCGTGGAGTGCGCCGAGCGGGCCGGGGTCGAGCGGTTCGTCTTCATCTCGACCGACAAGGCCGTGCGTCCCTCCAGCGTCATGGGGACCACCAAGCTGGCCGGCGAGCACCTCGTGCTCGGCCGCTCCAGCGACATGACCGCGTGCGCGGTCCGTTTCGGCAACGTTCTCGGGAGCCGCGGAAGCGTGGTCCCGACGTTCGTGCGACAGATCCGCGAGGGGGGACCTGTCACGGTCACCGACGGACGGATGACCCGCTACTTCATGAGCATTCCCGAGGCTGTGCGGCTGGTGCTCCATGCCGCCGCACTCTCGAGGGGACGGGAGATCTTCATGCTCGACATGGGCGAACCGGTACGCATCATCGACCTGGCCCGGCGGATGATCCAGCTCTCCGGACAGCGGCCGGGGGCCGACATCGAGATCCGGGTGACCGCGATCCGCCCCGGCGAGAAGCTGGCCGAGGAGCTGCACGCACCCGACGAGGTGCAGCACGCGACCACGCACCCGTCGATCGTGCGGCTGGAGCCGGTGCACGTGGCCGCTCCGGTCCTGCAGTCGGCCGTCGCGTGCGCCCAGCGTGCGGCGACCACCCAGGACGGGCAGGCGGCCCGCGAGGCGCTCCAGCTGGTGCTGGAGGCACGCGGTTGCCTCGTCGACCCGCAGCCGGAGCCGGCCGCGGCCGCCGAGGAGGTGGCGGCATGGAGCTGAAGGCCTACGCCCGCATCCTGCGGCAGCGCTGGCGGCTGGTGGTGCTGCCCTTCGTCGCAGCGGCTGCCATCGCGATGCTCACGGCACCTGACACCGGAGAGGCGGAGAGCACGCCCGCCGTGTCGACGTACTCCGCCACGGCCACCCTGATCACCTCGCCCACCCAGGCGATCGACACGACGCCGGTGAGCCTGGCCACCGTGGCGCTCTACGCCACGACGGGCGAGATCCCGCAGCGCGCCGCCCGCGAGCTCGACTACCGGGGCGAGCCGCAGCTGCTCGCGTCCATGGTGAGCGTGACGCCCAACGCGGAGACCGGGACGTTGACGATCTCGGCGACCGACACCGACGACAAGGCGGTCGCCGACCTGGTCAACGCGTTCGCCAAGTCGACCGTCAGCTACTTCCGCGACCAGCAGTTCGAGCTCGACAAGGCGCGCAGCGCCGAGCTCCAGGACGCGATCGACGTCACCACCAAGCAGCTCCAGGAGGCCAAGAGCCAGCTCGGCTCCGGCAACGACGAGGTGGCCCAGGCCAACGTCGAGTCCTTCCGGACGCTGCTGAGCACCCAGTTCACCGAGCTCAACCAGCTCAACGTCGGAGGTGCCACGGACCTGCTCACCGTGCTCCAGCCCGGGGTGCCGATCCCGCAGGAGACGGCGACCTTCGCGCCGCCGTCCAACCCCTGGACCCGCGGTGCCATCGCGGCGGTGCTCGGGCTGCTGCTCGGCGCGGCCCTGGCCCTCGTGGTCGAGCGGCTGGACTCCCGGATGCGGACCCGCGAGCAGGTCGAGGACACCATCGGGCTGCCGGTGCTGGCCGAGATCCCGCTCATGGCCAAGCGCCAGCGCACTGGTGTGGTGAGCGCCGAGCGGCCCGCCAGCACGATGGCCGAGGCGTTCCGCGGCCTCCGCAGCTCGGTGCTCCTGCTGAGCCCCTCGCTCAGCGGGTCGTCGAGCCATCGGGCCGCGCGCGGGTCGATCGTGGTCATGGTCACCAGCGCGATGCCGGGGGCCGGCAAGTCCACCACCGTCGCCAACCTGGCGGCCGTGATGGCCGAGGCCGGACGTACGGTGCTGGTGCTCTCGCTCGACCTCCGCAACCCGTCGATCCACCGCTACTTCGGGGTGCCCGACGGCACCGGGATCTCCGAGCTGCTCGCCGCCGACCGCGGCCGGCACCTCGCCCAGGTCGTCCACGAGACCGATGTCGCCGGCGTCTCGATCGTGACCAGCGGCCACGACACCGACCACCCGGGCGCCCTGCTGGCGTCCGTGGGTCCGCTGATCGAGGCCGCGCGGTCCCTCGCCGAGGTGGTGATCATCGACGTCCCACCGATGCTGACGGTCGCCGACGCGCTCGACGTCGCGCGGCACACCGACGTGACCCTGCTGGTCAGCCGGCTCAACAAGACCACGCAGTCGCAGGCGGAGGAGTGCCAGCGGCTCTTCAAGCGCATGGGTGTCTCGGCCCTCGGCACCGTGCTCGTCGGCTCGCGGCCTGCCGGTGCGCGCTACGGCTACCCCGTGGTGGCCCCGGCAGGCGCCGCTCCCGCGGACGTGCGGGCCGACGGACGGACGGGCGCCCACACGGGCCCACCTGAGCAGCACCCGGCAGCCGCCGGGCCGACGGGTGAGGAGTCCCTGGCGCGGGACAAGGACTGATACAGACGGCCCCTCGTGGGGAGGGGCCGGGACACCAGGCTTGGGGGAGCCCATGACAACAACAGCTCAGACAGCCCTGCGACGCCGCATCGACCAGCGCACCGCGCGGGTCTGCGTCATCGGGCAGGGATACGTGGGGCTCAGCCTCGCGGCCGCGGCCGCGGTGGAGGGGTTCACGGTCACCGGGATAGACGTCGACGACGCCCGGGTGGCCGCGCTGGGACGCGGCGAGCTGGTCGTGCCGGGGGTCGAGGAGCTCGGCTACGTCGGGGCCATGGAGTCGGGTCGACTGGCCTTCAGCAGCAGCTGGGACCCGGTCGAGACCGCCGACGTCGTGGTCATCTGCGTGCCGACCCCGGTCCACGAGCACCGACCCGACCTGTCCATGGTCGAGTCTGCCGGGCTCGAGGTCGGCCGCCGGCTGCGGCGGGGGAGCCTGGTCGTGCTCGAGTCCACGACCTACCCCGGCACCACCGAGCAGGTGCTGCGTCCGCTCCTGGAGCGGCCACGGTTCCGCGCCGGCCAGCACTTCTGGCTCGCCTTCTCGCCCGAGCGGATCGACCCCGGCAACCTCAAGTACGGCCTGCGGACGACGCCCCGCGTCGTCGGTGGCATCGAGGAGACCTCGACGGAGCTGGCCGCGGCCTTCTACGCCACGGTCGTCGACGACGTCAACGCCGTGTCGGGCTGCCGGACGGCAGAGATGGCCAAGCTGCTCGAGAACACCTTCCGCATGGTCAACATCGCCCTGGTCAACGAGCTCGCGGTGCTCTGCGCCCACCAGGGAATCGACACCTGGGAGGTGATCCAGGCGGCGGCCACCAAGCCGTTCGGGTTCATGCCGTTCCAGCCCGGGCCGGGCGTGGGCGGTCACTGCATCCCGCTCGACCCGACCTACCTCGCCTGGCAGTCCCGCCGCGACACCGGTCGGCCGTTCCGGCTGGTGGAGCTCGCCCAGGACATCAACGCCGAGATGCCGACCTACGTCACCCGGCGGATCATCGACGCGCTGGCCGGCACCGGCGTGGCCATCACCCAGGCCAAGGTGCTCGCCCTCGGCGTCACGTACAAGCCCGACGTCGGCGACCTGCGCGAGTCGGCCGCCGTCGAGACGCTGGCCCACCTGGCCGGCAAGGGGGCCGACGTCAGCTACCACGACCCGTACGTGCCGCGGCTGCGCAGCCACGGCCTGTCCCTCCGTCGGACCCCCCTGACCCGCGCCAACATCGAGGCCGCCGACCTGGTCGTCGTGCTCACCCCCCACACCCAGTACGACCTGCACGACGTGCTCAAGCACGCACGGCTGGTCTTCGACGCGCGCAACGCGCTCGGGGTGCGCACCGACGACCGGGTGGTGACCCTGTGAGCCTGACGACCACCGACCAGCGATTCGCCCGGCGGCTCGGGACGCTGTGGCGCGACACGGGCCTGCACGTGCTCGCCCTGTCCGAGGAGGAGTCCGCCGAGGTCGTCGTGCTCGGCGGCGGGAGCGCCGTGCTCTGGCGACTGCTCGAGCAGCCGCTGACGCTCGTGGAGATCCTGGACCGGCTCGGCTCGGCCGAGGGCGCCCCCACCGAGGACGACGTGACCGGGTGCCTCGACGACCTGGTCGCGCGTGGCCTGATCGAGGACCTCGACGGCGAGGCGCGGGCATGACCAGCCGCTGGGTGCCGCGCACCGACCACGACCAGCTGACGCGGACGGTGGCCGCGCACGGCCTGGCCGGCAGCACACTGGCGCTGCCTGCCGCGCCACTGCCCGCAGCCGACTTCGACGACCTGATGCGCCGCGTGCGTCGGCAGCGGCTCACCGGGCTGCTCTGGGCCGCCGTGCGCCAGGGTGCGATGCCGGTGACCGAGGAGCAGGCGGAGCGCGCCGAGTGGGCCCACGTGGAGTCCCTCGCCGGAGTCCTCGCGCTCGAGCACCTGCTGCTCGACTCGGTGGCCACGCTCGCGGCAGCCGACATCCCGACCCGCGTGCTCAAGGGGCCGGTCGTGGCCCACCTCGACTACCCGGACCCGACGTGGCGCACGTTCGGTGACATCGACCTGCTGGTCCGCGGTGGGGACTTCGACCGGGCCACGCGGTTGCTGGCGGCACAGGGCCACCACCGCCTCCACCCCGAGCCGCGTCCCGGCTTCGACCGGCGCTTCAGCAAGGGCACCAGCTACCGCACCGCGGACGGCCTCGAGCTCGACCTGCACCGATCCTTCACGATGGGTCCGTTCGGCGTCCGCCTCGCCCTCGACGACCTCTGGCGCTCCTCGGAGCCGTTCACCGTGGGGGGCCAGGCGATGCACGCGCTGCCGGCCGAAGAACGCTTCGTCCACGCCTGCTACCACGCCGTGCTCGGCGAGACCTCACCCCGGCTGGTGCCGCTGCGTGACCTCGCCCAGCTGGCGCTGACCCGCGAGCTCGACCTCGACCGCGTCCACCGGCTGGTCCGCGCCAGCCGCGGCGAGGCCGTGGTGGCCCGGGCCGTGCGCCACGCGTGGCACGCGCTCCAGATCGCTGACGTCCTGGCCCTCTCGGCGTGGGCGCAGAGCTACCGCAACGACGACCGGGAGACGGCCGACCTCGCGGTCTACGACCAGGGGTCCAGCTACGCCGCCAAGTCCGTCGCCTCGATCCGCGCCCTGCCGCGGTGGCGCGACCGCGCTGCGTTCGTGCACGCCATGGTCCGCCCCACCCGCGACTACCTCGGCTCTCGTCACGACGGCCACGTGAGCCGGCTGCGTGCGGGTCTGGCCCAGTCCACGAGGAAGTCGTCGTGAGCGGGGTCAAGGTCCTGTGGCTCTCCAAGGGCCTGGGACGCGGGGGCGCGGAGATGCTGCTGGTCGCCCTCGCCCAGGCGATGGACCGGAGCCGCATCGACATCGAGGTCGGCTACCGGCTGCCGCAGAAGACCGCACTCGTCGAGTCCCTGGAGGCCGCGGGCGTCCGGACCCACTGCCTGGCCGAGCGTGGTTCCCACTGGACGTTCGGACTCCGCACCCTGCTGGCCGAGCGTCGCTTCGACATCGTGCACTCGCACGCTCCCCTGGTGGGGGCCGCCGCCCGGCTCCTCGCGCCGCGGGGGACGGTGCTCCTCCACACCGAGCACAACACCTGGAATCGCTACCACCCGGCAACCCGGGCACTGAACGCACTGACCATCGGCCGCAACCAGCGGGTGTGGGCGGTCTCCGACGAGGTGGCCCGTTCGATCCGGGTGCCGGTGGCGTGGACGCCCACGCCCGTCGAGGTGATGCTCCACGGGGTCGACCTCGACACGGTCCGGCAGGGTCCGGTGGCCCGCACCGCGGCCCGGGCCCGGCTCGGGCTCGGCGAGAACGAGTTCGTCTACGGCACCGTCGGCAACCTGGCGGCCAAGAAGGACCAGGGCACGATGCTCCGGGCCTTCGCCGTCGTCCGCAGCATGATGCGCGACGCCCGACTGGTCGTCATCGGCACCGGGCCGCGCGAGCAGGAGCTGCGCCGACTGGCGCGCGAGCTCGGGATCGGGGACTCGGTCAGGTTCCTCGGCATGCGTGACGACGTGCCCGAGCTCCTTCCCGGCCTCGACACCTTCGTGCTCTCCAGCCTCCACGAGGGCCTCTCGATCGCCCTGGTGGAGGCGCTGGCGGCCGGGATCCCGATCGTCGCGACGCGGGTCGGCGGGATCCCGGAGCTGGTCATCCACGGCCAGTACGGACTCCTGGTCCCGCCCGCGGATCCCGGGGCCCTGGCCGGGGCGATGGCCTGGCTGGCCCGCGACCCCGAGGTGCGGACCCGACTGGCCGAGGCCGGTCCCGTGCGCGCCGCCGACTTCGGGATCCAGCCCGCGGCCGACCGGCTGGTCTCCCACTACCTGGTCTTCGGACCGCATCAGCCGGTGGGGGTGGAGGAGCAGTGACCACGACGCCGACCCTCACCTTCCGGCCGCTCGTCGACGACGATGCGCCGGCCGTCCTCGAGCTGCTGACCGCCGCGCTGGCCGGCGGGCCGACGGGCGAGCGCTCCCAGGCCTTCCTCGACTGGAAGCACCGCGACAACCCGTTCGGACGCTCACCCGGGATGGTCGCCGACCACGACGGTCGGGTCGTCGGCGTACGCCTCTTCCTGCGCTGGGAGCTGCGCGCCGGTGACCGGACGCTGCGTGCGGTGCGCGCCGTCGACACCGCCACCCACCCCGATTACCAGCGCCAGGGAATCTTCCGCCGACTGACGATGGGCATGCTCGAGCGGCTCGACCAGGAGGAAGACCTCGACCTGGTCTTCAACACGCCCAACGCCGACAGCCGCCCGGGCTACCTCCGCATGGGTTGGCAGCCGGTGGGGGAGCTGGCCGTACGGATCAGCCCCGTGCGGCCGGTCCGCTTCGTCCGCGGCATGGCCGGCGCCCGCTCCGCCAACGCCTCCGGCTCCGCCGCCGACGTCGCGCCGGTCGCGGCGGGCGCGATCGCCAGCCGGCTGCCCGCGGCGGCCGACGTGCTCGACGACGGCGAGGACGTCGCGGCCCTGCTGTCCCGCCGAGCGGTCGGCGACCGGATCCACACGCCGCTGTCGGTCGGCTACCTGCGCTGGCGCTACGTGCAGCCGCCGGGTCTCGACTACCGCGCGGTCGAGGTGCGCGATGGCGGCGAGCTGGTCGGGCTCGGGCTGGGCCGGGTCCGCCACCGGGCCGGCCTCGCCGAGATGACCCTCGGCGACGTTCTGGTCGCCGACGGCGACGTCCGCACCGCCCGCCGGGTGCTGCGGGCCGCCCGCAGGGCCGGTGTCGACCACGTCGCCGTCCACGCCGCGCCCGGCACCGAGATCGCTCGTGCTGCCCTCTCCGCGGGCTACGTCACCGTCCCCGGCCGCGGCATCGGGCTGGTCGCCAACCCGCGGCCCCCGTGCCCGGTCGACGTCCTGGACGCCGCAGCGTGGCGGCTCTCGCTCGGGGAGCTGGAGGTCTTCTGATGGACCGTCCCCCCCTCTCGCCCCGCGCCCTCACGGCTGTCGCCGTCGTGGGCACAGTCCTGATCGTCGGCTACCTGTGGCAGCTGATGCAGGTCGCGGCGAACGGGAGCTACGAGGCGTGGAGCGGGATGCTGCTGATCCCGGTGGTGCTGATGCTCAACGTCCCGCTCCTGCTCCGTGCCGGCAGGCGTGACCCCGACCCGCGCTTCCTGCAGCTGCTGGTGCTGGCGTTCGTGGCCAAGCTGGCCGCCACCGCGGCCCGGTGGGTCATGGCCTTCGTCCTCTACAACGGCTCCGACGCGGGTGTGTACTCGAAGGAGGGCGCACGCCTCGCCGAGGCTTACCGGCACTTCGAGTTCGGGGCCGAGATCGGCCGCGACTTCATCGGGACCGGCTTCATGCGCGTCGCCACGGCCGCGATCTACGTGGTGACCGGACCGAGCTTCTACGTGGCGTGGCTGATCTTCTCGCTCCTCGGCTTCTGGGGCACCTACTTCATCTACCGAGCCTTCCGCGTCGCCGTCCCCGACGGCAACGCCCGGCGCTACGCGATCCTGCTCCTGTTCCTGCCCTCGCTGCTGTTCTGGCCGGCCGGGCTCGGCAAGGAGGCGTTCATCACCTTCGGCATCGGCCTGATCGCCTATGGCAGCGCGCTGCTGCTGACGGGTTACAAGACGTTCGCGGTCCCGCTGCTCGTGGGGGTGGCGGCCACCGCGGTGGTGCGGCCGCACATCACGGCCGCCCTGTTCACCGCGCTGGTCCTGGCGTGGTTCCTCCGCAAGCGGCTCCGTCCTGCCAACGAGCTGACGCCGCTCACCTACGTCGCGGGAGCCGTGCTGATCCTGGCCGCGGGTGCGTTGGTGGCGTCGTCTGCGGCCTCGTTCCTCGGCCTGGACGAGCTGACCGTCACGGGCGTGGACGCGGCCATCTCCGACACGACCGAGCTCACCGACGAGGGTGGCTCGACCTTCACGCCGACGCCCGTGCACGGACCGCTCGACCTGCCGCTGGCCGCGTTCACCGTCGTGTTCCGTCCCATGATCTTCGAGGCCACCAACCCTCAGATGCTGCTGGCCGCCCTCGAGGGGACGCTGCTGCTCGGACTGGTCGCCCTGTCGTGGCGCTCGCTGCTCAAGCTCCCGGGGCGGCTCCGCAAGCAGCCGTACCTGATCTTCTGCATCGTCTACACGATCGTCTTCGTCTACGCCTTCTCCAACTTCGGGAACTTCGGGATCCTCACCCGGCAGCGGGTGCAGGTCCTCCCGTTCGTCCTGGTGTTCCTCGCCCTCCGCGCCCCCCGCCACTCGGCGGAGCCGGCCACCACGTCCGACCGCGAAGAAAGAGCCCTGACATGACCATCCTGCTGACCGCCACCGACCTGCCCGCCGCGCTCGGCGGCACGCCGGCCTTCGACGAGAAGCTGCCGCTGGTCCGTCCGGCGCTGGGACGCACCCGGCGGCTCGTCCGCCGCCAGGAGCAGATCCTCCGGTCCGGCATCCTCACCAACGGCCCGACCGTGCGTGAGCTGGAGGAGACCGTGGCCGCCCGCCTCGGCGTCCCCCACGTGGTCGCGGTCTCCAGCTGCACCTCCGGGCTGATGCTGGTGCTGCAGGCGGTCGGCGCACGAGGCCCGGTGGTGCTCCCGAGCTTCACCTTCTCCGCCAGCGCCCACGCGGTCGCCTGGGCGGGAGGGAGCCCGGTCTTCGCCGAGGTCTCCGAGGACTCGCTGACCCTCGACCCGGCCGACGCCGCGGCCGTCCTCGACGAGCTCGGTGGCCGGGCCACCGCGATGACCGCGACCCACGTCTACGGGACGCCCTGCCAGACCGAGGCGCTCCAGGAGCTCGCCGACTCGGCCGGGATCCCGCTCGTCTACGACGCCGCCCACGGCCTGGGCTCGGTCCGCCAGGGCACGCCGATCGGCGGCTTCGGGGTCGCCGAGGTCTTCTCGCTGAGCCCGACCAAGGTCGTCGTGGCGGGGGAGGGGGGCTTGGTCGCCACCCGCGACGAGGAGCTGGCGCGGACGCTGCGGCTCGGACGCGACTACGGCAACCCCGGCGACTACGATTGCCGCTTCGTCGGCCTCAACGCCCGGATGTCGGAGCTGCACGCCGCCACCGCCCTGCACTCGCTGTCGCTGCTCGACGGCGCGCTGGTCCGGCGCCACGAGCTGGTGCAGCTGTTCTGGGCCGAGCTGGGGGAGGTCCCCGGCGTGCGCGGGCCGCGGCTCGACGCCGGCGACGTCTCCACCTACAAGGACCTCACGGTGATCCTCGACGAGGACGTCACCGGCATCTCCGCGCGGACCCTGGGCCGGGCGCTGGCCGCCGAGGGCGTGGACTCCCGCCACTACTACGACCCCCCGATCCACCGCCAGCAGGCGTACGCCCACCTGCAGCACCGTCCGCTCGAGCGCACGGAGCGGCTGGCCCGCTCCGTGATCTCGCCCGCGCTCTGGTCCCACATGAGCGACGACCAGGTACGGCGGATCGCCCACGCCGTACGCCGGATCCTGGACCACGGGCCTGACGTGACGCGGGCCGGTGCCGGCCATGACTGAGGTCCTGCTGGCCCCCGGCCACCTGCTCGAGGCCCAGTGCGCGGCCGCGGCGCTGGGACGCGCCGGCCTGCAGGTGTCGATGGTCCCCGCACCTGACGTGGAGGTGGTCGTGGTGGTGGTCGCCCGTCCGGAGGAGCTGACCGACCGCGTGCCCGGCATCCGCGACGGCGCGCAGGCACTGCCCGTGCTGCTGCTCTGCCCCGTCGCCGACGCTGCCGCGCTCAACGCGGGTGCCCGTATCGGTGCCGCCGAGGTGCTCACGTGGGACCACCCGGTCGAGGGCGTGGTCCGGACCATCTCCGAGCTGTCGCGTGGTGGGGGCCGGGCCACCGCTCCGGAGGCCTCGCCGGACCCGCTGCGCGACCTCACCCGCCGCGAGCTCGAGATCGCGCAGCTGATCGGCGGTGGCGCCACCAATGTCGGGATCGCCGAGGCCCTCGGGATCAGCTACCACACCGCCCGCACCCACGTGGCGCGGCTGATGGCGAAGCTGGGCGTCACCCACCGCTACGCCGTGGTTCCCCTGGTGCAGCGCAGCGAACGGGTCAGCCGGTCCGTCAAGCGGTACGCGGGAGCGGTCGCGCGATGAGGATCCTCGTTGCCCACCCCTCACCCGTCGTCGCCGACGGCATGGCCGCCACGCTCGCCGAGGAGCTGGGTGCGGACGTCGACGCCGCGCACACGGAGCCTCAGCTCCAGCAGCTGGTCGCAGCCGGGGTCGCGGACGTCACCGTGCTCGACGCCAACTTCGTGGGAGATGCCGTCACCCGCCTGTGCCACGAGCTGTCCGCGTCCGACGGGCGCGTGGTCGTCATCACCCGTCCGGGCCGCGAGAGCCACCTGGAGCTCCTGGCATGCGGTGCCGCCGGCATCGTGGCCGCGACCAACGGCCTGGCCGGCCTGGTCCTGGCGGTCCGCACCGTCACCCAGGGCCACACGCACGTGCCCGCCCACCTCCTCGGGGCGGTGCTCCACGAAGTGGTCCTCGCCCGTCGCCAGGAGGAGCAGCCCACGGGTGACCGGCTGGGGTCCCTCAGCCCGAGGGAGCGCGAGGTGCTGGGACTGCTCGGCGCGGGCGCCGACACCCGGGAGATCGCGGCGCGCCTGGTGATCTCCCCGCACACCGCCAAGACCCACATCAACCGCCTGCTCGGCAAGCTCGGGCTGGCCTCGCGCACCGAGGCGGCGTCCTTCGCCCTCAGCCACGACGTACGCCCCGATCTCCTGGAGGTCTCCCATGACTGACGTCCTCCCCGTCCGCCCCCGGCGGACGAGCAGCCAACCGATCGAACGCTGGGCCGAGGGGGCCGTCGTCGCCCCCGGGGCACCGGACGCGCCGGTCGCGCTGGCGCTCAACCCGACGGCGCTCGCCCTCTGGGAGCTCTGCGATGGCCAGACCGCGGTGACCGAGATGGTGGACGCCGTGTGCGTGCTGTTCGAGGTCGACCCGGCCCGCGCCCGCGAGGACGTGGAGTCCGCCCTCCGGGAGATGGTCGCCACGGGAGTGATCCGATGACCACGCTGGCCGAGCGGCCGACGCTGCAGCGGCCCGACCACACCGACTGGGCGTGGTCGAGCGGTTCGTGCCGCGCCCTGGAGCACAGCTTCGAGGTCGTCGTCGAGGCAGGCTGGCCGGTCGAGCCGCTGGCGCCCGTGATCGCACCGTTCCGGGTCCGCGGGGGAGTGGGCACTGCGGTGACGCCGCGGACCCGCTACGAGATCCGCAGCGCCGACCGCGACGGCTTCGTCTCGGCCTACGCCGGCGACGAGCGTCTCGCGACCGGTCGGAGCACCCAGGCGGTGCTCGGCGGGATCACCTGGCACATCAACCGCTCGGTGATCGAGCACTCCGTCGACCGCTACGTCCTGATGCACGCAGCCTCGGCCACCCTCGCCGGAGTCACCGTGGTCCTGGCCGCCGACATGGAGTCCGGCAAGACCACGACCGTCGCCGGGCTGCTGCGCAGCGGCTTCGCGTACGTGACCGACGAGGCGGTGGCTCTCGACCCGGAGACCTGCCGGGTGTCCCCGTTCGGCAAGACGCTGAGCCTCGACCCCGGCTCGTGGACGCTGTTCCCGGAGTGCGCACCGCTCGACGACTTCCGGCCCCGGGTCCAGTGGTTCGTCGAGCCCCACCACCTGGGCGCCCGCACCAACTCCGGGCCCGTCGCGGCTCCCGAGATCGTGCTGTTCCCGAAGTACGTCGCCGGGGCGACGACCGAGGTGCTCCCGGTGAGCCCGGCCGAGGCCACCCACGAGCTGGCCCGGATGACCTTCGACTTCGCGCGCCACCCGCGCCGCAACCTCGAGGTCGCGGCGCGGCTGGCTCAGACAGCGACCTGCGCCCGGCTCCGGATCGGCGACCTCGAGGACGCCGTGGGGCTCGTGCACGAGCTCGTCAGCCAGCGCATCCTGGACACGCTGTGAGCACGCTGCCCGAGGTCACTCCGGACGTGGTGCCGGTGCGTCGCGGGGCCCCGACGCTCGAGTGGGTGGAGGTCGACCGCGAGGTCGTCGCCTGGAACGCCGAGCGCGAGGAGCTGCACCGGCTGGACCCGATCGCGTCCCTGGTGTTCCTGTTGTGTGATGGCGTGACCTCGGTGCGGGTGACGATCGAGGAGCTCGCGGCCACGTTCGAGCAGCCGGCGGACCGGATCCGGGCCGACGTGCTCACCCTGCTGACCGGGCTGGCCCGGGACGGCCTGGTCGTGCTGCGCTGAACCACCTCGCTCGGTGGTGCGCCGTACCGGCGCGTACCGGCGCGATCCCCGGCAGGCGGAAACGGCCCGGCCCCGCTGCGTGGAGCAGCAGGATCGGGCCGTCTCGACGTGGTGCTCAGCTCCCGGCGGGAATCACCGTCGGGACCTCGGGCTTGATCGACTCGTCGTCCTCGCCGTCGTCGTCCTCTTCCTCTTCGCCGCAGACGACCTGGTCCTCGATGCACCGTCCCTCGCGGGCGCAGCGCGCGAGCGCCTCCTGCTGGCTGAGTCCCGGGTGGGACTCGACGCACTCGCAGCAGTCGACCGACGCGACGTAGGTGAAGGTGCAGTCGTCCGCCTCGACCTTGGTGTCGCACAACGGCGACCCCGCCGCGAAGGCGGGAGACGCGATCGTCTGGACCAGCGGAGTGCTCCAGGCGACGGCACCACCCACGACGGCACCCCTCCGCAGCAGGCTCCGTCGGTCCATGCCGACCGGTTCTTCGGGTGATCTCATCGAACTGTCCATTTCCTCATCCCCCCGCTTGATCCACCGGGCCACCCAGACCCGGTAGCACCACAAGAGGTCCGCTTGTGGGGTGAGCGGACCTCTTGTGGTGGGTCATTTGCCGCTCACGCCTCGAAGGTGACCGAGTCGCCGCCAGCGGAAACCGTCACCGATTCCCCATCAGTTGCCTCCAGACCCGCCGACCGCAAGAGGTCGAGCATCATCTGCTTCTGTGCCTCGCTGACATCGTCAGACATGACGTACTCCTTCCTCTCAGCAGTCGTTGGTGGGCGGGCCGGACGGGACGCACGACCCTGCGTTGGCGCAGGTCACGATCCCGAACGGGAGCGGCATGCCGCTCCCCGCGATGCAGCTGCAGCACTGCTCTGTCGGGTTGTACGTGAAGGTCACGCACTGCCCGTCGAGACGACCCGTGAGGCTCGTCTCGCACCTGGGCGATCCGGCCGCGAAGGCCGGCCCGGCGATGGTCTGGACGGCCGGAACCGTCCAGGCCAGGGCTCCACCGAGCACGGCACCCCGCCGCAGGACGGACCGGCGGTCGAGACCGCCAGCTCCGTCGCCCTCGAACTCCGTGTGATCCATCATTCCCCCATGTCGTGATGTGTGATCGTGCGGCGATCGTGTGTCAGCAGCCGGAGCAGTCGTGCTCGAGCGGGCCCAGACCCTCGTGGATCTGGAGGTTGCCGCGGTCGAGCGTCCCGGTGCCGGACAGCAGCGTGGCGCCGCCGGAGTCGCGGACGACCATGGAGACGAAGTCGACGTCCTGCCCGGGCTCGCCGTTGTCCACCAGGGTGAACGTGAGCGTGTTGCCGCTGCTGTCGGTGGCGGTGCCGACGAACTGGTTGGCGCAGTCCGCGGTCTGCGGAGGCGGCGCCGGGTTGCCCACCTTGGTGCACGTCAGCGAGGCGGTGGTGAAGTGCCAGCTGATGTCGTCCTCCTTCTTGTTGGAGGGGTGGGCGTTGACCTCGATCTGCTCGGTCTTCCAGTCCTCGCAGCAGAGCTGGCCCAGGCCGAAGCTCAGCTTGGGGATGGTGTTCCCCATGAAGACGACCGGTGCGCCGGCCATCGTGACGATCTGGCCGCCACCCGTCATGCATGACCCACAGGCGCCCGGAGGCGAACCTGCCGCGAACGCCGGCGAGGCGATCGACTGGATCGTGGGTGTGGCCCAGGCGGTCGCGGCTCCGACCACCGCGGCACGCTTGATGACGGATCTCCTGCTGAGATCCGATGTAGACATGGTGGTGTTGTCCCCCACGTCGATCCCCCCTTGTTCCCATAGATTCGACGTTGCTCCGACGCTAGGGGAGCGGGGCGCCGAGGAACATACGCAGTTGGTTGTAACCCCGGCCCGATCTGCGTACGGACGTGCCGGGCGTGTGGTTGCCCAGGGCGTGCCGGACCCCCCGGCCACGCCGTTCGGCGGGGCCGGGGGGTCCGGAAGCAGAGACCTCAGTGGGCCTGCAACGCCGCCGTGCGGCGCGAGGCCTCGGCCATCTCGGCCGCCTTGAGCGCGGTCTCGTCGAGACGGCCGTGCTCGGCCCACCAGCGCTGGCCCTCCTCGGGGAGGGTGTGGATCGGGTCGTAGTACTCGTAGGTCCGGGTGAGTGCCTCGGGGTCCCCCTGAGGACCGGTCTCGATGGAGGTGCGGTAGTTCTTCGTCCAGTAGGAGATGCCCTGGACCTGGTCGTAGTCGGCGAGCTGGTGGACCCAGCGCTTGCCGACGAACGGCACGTCACACACGATGCGCGGCGTCGCGAAGCCCGGCAGGTAGCCCATGATGTGGTGCTGCAGCCGCTGCGCGTCGGCGACCGAGACCCGCCAGTGCTCCGAGTACGGGATCATGTCGCACATGTAGAAGTAGTAGGGCATGATCTGCGCGCCGTCGAGCAGCCGGAAGCACAGGTCGAGCAGCGCGTTCGGGTCGGCGTTGACCCCGTTGAGCAGCACGCCCTGGTTGCGGACGTCGCGGATGCCGGTGTCGAGCATCGCCCGCGCCGCCTTCGCGACCAGCGGGGTCACCGAGTTGGCGTGGTTGACGTGGGTGTGGATCGCGATCGAGACGCCGCGCTCCCGGGCGATCGTCGCGACCCGCCCCATGCCGTCGACGACATCGCCCTGCAGCCAGTGCTGGGGCAGACCCATCAGCGCCTTGGTGGCCAGCCGGATGTCGCGGATGTTGTCGACCTCGAGCACCTGGGTGAGGAACGCCTCGAGCCGCGGCCAGGGCATGTTCGCCACGTCGCCGCCGGAGACGACCACGTCGCGCACCGACGGCGTACGGCGCAGGTAGTCGATCATGTCGCCGAGCCGGTCGTTGGGCTTGCCGACGAACTTCAGCTTGTCGATCACCGCGGTCGAGTTGCCGACCAGGTCCATCCGCGTGCAGTGGCCGCAGTACTGGGGGCAGGTGGGCAGCAGCTCGGCCAGCACCTTGGTGGGGTAGCGGTGGGTGAGCCCCTCGGTCGCCCACATGTCGTGCTCGTGGAGCGAGTCGCGTGTGGCGTGCGGGTGGGAGGGCCAGTCGGTGCGCCGGTCGGAGAGCACCGGGATCATGTAGTGCCGGATCGGGTCCGCGTAGAACGCGTCGGTCAGCGAGCCGGGGCCGGCAGGCTCCGTGGTGGGCGCCATCGTGTTCATCATCTGCGGCGGCACGAGCATCGACATGGTGGCCCGCTCGGCCTGGTCGCGCTCGAGGTCGACGTAGAAGCGCTCGTCGACCAGGTCCCCGAGGAGCTCGCGCAGCTGCCTGACGTTCTTGATGCAGTGGGCGCGCTGCCACTGCACGGACTCCCACTCCGCGACCGTGACGTCCTTCCACCCCGGGAACCGGGTCCAGTCGGGCTCGACCAGCTCGACGGCGGTGTACGGGTAGGGCTGACCCGTCTCCAGGTCGATGGCGGTCTCGATGCTCATGGTGTTCTCCCTCAGGCGTGACGCAGGGTCGGTGCGTCGTTTGTGTGACGCACGGCTCTTCTGTCAGAGTACGAGAACAGTCTCCGGCAAGTCCAACCAACCGCCGGACGATTTGCGGAAGATCAGCGAAAGCAACGGAGAATCACGCTGTGGCCATGTCTACCGAGGGCTCGGTGGCGAGTGACCCGACCGGCCTCCACCGGGTGCTGGACGACGCGGCGGTGCTGCCCCAGGCCGCGCAGCGCCTCGACACCCGACGCGAGCTCTGGCCCGACGAGGTGCGGATCCGCGTGGAGCGACTCAACCTGGACGCCGCCTCGTTCCGCCAGCTCGAGCGCACGCACCCTGACGGCGTCGCGGTCCGGCAGGCGGTGCTCGACATCGTCGCCGGCCGCGGCAAGATGCAGAACCCCGAGACCGGGTCGGGCGGCATGCTCGTCGGCACCGTCGAGGCGGTGGGGGAGGAGTCCCCGCTCGGCCTCCGGGTCGGCGACCGGGTCGCCACCCTGGTCTCGCTCACGCTGACCCCGCTGGTCATCGAGGACGGCCTCGAGCGCTGGGACGGCCGCAGCGAGCAGGTCCCGTGCGACGGCTACGCGATCCTCTTCGGCCGCTCGATCGCCGCGGTGCTCCCCGACGACCTCGCGCCGGAGCTGAGCCTGGCGGTGATGGACGTCTGCGGCGCCCCCGCACTGACGGCCCGGGTGGTGGCGCGTTACGCGGCGGCCATGGCCGAGGGGCCGACCGTGGTCGTGGTCGGCGGGGCCGGCAAGTCCGGCTCGTTGAGCCTCGCGGCGGCCCGCGACGCGGGCGCCCGACGGACCATCGGCGTCGTGCCGCACCGCGCGGAGGCCGACCGGCTCGAGGCCGCCTCCCTTGCCGACGAGGTGGTCGTCGCCGACGCCCGCGACCCGATCGCGCTGCGCGACGCGGTCGCCGACGCCGGCGGGCCGGCCGACGTGACCGTCGTCTGCGTCGACGTGCCCGGCTGCGAGGGGGGCGCGATCCTCACCACCGCCGAGGGCGGGACCGTCATCTTCTTCTCGATGGCCACCTCCTTCTCGGCCGCCGCCCTCGGGGCGGAGGGCCTCGCCGCCGACGTGACGATGCTGGTCGGCAACGGCTACGTGCCCGGCCACGCCAAGCACGCGCTGCGGCTGCTGCGGCAGCATGACGGCGTACGACGACTCTTCGAGGAGAGACTGTGAGCAGCTCGACCACCACCGCCACGCCGCGACTCGCCCTCGACCCGGCGCGCGTCGAGCGGGCACGCGCCCTGGCCGGGACCGTGGGGCAGCCCGTGGTCACCCTCGCCCAGCAGCACACGACGGTGTCGGTCGAGCGGGCCACGCTGCGTCTGGCCGGCCTCGGTGGCGCCGATCCCGACGGCACCCCGTGGGTCAACCGGCTGGCCGAGGCGGTCCGGGCCGACGTGGGGCTCGAGCACGGCCTCGCGCTCCCGGTGTGGGACGCCCTGCTGCGAGGCGACGCCGGCGACCTCACCGGCCTGGCGCAGAAGGCCGGCGCCGGCTCGGTCCGCTTCCGGCTGCCCGAGGGGGCGGACGCCGTACGCGCGGCCGAGGCGTCCCGGTCGGCCGTCGGCGCCGGGATCGCCCGGATCGACCAGCGTCGCGCCGAGCGGGAGCGGCTGATCGCCGACGTCGGCGACGCCCCGGCCCAGCCGTGGGTCTACCTGATCGTGGCCACCGGCGACATCCACGAGGACATCCCGCAGGCCCAGGCCGCCGCCCGGGCGGGGGCCGACGTGATCGCCGTGATCCGCAGCACCGGCCAGTCGCTGCTCGACTTCGTGCCCGAGGGCGCGACCCGCGAGGGCTTCGCCGGGACCTACGCGACGCAGGAGAACTTCCGGCTGATGCGGGCGGCCCTGGACGAGACCTCGCGCGAGCTCGGTCGCTACGTGAGGCTCACCAACTACGCCTCGGGCCTCTGCATGCCCGAGATCGCGGCGCTGGCGGGGCTGGAGCGCCTCGACATGATGCTCAACGACTCGATGTACGGGATCCTGTTCCGCGACATCAACCCGGTCCGGACGTTCGTCGACCAGCGGTTCAGCCGCCAGGTGCACGCCCGTGCCGGCATCATCATCAACACCGGCGAGGACAACTACCTCACCACCGCCGACGCGGTCGAGGCGGCCCACACGGTCACCACCAGCCAGCTCCTCAACGAGTTCTTCGCCCGCGAGGCGGGGCTCGAGGACTGGCAGCTCGGCCTCGGCCACGCCTTCGAGATCGACCCCGACGTCCCCGACTCGTTCCGGCTCGAGCTGGCGCACGCCATGCTGGCGCGGGCGCTCTTCCCCGACGCGCCCCTGAAGTGGATGCCACCGACCCGCCACATGACCGGCGACGTCTTCCGCGGCTACCTGCTCGACGGCTTCTTCAACCTGGTCGGCGCGCTGACCGGTCAGGGCATCCTGCTGGTCGGGATGATGACCGAGGCGGTCGTGACCCCCTGGCTGTCCGACCGGGACCTGGCCCTGCAGAACGTCCGCTACGTCATGAACGCCGCCGGCAACCTCCACGAGGACTTCCGCCCGGCCCCCGGCGGCTTCATCGAGCAGCGCGCCGAGCACGTCCTCGACGAGGCGATCACCCTGCTCGACAAGATCGCCCACGACCAGGACGACGCGGGGCACCCGCCGCTGCTGGCGGCGATCGGCGACGGCACCTTCGGCCTGATGAAGCGGCCACCCCAGGGTGGACGCGGGCTCGACGGCGTGGCCCGCAAGTCCGGCGCCTACTACAACCCGGCGACCGAGATCCTCCAGGAGGGCCGATGAGCACCCCAGCCGACGACTCGCTCAGCGCGCCCTCGTCCGGGGGCTCCGCAGGTCCGACCAGCTCACCGATCCGGCCGTACGGCGACACGACCGGCGACGGCATGGTGCAGCTCTCCTTCACGTTGCCGATGCCCCACTCCAAGGTCGCCGACGGTGCGGCCCTCCAGCTGGCCAACAAGATGGGCATGGACCCCGCCCTGGTCGTGCACAGCAAGCCGATGGGCGAGGGCTTCACCTTCTTCGTGGTCTACGGCCGGGTCAACCACCTGGTGGAGCCCGACAAGGTGCAGGTCGTCGAGCGTGACTTCCCGCTGCTGACGCCCAAGGAGGCCAACGCCGCGATCAAGCGCTCGCTGCGCCGTCGGCTGGTGGTGGTCGGCGCCTGCATCGGCACCGACGCCCACACGGTCGGCATCGACGCGATCCTCAACATCAAGGGCTTCGCCGGTGAGAAGGGGCTCGAGTACTACCGCGAGATCAAGGTGGTCAACCTCGGCGCCCAGGTCTCGGTGCCAGAGCTGGTCGAACGGTCGCTGGCCGAGGCCGCCGACGCCGTCCTGGTCTCGCAGGTCGTCACCCAGCGCGACGCCCACCTGCTCAACACCCGCGAGATGTCGGCGGCCTTCCGCGAGGCGTACCCCGCGGACCGGCAGCCGCTGCTGGTGGTCGGCGGGCCCCGCTTCGACGAAGCCACCGCCGGCGAGCTCGGCGTCGACCGGGTCTTCAGCCGCGGCACCACTCCCGCCGACGTGGCCAGCTTCCTCGTGCACCGCGTCACCGGCTCCCCGACCAGGAAGGCGTCATGACCGCAGAAGTCGGCACCCGGGTCGTCCACCGCCGCTACGTCCCGTACGGCCACGCCCACTACGCGGGCCACCTGGTGGACGGCGCCTACAGCCTCGGCCTGTTCGGCGACGTCGCGACCGAGATGTGCATCCTGACCGACGGCGACGAAGGTCTCTTCGCCTCCTACTCCGACGTCCAGTTCCTCAGCCCCGTCCGGGCCGGCGACGTGCTGGAGATCGGCTGCGAGATCGTCCGCGTCGGCACCCGTTCGCGGCAGCTCGACTTCACCGTCCACGTCGTCGCACGGGGAGCCGCCACGGCCGACCGGCCCGGGGCGGCGGACGTCCTCGACCCGCCGGTGCTGGCCACGACTGCCACCGGGACCGTCGTCGTCCCCTGAGCCCGCCCGCGGTCCGGAGGGCACACCCTCGGCGCGCAGCACCCGGCCGGCGACGACGTACGTGATCGGGGCTGTCGGTCCCCGCGCCCGTCGCGGTCACCATGAGCACATCCCGGCGTGTCTGTCACGACACGCCCAGACCGGACACATTTTCCACATCGGTTCCGACTCTCCCTTCCCCTGCTGACCTGCAGGTTCACGCGTTCCCGCAGGTCATCCGCCGGTTGACAGTGGGGGTGGATCCGACGGAAGGTGCTCACGTCCGTCATGCAGGTCGCGGCCTGCGGGACCGCCGTCCGAGTGATGGGTCGGAGGTGGGGTGCCACCGCTGTCCGACCTGATTCACGGAGGCCGGTCCCGCACCGTGAAGACGGAAGCGGAAGGACTCTCGGGTTCCCTAGACAACGGTGCGGCACCGGCAGCCAGTCGGTGCGGGATCGGCCCGAAGGACGGGGAGTCCTTCCGCCCCCTGCAAAAGACCTGCTCCCGCCGGCCCGGCTGGCCGCGACAGGTACCTTTGCCCGCGTGCTCCTCCGGTCCGCGTGCGCGCTGCTCGCCGGCGCGCTGCTGGCCCAGGCGTTCGAGCCGGTCGGGCTGGCCGTGCTGCTGCCCCTCGGGGTCGCCGGCCTGGTCCTCTGCGTCCGCGGGCTGCCCGCCCGCCGGGCCTGGCTGCCCGGTCTCGCCTTCGGCATCGGGTTCCAGTTCGTCCTGCTGTTCTGGATGCGGGCGGTGGGCCTCGGACCGTGGCTCGCCCTGGCCGGGCTCGAGGCGGCGTACTTCGCCGCGCTCGGTTCGGCGGCGGCCGTGCTGCTGCGCCGTCGCGGTGGGGCGTGGTGGTTCGGTGCCGCCTGGGTGGCCGTCGAGACCATCCGCTCGGACTGGCCCTTCAGCGGGATGCCCTGGGGCCGGTTGTCGTACGCCGTCGCGGGCACGCCCTGGCAGGACGCCCTCGCCTACGTCGGGATGGCCGGCCTGTCCTACCTGCTGGCCGTGCTGGGCGCGCTGCTGGCCCAGCTGGTCACCGGTCCGGCACGAGCGCGGGCCGGGCTGGTCGCGGCCGGGGTCGCGGCGGTGAGCCTGCTCCCGGCGCTCGCGCCGTACACCGTCCCCACGACCGACCGGCGGACCGTCGCGGTGGTCCAGGGCGACGTCCCCGGCGACGGCACCGACATCCTGCTCGACCACCAGCAGGTGACGCGCAACCACGTCGACGCCACGGTGCGCCTGGCCGAGGCCGTGGCGGCGGGGGAGCAGCCGGAGCCGGACTTCGTCGTCTGGCCCGAGAACTCGACCGCGGTCGATCCCTTCCTCGACAGCGAGGTCAACTCCGGCATCCAGCGGGCCAGCGCCGCGGTGCGGGTCCCGCTGCTGGTCGGCGCGATGGTCGACGCCGGGACCGAGCACGTCCTCAACCAGGGCATCGTGTGGGAGCCCGGCACCGGTGCGACGGACCGGTACACGAAGTGGCACCCGGTGCCGTTCGGCGAGTACATCCCGTGGCGGGACCTCGGGATCGGGAGCTTCGGGCAGCTGCGGCTGATCCCGCGCGACATGCTCGGCGGCACCCGCACCGAGCCGCTCACCGTCGGCGACACCCTCGTCGCCGACGCCATCTGCTTCGACGTCGCCTATGACGACGGGATCCACGAGCAGCTGCGGGCTGGTGGGCAGATCCTCACCGTCCAGACCAGCAACGCGATGTTCGTCCTGACCTCGCAGATCGAGCAGCAGTTCGAGATCTCGCGGCTGCGGGCGCTGGAGACCGGACGCTACGTCCTCGTGGCGGCGACCAACGGGGTCTCCGGGGTGATCGCACCCGACGGCCACGTCGTGGCCCGCGCCGGCACCCGCACCCAGGACGTGCTGCTCGAGGAGGTCGGGCTGGCCGAGGGGCTGACCCCCGCGGTACGGCTGGGTCCGTGGCCGGGCCGGCTCGCCGTGGTGGCCACGGTGGTCGGGCTGCTGCTGGGGCTGCTCCCGTATCCTCGGCGGCAGCGGAGCGAGGGCGGGAAGGCGTGAGCAGCCCAGTGTCAACGGCAGCCGGCAGGAAGCCCCCCGGCAGGGTCTGCATGGTGGTGCCCACCTACAACGAGGCCGCCAACCTGGCCTGGGTGGTCGGACGGCTGCGCGAGGCGCAGCCCGACGTCGACGTGCTCGTCGTGGACGACGGCTCGCCCGACGGCACCGGTGAGGTCGGCGACCGGCTGGCCGCGGCCGACCCTGCCGTCTCGGTGGTCCACCGGACCCGGAAGGAGGGGCTGGGGGCCGCCTACCTGCACGGCTTCCGGGTGGCGCTCGACGCCGGCTACGACGTGCTCGGGGAGATGGACGCCGACGGCTCCCACCAGCCCGAGCAGCTGCAACGGCTCCGCGACGCCCTCGCCGACGCCGACCTCGTGATCGGCTCGCGCTGGGTCGCGGGCGGGTCCGTGACGAACTGGCCGCTCTACCGCCAGGCCCTCTCGCGGGGCGGCAACCTGTACGTCCGGTTGCTGCTCGGCATCGACGTCCGCGACGCGACGGCCGGCTTCCGGCTCTACCGGCGCGAGGCGCTGGAGAAGATCGAGCTCGACACCGTCCGCTCCACGGGCTACGTCTTCCAGACCGACCTCGCCGCCCGGGTGGTGCGGGCCGGGATGGTCGTCCGCGAGGTCCCGATCGAGTTCGTCGAGCGGGTCCGCGGTGACTCCAAGATGGGCCCCGCGGTGGCGGCCGAGTCACTGCGCCGGATCACCGCCTGGGGGCTGGGGGAGCGTGGCCGACAGCTGTGGCACTGGCTGCGGACCCGCGGAGGCCGGCGATGACCCGGCGGCGACGCTGGCTGCCCGCGCTGATGGCGGTGCTCTTCGTGGCCGTGCCGCTGCTGGAGATCTACGTCCTGATCCAGATCGGCCAGGTGATCGGGGCCTGGTGGACGATCCTGCTGCTGATCCTGGCCAGCGTGATCGGGGTCCAGCTGGTCCGACGCGAGGGCGGCCGCGCGTGGCAGGCACTGACCACGGCGCTGCAGACCGGCCGGATGCCCCATCGCGAGCTCGCCGACGGGGCGCTGATCCTGATCGGCGGCACCCTGATGCTGACGCCGGGCTTCGTCTCGGACGTGGTCGGCGTGCTGCTGATCCTGCCCGTCACCCGGCCGCTGGCCCGCGGGCTGCTGGCGCGGGCCGTGGCAAGGCGGCTGCTGGCCTCGGGCGCGACCCGTGACGCACGACGCCCCGGACCCGCCGGCGAGGGGCCGGTGATCCGGGGCGAGGTCGTCGACGACGACTAGGCCGTCACGGTGCTGGTCAGCTGACCTTCTTCTTGCGGCCGCGGTGGAGGTGCGCGGGACCGATCTCCCCGCCGCGGAGCAGCTCGAGACGCTCCTTGAGGATGTCCTCGAGCTCCTTCTCGGACCGCCGCTCGAGCAGCATGTCCCAGTGGGTGCGCGCGGGCTTCTCGGCCTTCGCCTCCGGCTGGATCCCGTCGACGCTCAGCGACTCCGCACCGCAGCGCGGGCACTCCCACGTCGCGGGGATGTCCGCCTCCACCGACATGGTGATCTCGAAGTCATGACCCCGCTTGCAGCGGTAGCCCACCTGCTGACGTGCTGCGAACTCGATGCCGCGCTCGTCCTCGAAACTCTGGCCACCGAGCCGGGCGCCACGTAGTGTGCGCTCCGCCATGAGCCACCTCCCTGGTCGTTGGTTCCCCCGTCGGGGCGCCGCAACGGGAACGATCACCCGAGAGCTGCGGCACACAAGGGCCTCACCTTGTTCAACGGTTCGCCCTGTCCAACGGTACGGGCGGGCACAAGATTCCACGAATTGCGGGCGATCCGCCGCCTGAGCGAGAGCCGCAGCACACCCGGTCGGGGGAGGCGGAGTCTCAGATCGTGGATGGTACGACGTTGCCGGCGTCGCGGATGCCCCGCTCGGTGTCGACCCGGAGCAGCAGCAGGCCACCGATCACGAAGAACGCGATCAGGGCGAACAGGGCCGGCCGGTAGGAGTCGGTCAGCGCCAGCACGAGGCCGAAGGTGGCGGTGCCGAACCACGACGTCCCGCGGTCCATCGCGTGGTAGAAGCTGAAGTACTCGGCCTCCTTGCCGCGCGGGATCAGCAGCGAGAAGTAGGAGCGCGCCAGCGCCTGGGTGCCGCCGAGCACGATCCCGATGGCCGCACCGAGGGTCAGGAACAGCGCGACGTTGCCGGCCGGCAGGAACAGCCCGGCGGTCACGATCACCATCCAGACCACCAGGCCGACCAGGATCGTGCGCTTGGCGCCGTAGCGGCCGGCGGCGCGGCCGAAGAGCAGCGCACCGCCGAACGCGACGAACTGGACCATCAGGATGGTCGCGATCAGCACGGTCTGGCTGTGGCCGAGCTCCTCGGCCCCGAAGACCGAGGCGGAGGCGATGACGGTCTGGATGCCGTCGTTGAAGAAGAGGTAGGCGAGCAGGAAGGTCAGCGCGACGGGGTAGCTCTTCAGGTCCCGCAACGTGGCCGCGAGCTGCCCGAAGCTCGCGCGCAGCACGCCGGACTCGCTGGTGGCGACGACGTGCACGGGCGCGTGGTTGCGCAGCCGCAGGAACGGGATGAACGTGAAGCCGGCCCACCACAGCGCCGCCGAGAGCATGCAGAGGCGGGCGGCCAGGCCGGTGTCGAGCCCGATCGCGTCACGGCCGAGGTAGACGACCAGGTTGAGCACCAGCAGCAGCCCGCCGCCCAGGTAGCCGAAGGCCCAGCCACGCGAGGAGACGCGGTCGCGCTCCTCCTCGGTGGAGATCAGCGGGAGGATCGAGTCGTTGACCACGCCGGCGGCGCCGAAGCACAGGTTGCCGCCGACGATGCCGATCGCGGCCAGCCACCAGTTGTCACCGGTCGCGAGGAAGATCAGCGCGGCGAACGCGGAGCCGGTCCACGCGAACAGGCCGAGCAGCCCCTTCTTGTTGGCGGTGCGGTCGGCGTAGGCCCCGAGCGGCGGCAGCAGCAGCGCCGACAGGATCGTGGAGACGGTGATCAGCCAGAAGAACAGCGAGCCGGGCGGCAGGGTGAACGTCCCGAAGTCGAAGCGGCCGCCGTCGCCGACGGAGTTCTCGGCGAGGCTGATGAAGTAGGGGCCGAAGAAGACCGTGCCGATGGTGGTCGTGTAGGCGCTGTTGGCCCAGTCGTACCAGTACCAGGCCTTCTGCTCCTGCGACCGCCGCAACGGGTCGAGGTCGGCGATGCCGGCTGCCGGTGCGCTCATGTCGGTCCCTCTCGTCACCCTGGCCACTGACCGCGTCGGGCCAGGACGTCCCTGAGTATGTCGGTGCGATCGGTCATCAGCCCGTCGACACCACGGTCGAGCAGCACGATCATCTCGTCGGGGTCGTCGACGGTCCATGAGTGCACGTGCTTACCTGCCCGGTGCGCCCGCCGGACCAGGCCGGGCGAGGTGACCGTGACCGGGCCGCGGCGGTGCGGCACCTGCAGCGCGGCGACCCGGCCCCGGGTGACGCGGTCGGCCAGCCGTCCCGACGGCAGGAAGCGGAACGCGATCACCTCCAGCGGGGCCGCCGAGGTGGGCACGCGGCCGCCCGTGAGCCGACGGAACCGGTTGAGCCGGCACAGCGAGAAGGACCCGACCAGCACCCGGTCGTACGCCTTCCGCTCCTCGATCAGCGGGCCAGCAGCGGCACCGCCGCGTCGGACTTGAGGTCGATGTTGAAGCGGACGTCGGGGAGCGCGTCGAGCAGCTCGGCCAGCGTCGGGATCTGCTCCCGGCCGCCGATCCGGACCCGCCGGATCTCGTCGTACGACGCGTCCACGATGCCGCCGCTGGTGTCGCTGACCCGGTCGAGCACGTCGTCGTGGAAGGCGAGCAGCACCCCGTCGCGGGTGGCGTGCACGTCGGTCTCGAGGTAGGCGTAGCCGAGCGCCGCGGCGTGCCGGAACGCGGTGAGCGTGTTCTCCAGGCCGACGAGCTCGGGGTGGGTCGCGCCCCCGCGGTGCGCGAAGGCGAGCGGCCCCCGCGGATCGTCGAGATAGGCGTAGCCGGTGGGCCGTGGAGTGGACTGCGTCACGTGGGCATTCTTCCCTGCGTGGCCCACGGGACGGGGCGCGGACCGGGGAGTACCGTCGGCGACATGGAGGAACTCACCTGCCCCCGTTGCGACTCCCCGATGACCAGCCGACCACTCGGCACCGGGCAGGTGAGCCAGTGCCCCGAAGGGCATGGCGTGTTCCTCGAGCGGGCCGACCTCGGCAGCCTGATCGAGGCCGAGACCGACTGGCACCGCCACTCCGCGCAGTCGACCGCACCGCTCCCGCGGATCACCCCCGACATGACCGCGCCGCCCGCGAGCCGCAAGCCCGCGCGTGCCTGGGTGGAGACCCTCTTCGGCTGATCGGGGTCGCCACGTCGTGGCGCCGTCCCGGCTCAGATGTCGCGGAAGGTCTCGATGTTGGCGCCGAGCTGGTTGAGCCGCTCGGCGAGGTCCTCGTAGCCCCGGTGGATGACGTAGGTCGACCGCAGCACCGAGGTGCCCTTGGCGGCCAGCATCCCCAGCAGCAGCACCACGGCGGGGCGCAGCGCGGGCGGGCACATCATCTCGGTGCCGGTGAAGCTGCTCGGGCCCTCGACCAGCACCCGGTGCGGGTCGAGCAGCTTGACCTGGGCGCCCAGCTTGTTGAGGTCGGTGAGGTAGATCGCCCGGTTCTCGTAGACCCAGTCGTGGAGCAGCGTCTGGCCGGTCGCGACCGCGGCGATCACCGCGAAGAACGGCAGGTTGTCGATGTTGAGCCCGGGGAACGGCATCGGGTGGATCTTGTCCAGCGGCGCGTGCAGCACGCTCGGGAACGTCGTGAGGTCGATCAGCCGGGTGTGGCCGTTGCGGGCGACGTACTCCTCGGAGCGCTCGTAGTGGAAGCCCATCTCCTCCAGCAGCGCCAGCTCGATCTCGAGGAACTCGATCGGGACCCGCTCGATGGTGATCCGCGACCCGGTGACGATCGCGGCGGCGAGCAGCGACATCGCCTCGATCGGGTCCTCGGAGGGGGCGTAGTCGACGTCGACGTCGATCCGCTCGCAGCCGGTGACGGTCAGGGTGGTGCTGCCGATGCCCTCGACCTGGACGCCGAGGCGCTGCAGGTAGAAGCACAGGTCCTGGACCATGTAGTTGGACGAGGCGTTGCGGATCACGGTGGTGCCGGGGTGGAGCGCGGCCGCCATCAGCGCGTTCTCGGTGACGGTGTCGCCGCGCTCGGTGAGCACGATCGGGCGGGCCGGGGAGGTCTGCGACTCGACCTCGGCGTGGTAGCTGCCCTCGGTCGCCTTGACCTCCAGCCCGAACGGCCGCAGCGCGGTCATGTGGGGCTCGACGGTGCGGGTGCCGAGGTTGCAGCCGCCGGCGTACGGCAGCTCGAACGTCTCGGCGCGGTGGAGCAGCGGGCCGAGGAACATGATCACCGAGCGGGTGCGTCGCGCGGCGGTGACGTCGATGTTGGACAGGTCGAGGTGGACCGGCGGGATGATCTCCAGGTCGTTGTCGTCGTTGAGCCAGCGGGTGTGGACGCCCAGGCTGGTCAGCACCTCGAGCAGCCGGTTGACCTCCTCGATCCGCGCGACCTTGCGCAGCGTCGTCCGGCCCCGGTTGAGGAGCGAGGCACACAGCAGTGCGACGCCGGCGTTCTTCGAGGTCTTGACGGCGATGCTGCCCGACAGGGTGGTCGGCCCGGTCACCCGCAGGTGGGTCGGGCCGGCGCCGAGGGCGACGATCTCGGAGTCGAGGGCCGACCCGATCCGGGCCAGCATCTCCAGGGAGAGGTTCTGGTGTCCCTTCTCGATGCGGTTGATGGCGCTCTGACTGGTGGACAGCCGTTCGGCCAGCTGCTGCTGGGTCATGCCGCGGTGCTTGCGCGCGTCGCGGATCAGGTTGCCGATGCGGCCCTTGTAGTCCTGGGTCATGCGCGCCACGCTATCTCAGATATGAGATAGCACAAATCACCGCGGCGGGGTGTCGGGGAGGGCGGGGGGAGCCGTGGGCGTACCTCCGATTCATCACGTTCAGTGGGCCGATCGGCGCTTCCCACGGTGGGTACGACGTGCGAACCCGCGACTCACCCACTGAACGTGGTGAATCGGCAGCGGCGCGAGACCCCGCCCACCCGCCCGACCGCCCACCAGCACACCCGCCCGGGGGAAACGGCCCCCGCAGCAGGGTTGCAAGGATGAGAGGCATGCGAGCGACGACGATCCACGCCCCCCGCGACATCCGGCTCGGCGACGAGCCGGACCCGGTGCTGACGGCAGCCACCGACGCGATCGTCAAGGTGGTGGCCGGCTGCGTCTGCGGCTCGGACCTGTGGCCGTACCGCGGCGAGAACCGGATCGACCCCGGGTCGACGATCGGCCACGAGTGCGTGGGCGTCGTCGAGGAGGTGGGCAGCGAGGTGCGCTCGTTCGCGCCCGGCGACTTCGTGGTGGTGCCGTTCTGCCACTGCGACAACACCTGCGTGCACTGCCGGGCCGGCGTGCAGTCCGCCTGCATCCACCAGGGTTTCACCGCCAGCGGCCAGGCCGAGTACACCCGGGTCACCCAGGCCGAGGGCTCCCTGGTGAAGACCGACGGCATGCCCGACGACGACCTGGTCCCGTCGCTGCTGTCGCTCTCCGACGTCATGGCCACCGGCTGGCACGCGGCCGTCACGGCGGGGGTCCGGCCCGGCGGCACCGCGGTCGTGGTGGGCGACGGCGCGGTCGGCCTGTGCGGCGTGCTCGCGGCCTCCCAGCTCGGCGCCGAGCGCGTGGTGGCGATGTCGCGCCACCGGCCCCGGCAGGAGCTGGCGCGGCGGTTCGGCGCCACCGACGTGGTTGCCGAGCGGGGCGAGGCGGGCGAGGCTGCCGTCGCGGAGATCACCGGCGGCGTCGGTGCCGACGCCGTCCTCGAGTGCGTCGGGACCGATGCGGCCGTACGCACCGCGTTCGCAGTCGCCCGCCCCGGCTCGACGGTGGGGTTCGTCGGCGTACCGCACGGGGTGGAGCTGCCGGTACGCCGGATGTTCCAGAAGAACGTCGGGCTCGCCGGCGGCATGGCGCCGGTGCGCCGCTACCTGCCCGACCTGCTGGAGCGTGTCGTGTCCGGAGCCATCGAACCCGGCCTGGTCTTCGACCTCGAGCTGCCGCTCGCCGACGTCGCCGAGGGCTACCGCGCGATGGACGAGCGGCGGGCGATCAAGGTGCTGCTGCGTCCCTGACGGCGCGTGCAAGGATCGCGCCATGACGACCCTCGTGCTCGGTCCGCTGCTGCGGTACGTCGACGAGACCTCCGCCTCGATCTGGGTCGAGGTCTCCGACGCCGCCACCGTGACCGTGACGGCGGGCGACCACGTCGCGACCGCCCGCACCTTCTCCGCACACGGCCACCACTACGCACTGGTGGAGCTCACCGGGCTGGAGCCGGGCTCCCACGCCCCCTACACCGTCGACGTCGGCGGGGAGACGCTCTGGCCCGAGCCGGACTCCCCGTTCCCGCCGTCGATCATCCCGACGCTGCGGCCCGGCAAGCCGCTGCGGATGGCGTTCGGGTCGTGCCGGGTCAGCGTGCCCCACGACGAGGAGGGAACCGACGCGTTCGGGGTCGACGCGCTGCGCTCCTACGCCCTCCACATGGCCGGGGACGACGCCGAGCGCTGGCCCGACCTGGTGCTGTTCCTCGGCGACCAGGTCTACGCCGACGAGACCAGCCAGGAGATGCAGGAGTTCATCGCCGCCCGGCGCGACATCGACGAGCCGCCGGGCGAGGAGCTGAAGGACTTCGAGGAGTACGCCCACCTCTACCGCATCGCGTGGGGCGAGCCCGCCAACCGCTGGCTGCTCTCGACGCTCCCCAGTGCGATGATCTTCGACGACCACGACATCCGCGACGACTGGAACACCAGCTGGAGCTGGCGGCAGCAGATGGCCGAGACGTCGTGGTGGCACGACCGCATCGTGGGTGGCCTGTCGTCGTACTGGGTCTACCAGCACCTCGGCAACCTCAGCCCGGCCGACCGGGCCGAGGACACCCTGTGGCAGCGGGTCGCCACGTGGGACGGCGAGGCCGAGCTCGACCTCGGCGACGAGCTCGACGACCTGGCGGAGAGGACCGACCAGGACCCCGCCTGCTACCGGTGGAGCTTCGCCCGCGACTTCGACGGCCAGGCCCGGCTGGTCGTGGTCGACTCGCGCGCGGCTCGCGTGCTGCAGCCCGACTCCCGCTCGATCCTCGATCGCGAGGAGATGGGCTGGCTGGACCGGCAGCTGCGCGGCGACGTCGACCACGTCCTGATCGGGACGTCGCTGCCGTTCCTGCTCGCCCCGGGACTCCACCACGCCGAGGCGTTCAGCGAGGGGATCTGCCAGGGCGCGTGGGGCAGGCGCGCGGCGGCCGTGGGGGAGCGGCTGCGGCAGGCGGTCGACCTCGAGCACTGGGCGGCGTTCCAGCAGGGCTTCCGCGAGGTGGCCGACATGGTCCTGGAGGTCGCCTCCGGAGGTCGCGGCCGGGCCCCGCACACGATCGCGTTCCTGTCCGGGGACGTCCACCACAGCTACGTCGCCACGGCCTGGCCGGACCCCGGGGTCACCGACGTCCGGGCGACCAGCACCATCCTGCAGGCCGTCTGCTCCCCGATCCGCAACCCGCTGCCGGTGGGCATGGAGCGCGTGACGACCCTCGGCGCCCGACCGCGGCTGGCGCGGTTCATGCAACGGCTCGCGCGCCGGGCGAAGGTCGAGAGCAGCCCGCTGCGGTGGGAGCTGGACCGCGGGCCCTGGTACGACAACAACCTGGCCGTGCTCGAGGTGCGCGACGAGGGTCGGCTCCACCTGCGCTGGGTGGCCGGCGACATCGAGGGCCGGCCGACCGACCGGCCGAGGCTCCGTACGGTGTCGGAGGTCGACGTCCCGCTCAGGCGCTGAGCAGGGTGGTCCGCTCGCCGCCGTCGGCCGAGTCGGGGTGGCACGAGCAGGTGTCGGAGCACGCGAGGTAGGTGTGGGGCGCGTGGCCACACCGCGGGCACGGCATGTCGTGGCTCAACCGGGAGCTGGTGGTGTCGACGGTGTCCCACATGATCGGTCGTCCTCGGGGGTTTCGGTGATTCATCCGCTGCTGGTGACGACGCTAGGCGTGCATGGGCGGGTCCCGTGGGAGGACACGGTGAAGTTGACTCGACCTGACTAGTCCGGTCGGGTCGGGTGGGTCATGCGGGTCAGCCGATCGACGGGGGCAACGCCTCGAGCAGCCGGTCGACGTCGTCGTCGTCGGTGTACGGCGCCAGCCCGACCCGGACCGCCCCGTCGGCGCCGAGCCCGAGCGCCTGGCACGGCTCCCACGCGTAGCAGTTCCCGGAGGAGATGCTGATGCCGCGCTCACCCAGCGCCGCGTGCACGGCTTCCGGCTCCCGGCCCTGCATCGTGAAGTAGAGGGTCGAGGTGCGCTCGGGGGCGCGGGACCACAGCGTCACGTCCGGCCGCTCGAGCAGCGCCTTCTCGATCCTGGTCCGCAAGGTGTCCTCGTGCGCCTCCATGGCGTCGTACGTCGCCACCAGCTGCGCCCGGCGGGTGCCGGCGCCGCTGGTGTCGAGGGAGGCGAGGAAGTCGACCGCGGCAGTGGTGCCGGCCATCAGCTCGTACGGAAGCGTGCCGAGCTCGAACCGCTCGGGGACCTCGTCGGTCGACGGCAGAAGCTTGTCGGGGCGCAGCTCCTCGAGCCGGGACGGAGCGGCGGCCAGCACGCCGCAGTGCGGACCGCCGAACTTGTAGGGGGAGCAGACGTAGAAGTCGGCGCCGAGGGCAGCGACGTCGACCGCGCAGTGGGAGGCGTGGTGCACGCCGTCGACGAACAGCAGCGCGCCTGCGGCATGCACCAGGTCGGCCAGGGCGGGCACGTCGGGGCGGGTGCCGAGCACGTTGGACGCCGCCGTGACCGCCACCAGCCGGGTGCGCTCGCCGAGCACCGCAGCGAGGTGGTCGGGCCGCAGCTCGCAGGTGTCGAGGTCGAAGTCGATCCAGCGCACCGTCGCGCCGGCCCGCTCGGCCGCCTGCACCCAGGGCCGGACGTTCGCGTCGTGGTCGAGGCGCGATACGGCCACCTCGTCGCCGGGTCCCCATCCCTGTGCGAGGGTGCGCGACAGGTCGTACGTCAGCGCGGTCATGCTGCGACCGAAGACGATGCCGGCGGGGTCGGCGGCCAGCAGGTCGGCGAGCGCGCTGCGGCACTTCTCGACGGCCACCCCGGCCGCGCGTTGCGGACGCGAGTGGGGGCTGCGGTTGGAGAGCGGCCCCGCCAGGGTCCGGCTCACCGCGTCGATGACGGGCTGCGGCACCTGGGTCCCGCCGGGACCGTCGAAGAACGCCTCGCCGGACGCGAGGGCGGGATAGTGGGACCGGACTGCCGCGACGTCGTAGGCCATGCCCCGTTCCTAGCAGACCGTCCCCGGTGACCCCACCGGCAGCGGGTGACGTTATGACAACCCGCTGGTCCGGGCGGCGCCGACCGGAGCCGGCGCTGTGCCCACCACCGTGCTTCGCGCCGGGTACGACACCGACCGCACTCCGGACGTGCCAGTGTGGACACCGGCGATCACCGTCCCCGGCGGCCGCATGAGGGCAATCCAGGGTGACGTGGGGCGACGGGGCTGGGAGTCGACCACTCTCGGCCTTCTCCTGAGCGTAGGCAATGCGCCGATAACCGACATTATGTCAATATCCACGAACCGGGGGGTCCGCTCAGGAGTGCACCCCCCTCCCCTCCTCGTCGGGGACAATCAGCCCGTGACCGGTGACTTCCGCTACGACAACCGCACCGGCCGTGGTCCCGGACGCGTGCTGCGCACGCTGGGCGCGGTGCTGCCGGGGGTCGCACTGGTGCAGGCCCAGGTCGAGCCGTACGCCGACGCCTGGCACGCGCACAACACCTCGGTGATCGGCACGCCCGGTCGACGCTGGTTCGTGCTGGGCGACTCGATGTCCCAGGGCATCGGGGCGACGGCCCACGACGCCGGCTGGGTGGACCAGCTGCGTGCCCGACTGGGCGCGGACGCGGACGGGCTGCGGACCGTCAACCTCTCGGCCACGGGTGCCCGGGTGGCCGACGTGCTCGACCAGCAGCTGCCTGCGCTGTCGTCCCTGCAGCCGGGGCCGGCCGACCTGGTGACCGTGCTGGTCGGCTCCAACGACCTCTTCGGCGGGCGCGCCGGCCGGACGCTGCTCCCGGGCGGCATGGCCGCGCTGGTCGACCGGCTGCCTGACGGCGCGATCGTGGCCACCCTGCCCCAGCCGCGCGCCGCCGCCCGGCTCGCGAACGCCCACGTCGAGGCCGGCGCCGCCGGCGGGCGGCTGCGGATGGTCGACATGAGGGTCGCGGGTCCCCCGTCGTGGCGCGGCCGGCTCGCCTCGGACTGGTTCCACCCCAACGACGCCGGTTACGCGGCGATCGCGGACGCGTTCGAGCCCGCCGTGCGCGCTGCGCTCGCCGGGACGTGACTCAGCGGTCGTCCAGCGCTTCGGCGATCATCCGGTGTCCCTGCGCCTCGAACGGCTCGTCGCCGACCATGGTGGGCCCACACCGCGGTGCCGATCGCCTCGCGGACCCGCTCGCGGTGCCAGGCGCCGGGCTAGCGCGGGTGTCGCGTACCCGTCGAGGAACGCCGCTCCAGCGCGGTCGTCATGGAACTGCTGCACCGCCAACCGCGAGAAGTCGGTCAGCGCCGGACGCAGGTCGGCGCGGCCGAGGTCAATGACGCTCACGACTCCCTCGTGGACCAGCCAGTTGCGCGGTTGCCAGTCGCCGTGCGTCGGCACCAGTGTCGCGGGCGGTGTCGGCCACGACCTGACCTCGGCGCGCAGCCGCTCCTCGACGTCCGGCGCGATCCGGTGCTCCCTGCCCAGCCAGGCCAGGGCCTTGTCCCGGGCGCGCGCCTCGAAGCCCTCGTCGGCCACCTCCAGCTGTCCGTGGAAGGCCGCCAGCAGCCGCCCCGCCTGCCGATAGGTGTCGGGGTCGGTCTCGCCGGCACTGCCCTCGACCAGCACTCCCGGCAGCCAGCGGGTGACCAGCAGCTTGGCGTCGGCGTCGGCGTGGACCAGTCGCGGCGCCCGGCCGGCGTCGGTCCAGGGCCGCAGCCACTCCCGGTGGGCGTGCAGCTCACGCTCGAGGTGGTGGTCCGCCTCGTCGCCCGCCTTGACGACGTACGACGTGTCCTGGTGCCGCAGCCGGAGCACCGTCGTGCCGACCAGTCCCCAGCCGAGGTCCGCCTCGACCTCGTGGCCCGGGAGCCAGCGGGTCAGCCGCTCCCGCTGCCGCGCGGTGAGCTCGGGGTGGGCAGTCACGGCCGGGCCTGGACAGCGACCCGGCTCAGAGCGCCACGACCCGGTCGAGCACCCCGATCTTGTCGATCCGGTGCTCCGGGTTGTCGAACCGGTCCGCCCAGTAGTTGCCCGCCGCGTGGTCCTCGATCGTCGCGCACGTCGACAGCGTGATCATCGCGCGCGACGGCTCGACTCCGGGCCGCCCCGGGACCGCGGCACGCTGCTCGCGCAGCGACTGCGGCGAGCGGAAGGACGTCTGCCGGGTGTCGACGATCGAGTAGACATAACGCGTCTCCCCCGCGTCCACCCGCACCTCGGCTCCGACCTGCAGCCGGGGCAGGTAGCGGAACGGCATGGTCGAGGAGAGCCGGTGCCCGGTGACCTGGTAGTTGCCGAGGCCGCCCGGACCCACCCCGCCCCGGGGACCGTACGGGCTGGCCGCGTCGCCGCCGTTCTGGATCAGGGTGCCGCGTGCGTCGTCGGTCCAGCCGCGGTAGGGCACGACGGCGAGGTCGCGCAGTCCGAGCGCGGGGATCGAGACGAGAGCCGGCGCCGGGCGGCCGTCGCTGGGCTGCGGCCCCGCGGGCTGGTCGGGACGGTCCTCCCGCTCCCGGTCGCGCGGCCCGGGCGCGGGGCGGTCCGGGGAGGGCGTGTCCGGCGGCGTCGATGTCGAGGCGGGCGCGGGAGTGTCCGGCTCGCGATCGGCGCGACGGGTCTCCCGCTCGGCACAGCCGGCTCCCAGGAGCAGCGTCGCGACCACACCGACCGTCCCGGCGCGAGCCGCGTGGATCCCCGCCATGCCACGACGCTACGTCGGATGCCCAACCGATGCGGGCGGGTGGGCGCTCGTTAGCATCGGCGACATGCGCGCGCGCCTGCTGACCCTCCCCGCTGTCCTGGTGCTGGCCGTCGGGCTCGCAGCGTGCGGCTCCGACGACGGCACCGCCCAGGAGTCGAACGAGAGCCCCGACGCCTCCGAGCCGAGCGCCACCGGACCCACCACCGACTGCACCTACCCCGAGAACGGCAGCCCTCCCGACACCTCCGTCGAGGTGCCGTCGTCCGAGGCGCCGGCCTCGGGCGAGGCGACGGTCACCCTCACGACCAGCGAGGGTGACATCGAGGCGACGCTCGACCAGGAGGCGACGCCCTGCACCGCGCACTCGTTCGTGTCCCTGGCCGAGCAGGGCTACTTCGACGGCACGACGTGCCACCGCCTCACGACCCAGGGGATCTTCGTGCTCCAGTGCGGCGACCCGACGGCCACCGGCAGCGGCGGGCCCGGCTACTCCTTCCAGGACGAGCTGGACGGCACCGAGAAGTACCCCGCCGGCACGATCGCGATGGCGAACGCCGGACCCGACACCAACGGGTCGCAGTTCTTCCTCGTCTACGAGGACACCGAGCTGCCGCCGAGCTACACGACGTTCGGCACCATCGACGACGCGGGCCTGGACGTCGTACGGGAGGTGGCGGACGCCGGAGTCGCGGGTGGCGCCCCGGACGGCCCGCCGGCGACCGAGGTCACGATCGAGTCCGCCGCCGTCGGCTGACGCGTCAGTCGCCGACGAGCCGGTAGTCGAGCGGCGCGCCGAGCTGGACCGTACGCCCGACCGTGCACAGCCGGTCGCGCGTCTGTTCCACCGACCGGGGCAGCACGGCACGAGCGGCGTCGCCCTCCTCCCCCGCGGGGAATCGCACGTCGAGCGTCACCGACAGGTTGACCAGGTGGTTGCCGTCGTCGTCGCGCACCTTGTCGCCGCTCGTGGTCACCGTGAACGTCTCGGCAGCCGCACGCTTGCGGGTGATCGCGTCGACGTCGGCGGCGCTGCACCCGGCGATCGCGGCCAGCAGCATCTCCACCGGGGTGAAGTCGGGGTCCTCTCCCCCGCCCCCGATGAAGGTCTCACCGCCGCGGGCGTTGACCGCCTTCCAGCGGCCCTCACCGATCTTGGTGAGCTCGATGGAGCGGAAGGTCTCGCGCGGGTCGCTCATGGTGGCCAGCCTGCCAGAGCCCTCGCGGCCGTTCGCTCCCCCGGCGCCTGTGGTGGGCTCAGCGGCGGAGCCGACGCAGCGCGTCGGCACGACGGGCCCGACGCGCGTCGGCCCGTTCCAGCTCGACGGCTCGCAGCAGCGCCAGGTCCCGGTCGGAGTGGCTCCGGCCGTCGACGACCCCGAAGGACAGGTACTGCGTGCTCATGATGCTTCCAGCTCCCCTCGACCCGGTGCGGGTCGGTTCGCATGTAATGAACTCGAACGGTTTCGAGCCTCTTACATTCTAACGGTATGCGGGACCTGTTCCGCAGCCACCAGCGCGTGATGTCGGACACCACGACGAGCGGGCCGGAAGCCGTGCTCCCGACCCGCCCGTGACGTGGTGCGGCTCAGCGGCGGACGACCACCGAGGCCGACCGGTTGCCCTCGACCACCAGGGCCTGCGGCTCGCTGACCACGCGCCTGCCGGTCTCGCTCCGGCGCGACCAGAAGCTCAACCGGGTCTCGACCTCGTCGTTGCGGACGTCGTCGGCCACGGCCTGCTGGACCTCGGCGAGCGTGTCGGCCTCCCAGAGCTGGTCATTCCAGGTCCACGCGCCACCGGTCATGATGAGCCGGCCCTCACCCCGCGCCCTGGCGGGCACCCGCAGCTGCTGGGTCACCCACTCGCTGCCGCTCGGGCTCGAGAGCTCGGACCGCACGATCAGCAGGCCACCGGGCGCCACGACCGCCGGCTGGCGCCGTCCGATCACGACCCACGAGCCGCCCCGCTTCTGCTGCATCCTGCCGAGTCGCGAGGTGTCCGTGCTGTCGGTGACGTCGCTGGACGTCGAGATGCCCGTGATCGCGACGTCGTCGAGCCGCGAGATCGTGTAGATCAGGTCGCCGGTCGACCAGAGGCCCTCGTAGGCGATGTCGAAGTCGGACACGAAACGGTCGGTGCTGGTGATCGGGATCTCCTCCCCACCGGCCGAGACGGTCACCGTGACCCCGGAGGTCTCGGACCCGGGCTGGATCGCGTCGATGGCCACGTCGTGCATGGCCAGGAGCTGCATCAGGGTGACGTCGGTGGTCCACTCCTGGGAGAGCGAGCTGCTCTCGCCGGTGCGAGGGGGCCGCCCGCCGTAGCTCACCGTGGAGACGATGGGGACCTCGACCGGGGTGCTGGCGACCGTCCCCGTGATCCCGGTGAGGCGGTCCTGGGTGATGGTGCCGGCGGGTGCCGCGAGGTTGGCGACCTTGAAGGGGGCGCCGAGCGACTCCTCCTGGACGTACAGCGCGTCGGCAGGCATCAGGCCCAACGACGTCGCCCCGCTGAACATCATCGGGTGGCCGAAGCCGACCAGGTGGTCGCCGCAGCGGTCGGTCACCGTCCCGACGCCGCCGGCCGTGATCGTGCCGTAGGACATGGCCGCGCCGAGGTTGCCACCGTCGACGACGTCGCTCCCGTCGGCCATGACGCCCGGCCCGGCGGAACCCACGAGCGTGCCGGCCCGGCCCTGCCGGTGGAGGTAGTCACCCCGTTCGCCCGAGCGGACGTCCTTGAGCCGCGACGGACTGATGCCGTTGATGGTCAGCGGGACCCGGAGCTGCTTGAGGCCGTTGCTGGCCTGGCGCGCCGACACGTCACTGCCGGCCGCGATGGCGCGGGCCAGGCCGTCGGTGACCGGCACGTCGGTCTCGGCCCGGCTCGGCAGGTAGTCGTCCATCTGCTCGTACGGCGTGATGCCGGCGACCGTCGAGGGACCCCACGACAGCCCGTACGCGACCGCACCGAGCAGTCGGCCGTCGTCGGAGTAGACCGGGGAACCGGACATGCCTTGCCAGATCCCGCCCACCTCGTCGATGCGGGTGTCGGCCGCGGGGTCGCCGGTCTGGTTGCCCAGGTCGGCGATGATCATGTCGACGCCCGGGGCGATGCCGTCCTTGAGCACGCCGATCACCTCGCCGGCGAACTCGGTCGGCACGGTGCCCTCGGTCACCGTGAGCCCGTCGACCGGCATCCCCCTGGTGATGCTGGTCACCGGGAACGCCTCGGCACAGTCGTGCGCCGGTGGTGCCGACTGGGCGGGCGCCGTCGTGATCGCGGCGCCGCTGCCGAGCAGCGCCACGCTCGCCACGGTGGCAGCCACAGCCCGGCTGCGCGCGGACCTGGTGTCCATGCGGGTCTCCCTCTGGGTGAGGAGGCGATCGCCCCCCGTTCAAGCGGTACGACGCGCGACGGGGGCAATCGGTTGCCCTGGTCGTACCGGCTGGTCGGATGATCCCCGGTGGGACCCGTCCGCGCCGGAGAATGGTTCGATCTAGGCTGAGATCGTGATCCACACCGAGCGCCCGGGGCCGACCCTGCGCCTGACCACCGAGGAGCACACCGAGGCGGGCGAGCGCACCCGCGAGGACCGGGTGGTCGCCGAGGAGCCCCTGGAGATCCGGCTGGCGTGGCCCGGCTCCCCCGCCCGGCGGGTGTGGGTGACGATGCGGACCCCCGGTCACGACTTCGAGCTCACGGCCGGGTGGCTGCTCCACGAGGGGCTCGCCGGGCCGTCCGACCTGCACACGGTGGCGTACTGCACCGACGAGGAGCTCACGACGCAGCAGGAGTTCAACGTCGTCACCGCGACCCTGGACGCTCCCCCGGCGCGCGACGTCGGCCACCGCCACGTGGCCGCCTCGACCGGGTCGTCGGCCTGCGGGGTCTGCGGGAAGGACTCGGTCGAGGACGCCCTCGCCACCCCTCGGGCCGCGCGGTGGACCGGCCCGCTGCCGCACCCGGACGTCGTCCGCACGCTGCCCGACCGGCTGCGCGAGGCGCAGCCGCTGTTCGGTGAGACCGGCGGCGTGCACGCTGCCGGGCTGGCGACCGCCGACGGCGAGCTGCTCGTGGCGCGCGAGGACGTGGGTCGGCACAACGCGGTGGACAAGGTGACCGGGGCGCGGGTGCTGGCCGGCGACCCGGTGGCCGACGCGGCGCTGGTCGTCAGCGGACGTGCCGGGTTCGAGCTGGTGCAGAAGGCGGTGGCCGCCGGGGTCGGCAGCCTGGTCGCCGTGGGCGCCCCCACGTCCCTGGCCGTCGCACTGGCGCGGGAGGCCGGGCTCGGCCTGTGGGGGTTCACCCGCGCGGCGCGCACCGTCCGCTACGCGTGAGCGAGTTTGTGTCTGCGGCGCATGTGCGCAACGGTGGAACGCGTACTGAACCTCGACCAGGAAGCGAGCGAATGCTCACCCTCACCGAGAACGCCAGCACCGTCGTCAAGGGAATCGCCGACCAGATCCCGGAGGCCAACGGCCTGCGGATCACCTCGCTGCCCACCGACGAGGCACAACCCCCGTCGTTCGACGTCGCCCCGGCCGCCGATGCCGAGCCCGGCGACGAGGTCGTGGAGGCCGACGGCGCGACCGTCTACCTCGACGGGGGCGCCGCGCACGTGCTCGACGACAAGGTCCTCGACGCGAGCGTCGACCAGGAAGGCCGCGTGGAGTTCGCCCTCGCCCCGCAAGGCTGAGGCACCCGTACCACCAGGCGGTCCAGTCCGCCTGTCCGGTCCGCGCGGGACGACCGCGGCGTGGGTCCCCGGCTGTGTCGGTGACCCCCCGTAGCGTCGTCCCGTGCGGATCCTCCACACCTCCGACTGGCACCTCGGGCGGTCCTTCCACCGCGAGGGGCTGATCAGCGCCCAGGCCACGTGGGTCGACCACCTCCTCGACGTCGTCGAGTCCGAGCAGGTCGACCTCGTCGTCGTCTCCGGCGACGTCTACGACCGGGCGCTCCCCCAGGTCGATGCGGTGGCCCTGGCCGACGAGGCGTTCGCCCGGCTGGCCGCGTCACGCGCGCGGGTGGTCGTCACCAGTGGCAACCACGACAGCGCCCAGCGGCTCGGCTTCGGCTCCAGGCTGATGGACGCCGCCGGCGTCCACGTCCGCACCGACGCGGCCACCGTCGGCCGGCCGGTGCTGCTCGACGACGCCCACGGTCCGGTGGCCGTCTACGGCCTCCCCTTCCTCGACCCCGACCTGCTGCGCGAGCCGTGGCAGCTCCCGGGGCGGTCCCACGAGGCCGCTCTCGCCGCCGCGATGGTGCGCGTACGCGCCGACCTCCGGCAGCGCCCGTCCGGCACCCGCTCGGTGGTGATGGCGCACGCGTTCGTCGCGGGCTGCCGGCCCAGCGACTCCGAGCGCGACATCAGCGTGGGAGGGGTCTCGATGGTCTCCTCGGAGATCTTCGACGGCGTCGACTACACCGCGCTCGGCCACCTCCACGGTCCCCACACGGTCACCGACACCGTCCGCTACAGCGGGTCGCCGCTGGCCTACTCCTTCTCGGAGGCCGACCAGCGCAAGGGGTCGTGGCTGGTCGACCTCGACACCCGCGGGGTGGCGGCGGCCGAGTTCGTCGCGGCGCCGGTCCCGCGCCCGCTGCGCGTGCTCCGTGGCGAGCTCGACGCGTTGCTGGCCGATCCCGGGCTGGTCGACCACGAGTCCGCCTGGCTGCAGGTGACGCTGACCGACTCCCTCCGCCCCGAGCGGGCGATGGAGCGGCTGCGGGGCCGGTTCCCCCACACCCTCGCGCTGCTGCTCGAGCCCGACCGCCCGGCCGAGGCGACGACACCCCGGGCGCGGCTCCGCGGTCGGTCCGACCACGACGTCACGCTCGACTTCGTGGCCGAGCTGCGGGGTCGCGGAGCCTCCGCCGAGGAGTCGGCGCTGCTCCGGCTCGCCTGCGACTCCTGCCACGACGACCCCGAGGTCGACACCCTGTTCTCCGGGGTGACCGGATGAGGCTCCACACGCTCGAGGCGGTCGCCTTCGGGCCCTTCGCCGAGCAGGTCGAGGTCGACTTCGACGCGCTGTCCGACGCCGGCCTGTTCCTGCTGACCGGGGCGACCGGTGCCGGCAAGACCAGCGTCCTGGACGCGGTCTGCTTCGCCCTCTACGGCGCCGTCCCCGGCGACCGCCAGGGTGCCAAGCGGCTGCGGTCCGACCACGCCGCACCGACGGTCGCGCCCTCGGTCTCGCTGGACTTCTCCGTCGCCGGGAGGCGGTTCCGGATCGTCCGGTCCCCGACCTGGGAGCGACCGCGCAAGCGAGGCGCCGGCACCACCCGCGAGCAGGCCCGGGTGCTGCTGACCGAGCGGCTCGGCGACCGGTGGGTGGGCCGGGCGACCCGGCTCGACGAGGCCGGCCTGGTCGTCTCGGAGCTGCTCGGACTGACGATGAGCCAGTTCTGCCAGGTCCAGATGTTGCCGCAGGGCCGGTTCCAGGCGTTCCTGCGTGCCGACTCCGTCGAGCGCCACCAGCTGCTGCAGCGACTGTTCCGCACCTCCCGGTTCGAGGATGCCGAGCAGTGGCTGCGCGACCGTCGCCGGGTGCTGCGCCGCGAGGCGGACCGTGCCCACGACCGCATCTCGGTCCTCGTCGGCCGCGTGAGCGAGGCAGCGGACCAGCCGTTGCCCGAGGGCTGGGACCCCCACGACCTGCGCGACGTCGCCGACGCGATCGGTCCGTGGGCGGTCGAGCTGGGCGCTGCGGCGGCCGGCTCGCGCGAGACCGCGGCCGCGGCGGTGACCGCCCGCACCGCCGCCGAGGCGACCGCCCGCGACGCACTCGCACGGGGTCGGACGCTCGCGGAGCGCCAGCAGCGGCGCGCCCAGGCCGACGCCCGTGCGGCGGCCCTCGCCACCGGGCAGGCGGCGCATGCCGCGCGGATCGGGATGCTCGAGGCGGCCCGCCGCGCCGTGGCGGTGCTGCCGCTGTGGGACGAGGCCGCCCGGGCGGCCCGCGACGTCGTCGACGCCGATGCCGAGGCGACGCGCACGTTGCAGTCTGCCCGTGACGCGATGGGTCGCCCCGCCGCCCCCGACCAGCTCGACGAGGCTGCCCGTGACGCTGCGTCGGCGGCCGCTCACGCCCGGGCCCGCGAGCCCCACGTCGCCGAGCTGGCTCGGCTCGAGGCCGCCATCGCCGCGTCCGGGAGCCGCGGCTCGGAGGTTCGACGGCAGCTGGAGGCACTCGACCTGCGGGCGGCGGAGCTGCCGGCGCAGCTCACCAGAGCGCGCGGTGCCGAGACGGCCGCGGCGCTGGCGGGCGACCGGCTTCCCGCCGCACGGCAGGAGGCGACGGCGGCCCGCGAGCGGCTCGACGCCGCGCGGGCCGTGGCCCGTCTGGTCGCCGACCTCGCCGAGGCCGAGACCCTCCACCGGGCGTCGATCGACACCGCCCAGGAGCTCCGCGAGCAGTGGCTCCGGGTGCAGGAGCTCCGGCTGGAGGGGATGGCCGCCGAGATCGCCGGCTCGCTCGCCGTCGGCGGCTCCTGCCCGGTCTGCGGGTCGGCCGAGCACCCCCACCCCGCGCGGGCCGCGACCGGCGCACCCGACCTGGCCGCCGAGCGGCGCGCCCGCCGGTCGGTCGACGATGCGGAGGTGGAGCGGCACGCCCGCTCGCTCGCCGTCCACGACCTGATGACCCGGCTCGAGGTGGCGCGCGAGCGGTCCGGCCGCCGGACGGTGCCGGTGCTCGACCGCGAGCACGCCGCGGCCACGGCCGCCCTGACGCGGCTCGAGCGCCACGCCGCGACCCTGCCGGCCGCCCGACGCACGCGCGAGTCGCTCGAGGCCGAGCTCGCCGGCCTGGTCGAGCGGCGCTCGTCGCTGCTGGCCGATGGGGCTGCTCTCGAGGCACGACGTGCCGAGCTGCTCGACCGCGCGGCCAGGCTCACCACCGAGCTCGACGCCCTGCTCGCCGACACCGGCCACGACACCGTCACCGGGCTCGCCGACCACCTCGACGCCGTGGCGTCGGCATGCCGCGAGGCCCTCGCCGCGGCCGCAGCCCACGCGAACGCGCGCGCCCTCGCAGCCGACGCGGCGGGGCGCGCCGCCGACGCCGCCGCTGCCCGTGGCTTCGCCGACGAGGCCGAGACCCGGCGGGTGGCGCTCCCCTCACTGCTGCTGGAGCGGGTCGAGCGCGAGGTGCGCGACCACGAAGCCGCCGTGGCCGCCGTGGCCGAGGCGCTCGCCGACCCTGATCTGGCGGCCGCGGCGGCGGCCCCGGCACCCGACCTCGACCAGCTCACCCAACGGCACGTCCGCGACCACGACGCCCTCGCCGCCGCCCGCACGGCGGCGTCGGTGGCCGAGCGGCGCGAGGCACGGCTGGTGCGACTGCGAGCCGACCTCGACGCCGCGCTCGCCGCGTGGGCGCCGGTCCGCACCGGGCTCGAGGTCGCCGAGCGGATGGCGTCCCTCGCCGACGGGACCTCCTCCGACAACCGGCTCCGGATGCGGCTCTCCGCCTATGTCCTCGCCTCCCGGCTGAGCCAGGTCGTCGATGCGGCCAACGAGCGGCTGGCCCGGATGTTCGACCACCGCTACGCCCTGGAGCACACCGGGGCGCGCGGAGTCGGCGAGTCCCGGGGCGGGCTCAGCCTCCGGGTGCGCGACGACTGGACCGGCGAGGCCCGCGACCCCGCCACGCTCTCCGGGGGCGAGACGTTCGTCGTCTCGCTCGCCCTCGCCCTCGGACTGGCGGACGTGATCGCCCACGAGGCCGGCGGCTCCGAGCTGGACACGCTGTTCGTCGACGAGGGGTTCGGCTCGCTCGACGCCGAGACGCTCGACCAGGTGCTCGACACCCTCGACTCGCTGCGCGACGGCGGCCGCGTGGTCGGCGTGGTCAGCCACGTCGCCGAGATGCGCGACCGGATCCCCACCCAGCTCCACGTGTCCAAGCACCGGCTCGGTTCCACCCTCAGCCAGGCCGGCTGAGACCGGCGATCCGGGGTCCGGACACTGCCACCGCATCGGCTAGGTTCGGCCCATGACCGGCGTGCTCGACCCCACCTTCACCGCGCTCCCCTACCGGGACCTCGGCGACGTGGCCCTCGACCGGGCCCGCAGCCTGGGGGCCGGCCACGCCGACTTCCGCTTCGAGCGGGTCCGCTACCAGCGTCTCGGCGTCCGTGACGGCGTGCTCCAGGGCGCCGCCGACTCCGAGGACGTCGGGTTCGCCGTTCGCGTCATCCACCGCGGCGCCTGGGGATTCGCCGCCGGGGTGGTGCTCACCCCCGAGGAGGCGGCGGCCGTCGCCGAGCGCGCGGTCGAGGTCGCCGTCGTGGCCGCCGCGATGACGACGACGCCGGTGGAGATCGCTCCGGAGCCGGTCCACGACGACGTCACGTGGGTGTCGTCCTACGACGTCGACCCGTTCGCGGTTCCGACCACCGACAAGGCCACCCTCCTCATCGACTGGACCCAGCGGCTGCTCCGCCACGATGCCGTGCAGCACGCGACCGCCACGCTGCAGCAGGTCCACGAGAACAAGTACTACGCCGACCTCACCGGCACCCGGACCACCCAGCAGCGGGTGCGGCTGCAGCCGATGTTCGAGGCGATGGGCACCGACGAGGCGTCCGGCGTCTTCGACTCGATGGCGTCGATCGCGCCACCCGTCGGCCGCGGCTGGGAGTACCTCACCGGCGGCCCCGCCGTCGCCTGGGACTGGGACGCCGAGCTCGCCGAGACCCCCGGGCTGCTCGCCGAGAAGCTGAGGGCACCGAGCGTCGAGCCGGGCGACTACGACCTGGTCATCCACCCGTCCAACCTGTGGCTGACCATCCACGAGTCGATCGGCCACGCCACCGAGCTCGACCGCGCACTCGGCTACGAGGCCAACTACGCCGGCACCTCCTTCGCGACCTACGACCAGCTCGGCTCGCTGCGCTACGGCTCCCCGGTCATGAACGTCACCGGCGACCGCACCGTCGAGCACGGCCTGGCCACGGTCGGCTACGACGACGAGGGGGTCGCGACCCAGAGCTGGGACATCGTCCGCGACGGGGTCCTGGTCGGCTACCAGCTCGACCGGGCCATGGCTGCCATGAAGCCCGAGCTCAGCCCCGACCACCCCGACGGCCGATCCAACGGCTGCGCGTACGCGGACTCGTCCGGCCACATCCCGATCCAGCGGATGGCCAACGTCTCGCTGGAGCCCTCCCCCGACGACACCTCGACCGACGCCCTGATCGGCCGCGTCGAGCGCGGCCTCTACGTCGTGGGCGACAAGTCCTGGTCGATCGACATGCAGCGCTTCAACTTCCAGTTCACCGGCCAGCGGTTCTTCCGGATCGAGGACGGGCGGCTGGCCGGCCAGGTGCGCGACGTCGCCTACCAGGCCACCACGACCGACTTCTGGGGCTCGATGGAAGCCGTCGGCGGTGCCGACACCTGGGTCCTCGGCGGCGCCTTCAACTGCGGCAAGGCGCAACCCGGGCAGGTCGCGGCCGTGAGCCACGGCTGCCCCACCTCCTTGTTCCGCGGCGTCCGCATCCTCAACACCACCCACGAGGCAGGCCAGCGATGACCACTGCTGTTCCCGGGGCAGGCGTCCCCGCGGCCACGCCGCAGAGCCTGGTCGAGCACGCGCTCGCCACCTCGACCAGCGACGACTGCATCGCCATCGTCCGCGACGGCACCAGCGCCAACCTGCGCTGGGCCAACAACACGCTCACCACCAACGGGGTCATGCACTCCGTCGACGTCACGGTGATCGGGTTCGTCCGCGGCTCGGGCGGTGTCAGCAGCGGCTCGGTCAGCGGCAGCGCCACGACCCAGGCCCAGGTCACCGCCCTCGTGCAGGCCGCCGACGCCGCCGCCCGCGCCGCGTCGCCGGCCGAGGACGCAGCCGACCTCGCCGCCGGGGAGGTGGCGGCCGACTGGGACGACGCTCCCCTGCCCACCGACATCCACGTCTTCGACCGGTTCGCGCCCGAGCTCGGCGAGGCGTTCGGCCGGGCCGGCGACGGCGGCCGGGTCCTCTACGGTTTCGTCTCCCACCAGCACACCACCACCTTCCTCGGGTCCACCACCGGGCTGCGGCTGCGCCACGTGCAGCCGACCGGCCACTGGGCCTGCACCGCCAAGGACTCCGCGCTGACCCGCAGCGCCTGGGTCGGCGGCGCCACCCGCGACTTCGCCGACGTCGACGCCCTCGGCATGGAGGCCGACGTCGCCGAGCGGCTCCGGTGGGCCGAACGCCAGGTCGACCTGCCGGCCGGCCGCTACGACACGATCATGCCGCCCTCGGCGGTGGCCGACGTGATGATCGACGCCTACTGGTACGCCGGCGCACGCGACGCCCACGACGGACAGTCGGTCTACAGCCGGCGGGGCGGCGGCACCCGGATCGGCGACCGGATCGCCCGCGAGGGCGTCCACCTCTTCTCCGATCCCGCGAGGCCCGGGCTCGAGTGCGAGCCGTTCGTCACGGCGACGACCTCCACCAACGAGCAGTCGGTCTTCGACAACGGGCTCCCGCTCGGTCGCCACGACTGGATCACCGACGGACGGCTGACGTCGCTGATCCAGACCCGGCACTCCGCGGGGATCACCGGCCAGCCGGTCACCCCGTACGTCGACAACCTGGTGCTCGAGGTCGAGGGCGGCACCGGCGGCATCGACGAGCTGGTCGCCGGCACCGAGCGCGGCCTGCTGCTCACCTGTCTCTGGTACATCCGCGAGGTCGACCCGCAGAGCCTGCTGCTCACCGGCCTGACCCGCGACGGCGTCTACCTGGTCGAGAACGGCGAGATCACCGGCGCGGTCAACAACTTCCGGTGGAACGAGAGCCCGGTCGACCTGCTCGACCGGTTCACCCAGGCCAGCGCGACGGTGCCGAGCTTCAGCCGCGAGTGGGGCGACGACTACTTCTCCCGCACCGCCACGCCCGCCCTGCGGATCCCCGACTTCAACATGTCGAGCGTGTCGCAGGCGCGCTGACCGGTCACGCTCCGTGGAGCCTCCAGGCGCGGGCGGTGCCCTCCCACTGCTCGGCCAGACCGCGGTCCAGCAGCTGTCGCCGCTCGTCGGCGCGTCCCATCAGCGCTCCCCAGGTGCGGGAGGGCTCTCCCGCGGCCTCGGCCGCGTCGGCCATGCCGGCCAGGTCGGCCCGGACGAGCAGCAGGTCCTGGCGGTCGCCGAGGTGCTCGGAGAGCGCACGCGCGGCCCGGCCCAGCTCACGCGCCCTCACCCCCCACACGGGACGCAGCGTCTCGGCCGAGTAGCGGAGTCGTCTGGCCGCCTTCCGCGCGTCGTGGAGCGCCTCGTCCCGCTCCGCAGCCTCCGCCGCGACGGACATCCGGGACTGCAGCCTCTTCCAGTCCCGGCGGACCAGTCCCGACAGCACCTCGCTCGCCGGGAGGGCGGCCGTCGCCGTCCAGGGCGGGTCGGCGACCAGCCGGTCGAGCCCCGCCACGAGGGCCACGTGGCGGGCGGACGCCAGGGCCTCGTCCAGCTGCTCCTCGCCCTCGGCGATCCGGGCGGCGTAGGTCGTGTCGAGCCGACGCTGCACCGGGCCGGCGATCTCGTCCGCCGGCTCGGCCTCGAGCAGCTCGCGGAGCCGCTGCTGGGCCACGTGCGGGTCGCGCGCCTCCCCCAGCACCCATCCCAGCCAGCGCAGCTCCCCGGACAGGGCGTCGACCACCTCGGGGTGGAGCAGCGAGCCGAAGCTCGCCAGCGCCGCGCGCAGCCGGCGGCCGGCGACCCGGGCGTCGTGCACCCCCTCCTGGGTGTCGCCGACCCGGATCTCGTGCACCTGCCGGTGCAGCTCGGCGACCTGCAGCGACATCCGCTGGTGGACGACCGCACCCGCCCCCACGTCCGGCGACAGCCTGGTCGGGACGTCGTCGGCCCCCGTCATCGTCCCCCGCTGCGGGGGGCGGGGTGGCCCCCCGGGATCGGCGCCTCCGGGTCGTACGGCGTGCGGGTGTAGACGAACGTGGCGCACTCGAGGTGGCCGACCGAGCCGTCGGGTCGCCGGTGGACGACCAACGTCTCGCCGCGGTGGTAGCCGGAGACGCCGACCAGCCGGCCGTCCAGCAGCTCGAACCGGTAGGGAGCACGTTCGGGGGCGGCGAGCGCGCGCAGGTCCAGGCCGCCGTTGTGCCAGCGCAGCTCCATGGCCGTGTTGCCCCAGAACCACAGTCCGGGCATCCCCTCGACCTCCGGCGGGACCGTCACCGTCGGGACCCACGGGTCGGGGACGTCGTCGATGAAGTCGCCGTCGATCAGCTCCATGACCAGTCGCTCGGTGTCGATGCCCGTCGTGGCGTTGGTGAGCACCGTCGCCCCGATCCCCGAACCGGGATCGACGAACAGCGAGGCCAGGAACCCGGGCATCGAGCCGTTGTGCCCGACCAGGACGCCGCCGGCGTTGGCCGTGAGCCGCAGACCCAGCCCGTGGTCGTCGACGACCGGCACCGTCATCTCGTGGAGCGTCGACGGGTCGAGCAGGTCCGGCCTGGCGCCCGCGAGGAACTGGCCCCACAGCACCAGGTCGTGCACCGTCGACCACAGCTGTCCGGCCGGGGCCATGGCGCCGGTGCTGGTCAGCGGCTCGAGGGTCCGGACGCCGGTGAAGTGGTCGACGCTCCAGCCGGGCTGCGCGTGCGGTCGCGGCAGGTACGACGTCCGGGTCATGCCGAGCGGCCCGAGGAGGACGTCGTGGACCAGGGTGCGCCACGGCCGACCGGTCGCCCGGGCGAGCACCTCGCCGAGGAGCCCGTAGCCCAGGTTGGAGTAGTGGTAGTAGGCCCCGCGCCCGGCGACCCGGCCGCTGCCGTCGTTGGCCGCCGCCAGCGCCGCGAAGTCGTCGCCGCGGGTGCGCTCCCACCACTCCCCGACCGGCTCGCTCTGCATCCCGGAGGTGTGGCTGAGCAGGTCGCGCAGGGTCGCCTCGGCGTAGCCGACCTCGCCGAGGTGCTGTCCGACGCTGTCGTCGAGCCGCAGCAGCCCGGCGTCCCGCGCCTGCATCACGAGCACCGCGGTGAGGGTCTTGGTGATCGAGCCGATGCGGTACTGCCCGTGCACCCCGGGGCAGGTGCCGGACGCCCCGGCCCACACCACGCCGTAGCGGTCGAACACCGCCCCCACCACCGAGGTCAGCCGGCCGCGCGCCTGGGCGACGTCGAGGCAGACCTGCCGCCGGTCGCTCATGGTCGGGGTCCCCGTCCGGGGCGGAGCGCAGAGAGCATGCGATGGGGGTGGATCATCCGGTCACCCTGGTCGTGCCTCTAGTCCCCGGCCTCGGCGAAGGCCTCCGGCGGTGGACAGGCGCAGACCAGGTTGCGGTCGCCGTACGCCTGGTCGACGCGGGCGACCGGCGGCCAGTACTTGTCGGGGTCGAGCCCCGCCGGGAAGGCGCCGAGCTCGCGCGGGTACGCCCGGTCCCACTCGCCGACGAGGGCGCGGGTCGTGTGGGGTGCGTGCCTCAACGGCGACTCCTCGGCGCTCCACTCCCCCGCGCCGACCCGGTCGATCTCCTCGCGGATCGCGATCATGGCGTCGGCGAACCGGTCGAGCTCCGCGAGGTCCTCGGACTCGGTCGGCTCGACCATCAGCGTGCCGGCCACCGGGAACGACATCGTGGGCGCGTGGAACCCGTGGTCGATCAGCCGCTTGGCGACGTCGTCGACCGTGACGCCGGTCTGCTTGGTGAGCGGTCGCAGGTCGAGGATGCACTCGTGGGCGACCAGCCCGTTGTGCCCGCGGTAGAGCACCGGGAAGTGCTCGCGCAACCGGTGGGCGAGGTAGTTGGCGCTCAGCACCGCCACCGAGGTCGCGATCCCGAGCCCGTCGGCCCCCATCAGCCGGACGTAGGCCCACGAGATCGGCAGCACGCCCGTCGAGCCGTAGGGCGCCGCGCTGATCGGGCCGATGCCCTCGCGCTTCTCCGGCTCGGGGTGGGCGGGGTGGGACGGCAGGTGGGGAGCCAGGTGCTCGCGCACCGCCACCGGGCCGACGCCCGGACCACCACCGCCGTGCGGGATGCAGAAGGTCTTGTGGAGGTTGAGGTGGGAGACGTCGCCGCCGAACTCGCCCGGCCGGGCGTGGCCCAGCAGCGCGTTGAGGTTGGCGCCGTCGATGTAGACCTGACCCCCGTGCTCGTGGACCACCTCGCACAGCGTGGTGATGCCGTCCTCGTACGCGCCGTGGGTCGAGGGGTAGGTGACCATGATCGCCGCCAGGTCGGCGGCGTGCGCCTCGCACTGCGCGCGCAGGTCGTCGAGGTCGACGGTGCCGTCGTCGGCGGCCTTGACCACCACGACCTTCATCCCGGCCATCACGGCCGAGGCCGCGTTGGTGCCGTGGGCCGAGGACGGGATCAGGCAGACCGTGCGCTGCCCCTCCCCCCGCGCCCGGTGGTAGCCGCGGATCGCCAGCAGCCCGGCGAGCTCGCCCTGCGAGCCGGCGTTGGGCTGGATCGAGACCCGGTCGTAGCCGGTGACGGTCGCCAGCCAGCCCTCCAGGTCGTCGACCAGGCGGCGGTATCCCAGCGCGTCCTCGGCCGGCGCGAACGGGTGCAGGTCGGCGAACCCGGGCAGCGAGACCGGCTCCATCTCGGTGGTCGCGTTGAGCTTCATCGTGCAGGAGCCGAGCGGGATCATGCCGCGGTCGAGGGCGTAGTCGCGGTCGGAGAGTCGACGCAGGTAGCGCAGCATCGCGGTCTCGCTGTGGTGGCTCCCGAACACCTCGTGGGTCAGGTAGGGGGTGGACCGACGCAGCTCCTCGGGCAGCGCGTCGCCGGTGGCCTGGTCGAGCCCGTCGACGTCGACGTCGGGGACGCCGAACGCGGCCAGCACCTGCTCCAGGGTGGCCCGCGTGGTGCGCTCGGACGTGCTGACCCCGACCCGGTCGTCGTCCACGAGCCGCAGGTGGATCCCGCGATCGCGCGCGTCCGAGACCACCGCGGCCGCACGGCCGGCGACCCGGATCGTCAGGGTGTCGAAGAAAGCCGTCGTCTCGACCTCGACGCCGGCCTGGGCCAGCGCCTCGGCCAGCACGGCCGCGTAGCGGTGGGTGCGGGTCGCGATCGTCCGGAGCCCCTCGGGGCCGTGGTAGACGGCGTACATCGAGGCCACCACGGCCAGCAGCACCTGGGCGGTGCAGATGTTGGACGTCGCCTTGTCGCGACGGATGTGCTGCTCGCGGGTCTGCAGCGCCAGCCGGTAGGCGGGACGGCCCTCCGCGTCGACGGAGACACCCACCAGGCGTCCCGGAAGGTGCCGCTCGAGCCCGGCGGCGACGGCCATGAACCCGGCATGCGGACCGCCGTAGAACAACGGGACCCCGAAGCGCTGCGACGAACCGACGACCACGTCGGCGCCGAGCTCGCCCGGAGCCTCCAGCAACGTGAGCGCCAGCAGGTCGGCGGCGACGACCGCCAGCGCGCCCCGCTCGTGGGCGGCGGCGATGACCGCGCGGGGGTCGCGGACCTGGCCGGACGCGCCGGGGTACTGGGCCAGGACGCCGCACAGCTCACCGTCGGGCAGCCCGTCGGTCAGGTCGGCGACGACCACGTCGATGCCCATCGCGACCGCGCGGGTGCGGACGACCTCGATGGACTGCGGCAGCGCGTCGGCGTCGACCACGAACGGTCCCGAGGCCTTCTTGTTCGCCCGGCGTACGAGCGTCATCGCCTCGGCGGCGGCGGTGCCCTCGTCGAGCAGCGAGGCCCCGGCCGTGGGCAGCCCGGTCAGGTCGGCGACGACGGTCTGGAAGTTGAGCAGCGCCTCGAGTCGACCCTGCGAGATCTCCGGCTGGTACGGCGTGTACGCGGTGTACCAGCTGGGGTCCTCGAGCACGTTGCGCCGGATCACCGCCGGCGTCGTGGTGCCGTGGTAGCCCAGCCCGATCATCGACTCGGCGGGGCGATTGCGGCCGGCCAGCTCCCGGAGCTCGCGGGCGACCGTCTCCTCGTCGGCCGCCGGGGGCAGCTCGAGCTCCGCGGCGGAGCGGATCCCCTCGGGCACGGCCGCGGCCATGAGCGCGTCGAGGGACTCGAAACCGAGCGCGGCCAGCATCGTGGAGACCTGGTGCGGCCGGGGGCCGACATGGCGCTCCAGAAAGGGGGCGGCGACGTCGAGATCGGCAAGGCTGGGGTGGTCGGACACGGAGGGCTCCTCAGATCGGTCGCGATCGGCTCGATCGAACAAGCCTCCCCCTCTGTCGGCCCGGGTTCGCCGGTCCTCCAGAGTTGCCTGCTCCGCGCGGTCCTGCTGGCCTGAGAGGTTCCGGGGAGGAGTTGCCCCTTCGGCGCTCCGTCGCCGGGCGATCGTCTCCGACCGCCCGGACGAAGTCTCTCCCGCGCGGGATCGACAGCGCTTCCAACCTATCACCGGGCATGCCGACGGGCACCGCTCAGGAGCGGTGCCCGCGGGTCGTACGGGGTGGGTGAGCCGGCCGGAGTCAGCCGATCTGGCGAGCGGCGCGGCGGGCGGCCAGCTCGTCGCCGGCGGAGGGCTCGGTGGGCTCCTCGGCCGTACGCTCGCTCGGCAGCTCGGCCAGGGTGCCTTCGATCTCGCGCCACACGCCGCCGATGGCGATGCCGAACACGCCCTGCCCGCCCTGGAGCAGGTCGATCACCTCGTCGTTGCTGGTGCACTCGTAGACCGAGACGCCGTCGCTCATCAAGGTGACGCGGGTGAGGTCGTCGGTGCCGCGCTGGCGCAGATGCTGGACGGCGGTGCGGATCTGCTGGAGCGAGATGCCGGCGTCGAGCAGACGCTTGATCACCTTGAGGATCAGGATGTCGCGGAAGGAGTAGAGGCGCTGGGTGCCCGAGCCGCTGGCGCCGCGGACGGTCGGCTCGACCAGGCCGGTGCGGGCCCAGTAGTCGAGCTGGCGGTAGGTGATGCCGGCGGCATTGCACGCGGTGGGACCGCGGTAGCCGGTGTCGCTGGGCAGGGGCGAGACGTCATCGGTGAAGAGCAGCCCCTGCTCCTCTGCCGACTGTGCGGCCTCGTCGGTCGCACCCGACGCGTCGGTCGCGGTTCCCTGCTCGAACTCGTCGCGGGCCACGTGGTCCTCCTGCTGCTACTCCGTTGTGCGTAACTCCCGGGGGAAGGACCGGACCGTGGGCCTCGCGCAGCGGAGGAACAACGGTGGAGTTACAACAGAGACAGTTCACCGTACGGCCGCTCCCCCGGGTGGTCAACGAGGCGAGCGGCGTGTCGCAACCCTCAACCTCAACATGAGGGTCAGGCTTCAGCGTGACTCGAAGTCGTCCGGGGAGACCTGGTCGAGGAACTCGCGGAACTTCTCGACCTCGTCCTCCTGCTCGGCGGGCACCGCCAGCCCGGCCGTGTCGAGCACCTCCTCGCTGCACACGATGCGGGAGCCGGTGCGCAGCGCCAGGGCGATGCTGTCGGAGGGTCGGGCACTCACCTCGGCGCCGGAGCTGAAGACGAGGGACGCGAAGAACACGCCGTCCTTGACCTCGGTGATCCGCACCTCGGAAAGCTCGGTGCCGGTCGCGGCCAGCACGTCCTTGAGCAG
>CAVRSW010000006.1:0-13830 GCA_963723945.1 uncultured Actinomycetota bacterium
TGCGTCCGGTCGACTCCTTGATGATCGTGAACGAATCCTCGACCTCCTCGCCCGTCGCCTCGTCGACCGTGACCCGGAACCGGAACTGACCGGGGTTGCGGGAGATCGCCTTGCCGTCCGGCCCGTACGTCGACTCGGGGCCGGTGCCCAAGACCGTGATGAGCAACGTGCTGCCCTGGTCCACGATCTTGAGGTCCTTGAACATCGGCTTCGACACGCGGGTGATGGTGACGTCGCCGAGGGTGTGGGTCTCGGTGATCACCTGGTGCTCCAGGAAGAAGTCCACCCCCCGGCGGGGGTGGATCTGCAGGACCGACTCGAACAGCCCCTCGATCTCCACGACGTCCTCGAGGCCGCAATAGTCCTCGGCGACGAACGAGTACGGGTCGCTGATGTGCTCCTTGCTCGGCTTTGCTGCCTCCGCCGTCGACACCGGCGCGAGGCTTACGGCAGCCAGCCCGCCGACCGCCACGGCGTACGTCAGTGCTCGTCGGATGTGCATGGGGTCCCCCAGTTCGTCCCGGCTCCGAGGCCCCCATGACCGCCGGCGCGGCGGCCCACCGAGAGTGCCCGCCACGCTACTCCGGCACGATCTGCGTACGCACCGGAGATTTCGGGTGACGGGGTGGGCGTACTGTGGCGAGCACGGAGCCATTCAGGCTTCCGACCAGGGAGCCACGATGAGCGACAAGTCGCCGCGGCAGGGCATGACCAAGAAGTCCGGCAAGTCGATCAAGCAGAAGCGTGCGGACAAGCGCGCCAAGGGCGTCGCCGACACGCTGTCCGACAAGCTGGAGGCCCGCAAGAGATGACGCTCCTCGGGCTGGGGGTGATCGGCACCTCCGCCAAGGAGAACGAGCTCCGGCTCCCGCTCCACCCGGAGCACCTCGGGGCCCTCGACGCGGACCTCCGCGAGCGGATCACGCTCGAGCTCGGGTACGGCGAGCGCTTCGGCTACTCCGACACCGACCTCGCGGGGCTGGTCGCGGGCCTGGCCTCGCGGGAGGAGATCCTGGCCGGCTCCGACGTCGTCCTGCTGCCGAAGCCACAGCACGCCGACGTGGCCCGGCTGCGCGAGGGCACGGTGCTCTGGGGGTGGCCGCACTGCGTCCAGGACCCTGTCCTGACCCAGCTGGCCATCGACCGGCGGCTGACCCTGATCGCGTTCGAGGTGATGAACCACTGGACCCGGGACGGCCGCGTCGGGCTGCACGTCTTCCACAAGAACAACGAGCTCGCCGGCTACTGCTCGGTGCTCCAGGCGCTGCAGCTCACGGGCCGGACGGGTGACTACGGTCGCAGGCTGAGCGCGGTCGTGATCGGCTTCGGAGCCACCGCCCGGGGTGCGGTGACCGCCCTCAACGCCCACGGCATCCACGACGTCTGCGTGCTGACCAGCCGGGGGGTCGCCGCCGTCGGGTCCCCCATCCACTCGGTCCGGATCCTGCAGTTCGACCAGGATCCCGACGGCGCGCAGCTCACCCACGTGATCACCGAACGCGGCCGGGTCCCGGTCGCGCCGTTCCTGGCCGAGCGCGACATCGTGGTCAACTGCACCTTCCAGGACACCTCGGCCCCGCTGACCTACCTCACCTACGACGACCTGGACGCCTTCCGTCCCGGGAGTCTGGTGGTGGACGTGTCCTGCGACGAGGGGATGGGCTTCGAGTGGGCCCGGCCGACCGGCTTCGACGACCCGATGTTCCGGGTGGGACCGGTCGACTACTACGCGGTCGACCACAGCCCGTCGTACCTCTGGGAGTCGGCGACGTGGGAGAACAGCCTGGCGCTGATCCCGTTCCTGCGCCCGGTGCTCGAGGGTGCAGCGTCGTGGGACGCCGACGAGACCCTGAGCAGGGCGATCGAGATCCGCGAGGGGCGGGTCGTCAACCCGGACGTCCTCGCCTTCCAGAACCGGTCCGGGACCTACCCCCACCCGGCCGCCTGACCGGGCAGCCCGGTCAGGCCCAGGCGCCGGCGAGCAGCTCCCGCGTGTCCGTGAGCAGCTGCGGCATGGTCCTGGTGCGCCCGATGATCGGCATGAAGTTCGAGTCCCCCACCCAGCGCGGCACGACGTGCTGGTGCAGGTGCGCGCGGATCCCCGCACCTCCGGCGCGCCCCTGGTTGATGCCGAGGTTGAAGCCCTCGGCCCGCGAGACCGACCGCAGCACCGTCATCGCCCGCTTGGTGAGCGCCCCGATCTCCACGACCTCGGCGTCGGTGGTGTCCGTGTAGTCGGGGATGTGCCGGTACGGGCAGACCATCAGGTGTCCCGCGGCGTACGGGAACAGGTTGAGCACGACGTACGCCGTCTCGCCGCGGTGGACGACCAGGCCCTCGGCATCACTGAGCTGCGGGATCCGGCAGAAGGGGCACTCGTCCTCCCCGGTGCCCGAGGGGCGCTCGTCGCCGCGGATGTAGGCCATCCGGTAGGGCGTCCAGAGTCTCTCCAGCTGATCGGGCTCTCCCGCCCCGTGCTGCCGCACGGCATCATCGGCCATGCCCGCACTCTAGGAGCAGCCCATGCCCAGGACCCCGGCGGTCGCGCTCGCGCCCGGCATGTGGCGCGTCCCGCTGCTGCGCGACTACATCAACGGCTTCGTCCTCCGCGACGACGCCGGCCGGGTGACGCTGATCGACATGGGACTCCCGGGGCACGGGCCGAAGCTGCTGGCCGCGCTGGACTGGATCGGCTCCTCCCCCGCTGACGTGACCCGGCTGCTGCTCACCCACGCGCACCCCGACCACATCGGCGGTGCCGCCCACGTCGCGCACGAGACCGGCCTCGGGATGGGCGTCCACGAGGACGACGCCGGCTACGTCCGCACGGGCACCCTGCCGCCCCAGGTGGCGGTGGGGCTGCTCGGCAGGCTGCTCCACCTGGTCACGCCCGACCTGGAGCCCGATCCGATGCCCGTCGCAGAAGAGCTCGTCGACGGCCAGCTGCTGCCGGTCGCGGGTGGGCTCCGGGTGGTGCACATGCCGGGCCACTCCCCCGGCCACGTGGGCTTCCTCCACGAGCCGTCGGGGGTCCTGGTGACCGGCGACGCGATCATGAACCCGGTCGGCCTGCGCTGGTCACCGAAGTCGGTGTGCAGCGACTTCCGGATGAGCCAGCGGACCGCCCACCGGCTGGGCGAGCTCGACTACCGGGTGGCGGCGTTCACGCACGGGCCGGAGGTGCGTGACCAGCCGCGCGAGAAGGTGCGGCGGTTCCTGGTCCGCCACGGGTACGGCGGCTGAGCCGGCTCAGACCTGGCCCTTCGTGGCGACTGCGTTGAGGACCCGCTGGATCGCCTCGTCGACCGGCACGCCGTTCTCCTGGTGGCCGTCGCGGTAGCGGAACGACACCGCGTGGGCGGCGACGTCGTCGTCGCCGGCGATCACCATGAACGGCACCTTCTGCACCTGGGCGTTCCGGATCTTCTTCTGCATCCGGTCGTCGGAGTCGTCGACCTCGACCCGCAGCCCGAGCGAGCGCATCTGCCCGGCGACCTCACGGAGGTAGTCGTGGTGCCGCTCGGCGATCGGGATGCCCTGCACCTGCACCGGCGCCAGCCACGGGGGGAAGGCGCCGGCGTAGTGCTCGACCAGCACCCCGATGAACCGCTCGATGGAGCCGAACTTCGCGGAGTGGATCATCACCGGCCGCTGCCGGGAGCCGTCGGCCGCCTGGTACTCGAGCCCGAAGCCGCGCGGCTGGTTGAAGTCGTACTGGATGGTCGACAGCTGCCAGGTGCGGCCGATGGCGTCGCGCGCCTGGACCGAGATCTTGGGACCGTAGTAGGCGGCGCCGCCCGGGTCGGGCACCATCTCGAGCCCGGTGTCCGCCGCGACGTCCTCCAGGACCCGGGTCGCAGCCGCCCACTCCTCGTCGCTCCCGACGAACTTGTCCTTGTTGCGGTCGTCGCGGGTCGACAGCTCGAGGTAGAAGTCGTCGAGCCCGAAGTCCTGGAACAGGCCGAGGCAGAACCCGAGCAGGTGCTTGATCTCGTCCGGTGCCTGCTCGGGGGTGACGTAGGAGTGGGAGTCGTCCTGGGTCATCCCTCGCACCCGGGTGAGGCCGTGGACCACCCCGGACTTCTCGAACCGGTAGACGGCGCCGAACTCGAAGAGCCGCAGCGGCAGCTCGCGGTAGGAGCGCCCGCGCGAGGCGTAGATCAGGTTGTGCATCGGGCAGTTCATCGCCTTCAGCCGGTACTCCGCGCCCTCCATCTTCATGGGGGGATACATGGTGTCTGCGTAGTACGGCAGGTGGCCGGAGGTGTGGAACAGCCCGTCCTTGCTGATGTGGGGGGTGCCGACGTACTCGAACCCCTCCTCGAGGTGCCGCCGCCGGACGTAGTCCTCCATCTCGCGCTTGATCACCCCGCCCTTCGGGTGGAACACGGCGAGGCCGGAGCCGAGCTCGTCGGGGAAGGAGAACAGGTCGAGCTCGCGACCGAGCTTGCGGTGGTCGCGTCGCTCCGCCTCCTCGATGCGGTGGAGGTGCTCCGCGAGCGCCTCCTTGGACTCCCAGGCGGTGCCGTAGATCCGCTGCAGCTGCTGGTTCTTCTCGTCGCCGCGCCAGTAGGCGGCGGCGGTCCGCATCAGCTTGAACGCGGGGATCCGCTTGGTCCCGGGCAGGTGCGGTCCGCGGCACAGGTCGGACCAGGCGACCTCACCGTTGCGGCGCACGTTGTCGTAGATCGTGAGCTCGCCGCTGGAACCGCTGGCGACCTCGACGCTCGCGCCCTCGGCGGCGTCGTCGGACTGGCCGGACCCCTTGAGACCGATCAGCTCGATCTTGTACGGCTCGTCCTGCAGCTCGTCGAGCGCCTCGGCGTCGGTGGTGACCCGGCGCTGGAAGCGCTGGTTCTCCTTGATGATCTTGCGCATCGCGGTCTCGAGCCTGTCGAGGTCGTCGGGGACGAACGGCTCGGCCACGTCGAAGTCGTAGTAGAAGCCGTCGACCACCGGCGGCCCGATGCCGAGCTTCGCGTCGGGCCACAGCTGCTGCACCGCCTGGGCGAGCACGTGGGCGGTGGAGTGGCGCAGGATGTCGCGCCCGTCCGGACTGTCGATGGCCACGGGCTCGACGTCGTCGCCGTCGGCGAGCTCGTGGGCGAGGTCCCGGAGCTCACCGCCGACCCGCGCCGCGACGACGTCGGCGTCGTCGGCGAACAGCTCCCACGCCTTGGTGCCGGTCGTGACCGTCCGCTCCTCGCGCGCCCCGGAGTCGCGGGGGCCGGCGAGCACGGCGATCTTGATCTCGGACACGAAGGGCTCCTCGTACGTCGGGTCTGGCGGACCCGTCGAGCCTATCCGCCGCCCTCGACGGCCGGCACGTCGATGTCGACCGTGCGCGTCCGCGCCTCAGCCGCCGTCGAACCGGCCCGTCGGCCCCGCCGTCGGTCGGGCCGGTCAGACCGACTGGGCGAGGGGCGTGTCGGCGTCGATGTCCACGGTCCGGGTGTCGGTGAGCGCGTACATGCACACGAACGAGATGACCGCCATCGCGAGCACGTACAGGGCGATCGACAGGGAGGTGCCGGTGGCGTCGAACAGGGCGACCGACACGATCGGGCCGAGGGCTCCTCCGAAGATGGCGCCACCCTGGTAGCCCAGCGACGCCCCGGAGTAGCGCAGGCGGGTCGAGAACAGCTCCGCGTACAGCGCTGCCATCGGTCCGTACCCCATCGCCAGGAATCCGGCGAGCGCCAGCGTGTGCGCCACGGCGAACCAGAACAGGGATCCGGCGTCGACGGCGGCGAACACGGCGAACGCCGAGGCACCCATCCCGGCCGTGCCGATCAGGTAGAGGGTCCGGCGCCCCACCTTGTCCGACAGTGCGCCCCAGAGGGGAATGGTGCAGAGCGTGACCATGCTGGAGAACAGCAGGACTCCGATCACCGCGCCCTGGGAGAAGCCGATCGCCGGCGCGGTCGCGTAGGAGATGATGTAGGAGACCAGGATGTAGAAGTACGAGTTGATGATGATGAAGGCACCCGCGGCCAGCAGGACCGGCTTGGTGTGGTGCTTGAACACCTCCACGATCGGCATCTTGGCCTCGGTCTTCTCCGCCTTGATCTTCGCGAAGCCCGGGCTCTCCATGATCTTCAGCCGGATCACCAGTCCCACCGCCACCAGCACGAGGCTGAGGACGAACGGGATCCGCCAGCCCCAGGTCTGGAACGACTCCTCCGGCATCAGGGCGAGCAGGAGGAAGGCGCTGTTGGACAGGATCAGGCCCGCCGGCACGCCCATCTGCGGCCAGCTGCCGTAGAAGCCCCGCTTGCCGGGCGGTGCGTGCTCGACGGCCATCAGGACCGCCCCGCCCCACTCGCCGCCGACCCCGAGGCCCTGGACGAACCGCAGGACCGTCAGCAGGATCGGCGCCATCACGCCGATCGTCTCGTAGGACGGCAGCAGGCCGATGGCGGCAGTCGCCAGGCCCATCATCGTCAGCGTGATGATCAGCATCGACTTGCGGCCGATGCGGTCGCCGAAGTGGCCGAACACCACGCCACCGACGGGACGTGCGAAGAAGCCGACGCCGAACGTCGCGAACGACAGCAGGGTGCCGACGACCGGGTCCTGCTCGGGGAAGAACAGCGCCGGGAACACCAGTGCGGCAGCCGTGCCGTAGATGAAGAAGTCGTACCACTCGATGGTGGTGCCGATCAGGCTGGCGGCCGCGACCTTCTTGATGCTGGAGGTCTGTCCGCTGGTCCCGATGGGGGTGGTCTGGGTGCCTGCCATGAGGTCTCCCGAGTCGTGAGCCGAACCCCCCGATTCGCCAGCGAATCTAGGGAGCCCACGGCACGGGGGTCAATGCGGACGGCGACGAGCGGTAGGTACGGCACGACGAGCGGTCGGTCGCTGCGCCGGCGGTTCAGTCCCCGCCGCCTCCGCCGCCGTCGAAGCCGCCGCCCTCGAAGCCGCCGCTGTCGAACCCTCCACCGTAGTAGCCACCGCCACCGCCCATCCCGGCGTCGTAGTAGCCCGACCCGAGGTCGGGGGCGGTGTAGATCCAGGCCATCCCCAGGCCGCCCGCGGCGGCATCGGCAGGGAAGTAGCCGCGGCTGTACGGGTGGAGGCTCGCTCCGGCTTCCCAGTAGGGCACTGTGCGGGAACCGAGCCTGACCTTCCGGACCTCCGGCTTCTCGCGGGCGGCGAGCTGGTTGGTGCAACGCACGCAGGCAGGGACCCGGCGGGTGCCGTGTCGCGGGCTGGTCCACATCACGTCGCGGGCGGAGGGTCCGTGCTGGGGGTTGAAGAAGCACGGCACGCGGAGCTCGGGCACGGGATTGCCCGCGAGCCTCGCCCGCACGCAGGCCATCGAGTAGCGCCCGGTGGCGAGCGTGTCCACCAGGCTGCTGATCTCGTCGGCGTGCTCCATCCGCGGGGCGTCCCACTTCGCGCGCTCGTAGGCGTCGAGGGCGGTCTGGTAGTCGGTACGTGTCGGTTGGTCGAGGGTCCGGTCCGCGACCGCGTCGCCGAGCCGCTGCAGCTGCTCGCCGAACACCGTCACGTCCTCCTCCGCGACCAGGCGTGCCTGCTCGAGCTGGACGGTCCGGTCTCGCCGGTCGGCGCGCATCGTGAGCACCCGACGTGCGGTGTACGCCCCCGCTCCGCCGGCGGCCGCAAAGGCGAGCACCAGCCACTCCATGCGTCCAGTGTCCCCCACCCACGGCCGTCACGCACGGGTCCGCGACACCCGGGACCCCGGCAGGAACGGAGAAGCGCTCACCTCGGGCGTTCTGGAAGGATCGAGCCTGCAGCGAGTCCAGGGGAGACCGGCAGAGGGAGAGACGATGAGCGCGTCCGCACAGACGAAGCCGCAGGCCACCGACCACGCAGCGGACCGCCACGACCTGATCCGCGTCCAGGGGGCCCGCGAGAACAACCTGAAGGACGTCAGCATCGAGCTCCCCAAACGGCGGCTGACGGCATTCACGGGCGTCTCCGGGTCGGGCAAGAGCTCCCTGGTCTTCGCCACCATCGCTGCCGAGTCGCAGCGGATGATCAACGAGACCTACAGCGCGTTCGTGCAGGGCTTCATGCCCTCGCTGGCCCGGCCGGAGGTCGACCGGCTCGAGGGGCTGACGACCGCGATCATCGTCGACCAGGAGCGGATGGGCGCCAACCCACGCTCCACGGTCGGCACCGCGACCGACGCCAACGCGATGCTCCGGATCCTCTTCAGCCGCGTGGGGAAACCGCACATAGGCCCGCCGACCGCGTTCGCGTTCAACGTCCCCACCCGCACCGCGAGCGGCGTGATGAAGACCGAGAAGGGCGGCAAGGAGGAGAAGCAGGTCGTCCGGGACGCGGTCTACCAGGGAGGCATGTGTCCTCGCTGCGAGGGGATGGGCAACGTCAGCGACTTCGACCTGACGGCCCTCTACGACGACTCGAGGTCACTGGCCGAGGGCGCACTGACCGTCCCCGGCTACAGCATGGACGGCTGGTACGGCCGGATCTTCAGCGGCGCCGGGCTGCCGATGGACAAGCCGATCGCCCAGTTCACCAAGAAGGAGATGCAGAACCTCCTGTACGCCGAGCCCACCAAGATCAAGGTGGAGGGGATCAACCTCACCTACGAGGGGCTGATCCCGAAGATCCAGAAGTCGATGCTGTCCAAGGACGTCGAGGCGCTGCAGCCACACGTCCGCCGGTTCGTGGAGCGCGCGATCACGTTCACGACCTGCCCCGACTGCGAGGGCACACGGCTCACCCGGGAGGCGCTGTCGTCGAGGATCAACGGCAAGAACATCGCCGAGCTGTGCCAGATGCAGATCAGCGACCTCGCCGAGTGGATGCGCGGCATCGAGGAGCCGGGCGTCGCCCCGCTGGTGGGCGGGCTCCAGCACCTGCTCGACTCGTTCGCCGAGATCGGCCTTGGCTACCTCTCCCTCGACCGGCCGGCCGGCACGCTCTCCGGTGGTGAGGCGCAGCGCACCAAGATGATCCGCCACCTCGGCTCCTCGCTGACCGACGTGACGTACGTCTTCGACGAGCCGACGATCGGGCTGCACCCGCACGACATCGAGCGGATGAACAACCTGCTGCTCCAGCTGCGCGACAAGGGCAACACCGTGCTGGTGGTCGAGCACAAGCCCGAGACCATCGCCATCGCCGACCACGTGGTCGACCTCGGACCCGGTGCCGGCACCGCCGGGGGCGCGATCTGCTTCGAGGGCGACGTCGAAGGGTTGCGCGCGAGCGACACCGTGACCGGCCGCCACCTCGACGACCGGGCGACCCTCAAGGAGGAGGTGCGGTCCTCCTCCGGTGCGATGGAGGTCCGCGGCGCCGCGACCCACAACCTGCAGGATGTGGACGTCGACATCCCGCTCGGGGTGCTGTGCGTGCTCACCGGGGTCGCGGGGTCCGGCAAGAGCTCGTTGATCCAGGGGTCGGTCGCGGGTCGCGAGGCCGTGGTCGTCGTCGACCAGGCCGCGATCCGGGGCTCACGCCGGAGCAACCCGGCGACGTACACCGGGCTGCTGGACCCGATCCGCAAGGCGTTCGCCAGGGCCAACGGGGTGAAGCCGGCGCTGTTCAGCTCCAACTCCGAGGGCGCCTGCCCGGCCTGCAAGGGCGCGGGCGTGATCTTCACCGAGCTCGGCGTCATGGCGACCGTCGAGTCGCCGTGCGAGGAGTGCGAGGGCCGGCGGTTCCAGGCGTCGGTGCTCGACTACACGCTGGGCGGGCGCAACATCGCCGAGGTGCTCGCGATGTCGGTGGCCGAGGGGGAGGTGTTCTTCGAGGACGGCGAGGCCCGGACGCCGGCCGCCCACAAGATCCTGGACCGGCTCGCCGACGTCGGGCTCGGCTACCTCACCCTGGGCCAACCGCTCACCACGCTCTCCGGCGGCGAGCGGCAGCGGCTGAAGCTGGCGGCTCAGATGGCCGAGAAGGGCGACGTCTACATCCTCGACGAGCCCACCACGGGTCTGCACCTCGCCGACGTGGAGAACCTGCTCGGGCTGCTCGACCGGCTCGTCGACTCCGGCAAGTCGGTCATCGTCATCGAGCACCACCAGGCGGTGATGGCGCACGCCGACTGGATCATCGACCTGGGCCCGGGCCCCGGCCACGACGGCGGCCGGATCGTCTTCGAGGGCACGCCGGCCGATCTCGTCGCCGGCCGGTCCACGCTCACCGGTGAGCACCTGGCGGCGTACGTCGGAGATCGATCGCGCTGACCTCCCTGTCCGGGCTCGAAGGGCGGCGTACCGATCACCGGTCGTCCGCAGTCTTCGGTGGCGGGTCGAAGCGCACCTGCCGCAGCTGACGAGGGACCGCGGCGTCGGGAACCGTCGAGTGGTCCAGCCGCACCCTGACATCCACCAGGCTGGCCCCGGTGGGGCCGACGAGCACCGGGTTCAGGTCGAGCTCGGCCACCTCCGGCACGTCGGCGGCGAGCCGACCGAGCGCGACGACCAGCTCCTCCACCGGGGCCACGTCCACCGGTGGCATACCGCGGAAACCGTCCAGGAGCGGCCAGAGCCGGAGCGCGCGCAGGGACCTCGCGGCGTCGCGCGTCGTCACCGGCGGCATGAGGACCACGCGGTCGTCCCAGACATCGATCGCCACCCCACCGGCGGCCGCGTTCGCGAGCCGACCCGGCCAGGTGCTCGAGCAGGAGGCTACCCAGACCATGTCCGCCGAACCGGTCGGCGATCAGGAACGCCACCTCCTGGGTGTCGTCCGAGACCCGCTCGGCCGTCGCCAGCGCGACGATCTCGCCCTTCACCTCGGCAACCAGTCCGTACGTCGAGGTGCCCGTCCGCAGGTGCTCGACGTACGAGTCCGCAGGAAGGGAACCCGACGAGAAGAACCGCAGCCGCAGCGACTCCGGGGACGCTCCGTCATGCAGCGTCTGCACGGCCGGCAGATCGGCGGGTTCAAGGAGCCGGATGACACCGGCGGTGCCGTCCTTCAGGAGGACGTCGGCGTGCAGGTGGTGGGCGGCCATCGGGCCGCTCCTCTCCGGCCCTCGGGCTCCCTCTGATCGTCGCGGCAACGACGCTTCCCGTCAGGGCCATTGGTCCTGTCTGAAGTGCCACCGTCAGACCCGCCGCCCACACCCGCGCGTTCGACGACGCCGGAACGCCGTCGCGCGGCCAGATCCTGGAGAGCACTGCGCCGCGTGGCAGTCACGAGGCTCTCAGTGATCGAGCCTCATGTGCGTCCAGGGACGTGACAGCTCCGACGCCAGGCCCGTGATCACGTCGGGCACGATCTCCACCACGTGGTGCTTGGGCCCTTCGACCCACGGTCGCAGGGGGACGTTGTCCGCCCTGTGCGCTTGGTCCTCGCCCAGCAGCCGAGGTCTTCCTCGTACCACGACGCTGCGCGCTGAGTCGTCGTCGTACTCGTCGATCTCGAAGGCCACCTGCGATCCCAGGATCACACTCGACAGCTTGCCGCCCTCAGCGGTGCGGAACAGCAACGTGTCGTGATCCACTGCGTAGTTGATGGGGGTGATGTGCACGTCGTCCACCAGCCTGAACGCCAGCCGCCCGAACTCATGGGCGCGGAGCATGGCCCAGCACTGCACGACGGAAAGCTGAATGACTCCTCGGTCTTCGGCCATGGGGACCACCTTCGGGGTTCTGGCACTGCCCTGTCACGAAGACGCTAGGGAGCAATCCCCCGGTGAAGGAAGGGGCGAAAGTCTCCGGGAGGCGATCAGGGCCGGTGATCAGGGCCGGTGATCAGGATTGTCGCAGGGGCTGGTGGCTCAGCCGGTCCAGGCTCCGTACAGGCCGAGCTCGACGGCTTCCTCGCGAAGCTCCTCCCGGACACGGGGGTGTGCGGCATGGTCGATCAGCTGCCGCGCTTGCTCGTGCTGGTCACGCCCGAAGACCTCGGCCACACCCTGCTCGGTCACGACGGTGCTCATCTGGAACGAGGTCACCGGCTCGTCGACGAGCGGGACGATCGTCGATACATCCGCCTTGGGGTGCCAGGAGCGCAGTGCGATGATCGCCTGGCCGCCAGGGCTGTGCAGCGCGCCCACGATGAAGTCGGTCTGACCACCGAACCCGGAGTGGATCCGAGCCTGGATCCGGGAGGCGTTCGCCTGGCCGAAGAGATCGACCTGGAGCGCGGTGTTGACGCTGACCATCGCTGGGTTCTGGGCGATCCGGCCGGGATCGTTGGTGACCTCGGTCCGGGTCATGCGGACGCGTTCGTTGCCGTCGACCCAGTCGAGAAGTTCCTCGGAGCCGAACACGAATGACGTGGTGATGGGCACGGCCGGATCGAGCGAACCGGCCCGCTCCAGGGCGAGCACGGAGTCGGAGAACATCTCCGTCCAGATCCGGAGACCCCGCCTACCGACGAGTCCGTGCACGGTCGCGTCGGGCACCGCGCCGATACCAGCCTGCAGGGTGGCACCGTCGGACACGCGGTCAGCGACCAGCGCACCGATCTGCGCCGACTCTTCGTCGACAACCGCCGTGGGGGCGTGCGTGAGCGGTTCGTCGGCCTCGACAACGACGTCAACCAGGTCCAGGTCGAGCTCGGCATCGCCGTAGGTCCACGGCAGGTGCTGGTTGACCTGGGCGACCACCAGGCCGTTGCGGTGGCGCGCAGCCTCGACCGCGGCTGGCAGGACGTTGACCTCGGTCCCGAGCGACACCTTGCCGCGCCGAGGGCGAGTCGTGTGGACGACGACCGCGTCCGGCGGCGTGACGGACTTGAGCAGCTTCGGCACCAGCGAGAGTCGCGATGGCACATAGCTCAGCCTGGGGCTGCGCCTCATTCCCGGCCCGACGAACGGGGTCTCGAGGGTGACACCGTCCCGGTCCGGCAGGCCGGGTTGCCCGTTCAACACCCACAACCGGTACGACGATAGGACGGCGTCGACCAGCCCCACCGTGTGCCACGGGGTTGCATGGTTCCCGCTGACGACCACCCGCGGGTTCGGCGGCAACTGACGCAGGCCTTCGGTGAGCTCCACGGGTTCATCCCAGCATGTGGCCGTCTACCTCGTCCTCACGGAACCCATCTGCCGCGCGGACCGGCGTCGCCCTGACCCTCGGCGTGTTCGTGAACCTGGCCGCCGCAGCAGGTGGACTGCTGCTCCTGCTGATGTGGACGGCTGTCCTACCCCCGGAGAACAACCCGGTCATGGACGACCACATCATCTACGCCCTCACCCTCGGGCTGCTGGCCTGCCTGGGCGCCGGGAGGTGGCTCGGTCTCGGTCTGTGGTGGGAACGGACGCCGCTGGTGGAGAAGGCGCCGACCCTGCGCTGATTCCGGGGCGGCTCGGGTCGGGCGCCGACGCGGACCGTCGACCGGTCCCCCTGCGCGTGCGCACAGGGGTGCCGACGAAGGGCGGCGGGTCTACGATGCGAAGAAATAGGGGGTCCCTGATGGCTGACATGGATGTCGTCGAGGTGCTTCGCGGCACCGACTTGTTCGCCGGCGTGGGCACCAAGGAGCTGAAGAGCATCGCCAAGGTGGCCAAGGTGGTCCAGCACGCCGCCGGGGCGGAGATCGCCCAGGAGGGCGGCGGGGCTGCCGGCTTCCACGTCATCGTGGAGGGCACCGCGTCAGTGGACGTCCACGGAAGCGCCCGCCCCGAGCTGGGCCCGGGAACCTACTTCGGCGAGATGGCCCTGATCGATGGCAAGCCCCGCTCGGCCACCGTCGTCGCGACCAGCCCGCTGACCACGGTCTCCCTCGTCAGCTGGGACTTCCGTCCGATCCTGAAGCACGAGCCCGGGATTGCCGTCGCACTCCTCGAGGTGATGTGCGCCCGGCTGCGGGCCGCGGAGTCGAGCTGACCTCAGCCGGAGGTGTCCGGCGGTCTCGGGTGGGCGATAC
>CAVRSW010000007.1:0-181804 GCA_963723945.1 uncultured Actinomycetota bacterium
GGACGCCGGTCCTGCTGCGCGCCAACACCGGGCTGCCGCTGCGCGAGAACGGCGTCGCGCTCGCCGCCCTGCTCCACGACCTCGTCGACGGCTGGCCGGTGCCGGTCGAGCGGATCGCCCTGGTCGGCCACTCGCTGGGCGGCCTCGTGATGCGGGCGGCCGCGGCGGTCACGACGGAGGCCGACCGGCCGTGGACCAGCCTGGTCACCGACGTCGTCACCCTCGGCACCCCCCACCTCGGCGCGCCGCTGGCCGCCCAGGTCGCCACCGGCAGCAGGCTGCTCGGCCGGCTGCCCGAGTCGGCGGCGTTCGGCCGGATCCTCGACTGGCGCTCCACCGGCGTGCTCGACCTCGTCGAGGGCCTGGCCGAGGACGTGCCGGCCCTGCCGCACGCCCGCTACCGGCTGGTGGCCGGCACGGTCACCGCGTCGGCGCGCCACCCGCTCGGGGCGTGGGCGGGGGACGGGCTGGTGCGGACACCCTCGGCGTACGGCCGGGCGCGCGGCGTGGACCTGTTCCCCGGCGCGGAGCTGCTGCACGTCCCGGGGGCGGGCCACTTCGACCTGCTCAACGACCCGCGGGTCGCCGAGGCGCTGCGGCGCTGGCTCGCCTGACGACGCCGGGCCTCGGGGGGCCCGCCCGGCGAAATCTGCTGTGCGCGAACAGGGGTGCCTCCCCCGTGGAAGTGACGGTGCTTCCGGCTAGGGTCGCAAGCGTGAACCCGAACTCCAGCCAGTCCCTCCCGGAGGCCAACGGTGCCTCGTCCTCGATGTACGGGCTCGACGACCACATCTACCAGCGGCTGCTGCGTGAGCGGATCGTCTTCCTCGGCTCGGAGGTGCGCGACCAGAACGCCAACGCGATCTGCGCCCAGCTGCTCCTGCTCTCGGCGGAGGACCCCGAGGCCGACATCTTCCTCCACATCAACTCCCCGGGCGGTTCCGTCGACGCCGGCATGGCGATCTACGACACGATGAACTACATCCCCAACGACGTCGCCACCGTCGGCATGGGCCTGGCCGCGTCGATGGGCCAGTTCCTGCTCTGCGCCGGCACCAAGGGCAAGCGCTACGCCCTGCCCCACGCGCGGATCATGATGCACCAGCCTTCCTCGGGCATGGGCGGCTCGGCCTCCGACATCAAGATCCAGGCCCAGCAGTCGCTCCACATCAAGCAGGTGCTGCTCGAGCTGATCGCCCAGCACACCGGCCAGGACATCGAGCAGGTCATCACCGACGCCGACCGCGACCGCTGGTTCACCGCCGAGCAGGCGCTCGAGTACGGCCTGGTCGACCAGGTGATCAAGAGCGCCCGCGAGGCCGCCGACGAGGGCCGTCCGGCCCGCACGGACAAGAACTGAGAGGGACGACCGACATGAACTACTACATCCCGCAGTGGGAGGAGCGGACGTCCTACGGCTTCCGCCGCATCGATCCCTACGCCAAGCTCTTCGAGGACCGCATCATCTACCTCGGGACGCCGATCTCCGACGACGTGGCCAACGCGGTCATCGCCCAGCTGATGTGCCTGGAGTCGATGAACCCCGACCAGGACGTCCAGATCTACATCAACTCCCCGGGCGGCTCGTTCACTGCGCTCACGGCGATCTACGACACGATGAACTTCATCAAGCCCGACGTCCAGACGGTCTGCATCGGCCAGGCCGCCTCGGCCGCGGCGATCCTGCTCGCGGCCGGCACCCCCGGCAAGCGCACCGCGCTCCCCAACAGCAGGATCCTGATCCACCAGCCGTACACCGAGGGCACCTTCGGCCAGACCTCCGACATCGAGATCCAGGCCAACGAGATCCTGCGGATGCGCGAGCTGCTCGAACAGATGATCGCCCACCACAGCGGCCGCGACCGCGAGCAGGTGAGCAAGGACATCGAGCGCGACAAGATCCTGACCGCCGAGCAGGCGGTCGACTACGGCCTGGTCGACGCCGTGATCCAGCCGCGCAAGAACACCCCGGCCCTGGCCTGAGCGCGGCCGGCCTCCGCATGAACCGACCCGGCGCGTCCCTCGTGTCACCCGCCTCGGCGTGGGTGGCACGGGGTACCGTCATCTGGCCGCCTCGCGCGTGTGTGACGCGACGGTGTGGCGGCATGATCGACTCGAGCAGCTTCCGGCGCATCCCTGTCGCCGGTGGGAGTGGAGGATGATTCCCCGTGGCACGCATCGGTGACGGTGGTGACCTGCTGAAGTGCTCCTTCTGCGGGAAGAGCCAGAAGCAGGTCAAGAAGCTCATCGCCGGTCCCGGCGTCTACATCTGTGACGAGTGCATCGACCTCTGCAACGAGATCATCGAGGAGGAGCTGAGCGAGGGCTCGGACGTCGAGCTCGCCAACCTCCCCAAGCCCCACGAGATCTTCGAGTTCCTCAACTCCTACGTCATCGGCCAGGAGCAGGCCAAGAAGTCGCTCGCGGTGGCCGTCTACAACCACTACAAGCGGGTCCAGGCCGGACTGCAGCCCTCCGTCGGCAAGCACACCAAGGAGGAGGCGGTCGAGGTCGCCAAGTCCAACATCCTGGTGATCGGACCGACCGGGTGCGGCAAGACCTATCTCGCGCAGACCCTCGCCCGGATGCTCAACGTCCCGTTCGCGATCGCCGACGCCACGGCGCTGACCGAGGCCGGCTACGTCGGCGAGGACGTCGAGAACATCCTGCTCAAGCTGATCCAGGCGGCCGACTACGACGTCAAGAAGGCCGAGACCGGGATCATCTACATCGACGAGATCGACAAGGTGGCCCGCAAGGCCGAGAACCCCTCGATCACCCGTGACGTCTCGGGCGAGGGCGTCCAGCAGGCGCTGCTGAAGATCATCGAGGGCACCACCGCGTCGGTGCCCCCGCAGGGCGGCCGCAAGCACCCCCACCAGGAGTTCATCCAGATCGACACCACCAACATCCTGTTCGTGGTGGGCGGCGCCTTCGCCGGGCTCGAGCACATCATCGAGCAGCGGGTCGGCAAGAAGACCCTCGGCTTCACCGCGGAGGTGCGCGGAGCTGCCGAGCGCGAGGCCGACGACCTGCTCGCCCAGGTGCGTCCCGAGGACCTCACCAAGTTCGGGCTGATCCCGGAGTTCATCGGTCGGCTGCCCCTGATCGCGAGCGTCAGCAAGCTCGACCAGGAGGCGCTGTGCGAGATCCTGACGGTGCCGCGCAACGCGCTGGTCAAGCAGTACCAGAAGCTCTTCGAGCTCGACGGCGTCGAGCTCGAGTTCACCGACGAGGCCGTGAAGGCCGTCGCCGACCAGGCGATGGAGCGCGGCACCGGTGCCCGGGGCCTGCGGTCGATCATCGAGGAGGTCCTCCTCCACGTGATGTACGACGTCCCGTCCCGGGGTGACGTCGCCAAGGTGATCGTGACCGGCGAGGTCGTCACCGACGAGGTCGCGCCGACGCTGGTCCCGCGCGAGGCGGAGTCGAAGAAGAAGAAGTCCGCCTGACCCGTCGGTCGACCGGCTGGTCATCCCGGTCTAGTCACTTCTAGTCATTTGTGGCTCGGGGTCTGTTGCGAGCCGCTCCCGGCTCCGACACTGGAGGGAATCCTCGGGGAGGGGCCAACCATGGAGATCGACCACCGGCGACCACTCGTCGCCTTCATCGCCGTCACGGTGCTGTGCGCCGTGATGATGGTGCAGACCACGCTGTTCGTGATCCGCTCCCCGTTGGGCGGTGGACTCGCCGCGGCACGAGGTCTGGTCTCCTCCCTCGGAGGTTTCGTGGCGCCCTCGCTGGTGCCCGAGCTGGTCACCAGCGACACCTTGGCGGCGCTGCCGGGTGCATCGGCCGGCACCGTCAGGACCGAGTTCCCGCCGGTCCTGGACCTGCCTGAGATCGCGCCCGCGCTGGGGTCGGGCGCGCAGCAGGGTGGGGCGACGGCGGCCGCGGCTCCCGGCGGCGCTGCCGGGGACACCCCGGGGCAGGCCGCCGCGGGTGGCCCGTCGCAGGGCGCCGGGGACAACACCGGACCCGGCGGCCGTGACGGCCAGGGCGGCGGCAACCAGGGCAACGGCAACGGCCCTGGCCCGGGTCGTGGTCCGGGGCCGGGGGAGGAGCCCCCGGTCGTGACCGAGGGGAGCATCGAGCTGGCGCGGCTGATGGAGGCCGCCGAGCTGGGTCTCGACCTGCAGCAGGTCGTGGAGGACGCGGAGCAGGAGCTCGAGCTCGAGCCGACCGAGGTGGCGCAGCTGACCGAGCTGGCCCAGCTGATCGAGGCACAGGTCGAGCTGGACGTGCAGGTGGACCCCGAGGTGCTGCTGGACCTCGTCGACCTGGACCAGCTGGTGGTGCTGGACGACCTGGCGGCTCAGGTCGAGCCCCCGGCCGAGCCTCCGGTCGAGCCTCCGGTCGACGGCGACGGCGACGGCGACGGCGAGGGCGAGACGGCGAGGGCGAGGGCCACGGCGACGGGCCCGTGCTGGAGGAGCCGGACGTGCCGGAGGACCACACCGGGCCGGTGGAGCCGGGCGACGGGACCGGACAGGCCGACGAGACCGGGCAGGCCCCACCGGACGCCTCGACACAGCGGGACGCGCAGGGCGCCGGGCAGCAGGAGTCCGACGGCGTGACCGGCGGCGGCGACGCTGCCGCCCAGCCGGAGCAGCCGGCACGGGTGGACGAGCCGGGGCAGGTGGACCCGGTCGAGCCGGTCGCGGAGCCCGCTCCTGTCGCCGAGCCGGCGCCTGCCGAGGTCGAGCAGCCCGCACCCGCACCCGCTCCCGCCCCCGAACCCGCCGCTGCCGAGGAGCCCACGCCGGCTCCGGTCGAGCAGCCGGCTCCCGCCGAGCAACCCGCGCCTGCAGCGCCCGCCGAGCAGCCTGCCCCGGCAACGCAGCCAGAGCCGCAGTCACCGGCCACACCGGTCGACGTGCCGGCCGCGGCGCCGGAGCAGAACCCGGCACCGGCACGTGCCGAGGCGGGGCAGGCCGGCGGCTGAGGCCTCCCGGGCGCCGCGCGCCCTGACCACGCCCCCAGCCGGACGACCAGCCGGGTGGCCACTCCGGTCTAGTCACTTCTAGTCATTTGTCGCCCGGGCACTGTCGGCGGCGTCCCGCGCCCTCGACACTGGTACCAGTACTCGGGAAGGGGCAGCATGAGCATCGAGCACCGGCGTCCGCTGGTCGCGTTCATCGGCGTGACGCTGCTGTGCGCGTTCGTGGTCGTCAACGGCTTCCTGCTGGTGAACGCGCGGTCCCCCCTGGGGAGCGACCTGGCCAGCGCGCGCGGCCTCTTCAGCGGCTTCGAGGGCGAGCCCTCGCTGGTGCCCACGATCGTCGCGGGCGACACCGTGCCCGAGCAGCCGGACACCGCGGTGCCGGCAGACATCACCGTCGAGGCGCGGGTCCCGGCGATCGACGCCATCCGTGACGTGGCCCGCTCGACCGCCCCGGACGTCGACAGCAGCCCTGCGGCCGGTTCGGCCAGCGCCACGCCCACCGCCACCGCCACCGACGGTGACGGCAGCACCGGCGGCAACGGCACCGGCGGTGACGGATGGCGGCGGCAACGTTTCCCCGGACGCACGCGACCGCTCCGGCACCGACAGCGGGACCGGCGACGGCCGCGACAACGGCTCGCCGGGCGTACCCGCGAAGCCGGCTCCCGGCGTCGAGAAGCCCCAGCCGACCAAGCCCGGCAACGGGAACGGCCGCAGCAACGGCAACGACCACGGGGTCGACAACCCCGGCAAGGGCCACGCCGCCGTCAAGCCCGGTCACGGCCCCCAGTCGGGCTCGACCCCACCGGGTCACGCCTCGACCCCCGCCAGGACCGTCGCCCCGGGGCACACGAAGCCGCCCCAGGCGCCGAAGCCGCCCCAGCCCGTGAAGCAGCCGAAGCCTCCCAAGGCCCACGCCCCGTCGGGCCACGGGACCCCGCCCGGTCACGCCAAGGCGCCCCAGGCACCCAAGCCGCCCAAGCCGCCCAAGAAGGCGCCCACGGGCGGATCGCACGGTCAGGCGAAGGGCCACGCCGGCACGCCGCCGGGCCACGCCAAGGGCGGCTCGTCGAAGGGCGCGTCCGCGAAGTCCTCCCACGGGAACGGCCACTGACCGTGCCCGAGGACCGGGCTAGGGCTGGGGGTCCGGCTCGGCCAGCTCCGCGGTCACGGTGATCGCCTCGGCGCCCGCGCTCGGCGTCAGCACCAGCTCACCCGTGATCCGGCCCGAGGCCCGCAGGTCCGAGGCAGCCTGCTCGACCGCCGCCACCTGTGCGGGCGGCCCGGTGATCTCCACCCGCGACAGCGGCGCCTTCATCGAGACCTTCGCCTGCGACTTCGCGCCCCGGATCCCGATCAGTGCGGCCGCGACCGCGTCGATCAGCGAGGGGTCGGCCGCGGCAGCCGACCCGAGGTCGGCGCTCGCGGGCCACGGGGCGAGGTGGATCGAGTCGTCGTGCCACCACGACCAGACCTCCTCGGTCACGTACGGGAGGAACGGCGCCAGCAGTCGCAGCTGGACGTCGAGCGCGATCGCCAGGGTCGCCCGCGCAGAGGCGGGGCCGGGCCCGTCGGTGTCGGCGTACGCCCGCTCCTTGACCAGCTCGAGGTAGTCGTCGCAGAACTCCCAGAAGAACTTCTCGGTGGTCTCCAGGGCGGTCGTGTAGTCGTAGTCCTCGAACGCGTCGGTCGCCTTGTTGGTCACGACCTCGAGGCGTCCGAGCAGCGCGCAGTCGACCGGGTCGCTCACCGCGGCATGGTTGAGGTCGGGGCCGGCCATGCCGAGCACGAACCGGGAGGCGTTGAGCACCTTCATCGCGAGCCGACGGCCGACCTTCATCTGGCTCTCGTCGAAGGGCGAGTCGAGTCCCGGACGGGCCATGGCCGCCCGCCACCGGACGGCGTCGGTGCCGAACTTCTCGAGGATCTCGGTGGGGACGACGACGTTGCCCTTGGACTTCGACATCTTCTTCCGGTCGGGATCGAGGATCCAGCCCGACAGCATGGCGTGGGTCCACGGGACCTGGCCGTTCTCGAAGTGCGCACGCACCACCCGGCTGAAGAGCCAGGTGCGGATGATGTCGTGGGCCTGGGTGCACAGGTCCATCGGGAACACCCGCTCGAACAGGTCGGGGTCGGTCTCCCACCCGCCGGCGATGTGCGGGGTGAGCGAGGACGTCGCCCAGGTGTCCATCACGTCGGGGTCACCGATGAACCCGCCCGGCTGCCCGCGCTGCGCCTCGTCGTAGCCGTGCGGGGCCACGGTCGACGGGTCCAGGGGCAGGTCGGCCTCGCGGGGGAGGAGCGGGTGGTCGTGGTCGGGCTCGCCGTGCTGGTCGAGCGGGTACCAGACCGGGAACGGGATCCCGAAGTAGCGCTGGCGGGAGATCAGCCAGTCGCCGTTGAGGCCGCCCACCCAGTTGTCGTAGCGGTGCCGCATGTGGGCGGGCAGCCAGGTGATCCGGCTGCCGTCCTCGACCAGCTCAGCGCGCAGGTCGGCGTCGCGGCCGCCGTTGCGGATGTACCACTGCCGGGTCGCCACGATCTCGAGCGGCTTGTCGCCGTTCTCGTAGAAGTTCGCCATCCGGGTCGTCGGCGTCGGGTCGCCCTCGAGGTCGCCACTCGCGCGCAGCTGGGCGACCACGGCCTCGCGGGCGCTGAACGCGGTCTTCCCCTTGAGCTCCTCGTACGCGGTGGCTGCGTCGGCGCCCGCGAGCCACGGCGGGGTCTCGCGCGACATCCGGCCGTCGCGGCCGATCAGCGTGCGGACCGGCAGGTCGAGCTCGCGCCACCAGGTGACGTCGGTCAGGTCGCCGAAGGTGCAGCACATCGCGATGCCCGCGCCCTTGTCGGGCTCGGCCGCCGGGTGCGCGAGCACCGGGATCTCCACGCCGAACACGGGGGAGGTGACGGTGCTCCCGAACAGCCCGGTGTAGCGCTCGTCGTCGGGGTGGGCGATCAGCGCGACCACGCTCGGGATCAGCTCGGGACGGGTGGTCTCGATCCAGACCGGCTCCCCGTCGGGGCGGTGGAAGGCGACCCGGTGGTAGTGGCCGGCGTACTCCTGCGCCTTGAGCTCGGCCTGGGCGACCGCGGTCTGGAACGTCACGTCCCAGAGCGTCGGGGCCTCGGCGAGGTAGGCCTCGCCCCGGGCGTAGTTGCGCAGGAACGCCCGCTGGCTCGCCAGCTGGGCGGTGCGGCCGATGGTCGTGTAGTGCTGCTTCCAGTCGACCGAGAGGCCGAGCCGGCGCCACACCGCCTCGAACGCCTCCTCGTCCTGCTCGACCAGCTGCTCGCAGAGCTCGATGAAGTTCGGACGGCTGATCGGCACCTGCCGCTTGGCGTCCGGCTTGTCCGGCGGCACGTAGTCGGCCTCGTAGGGGAGCGAGGGGTCGCAGCGCACGCCGAAGTAGTTCTGGACACGACGCTCGGTCGGCAGCCCGTTGTCGTCCCAGCCCATCGGGTAGAAGACGGTCTTGCCGCGCATCCGCTGGAAGCGGGCGACCAGGTCGGTGTGGGTGTAGGAGAAGACGTGGCCGACGTGCAGAGAACCGCTCACCGTCGGCGGCGGGGTGTCGATGGAGTAGACGCCGGCGCGGTCGCGGGTGCGGTCGAAGGCGTAGGTGTCGTCGGTCCGCCACCGGTCGGCCCACTTCTGCTCCAGGCCCTCCAGCGCAGGCTTCTCGGGTACGACGACGGCGCGCCGCTCGGCACCCGTGGTGGTCGTCGCCTGCTCTGTCTGGCTCATGACCGAGGAGTCTAGGAGGGCGAGTCGATCCCCGGAAAACCAGTTCCGGGCAGCCGCCGCTGCCCGGTGGCACGGTGGAACGCCAGCAGCGGGAAGCCGGGTCGCGCCTCGCCCGCGCTCGGGCGGCGGTCGAGGGGGACGCCGAGCCCCGTCAGCATCGAGCGCAGCCCGGGCACCAGGTCGGGGTCGTCGACCACCATCCGCGCAACCCGGGGCACCTCCAGCGCCGCCCCGTCCGGGCCGATCACGTCGATCCTGCCCGCCCAGCCGGCGGACATCCGGCCCGCACCGGCGTCGACCAGCGCCCGGGCCAGCAGGCCGGTCAGCAGGAAGCAGCCCAGCTCGTCGGCGTCGACGTCGGCGCCGCGCACCGAGTCACGGACCCAGCCGGCCAGCCGCTTGTCCTCGACGCCGTCGAGGACCGCGCCGAGGTCGTGGGCGTGCTCGGTGAGGATCGCCGCACTGCTGCGGCTGGTGCGGGTCGCCCAGGCGTCCAACGACTCCGACCAGGTGCGGGGTCGTTCGGAGTGGCCCAGCGAGGCCTCGGCCACCAGGTCGAGCACGGTCGACGGGGCCTGCAGCAGCTCGGCGGCGGCCGCGCCGGGCAGCAGGTCCGGCACCTCGGCGCCGGTCTGCAGCCCGTAGACGCGCTCGGCCAGACCGGGCACCGCCCCGTCGCCGGTCGGCAGGCCGGAGCTCACCGCCCGCATCAGCTGGCGCTGGCGGAACGGGTCGCCGAGGAGCGCCTCCAGGCCGGGGAGCAGCGGCCTCGGCTGCCCGTCCTGCATCAGCTCGGGGAGGACGTACTCGTCGAACCACCACAGGGTCGCGGCGTGGACGACGTGCGACCACGCGAGCGCGCGGCCCATGGCCGGTCGGCCTGCGACGCGGGTCGCCACGGCGTCCGCCTCCAGCAGTCCCTCGGCGCGCTGCCGGTCCAGCCGCCCCAGCAGCTGCGTGGCGACGCCGCTCGGCAGCTGGCGTCCCGAGACTCCCTGGAGCAGCCACCGGAAGCGGTCGACCGAGGCGGACGCCTCGGTCCACCCCGACTCGGCGACGGCGAGCGCGCGTGCCACCAGCGCACCGACGGCCGACGGGTCGAGGACGAACAGCACGGGGACGCCGAGGTCGAGACGCGTACGCCGGCCCGGCCAGGCCGCGACGTGACCCACCGCGGTGAGCCGGAGCTCGTCGGGCGGCGCCAGCCCGGCCGACCGGGCGGCGTCGCGCACCAGCCGCCACAGCTCGGGCTGCTCCTCGGCGGTGACCGCCGCGCCCGCCTCGTCGGGGTCGGGGTCGTCGGTGGGTCGCTCCCGGCGGCGGTGGGCGCCCACCACGCCGATCGCCAGGTTGCCGACCCACAGCGCGGTGAGCAGCCAGACCAGCGGGGACAGGACGCGGACGTGCTGGACGGTGAGCAGGAGGGACGCGGCGACCAGCCACACCACGGGCGTGGCGAGCAGCACCCACCCTCCCGAGACCAGCCTCCGGGCGCGCTGCGCTGAACCGGACATGACGATCCTCCCCCACACACGTCCAGCCCCCACGGCCGTTCGTGTACGCCGAGAGTAGCGACCGTCCGGCCGCTGCGGCGCCCGAAACACCAACTCGGCTGCACCGGTCTGGACGCGTCGCCGACCCCGGAATCCGGTGTCGCCAGCGCCGGTGCCGGGCCTAGCGTGGCGCCATGTCGCCCGGTCCCACGCCCACGTTCTTCGACGACCCCGCGGCCTTCCTCGCCGAGGCGGGGCAGCACCTCGCGACCGATCCGGTGCTCAACACCGTCCCGGCGACCATCGCGGAGCGGGCGGCCGCCGAGGACGCCGCCGGGATCGCTCCCGACCCAGCCGCGCCGTACCGCTGGTGGGCGGTGCTGCGGGACGGCGACCACATCGTCGGGGTCGCGATGCGGACGGCACCGTTCGCACCCTTCCCGGTGTTCGTGCTGTCGATGCCCGACGCGGCCGCAGTCGCCCTGGCCCGCGCGCTCCACGACCGGGGCGAGCCGGTCGGCGGTGTCAACGGCGCCAGGCCGGCGGCCGACACCTGCGCCGCCGAGCTCGCCGCCCTGACCGGAGGCGAGGTGCGCGGCGAGCTGCACACCCGGCTGCACCGGCTGGACCGCGTGGTCCCTCCGGCCCCGGCGCGGGGGACGCTGCGCCCGGCCGCTCCCGGCGAGGTCGACCTGGTCGTGGAGTGGTTCGCCGCCTTCTCGGCGGCCGCGGACGAGCAGGCCGGCCGGGAACCGGGGTCGATGCACCACATGGTGGCCACCCGGGAGGGCCTGCAGCGCCGGGTCGCGGACGAGGAGGTCTGGCTCTGGGTCGACGAGGCGGACACGCCGGTGCACCTCACGGCGCACCACCCGGCGTCGTACGGCGCCGCGCGGATCGCGCCGGTCTACACCCCGCCCGAGCACCGTGGCCGCGGGTACGCCGGCAACACCGTCGCGGCGCTCTCGCAACGGATCCTGGATGCCGGTGACGTGCCGTGCCTCTACACCGACCAGGCGAACCCGACGTCCAACAAGCTCTACGCCGCGCTCGGCTACCGGCCGGTCGTCGACATGGTCGACCTGCTCGTCGTCTGAGCGGGGAGCGCGCTGGGGCCAGCAAGCCGGAAGGCCACCGTGAGGGTGCGCGCGACCGCGAAGCGACATGGAGGTTCTGACCGGCGACGGGCGGCGCGCGGCTGCGCCCTAGACTCACCAGCGATGAGTGAGAGCCCTGTCGCGCGCCCGGCCCAGACCGTCCAGGAGGTCGAGGACGCGCTGTTGTCCCGGTGGCCGGAGACGCGGCTCGAGCCGTCCCTGGACCGGATCCGCGCCTTCACCGAGCTGCTGGGTGACCCGCAGCACGGCTACCCGGTCATCCACCTCACCGGCACCAACGGCAAGACGTCGACCTCGCGGATGATCGACACCCTGCTGCGGGCCACCGAGCTGCGGACCGGCCGCTTCACCAGCCCCCACGTGGAGCGGATGGGGGAGCGGATCTGCATCGACGGGCAGCCGCTCACCGACGAGGAGCTGGTGCGCGCGTTCAACGACGTGGCGCCCTACACCCACCTGGTCGACGAGTCCGAGGCCCACCCGCTGTCCTTCTTCGAGACCGTCGTCGGGATGGCGTACGCCGCCTTCGCGGACGCGCCCGTCGACGTCGCCGTCGTCGAGGTCGGCCTCGGTGGCGCGTGGGACGCGACCAACGTCGCCGACGGAGCGGTCGCGGTGGTGCTGCCGATCGCCGTCGACCACGCGGCCTACCTGGGCGACCAGCCCGCCCAGATCGCCCTCGAGAAGGCGGGGATCATCAAGCCCGGCGCCACCGTGGTCATGGCCCGGCAGCAGCCCGACGTCGAGGAGGTGCTGGTCCGCCGTGCGGCCGAGGTGGGCGCCACGGTCGTGCGCGAGGGCGTCGACTTCGGGGTCGCGTCCCGCACGGCGGCGGTCGGTGGGCAGATGATGTCGCTGCACTCGCTGCGGGGGACCTACGACGAGGTGTTCCTGCCGCTGCACGGCGCCCACCAGGCCCAGAACGCCGCGGTGGCGCTCGCGGCCGTGGAGTCGTTCGTCGGCGACCGCCCGCTCGACGGGGAGCTGGTGGCGGGCGCGTTCGCCCAGGTCACGTCGCCGGGCCGGCTGGAGGTGGTGCGCCGCAGCCCCACGATCGTGCTCGACGCCGCCCACAACCCGCATGGCGCCAGGGCCGCGGCGGCAGCGCTCGAGGACTCCTTCGCCTTCGACCCCCTCGTCGGCGTCCTGGGCGTGATGGCGGACAAGGACCACGAGGGCGTGCTCGCGGCCTTCGAGCCCCACCTGGCCCAGGTGGTCATCACCCAGAACTCCACCGACCGCGCCTTGCCCGCCGAGCGGCTGGCCGTCGCGGCGCGCGAGATCTACGGCGAGGACCGGGTCACCGTGGTGCCGCGGCTGGCCGACGCCCTCGACGTCGCGGCCGGGCTCGCCGAGTCCGGCGACACCGGCAGCTCGCTGTCCTCCGGCGCCGTGCTGGTCACCGGCTCGGTGGTCACCGTCGGCGAGGCCCGGTCCCTGCTGCGGAGCCGCAGGTGAGCACCACCGCGGCCGCCCCCGGTCGCTCGCCCCGGCGGGGGATGTGCGCCGCCGTCCTGGCCCTGGAGGGGATCGTCGTCGCGCTGTCGACGCCGGTCATGATCGTGGTCTCCGACGTGCCGGTCGGCACCGCGCTGCTGGTCGGCCTCGGCGTGGCGGGCGCCTGCCTGCTGCTCGCGGGCATGCTGCGCTCGGAGGCGGCGTACGCCGTGGGCTGGGCCGTGCAGGTGGCGGCGTTCGGCATCGGCATCGTGGTCCCGCTGATGTTCTTCCTCGGAGCGCTCTTCGCGCTGCTCTGGGGCACGGCCTACTTCCTCGGCCGCAGGATCGAGCGCGAGCGCGCCGCGGCGTACGCCGCCCACGAGGCCCGCGAGGCCGACCGGGGCTGACCCGCTGCGTCAGCGGTTGCCACCTGGCGGTGGGTGGTCCACCGGATCGACGCCGAGTACCGTGCAGGGCCCACCGCCGCACGGCACGCGAGTCCCTCAGACGGGGTCGCCGACCGGCTGGGCCCGCAGCCTCTCGGCGCGCAGGGCGGGCAGGTAGAGCACCGCGCCGAGGACGCTGAAGGCGCCGGCGACCACCATCGCGACCTGAGTCGAGGTCGCCTGCGCGAGCAGGCCGAGGGGCGAGGCCACGACCGCGAACGCGATGAAGAAGACCATCGAGTTCATCGAGATCACCGTGGCCCGGTTGCGGGCCTGCGCCTCGCGGTGGAGCAGCGCGGAGTGCATCGGGCCGCCGGTGCCGTGCAGGCCGTACGTGAACAGGTAGGCCGCGATCAGGGCGGCGGGGCCGGCGACCAGGCCCATCGTGATCGCGCCCAGCCCGTTGAGCACCCGCGCGAGGATGGCGGTCCAGGCCACGCCGATCCGGCGGCTGGAGATGCCGGCGATCGCCGAGCCGAGCGCGAAGACCCCCCACCCGACGGCCGCCACCGGCCCCATCAGCGCGCCGGCCTGCTCCTCGCCGCCGACGAGCTCGGCGAGGCGTACCGGCTGGAAGGTCTCGAACACGACGAGGGCGGCGGTCCAGAACAGCTCGACCATCACCAGCGCGAGCAGCACCCGGTTGTGCCGCAGCAGGGAGAGCCCGTCGCGGATCACTCCGGGAGCCTCGCGGGCCGAGTCCGCGGCCCGCCGCAGGCCGGTGGAGTCGACATGGGTTCGGGGCTCCTTCATCAGCACCAACAGGCCCACGAGGTAGAGCAGGTTGAGCCCGGCCCAGCAGACCATCGGCAGCAGCAGCGCGCTCCCGGGCAGCGGTGCCCAGAGGACCAGACCGCCCGAGACGACGGCGCCGATCGCCATCGCGGCACCCATCACCGTGCCCTCGGCCGCCAACGTCTGGTCGACGTCGGCGCCGGGCTCGGTGACGTGGACGGTGTCGACGAACCACGCCTCGAGCGGCCCGGAGTCGAGGGCCCGGAAGACGCCCTGGAGCGCCGCACCGACCACGAACACCCAGAACGAGTGCCCGAGGATCAGCACCGCCCCGGCGACCAGGTTGACCGCGGCCGCCGCGATCAGCACGGGGCGGCGGCCGAGTGCGTCCGCGAAACCCCCCGTGGGCAGCTCCAGCACGAAGACCACGATCCCGGTGACCGAGAACGCCAGCAGCGTCTCGGACACGGTGAGGCCGCGCTCGAGGAACCACAGGGTGAAGATCCCGACGACCAGCCCGACCGGGAACCAGCGCGCGGCCGTCAGCAGCAGGAAGGCACGCCGGGCAGCCGTGGGCGACAGGACGTCGGACACGTGGGCTCCCCCGGGATGTGGATCTCGCTCGGCCGGCACACCCTATGCGCGCCGCGGCTCGGCTGCCACCCTCCCGCGCCGTCAGGTCCCGGGGACCGGCGCGGGCTCGTCCGCCGGCGCCGTGCGCTGCCGCTCGGCGCGCAGGGCCGGCAGGTAGAACGCCGCTCCGAGCACGCTGAACCCGCCGGCCAGCACCATGGCCACCTGCGTGCTGGCGGCCACCGCGACGAAGCCGAGCAGCGGCGCGGCCACCGAGAACGCCGCGAACGCCACCATCGAGTTCAACGAGAGCACGGTGGCCCGGTTGCGGGCCTCCGCCTCGCGGTGGAGCAGGGTGTCGTGCATCGGGCCACCGGTGCCGTGGAGCCCGTAGGTGAACAGGTACGCCACGATCAGGGCGACGGGACCCGCGACCAGGCCCATCACCACGGCGCCGAGGCCGTTGAGGACGCGGGAGGCGATCGCGGTACGTGCGACCCCGATCCGGGGGCTCGCCAGTCCGGCCAGCGCGGACCCGAGGGCGAAGACGCCCCAGCCGACGGCGGCCACCGGTCCCATCAGGGCGCCGGCCTGCTCCTCGCCGCCGACGAGCTCGGCGAGCCGGATCGGCTGGAAGATCTCGAAGACCACCATGCCGACCGACCAGAACACCTCGACCAGGACCAGCCCGAGCAGCACCCGGTTGCTGCCCAGGAGCCGCAGGCCGTCGCGGACCACGACCGGCGCCTCGCGGACCGACGCCGCCGCCCGTCGCATGCCGGTGACGTCGACGTGGGCACGGGGCTCGCGGAGCAGGGCCGCGACCGCGACCAGGTGGACCACGTTGAGCACGGCGAAGCACAGCATCGGGAGCAGCAGGGCGGACTCCGTCGGGAGCGGGTGCCACGCCACGAGGCCACCGGAGAGCACGGCCCCGGCAGCGATCGAGGCGCCGAGCACGGTGCCCTGGGCCGCCAACGATCGGTCGACGTCGGCGCCGGGCTCGCTGAGGTGAACGGTGTCGACGAACCACGCCTCGAGCGGGCCGGAGTCCAGGGCACGGAAGATCCCCTGCAGGGCGGCGGCGAGCGCGAAGGTCCAGAACGAGTCGGCGAGCAGCAGGACGACGGAGGCGACCACGTTGATCACGGCCGACGCGACCAGCACCGGGCGACGGCCGAAGGCGTCGGCGAACCCGCTCGTCGGGAGCTCGAGGGCGAAGATCAGCAGCCCCTGGAACGAGAACGCCAGCAGCGCCGTCGACACCGACAGCCCCTGCTCCAGGATCCAGAGCACGAGCAGGCTCACGATCAGACCCACCGGGAACCAGCGGGTGAAGGTCAGCAGCAGGAAGCGGCGCCGCGCCGCGGTGGGGGAGAGGTGGTCGGTCACGGGGTCTCCTGGGGCGGTGTCAGGTCGAGCGGGAGCACGTGGGTCCAGACCTGGACCCGTCGGGCGGCGGGATCGCCCGCACCGGCGTCGCGGTAACGGGTGATCACGTCCGAGATGTCGTCCCACATCCGGCGGGCCTGCTCGGCGGTGACCGTCACCCCGTCGTCGCCGGTGCCGAGGGTGTCGCGCCAGGCGGCGGGCCAGAGCCGGCTGACCTCCGCCCAGCCGTGGACCCGCTCGGTGAGCGTGTCCTGGTAGTGCCGGTTGAGCCAGGACAGCGACGCCTCCGCGTCCTCGTCGCCGGCGAAGTCGCTGGGCTGCCACTCGTGGCCGCGGCTCGACGCCTCCCAGACGCGGCGCTTGCCGGCACCGGTCCCGGTGTCGGTGACCAGTCCGACCGCCTCCAGCTTGCGCAGGTGGTAGCTGGTCGCGCCGGTGTTGGTGTCGAGGACGTCGGCGAGGTCGGTGGCGGTCGCCGGGCCGTGCAGCCGCAGCTGGGCGAGCAGCCGGGACCGGAGCGGGTGGGCGAGCACCCGCAGCGCGGTGGCGTCGAGGCGGATCAGGTCGGTCACGGCGTACACAATAGTTGTGCACACTTCTTTTGCACAAGTCCCGGCGTCGGGAAGGGAGGCCGTGCTCGCTAGGCTCCGCGGCATGGCAGACCCCGCAGTCGAGCGCACCCTGGTCCTGATCAAGCCCGACGGCGTACGGCGCGGCCTGACCGGCGAGGTGATCCGCCGGATCGAGGCCAAGGGCTACGGCCTGGTCGCCCTGGAGCTCCGCTCGGCGACGACCGAGATCCTGGCTGAGCACTACGCCGAGCACGAGGGCAAGCCGTTCTACGACCCGCTGGTCGAGTTCATGCTCTCCGGCCCGGTGGCCGCGATGGTGGTCGAGGGACAGCGCTGCATCGAGGGGTTCCGGTCGCTCGCCGGCGCCACCGACCCGACCGCCGCGGCCCCGGGCACGATCCGCGGCGACCTGGGTCGCGACTGGGGCCTCAAGGTGCAGCAGAACCTGGTGCACGGCTCCGACAGCCCCGAGTCGGCCGCTCGCGAGATCGGCATCTGGTTCCCCGACGCCTGATTCGTCGGGGGCATCGACCCCGGGCGCTCCGGCGGACGAGGTGTGAGGTGCTCCGGCGCCGAACCTCGAGTCCCCCGCACTGTCGAAGGGGACATCCCTCCAGGACACGACCAGCCGTTCCTGTGGATGACGGTCCGGCCGCCCCCATGGCCGACGGCCGGCCCGGCATCCTCCTCGGAAGAGGAGGACACGCGTGGAGCTCGCCCCCGATCACCTGCACGCCGCCGCCCGGCGCTGGGACGCCGTGGCCGCCGACCTCGTCGACGCTGCGGCGCAGCTGCGCAGCACTCCGACCGGAGGGTTGGGCGACGTGACGGGGGAGGCGACCCAGCTGCTCGACGTGGCCGAGGCGACCGTGTCGGGGCTCGCCGCCGAGGCCGAGCGGGTGGTCGACGGGCTGCTGGTCGCGCTGGGCGCGGTCGTCGACGCCGACGAGGCGGCCGCGGCCGCGCTCTCCCGTCGGGCCGGGACGTGAGCGAGGTCCGGGCGCAGGGCGTCCGCGACCTGGCCGTCCGGCTGCGCGGCGTGGCCACCGCGCTGCACCGGGTCCCGGGTGCCGCCGGACCGGTCGCGGGCTGGAGCGGCATCGCCGCCGAGGCGTACGCCGCCACCTCGGCCGACCTGCGAGGCCGGGCGCGACGCTTGGCGGCCGTGCTGGAGGAGCTGGCCGACCGCCTCGACGCCCACGCGGTGCTCCTCCCCGCCGACCCGGAGCTCGCGCAGGACCTGGTGCACGCGCGGCTGCTGATGCAGGTCGAGCAGGACCTGGCGGCCCCCGCGCACTCGGGCGAGGCCCGGGCGGCCAACGCGGCCCGGGATGCGCTGGCACTCGTCGGTGCCGCCACCGACCCCGTGACCGGACGGCCGGTCGAGGCGCACCTGCTCGCCTACGACCCCGACGCGTTCGGGGGCGACGGGCGGGTCGTGGTCGCGGTCGGCGACCCCGCGACGGCCGACGACCTCGCGCTCCTCGTCCCGGGCCTCGGCAGCGACGCGGACAGCGCGGCGGTCCACACCCGGCGCGCGCTCGACCTCCACCTCGCCGCGCGACGCGAGGACCCCGGCGACGGCAACGCGGTCGTCGCCTGGATCGGCTACGACGCCCCGGACGGCATCGGCGTGCTCTCGGAGCGGATGGCGCGAGCGGGCGGCGCCCTGCTCGCGGACGCGGTCGACGACCTGCGCGACGGGCGGGCCCACGACCCGGCCCACCTCACCGTCGTCGGCCACAGCTACGGCGCCACGACGGCCTCGCTGGCGGCCACCGGCCCGCGGTGCCTCGACGCCGACGACGTCGTGCTGGCCGGCAGTCCCGGCGCCGCGGATGCCGACTCCGCCGCCGACCTCCGCATCCGGCCCGGTCACGTGTGGGTGCTGCGCAACAGCCACGACCCGGTCGCCGCACTCGGCGCGGCCGGTCCGCTCGGGCTCGGCGAGGATCCCGCGCTCGACTCGTGGGGAGGCACCCGGCTGCGAGCCGAGTCCGTCGACCGCGGCGGCTGGGGTGACTGGCCGGCGGCCGACCACACGTCGTACTTCGCTCCCGGCGGTGAGGGGCTCACCAACCTCGCCCGGGTCGTCTCCGGGCACCACCGACAGGTCCTGGCAGCACCCCCGCTGCACGACCCGTGGTGGGCGCCACCCCTCGATCCGGAGCTGGGACGCACCCCCGCGGACCCGCCCGGAGGCCGGGTGCGATAAGAGGCCGCCGCCCCTGCGTGTCCTGCCGGGATGGACGCACGCTCGTCTCTACCCTCGGGTCAGGGCGTGCTGTCGCACCTGCGCCCCTTCCCCTGGTACGACGACGAGCGCGAGGCATTCGGGCAATGGCGAACAGCTTCATCGGCCGCGACATGGCGGTGGATCTCGGGACGGCCAACACGCTGGTCTACGTCCGCGGCAAGGGCGTGCTGCTCGACGAGCCCAGTGTCGTGGCCCTCAACGACGCGAACGGCGAGATCCTCGCCGTCGGCCACGAGGCCAAGCGGATGATCGGCCGCACCCCCGACAACATCACCGCCATCCGGCCGCTCAAGGACGGCGTCATCGCCGACTTCGAGGCGACCGAGCAGATGCTGCGGTTCTTCATCCAGCAGGTCCACCGCCGCCGCTACTTCGCCAAGCCCCGGATGGTCATCTGCGTCCCGAGCGGCATCACCGCCGTCGAGCAGCGCGCGGTCAAGGAGGCCGGCTACCAGGCCGGCGCCCGCCGGGTCTACATCGTCGAGGAGCCGATGGCCGCCGCGATCGGCGCCGGGCTCCCGGTCCACCAGGCCACCGGCAACATGGTCGTCGACGTGGGTGGCGGCACGACCGAGGTGGCCGTGATCAGCCTCGGCGGCATCGTCACCAGCCTCTCCATCCGCACCGCCGGCGACGACCTCGACGCCGCGATCGTGGCGTGGATGAAGAAGGAGTACTCCCTCATGCTCGGCGACCGGACCGCCGAGGAGGTCAAGATGACCCTCGGATCGGCCTTCCCGCTGCCCGACGAGCCCGAGGCGGAGATCCGTGGGCGCGACATGGTCTCCGGCCTGCCCCGTACCGTCGTCGTCTCCAGCTCCGAGATCCGCCAGGCCCTCGAGGAGCCGCTCCACTCGATCGTCGACGCGGTCCGCGCGACCCTCGACCAGACACCGCCCGAGCTCGCCGGCGACATCATGGACCGCGGCATCGTGCTCACCGGCGGGGGCGCGCTGCTGCGCGGCCTCGACGAGCGGCTGCGCCACGAGACCGGCATGCCGGTCCACGTCGCCGACGACCCGCTGGTCAGCGTCGCCCTCGGCGCCGGCAAGTGCGTCGAGGAGTTCGAGGCGCTGCAGCAGGTGCTGGTGACCGAGCCCCGGCGGTACTGATGCCGAACTTCCGGACCCGGGAGCGCCGCTGGCGCAGCATCGGGGACCTCGACGGCGGCCGCCGGCGTCCCTCCCGCGCGCTGCTGGTGGCGCTGCTGCTCGCCAGCGTCTCGCTGATGACGCTCGACCACCAGGGCGGCGACGACTCGCCGCTGGAGTCCGCCCGGCGGGCGACCGGCGAGCTGTTCGGGCCGCTGGAGTCCGGCGTCGCCGCCGTCACGCGTCCGGTCGCCGCGGTGCCCGGCTGGTTCCGCTCGCGCGGCGACCTGCGGGCCGAGCTCAGCGCGCTGGAGTCCGAGAACGCCCAGCTGCGCTCCGAGGTGGCCACCTCCGACTTCGACCGCAACCGGCTCGAGGAGTACGACGGCCTCACCACCGCCGCCGAGAACCTCGGCTACGCGCTGGTCCCGGCCCGCGTGATCGCGGTCGGCCCCTCCCAGTCGTTCTCCCGCACCGTCACCATCGACGCCGGCTCCGACGCCGGCCTCCACGCCGACCTCACCGTCATCAACGACGACGGGCTGGTCGGCCGGGTGCTGCGGGTGACCCGTGACACCGCCACGGTGCTGCTGGCCGTCGACTCCGGCTCGGTCGTCGGCGGCCGGGTCGGCTCCTCGATGGAGATGGGCTTCCTCGCGGGTCGGGGCGCCGTGGGTGACATCGGGCTGCTCGACCTCGAGCTGGTCGACCAGGCCGAGGTTCCGGCCAAGCACGACGTCGTCGTGACCTGGGGGAGCGAGGGCGGCGCGCCGTACGTCTCTGGCGTGCCGGTCGGCCGGGTGACCGCCGTCTACTCCAGCCTCCGCGAGACCGCCCAGCGAGCCGAGATCGAGCCGTTCGTCGACTTCGGGGCGCTCGACCTGGTCGGCGTCGTGGTGCCGTCCGGCACCAGCAGCGACCGGGCCGTGATCGAGGCGGACGGGAGCCTCCAGTGACCCTGGTGCGGAGTCTGGTCGCGCTCGCTGCCGTGCTGGTGGCGCTGGTGCTGCAGGTGACGGTGTTCCCGCAGGCCGCCTGGCACGGCATCGTCCCCAACCTGGTGCTGCTGGTGGTGGTGGCTGCCGCGCTCACCCGAGGCGCCCAGTTCGCCGCGGTCCTCGGCTTCGTCTCCGGCGTCCTGCTCGACCTCGCGCCGCCCGCCGACCACGTCGCCGGGCAGTGGGCCCTCGCGCTGGTGCTCGTCGGCTACGTTGCCGGCCGGGTGCAGCAGGAGGTCCGGCACTCGGCCCTCGCCGTGGTCGGGACGGTCGCCGCCTCCTCGTTCGTCGGCACCAGCGTCTTCGCGCTGCTCGGGATGGCGCTCGGCGAGGTCAGCCTCGACGTCGCCTCGCTGCTCGGGGTGATTGCGGTGTCGGTGCTCTGGGACGTGCTGCTGACACCGTTCGTGCTGCCCGTGCTGATGGGGATGTTCCGCCGCCTCGAGCCCGACCGCGAGCGGGTCCCCGCCTGATGGCCTCCTCCTCCAACACCCGCAGCCGGCTTCGGCTGCTCGTCATCCAGGCGCTGGTGTTCTCGCTGTTCGCCACCCTCTTCGTGCGCCTCTACTACCTGCAGGTGGTCTCCGGCGCCGACTACCAGACCCAGGCAGCCGCCCAGTCGGTCCGCGAGGTCGTGGTCCAGCCGCAGCGCGGCCTGATCGTGGACGCCCAGGGCCGGCCGCTCGTGACCAACCGGATGTCGTGGGTGATCTCGGTCGACCGGACCCTGCTCGGCAAGATGCCCGAGCGCCGCCAGGACGCGTTGCTGGAGCGGATCGGCACCGCCGTCGGCCTCTCGCCCGCCCGGATCCGCAAGCAGCTGGTCACCTGCGGCGACGCCGGCAGCGTGCCCGGCGTGTGCTGGAACGGCTCGCCCTACCAGCCGGTGCCGATCGCCCGCGACGTCCGCGAGCGGGTGGCGCTGCGGGTGCTCGAGCAGCCGGAGGACCACCCCGCCGTCGTCGCCGAGCAGCAGACGGTCCGCGCCTACCCGCACCCCTACGGCATCAACGCCGCCCACGTGCTCGGCTACCTCAGTCCGATCACGGAGGGTGAGTACGACCGGGCCCGCGAGGACGGCGACCGGTCGGTCAACGGTGCCTCGTCGGTGGGGCGCGCCGGGATCGAGAAGCAGTACGACTCCTGGCTGCGCGGCATGCCCGGCTACCGCCGGGTCGCGGTCGACTCGATGGGCCGGGTGCTCGGCGAGGAGAGCGAGATCCCGGGCCAGCCGGGCGACACCCTGGTCACCTCGATCGACGCCAAGGTGCAGGGCATCGTCGAGCAGCAGCTCGCCCAGACCATCGCGACCGCCCGCACGACGCTCGACACCGTGACCGGCCGCAACTACGTCGCCGATGCCGGCGCCGCCGTGGTGATGGAGGTCGACACCGGCCGCATCATCGCGATGGCCAGCCAGCCGACGTACGACCCCGAGGTGTGGGTCGGCGGCATCACCAAGAGCCAGCTCGCCCGGCTCTACTCGGAGGCGGCCGGGACGCCGCTGCTGGGCCGCGCCACCCAGGGGCAGTTCGCTCCCGGGTCGACCTGGAAGCCGTTCATGACCGCCGGCGCGCTGACCAACGGCTACACCACCGACACCCAGCTCAACTGCTCCTCCGGGTTCCCGGTCGGCAACCGGGTGTTCAAGAACTACGAGTCCGGTGCCTACGGCTACATCGGCTTCGCCAAGGCGCTCGAGGTCTCCTGCAACACGTTCTTCTACCGGGTCGGCTACGACTTCTGGCAGCGGTTCGGCTCCGACGTCGACGACGTCAACGCGCGCGACCCGCTCGTCGAGGAGGCCCAGACCTTCGGCTTCGGCGACGAGACCGGCATCGACCTGCCGGGCGAGGCCTCGGGGCGGATCGCCGACCGGAAGTGGAAGCGCGCCTACTGGCAGCAGATGAAGGACTACTACTGCGGCATCGCCGGCAAGCCGCAGGACGGCGAGACGAGCGACTTCGTCTACACGTTCGCGGGCGAGTTCTGCGTCGAGGGCTTCGCCTACCGGGCCGGCGACGCGGTCAACTTCGCGATCGGCCAGGGCGACACCATCGTGACCCCGCTGCAGCTGACCCGGGCGTACGCCGCGATCGCCAACGGCGGCACCCTGTGGGAGCCGCGCATCGCCAAGGCGATCGTCAGCCCCGACGGCACCGTGCTGAAGAAGTTCCAGCCCGAGAAGGGGGGCGACGTCCACGTCCCCGACAGCGTGATCGGCTACATCGACACTGCGCTCAAGGGGGTCGCGCTGCGCGGCACCATGAACTGGCGGCTGCTGGAGTTCCCGCTCGACGAGGTCCAGATCCGGGCCAAGACCGGCTCGGCCGAGGTCTACGGCAAGCAGTCGACCTCGTGGGTCGCGTCCTACACCGACGACTACGCGGTGGTGATGATGGTCAGCCAGGGCGGCACCGGCTCCGGCACGTCGGGTCCGGCCATCCGCAAGATCTACGAGGCGCTCTACGGCATCAAGGGCATGGACGTCGACCGGGAGCGTGCCGCGATCCCGGGCGTCGTCGCCCCGGACGAGCTGCCGTCGTTCGCCGGTGACGGGGCGATCCTGCCGCCGCGGCCGAGGAGCGCGAAGTGAGCGGCCGGGCGTTGTGGACGGGCAGCCGCTCGTCGACCACGCGGCGCGTGCCCGGCCTGGACTGGGTGCTCCTGGCCGCCGTCGCCGCGCTGCTGGTCCTCGGCACGCTGCTGGTGTGGTCGGCCACGACGGCGCGCGAGGGGCTCACGGCGGGCGACCCGTCGGCGTACCTCCGCAAGCAGCTGGTCAACGTCGCGATCGGCCTGGTGCTGATGGTGATGGTCACCGCGACCGACCACCGCTGGGTCCGGATCCTGGCGCCGGTCGCCTACCTCGCCTCCGTCGGGGGCCTGGTGCTGGTGCTCACCAACGGGTCGACGATCAACGGCTCCCGGTCCTGGATCCAGCTCGCCGGCATGTCGATCCAGCCCTCCGAGCTCGCCAAGCTGGCCGTCGTCATCGGCATGGCGCTGGTCGTCGCCGAGCGGGCCGAGGGCCGGCGTCGCCGTACCGTCGACTGGGTCGACGTCTCGCTGATGCTGTTGATCGCGGCCGTCCCGGCCTCGCTGATCATGCTGCAGCCCGACCTCGGCACCATGCTGGTCCTGGCCGCGACCGTCTTCGGGGTGCTCGCCGCGTCCGGCGCCCCGCGGCGCTGGCTGGCGCTGCTCGCCGGCGGCGGGATCGCCACCGCCGCGGCCGCGGTGTGGGCCGGGCTCCTCGAGGACTACCAGGTCGACCGCTTCCTCGCCTTCACCGACCCGGACCTCGACCCCCTCGGCGCGGGCTACAACACCGAGCAGGCCCGGATCGCGGTCGGCAACGGCGGGCTGTTCGGCGAGGGCCTCTTCGGCGGGTCCCAGACCCGCTCCGGCTTCGTGCCCGAGCAGCACACGGACTTCATCTTCACCGTGGCCGGCGAGGAGCTCGGCCTGGTCGGCGCCGGTGTGCTGATCGCGCTGCTCGGCGTCGTCGTGTGGCGCGCGCTGGTCATCGCCTCCCACACGGACGACGTGTTCGGCCGGATCGCCGCCGCCGGCATCGCCTGCTGGCTGGGCTTCCAGGCCTTCCAGAACGTCGGCATGTGCCTGGGCATCATGCCGGTCACCGGCGTGCCGCTGCCGTTCGTCTCCTACGGCGGCAGCTCGATGTTCGCCGTGATGCTGGCGGTCGGCCTGCTCCAGAACATCCACCTCCGGACGGCCGCGTCCCCGTCGCGGTTCCTGGCCCCCGACCGGGTGCTCGTACGCCGCTGACTCACACCACCTGCTCGCCGCGGACCCACACGGCGGTGGGCCGGCCGAGCGCCTCGGGGTCGCGACGCAGGTCGTCGTCGACCACCAGCAGGTCGGCGGCCAGTCCGGAGGAGAGCCGGCCGGTCTCGTCGTCGACCCCGCAGGCCGCGGCGGCCCCCGAGGTCGCGGTCGCCAGCGCCTCATCGATGCCGTAGCCGCCGTCGGTCAGCTGCAGGACGGCGCGCCACTGGATGCCGTGGTCCTTCATCGGCCCGACCCCGCTGTCGGTGCCGGTGGCCACGACCACTCCATGGGCGTGGAGCAGCTCCATCTGCCGTGCACGGGTGCGGAAGAACTCCTCGGGCTCCAGGCCGAACCGGGTCATCAGGTCGCGGATCGGCGGCGGCACGAGCTCCAGTGGCGGTAGCTGGTCGAGGTCCGCCCCGAGTGTGGGGCCGACGACCACGCGGCGAGCGGCGAGCTCCGCCAGCAGGTCGTCGGGTGTCCGGACGCCGTCGTGGGTGAGGCACGTGAAGTGCTCGATGCCGTCGACGCCGGCGTCGAGCGCATGACGGGAACCGGCCTGCGAGTGGGCATGGGCGACCACCGGGAGCCCCGCCTCGTGGGTCAGGCGTACGGCGAGGGCGAGCTCGTCGGCGGAGAACTGGGTGCCCAGGATGTCGGTGTGCGGCGTGAGCATCCCGCCGCTGGCCATCACCTTGACGACGTCGACACCACGCTCCACCCGCTCCTGCACGGCGGCCGTGATGCCGTCCTCGCCCTCGGCGGCGCCACCGAGGAAGAAGCAGTGCCCTTCGGGCACGGTCAGGGGTGGCCCTGCGCACACCACGCGCGGGACACCGGGCGCGGAGCGGTCCCGGAAGGCCAGTGTCCGGTACGCCCGGTCCCCCAGGTCGCGGACCGTGGTCACCCCGGCGGCCGCCTGCCGGGCCAGGCTCGCGGCGATCACGGCGTCGAGGTCGTCGTCGGACAGGCCGGCGGTCCGCTCCAGGCCGCCGAGCGTGCCGTCGGCCACCAGGTGGGCGTGGGTGTCGACCAGACCGGGCAGCAGCGTGCCGTCGTACGACGTGACCTCGCAGCCGTCGGGCGGGTCGTGGTGCGGACCCTCGACGCCCGCGATGCGGTCGCCGTCCACGAGGAGGGTGACCCCGCCGTCGAGGAACCTGGTGCCGTCGAAGGCGCTGGCGGCCCGGATCGCGTGCATGGCCCAGTGTGCGGCGAGCCCCGTCCGACGCGCCAGAGCCTGCCGAGCCGTCACTCGTGCGCGGTCGACGTCGCCGCGACCATCGAGCGACCCCGCGCTAGTGACGGCTGGGCCGGTTGACGGGCTGCGCGAGCGCCGGTCGCGCTCACGGAGCGATCGTGATGAAGACGAACGCGGCCAGGATCACCAGGTGGATCCCGCCCATCAGCGCCTTGGCGCGGCCCGGGACCACCGTCAGCACCGACACCACGACCGAGGTGAACAGCAGCACCATGTCGGTCTCGTCGAGGCCGAGCTCCAGCGGGCCGTCGAGCCAGATCGAGGCGACGGCGAGGGTCGGGATGGTGAGCCCGATCGAGGCCATCGCGGAGCCGTAGGCCAGGTTGAAGCTGATCTGCAGCCGGCGGCGGATCGCGGCGCGGACCGCCGCGATCGACTCCGGCAGCAGCACCAGCAGCGCGATCACGACGCCGACGACGGCCTGCGGGAACCCGAGCGCCGCGACCGCCCGCTCGATGGCGGGCGACTCCAGCTTGGCCAGGCCGACGACGGAGACCAGCGACACGAGCAGCAGCCCCAGACTGGTGAGCGCCTCGCGGCTGGTGGGCGGGTCCGCGTGGCCGTCCTCGTCGTCGTCGGCCGCCGTGCCGCCCTCGTCGATCGGCAGGAAGAAGTCGCGGTGCCGGACGGTCTGGGTGAGCACGAACATCACGTACAGCGACAGCGAGGCCAGGGCGGCGAAGGCGAGCTGTCCGGGGGTGAACTCGGGGCCGGCGGCCGAGGTCGTGAACCGCGGCAGCACCAGGGTGAGCGTCGCGAGCGCGATCACGGTCGCCAGCGCCGAGCCGGTGCCCTCGGGGTTGAAGGGCGGCAGATAGCTGCGCAGGCCACCCACGAGCAGGGACAGGCCGACGATGCCGTTGACCGTGATCATCACCGCGGCGAACACCGTGTCGCGGGCCAGCCCGGCCGTGTCGCCGCCACCGCTGACCATCAGCGTGACGATGAGCGCGACCTCGATCACGGTGACCGCCACCGCGAGCACGAGCGAGCCGAACGGCTCACCCACCTTGTGGGCGACCACCTCGGCGTGGTGGACCGCGGCCAGCACGGAGCCGATCAGCACCACGGCGACCAGGGCCAGCCACAGGTCGCCCGGCTTGCGGCCCCAGGTCACGACCAGGGCGACGAACGCGGCGAGCGGCACCGCGACGGTCCAGCTGAAACGACCCCGGACGACTCCGCTCACCATGGGTGAACCCTAGGCGTCCGGCCACACCGGGCCGCCGTCCGCTCAGGCGGCGGGCAGCGTGAAGGAGAAGACGGTGCCGGCGTCCGGGTCGTTGCGGGCACTGATCGTGCCGCCGTGGCGGACCACGATCTTGCGGCACAGCGAGAGTCCCAGGCCGGTGCCGGCATAGGTGGAGGCGTGGCTCGGCGCCCGGTGGAACTCCTGGAAGACGAGCTCCTCCTCGCCCTCGGGGAGCCCGATGCCGCGGTCGGCGACGCTGACCCGTACGAAGCCGGGCTCCTCGTCGGGGTGGGAGCGGATCGAGACCAGGGGCCGGGTGCCGGGCGGGGTGTACTTGACCGCGTTGCTGACCAGGTTGGCGACCAGCTGCCGGGTCAGCGCCGGGTCGGCCTGCACGGTGTCGTCGACGTCCACGTCGAACACCGGGGCCAGGTCGTCACCCCCGGACGCGAAGGGCGCGACCACGGCCGCGACCAGAGGCTTGAGCGCCACCTCGGTGGGGGCCAGCAGCCCGTCGCGCTGCACGGTGTACGCGAGCCAGTCCTCGATCACCTGCTGCATCCGGGTGCTGCTCATCCGCGCCCGCTCGATGAAGGAGGCGGCCGCGGTCACCCCACCCTCGTCGACCGCGTCGGCCGCCATCTCGAGCCAGCCGGTCAGGCTCGACAGCGGGCTCCGCAGGTCGTGGGCGACCACACCGGCGAAGCTGGTCAGCTCGCCCAGTCGCTCGCGCTGGGCGGTCACGTCGGAGAACAGCACCAGCGTCCGGCCGTCGGGACCCGGCAGCGGCCAGGCGCCGACGTCGAGCACCCGGTCGGCGTCCTCGCGGGCCACCACGATCTGGTGGGCGAAACCGTCGAGGTTGCCGGCGCCGGGGAGCTGCTCGTCGGAGAGCGGCTGGTGGTCGAGGCCGTGCAGCCCGAGGTGTGCGGACCAGCTCATCTCCTGGCCCAGCGGGATCCGCCTCCCGAGGAGGTGGCGGGCGGCGGTGTTGTGCATGACCACGCGCCGCCGGTCGTCCATCACGACCAGGCCGTCGGACATCGTGTCGAAGACCGTCGCGAGCAGCGCCGCCTGGTCCTGGGCGCCACGCGTCTGCCGGTCGAGCGCCGCGGTGGCGGTGCCGCGCTGGTCGCGCAGGATCGCCAGCTGCAGGGTGACGAACGTGGAGGCGGTGAGCAGCAGGTCGATGATCAGTGAGCCGGGCAGGAAGCCCTCGTAGCCGAACTGGTTGATCGGCTGCAGGGTCGCCAGTGCCGCACCCGCGGCGACGGTCAGGGCGTACACCGCCGCACCCCGCGGGGTGAGCATGCTGCCGGCGAGGATCGCGGGGAGCAGCAGCGACCAGGTCAGCGGCAGCTCCGGATCGAGGTAGGTGACGTAGAGGCAGGCGGCGCCGAGCGGGGCGAGCAACGCGACCGCCCAGCGCGGGGCGGGGCGCTGCTCGGGCCGGCGCGGCGCGAAGAAGAAGAACAGGAACGTGACGCCACCGATGTAGGCGTAGACGGTGTTGCGGATGACCCACCACAGCTGGAGCTTGTCGAGCTCGCCGAGCTCGACGTGGGGGAAGCCGCCGATCAGGGCGACGACGGTCCCGGCGGCGGCCGCTGAGGCGAGCAGGCCGACGTGGGCGGGGGCGGTGCCGGGCGCCCAGCCGGTCTCGGGCCGGAACCGCGTGTAGATGATCGCCATCAGGACGCCCCCGGCCACGTTGGCCAGCGCCATGTAGGCGGCGTCGAAGGGGTTCCAGCCGAACGCGGTGGCCGTGGCGAGGAACAGCATCACCTGTGCGAGGAGGTGGGGGACCACCTCCTGGCCGGGTCGCGCCCGGCCGTCCCAGACCAGGGTGGTCCAGATGAACGACGCCGCGAGGGTCGGCCAGATCTCGGTGGGGGTGTCGGTCGGCGGGATCTCGGCGAGCGCCAGGATCGTCCCGACCAGCGTGATGCAGGCAACCACCAGCACCCGGCGCTCTCGCAGCCGGGTCGTCTCGCGGCCGTTGAGGCGCGCCGCAGTGTGAGAGATGCCCACGATGTCCCCCTTGCTGCGTCAAGGGTAGGGGCTTCCGCCGACACCTGTGGGCGTTGTGCGGAATCGGTCCAGATCACCCCGCGGCGTACGATGACCCGATCCCCCACGAGCGTCTGTCGAGGTGTTTGCGTGTCCGTCGCATCGGTCTTCCCCCGGCTCGAGCCGAGGCTGCCGTCGGTGCAGAAGCCCATCCAGTACGTCGGCGGCGAGCTCAACTCCACCGTGAAGGACTGGGACGGCGTGGACGTGCGCTGGGCGCTGATGTACCCCGACGCCTACGAGGTCGGGCTGCCCAACCAGGGCGTGCAGATCCTCTACGAGGTGCTCAACGAGCGCGACTGGATCCTCGCCGAGCGCACGTACTCGGTCTGGCCCGACATGGAGCAGGTGATGCGCGAGGGCGACGCCGACGGCCCGATCCCGCAGTTCACCGTCGACTCCCACCGGCCGGTCCGGGCCTTCGACCTGCTGGGCGTCTCGTTCGCCACCGAGCTCGGCTACACCAACCTGCTCACCGCGCTCGACCTGGCCGGCATCCCGGTCCACGCCGCCGACCGCGGTGACGACGACCCGGTCGTCCTCGCCGGCGGCCACGCCGCCTTCAACCCCGAGCCGGTCGCCGACTTCATCGACGCCGCCGTCCTCGGCGACGGCGAGGAGGTCGTGCTCGCGATCTCCGACGTCGTCCGGGAGTGGAAGGACGAGGACCGTCCCGGTGGCCGCCTGGAGCTGCTGCGCCGGCTCGCGGTCGGCGGCTCGGTCTACGTGCCGGCCTTCTACGACGTGACGTACGCCGCCGACGGGACGATCGCCGCGGTGGTGCCCAACCGCCCCGGCATCCCGCACCGCGTCCGCAAGCACACCCTGATGGACCTCGATGCCTGGCCGTACCCCGCCAAGCCTCTGGTGCCGCTCGCGGAGACCGTGCACGAGCGCTACAGCGTCGAGATCTTCCGGGGCTGCACCCGTGGCTGCCGGTTCTGCCAGGCCGGCATGATCACCCGCCCGGTCCGGGAACGCTCGATCAACACCATCGGCGACATGGTCGAGAACGGCATCCGCGCGTCCGGCTTCGAGGAGGTCGGCCTGCTGTCGCTGTCGAGCGCCGACCACACCGAGATCGGCGAGGTCGCGACCGGCCTCGCCGACCGCTACGAGGGCTCCAACGTCTCGCTCTCGCTGCCCTCCACCCGGGTCGACGCCTTCAACATCACGCTGGCCAACGAGTTCTCGCGCAACGGTCGTAGGTCCGGCCTGACCTTCGCCCCCGAGGGCGGCTCGGAGCGGATGCGCAAGGTGATCAACAAGGCGGTCACCGAGGAGGACCTGATCCGGACCGTCGCCACGGCGTACTCCCACGGCTGGCGACAGGTCAAGCTCTACTTCATGTGCGGCCTGCCGACCGAGCAGGACGAGGACGTGATGGCGATCGCCGACCTGGCCAAGAAGGTGATCGCCAAGGGCCGCGAGGTGTCGGGTCGCAACGACATCCGCTGCACCGTGTCGATCGGTGGCTTCGTGCCCAAGCCGCACACCCCGTTCCAGTGGGCCGCGCAGCTCGACCACGAGACGACCGACGAGCGGCTGCGCCAGCTCCGCGAGACCGTCCGTGCCGACAAGCGTTTCGGCCGCGCGATCGGCTTCCGCTACCACGACGGCAAGCCCGGGATCATCGAGGGACTGCTGTCCCGCGGTGACCGCCGCGTCGGCCGCGTGATCGAGCAGGTGTGGCGCGACGGCGGCAGGTTCGACGGCTGGAGCGAGTACTTCTCCTACGACCGCTGGGCCGAGAGCGCCGCGACCGCGCTGGCCGGCACCGGGGTCGACGTGGCCTGGTTCACCACCCGCGAGCGCGACGTCGACGAGGTGCTGCCGTGGGACCACCTCGACTCCGGCCTGGACAAGGACTGGCTGTGGGCCGACTGGGAGGACTCCCTGGCCGCCGCCGCCGATCCCGACGGCGTCGAGGACGTCGAGGACTGTCGCTGGACGCCCTGCTACGACTGCGGCGTGTGCCCCGAGATGGGCACCGAGATCCAGGTCGGTCCCACCGGCCAGCAGCTGCTCCCGCTCAGCGTCGTCTGAGCTCGCCGCTCGCGAGAGCGTACGGCGCCGGGTCTGCCCTGCGAAGAGGCGGGGTTTCGAGGCTTCTCCGCTCGCACCTCAACCTCCAGGTGCCGCGGCGCGTGTCGTGACCGAGGCGCGACGGGCCGTCGCGTCGGCAGAGGTTGAGGTGCGAAGGCCGCCGGGCCTGAGCCTCGATACCCGGGACCGTGTGCTGGGCGGGCGGTTGCTGGATCGCCTTGTGGAGAAGGGGTTCTGGGCGCCTGGAGTGTCAGTGGTCGGTGCTTGAGTGGTCCTATGACCAGCACGGCCAGCAGCACCGCGAGCAGGGTTCCGGACACCGGGTCCGGGTTGCTGGCGACCGCTCGGGGTTGTCGGGAGCGGGCTGACCGGGCGGAGGCCGAGCTGTTGCAGACCGCGGCCCGGTGGGCGGGCCTTCATGTGGCGGAGCATCTCGATGATGCGGAGTGCTACGGGCGGCCGGATGTGTTCGGGAACGGTCGTGGGGTGCCGATCGCGGGTCCCGGGGCGCCGTTGGTGTCCGAGTATGCGGCCGCGGAGTTCGCGGCGGCGGTGGGGTTGGGTCCGGAGGCGGGGAAGCGGTACGTCGGGCACGCGGTGGAGCTGGCGCACCGGTTGCCGCGGCTGTGGGGTCGTGTGGTGGTCGGGGAGGTGGCGGCGTGGCGGGCGCGGCGGGTGGCCGAGCAGACCATCGGCCGCGGTCTCACCGGTGAGGCGGCGGGGTTCGTGGACCGCCACGTCGCGCCGGTCGCGGGCCGGATCGGCACCACCGAGGTGGACCGGCTGGTGGTCGAGGCGGTGGGCCGGTTCATGCGAGACCGCCGAGCGGGAGCGGCGGGCCGCGGCGGAGGGGCGGCGCTTCGACATCGACCACACCCAGGTGAGCTTCGCCGGCACCAGCCTGGTCACCGGGGAGCTGGACCTGGCCGACGCGCTCGACCTCCGCGGGCGCCTCGTCCGGGGGCGTGGGCGAGGTGACTCCGAACAGGAGGTAGGGCAGCGCGAAGTCGGGTGGCAAGGCCCGCCGTGACGTCCGCCTCCAGCTGAGCCAACGTCGCGTCGCGACGGACCACCAGCAGGCCCGCCGCGAGCCGGGCGACTCAGGACAGGAGCAGGACGTACGAGGTTAGCTGCGCGAGGGTCATGGGTGCGGGGGTCGCTCGCTGCGTCACGATGGTGTCGCCCTTGGGTCGTCCCCCCGAGGTGGTCGCCCGGACCCTGTGCGCTGCTGCCCGGGGTGCTGGGGCCGGTTTCGGGGAGACACGGCCCGCGCTCACCCCATCCCTGGCGGGTGATCCCGGCAGGTGGTCTCGGTGGCTATCTTCGGCTGGAGGGCGATTGGCGGCGCAGCATCAGTCGAGGGGGCGACATGGACGTGAGCCCGGACGAGGGTCGGGAGCCCGAGGGGTCCGGCGGCCGCCGCCTGATGGTGCTGCTGGCGGCGGCGATGTTCGTGCTGGTGGTCGACACCTCGTTGATGAACGTGTCCATCTCCGCGGTCATCGCCGACCTGGACACGACCGCCAGCGGCGTGCAGTCCGCCATCGCTCTCGAGGCCCTGGTCTCGGCGGCGTTCATCCTGATCAACAGCAAGGTGGGCGACCTCATCGGTCGCAAGCGGGCCTACGTCCTCGGGCTGCTCGCGTACGCCTTCGGGGCGTTGGCCATGACGCTCGCGCAGGGACTGACGGCGATCGTGATCTTCTGGGCGATCATCGGCGGGCTGGGCGCTTCCCTGCTGCTGCCGGCCATGCAGTCGCTGATCCACGGCAACTTCAGCGGGCCGGCCCAGAAGCAGGCGTACGCCCTGGTCGGTGCCGCTGCCGCCATCGCGGCCGCGATCGGCCCGCTGCTCGGCGGATTCGTCACGACCTACCTGTCGTGGCGGGTCGGGTTCGCGTTGGAGGTCGTCGTCATCGCGGTCGTCCTGAGCCAGATCGGGTTGGTCCGCGACGTCCCGTACACCGGCTCCCGCCGGGTCGACGTGGGAGGCGCCCTGCTGTCCGTGGTCGGCATGGGCGGGGTCGTGCTCGGGATCCTCGTCTGGCAGGAGGGCGGGGAGTACGTCGGCCTGCTCATGGTCGTCGGTGTGGTGGCGCTGGTAGTGCTCGCTCGCTGGCTCGTCAGGCGCAAGCGCGCCGGCCGGGTGACGCTCCTCGATCCGGCCCTCTTCCGGAAGCCGAGCTTCACCGCCGGGGTCTCCGGCCAGATGCTGCAGCAGATCACCCTCGGCGGCGCCATGATCGCGCTCCCGCTGTACTTCCAGATGACCCTCGAGTACGACGCCCTCGAGGCGGGCCTGTCGCTCGCCCCGCTGTCGCTGACCATGTTCGCCGCCGCGATGGTCGCCGGCAGGAGGGCCGGTGCCCGACGCCCCGCCGCCGTCATCCGGACCGGCTTCCTGCTGGTCACCCTCGGGATCGCCGTGATCGTCCCGTTCGTCCCGCGGGCGGACAGTGGTTGGCACTTCGCTCTCCCACTCGCGGTGACGGGCTGCGGGCTGGGCCTCCTGGTGTCGCAGCTCAACAACTACACGCTGGCACCGATCGAGGAGGAGCGGGTCAGCGAGGCGGCGGGCGTTAACTCCGCCGCCGGGTCCTTCGGGCTCTCCTTCGGCCTCGCCATGGCCGGGGGCCTCATGCTGGCCGCCCTGTCGTGGAGCTTCACGAACCTGTCCGAGGACAGCCAGGTGATCCCGCCCGCGCAGCAGGAGCAGATCGCGACCGCGCTCGAAGACGACGCCGAGGTCATGAGCAACACCCGCCTCGAGCAGCAGATCACCGGCCAGCCCGCGGCCGTCGAGGCCGAGCTGCTGGCCATCAACGACGAGGCCCGCAACCTCTCGCTGCAGATCGCACTGCTCGTCCCACTCCTCGCCGCCCTGCTCGGGCTCGGCAACGCCTTCCGCATGCTGCGCCTGCCCGACCCGGTGCCGTCGTCCTCGCTGGAGGGGCGAGACCTCGGCTGACCGGGTCCGGGGAGGCATCTACCTGCGCGTCACGCCCCCGGGCCGAGCGGCAGCCGCAGCACCTGCTCGTGGTCGAACCACTCGCCGGTCTCCTCGAACCCGTAGCGCAAGTAGAAGCCCAGCGGTGAGCCCGGACCCGGGACGACGCTGGTGACCAGCACCTCGGCGCCGGGCCGGGCTCGCAGGTGCGCCCGGACCCGGTCCAGGGCCGCCCGGCCGTGGCCGTGCCCCTGGTGGCGCCCGTCGATCAGCATCCGCCACAGGTAGTAGCGCCACGGGATGACCGGGTCTCCCGGGGGGACGTCGTCGCCGAGCATCACGAACCCGACCGGGACCTCGCCGGCGTAGACCGCCCGGCACCACGGCCGGGACTCCGGGGTGGCCGCGGCCTCGTCGAGCGACCGGCCGACACCGTCGACGTACGCCTCCTGCCCGGGAGAGACCTGCAGCGCCTCGACGGCCGCCCGGTTGGCCGGCGTGATCTCGCGCAGGGTGACCCGGGGCCCCGCGTGCGCCGCGGGCCCTGTCACCGGATCGGGCCCGTCATCTGTTCGCCCGACGTGAGCTGGAGCATGCAGACGGTGTTGACGTCCTGGGTCGCCCGCGGGGGAGGCAGGTAGAAGGCGAGGATCTTGTCGCGCAGCAGCCGCCGGTCCTGCTCCCACTCCGCCCGGAGTCGTCGTACGCAGCCCAGGTTGACCGCCCGGCGAAGGTCCTGCGGCTCGGAGTAGTCCCCCTCGGGGAGCGTGAACGACGCGGTCACCTCGAAGTCGTGACGCTTGGCGCAGGGCACGACCTCGACCGTGGAGCCCTGGGTCTGCATGTCCTCGCCGATCGCGAGGTCGCGCAGAGCAGCGTCGTTGACGCAGTCGCCGGCACGGAGCGCGTCCTTGTCGACGGTCGTGGCCTCGGTGATCCGGCCGCGGGCATCGCGCTCGGCGTCCTGGGGAGCCTGCTCGGGGACCGAGACGAGGCCGACGACCAGCACCACCAGGATCCCGCCCACGAGGAACAGCCCCGCGAGGGTCACCAGCACGATCCGCCCGACGCCCCACTGGCGGCGCGGCGGGGGAGTCGGCGGCAGCGGGTAGCCGCCCGGCTGGCCCCACGACCCGGAGGTCGGGTACTGGCCAGGGTCCTGCGTCATGGTGTGTCTCCCCGTCGTGACGACGCCCGCGGCGTCGAGCGCATCGTAGGCGCCACGGCGCCGTCGTACGTGGTGTCTGCGGGATCGGGCACGATTCCCCCATGGACGGCAGCGCGCGCCACGTCACCGACGTCGAGCGTCGTGCCCGGCTGGTCCGGCGCCACGCCATCGACCCGGTCCACCGCGTCGTCGACGCGGAGGCGGCCACCCGGGCGATGGTGGTGCTCCACGCGACCGAGCCGGCGACGGTCCACCTCGCGGTGGCGGCCCGCACGGACGGCGTGACGGCGGCCGACGTCGACCGGGCGCTCTACGACGACCGCTCGCTGGTCAAGCAGCTCGCGATGCGCCGGACGCTCTTCGTCTTCCCGAGGGACCTGCTGCCGGCCGCCTGGGGGAGCGCCTCGGCCCGCGTCGCGGAGGCCGAGCGGAAGCGGATCGGTGGCAACGCGGTGACCGCCGGCCTGGCCGACGACGGCGACGCGTGGCTCGCCGCCCGGCGGCAGGAGGTCCTCGACCTGCTCGTGTCGGCGGGCCCCTTGGGGGCGCAGCAGCTGCGGGAGCGGCTGCCGACGCTCGACGTCAAGGTCGCCGTCTCCCTCGGCTCCAAGTGGGGCGGCGCGATCCCGATCGCCCCGCGGGTCCTCGGTTGGCTCGGCGCCCGGGGCGAGATCGTTCGTGGCGTCAACGGCGGCCACTGGCGGATCTCCCGGCCCCGCTGGACCCCCATGGGCGACTGGCTGGGGGAGGAGCCGCGGCCCCTGCCCGAGGCCGACGGCTACCGCGAGCTGGTCGGCCGCTGGCTGGCCCGCTTCGGCCCCGGCACGGAGACCGACCTGGTCTGGTGGCTCGGCTCCACCAAGACCGCCGTACGCCGTGCCCTGGGCGACCTCGGCGCGGTCCCGGTCGCCCTCGACTCCGGCGACACCGGCTGGCTGCTGCCCGACGACCTCGACGAGGAGGAGCCGGGCGACCCCGCGCCCGCTCTGCTGCCGACCCTCGACCCGACGACCATGGGCTGGAAGCAACGCGACTTCTACCTCGCCGCCGGCGACGTCCGCTACCTCTTCGACTCCGTCGGCAACGCCGGCACCACCGCGTGGTGGGGCGGGCGGATCGTCGGCTGCTGGGTGCAGGACGACGACGGGGGGGTGCGCGTCGTGCTCCGCGGCGACCCCGGCGCCCGCGCGCGCCGCGCGCTCGATGACGAGGCGGAGCGGCTCACCGCGTGGCTCGGCGGCGAGGTCGTCGGCAACGTCTACACGTCGGAGCTGATGAAGGGCGCCCGGCTGCCGTGACCGCTGAGCGGACGCCGCCGTGCAGGTTTGTGCGGTGCACGAACCTGTCGCTCCCCGGGGAGCGGATTCCGGACTAGGTTCGGCCCGACCCAGCGCGGAGCTGGGCGCTCGACCCTCTCGGGACGCGGCTGGCAACGAGAACACGAACGCCTGCAACGGCTCGCCGTCGCGGGTCGCGGCGGCGCTGACGGTGGGCTCCACCACCAGCACCGACGCCCGGTCGAGCTTCTCCAACTACGGCTCCTGCCTCGACCTGTTCGCGCCCGGCTCCAACATCACCTCCGCCTGGTACACCGGCACCTCCGCGACCAACGCCATCTCCGGCACCTCGATGGCCACGCCGCACGTGGCCGGCGTCGCCGCGCTCTACCTGCAGGGCAGCCCGTCCGCCTCGCCGGCGACGGGCGGCAGCGCGATCACCGGCACCGCCACCACCGGCGTCGTCGGGAACCCCGGCACCGGCTCGCCCAACCGGCTGCTCTACGCAGCTCTGACCGGCGGTGGCACCACCCCGCCGCCCACCGGTGGCAACGCCCTCGCCAACCCGGGCTTCGAGTCCGGCGCGGTCTCGTGGACCGGGACCAGCGGCGTGATCACCCACGACCCCAACGCCCCGGCCCGCACCGGCTCGTGGAAGGCGTGGCTCAACGGCTACGGCACCAGCACCACCGACACCCTGTCGCAGAACGTGACGATCCCCGCCGCGTCGAGCGCGACGCTGTCGTTCCACCTCTACGTCAGCAGCGCCGAGACCACGACCACGACCGCGTACGACCGGCTCCAGGTCCAGGTCGTCTCCGGAGGCACCACCACGACGCTGGGGACGTTCTCCAACCTCGACAAGGGGACGTCGTACGTCCAGCGCAGCCTCAACCTGTCGGCCTTCACCGGTCGCAGCGTGACGTTGCGGTTCACCGGCACCGAGGACGCCAGCCTCGCCACCAGCTTCGTCATCGACGACGCGTCCCTGACCACGGGCTGACCGGCGGCCGGCGCCTCCCACCTGGGGTGCGAGCGCACCCGGACGGGGGCCTACCCTGTCCGGGTGCGTGAGCAGCCCGAACAACAGGCACCTCCGGTGCAGCGGCTCCGCATCCGGTACGCGAAGCGGGGTCGGCTCCGCTTCACCTCCCACCGCGACTTCTCGCGCGCGTTCGAGCGGGCCCTGGTCCGGGCCCGGATCCCGATGGCGTACTCCTCGGGCTTCAACCCCCACCCCCGGATCTCCTACGCCGGAGCGGCGCCCACCGGGGCGGCCAGCGAGGCGGAGTACCTCGAGATCGGGCTCGCGACCCGCCTCGACCCCGACGACGTACGCCGTGAGCTGGACGCAGTCATGCCGGACGGGCTCGACGTCGTCGCCGTCGCCGAGTCGCCCGGGGGAGCGCTGGCCGACCTGCTCACCGCCAGCCGGTGGCGGATCGACAGTGGAGCCGACCCAGCGGCGCTGGCGGAGGCCGTCGGGGCGTTCCTGGCGGCCGGTTCGGTCCCCGTCGAGAGGATGACCAAGAAGGGGCTGCGGGAGTTCGACTGCCGCGCCGCCGTGCAGATCCTCACCGCGGAGGGCGGGTCGCTCGACCTGGTGCTGCTCCACACCGTCCCGTCGGTGCGTCCCGACGACGTCCTGACCGGACTGGCGCGGGTCGGCGGCCTGGACGTGCCCGGAGCGCCACTGCTGACCCGGACGGACCAGGGGGTGCTGGACCCGGCCACCGGCGGGCTGGCCGACCCGCTGGGCTGATCATGCATGGGGTCCCCGCGGCCCCGGTGTGCGATACTCGGCCTCGGTCGGCGTCCGCGCCGGCCCGACGACGTCTTCGCCGGTCGCCACGTTGCGGACCGGCACGATGGACGCCCGTCGCCGCCAGACCGCGACGCGGCCCGTCGGAGAGGGTGACAGACCTCCGGCACACGGCCCGGCGACCGCGGCAGGTCGGTGGTGGGAGTCCCTCGACGCACCGCCGGAGGGTGTCGTCGCCACCGCAGGCTTCGTGCCGCTCCCGGAAACGGGAGCCGGCGCCGACCGCCCGGGCGCACCGTCGGCCGGGCAGAGGGAGCAGGAATGCTCGACGACACCCCGGGCCAGGAGCCCGCCACCGAGACCACCGACACCGGCACCGCCGCGGACGCGCCCCCCGCCGAGGCGACCCCGCCGGCGAAGAAGGCCGCAGCCCGGAAGGCCCCGGCGAAGAAGGCTGCTGCGAAGAAGACCGCGGCCAAGAAGGCCACCAGCACCACCGCCCGCAAGTCCCGGGCCACCGCGACCGCTCCCACCGAGAGCGAGGCCCCCGCGGAGCCGGCGGCCGTGGAGCCGGCCCCGGAGCCGGCCGCTGAGCCGGCCGCTGGCACCGTCGCCGATCCGCCGAAGGCCGCGCCGGTGAAGAAGTCCACGACCCGGCGCCGTACGACCAAGAAGATGGGCTCGACCAACGCGCCCGCCGGCTCCGGGGACGACCAGCCGACCTCGACCTCGGTCGAGCCGAGCGGCCCACCGTCCGACGCGCCGGCCGACGCGGCCCTCGACGAGGCCGCGGCGGGCGGCACCGCCCTGCTGTTCCAGGCACCGGACGCCGCCCAGGCTCCCGCCAAGCCGCGCCGGACCCGCAAGAAGGCCGAGCCTGCCGCCGCGGAGCCGGACAAGGAGTCCGCCGACGAGGAGGTCCCAGCCCCCGAGACGACCGCGACGGAGGCGCCGGCCGCCGAGGACCAGGGCGAGGACCGCGCCGATTCCGACGCCGGTGAGGGCGAGGGCGAGGGCGGAGAGTCTGGTGGCCGCCGTCGTCGCCGCCGCGGTGGCCGACGCCGCCGCAAGTCGGGTGGCGAGGGCGACTCCGGGGGCGACGACTCCCAGGACGAGTCCGACGAGCAGGGCGAGGGCACCGGCCGCGGTGACGGCGATGCCGCGACGGGCGGCGCCGCGAAGTCCGGCTCGGGCTCCAGGTCGGGCTCCAAGTCCGCGGCGAAGTCGGGCTCCGGGTCCGGCAAGGGCGGCAGCACCAAGGACAGCAGCAAGGGCGCCTCGGGCGACCAGAGCGAGCAGGCCGACGACAAGGACGACGACGGGAGCGGCGAGAGCAGCTCCTCGCGCCGCCGTCGGCGTCGCCGCCGCTCCGGCGAGGACGGCGGTGACGGCGGGGACGACCCGCAGAACACCGTCACCCGGGTGCGCCAGGGGCGCTCCGCCGAGGACCAGATCACGTCGCTGAGCGGCTCCACCCGGCTCGAGGCCAAGAAGCAGCGTCGCCGCGAGGGCCGCGAGGCCGGCCGCCGCCGGGCGCCGATCGTGAGCGAGGCCGAGTTCCTGGCCCGCCGCGAGTCCGTCGACCGGGTGATGGCGATCCGGCAGCGCGAGGACCTCACCCAGATCGCCGTGCTCGAGGACAAGGTGCTCGTCGAGCACTACGTCGCCCGGGAGTCGCAGACCTCCCTGATCGGCAACGTCTACCTCGGCCGGGTCCAGAACGTGCTGCCCTCGATGGAGGCTGCCTTCATCGACATCGGCAAGGGACGCAACGCCGTGCTCTACGCCGGTGAGGTCAACTGGACCGCGCTCGGCCACAAGGACGGTCAGCCCCGCAAGATCGAGTCGGTGCTCTCGTCCGGCCAGACGATCATGGTGCAGGTCACCAAGGACCCGGTCGGCCACAAGGGCGCCCGGCTCACCAGCCAGATCAGCCTCGCCGGCCGGTTCCTCGTGTACGTGCCGGACGGCACCAACAGCGGCATCTCCCGCAAGCTGCCCGACACCGAGCGCACCCGGCTCAAGACGCTGCTCAAGGAGATCGTCCCCGACGGCGCCGGCGTGATCGTGCGCACCGCCGCCGAGGGGGCCAGCGAGGACGAGCTGACCCGCGACGTCGAGCGGCTGACGGCGCGCTGGGCGGACATCGAGAAGGGGGCAAAGAAGGGCTCCGGTGCCCAGCTCCTGTACGGCGAGCCCGACCTGATGCTCAAGGTGGTCCGCGACCTGTTCACCGAGGACTTCGCCCGGCTCGTGGTGCAGGGTGACGAGGCCTGGGAGACCGTCCAGGGCTACGTCAGCCACGTGGCCCCCGACCTCGAGCAGCGCCTGGAGCGGCACGACGGGTCGCAGACCGACCTGTTCAGCGCCTTCCGCATCGACGAGCAGATCGCCAAGGGCCTCGACCGCAAGGTCTGGCTGCCGTCGGGTGGCTCGCTGATCATCGACCGCACCGAGGCGATGACGGTCGTCGACGTCAACACCGGCAAGTTCACCGGCTCCGGGGGCAACCTCGAGGAGACCGTCACCAAGAACAACCTCGAGGCCGCCGAGGAGATGGTGCGCCAGCTCCGGCTGCGCGACATCGGCGGCATCATCGTCATCGACTTCATCGACATGGTGCTGGAGTCCAACCGCGACCTCGTGCTGCGCCGGCTGGTGGAGTGCCTGGGTCGCGACCGCACCCGCCACCAGGTCGCCGAGGTGACCTCGCTCGGGCTGGTGCAGATGACCCGCAAGCGGATCGGCACCGGGCTGCTGGAGGCGTTCTCCGAGACCTGCAGCCACTGCCAGGGCCGGGGCCTGATCGTGTCGGAGGCGCCCGTGGAGCCGTCGAAGGGCGAGGAGGAGCCGCGCCGCTCCCGTCGCTCGCGCGGCGGCAAGGGCCGCAACGGTGACTCGCAGGGCAGCCAGGAGCAGCCGGCCCGGCCGCCCGCGTCGCCGCCGTCGCCCAAGGACGTCGCCGCGATGGCACGTCCGCCCAAGGACGAGGACGGCGAGCCGGAGGCCGGTCAGCCCGAGCAGCCGGCCGCCGAGCAGGCTGAGCCGGCCGAGAAGCCGTCACGCGTGAGGCGGACCGGGGAGCCGGCCGAGGTGGCCGCCGAGGCGCCCACCGAGGAAGCAGTGGCCGAGCCGGCCGAGCAGCCGGAGGAGCCCGTCCCGGCGGCGGAGACGTTGCCGGACGCGACCCCGGAGGAGTCGACCACCGAGGACGCCGCGGTGCCTGTCGTCGTGGAGCCTGTCGCCGTGGAGCCTGCCGCCGTGGAGGCGGCGTCGGAGCAGCCGCCGGCAGCGTCGCCCCCGACCGTGGTGACCCGTTCGCGGCGCCGGAGCGCACGACGGCCGGCGGGTCCGCCCGCCAGCAGCTCCCCGGCCGCCACCCCGCCCCCCGGTGCGGTCGGCACCGTCGGCGAGCCGCCGGAGTCGGGGGTGGTGGAGCCTGGAACTGCCGCGAGCGAGCCGCCGGCCGTGTCGCACGTCCCGGTCAAGAAGCGCGGGTCGCGCAAGCGGTAGTCGTGGTCAGCGCGCCTTGAACCAGGCGCTGGCGTCGGCCCGGAAGAGGAACACCACCGCGGCGACGTTGCAGATCAGCCCGATCACGGTCAGGAACAGCAGCACGAGCGGCTGCGAGCCGAGGCCGAAGACGCTGCCCGCGACGCCGATCACGGTGAAGACCGTGAAGACGATGCGCGCCCAGTTGGCGCCCTTGCCGATGAAGATCGCCAGCAGGGAGTAGATCGCGACGCTGATGACCAGGCCGAAGATGGCGCCGACCAGCACGGCACTGCGCACCGTGTCGGCATTGATCGCCTCCGACGCGCCGGCCGCCTCGAGCTGGTCGTCGATGATCGAGTCGATCATGATGAAGGTGGCGAGCCCGCTGATCAGGCTGACCGCGATGGCGGCCCAGATCAGCTTGACGCCGATGTCGACCGAGGACGGTCGCGGTCCCCGGCCGGCCGGGGCTCCGTACGCCGGACCGGTGGCCGGGTTGTTCGGATCGTTCGGGTACTGCGGGTAGTCGGACATCGCTCCCCCTGGGACGGTCGGTGGTCGCGCCGAACCTATCCGTCGGACGCCGTTTTGCGGGAGCACCGCGCCGTCCGTAGTATTGACCCTCGGTGCGTTGGAGCGCGCCTCCCTGCTGGCATCGCGACCGTCATCCGGTCGTGCCCGTGCCGCAGCCGCAGACGAAGCAGACGTGAAGGAGACCGCGGTGTACGCGATCGTGCGCGCAGGCGCCACCCAGCACAAGGTCGCCCTGGGCGACGTCCTCGAGATCGACCGGGTCTCGACGCCGGTGGGTGAGTCGCTGACCCTGCCCGTGGTCATGACCGTCGACGACGACGAGGTGACGACCGACAGCAAGGCGCTGGGCAAGGCGACCGTGACCGTCGAGGTCCTCGGCGGCACCAAGGGGCCGAAGATCGTCATCCAGAAGTACAAGAACAAGACCGGCTACAAGAAGCGCCAGGGTCACCGCCAGAAGTACACCCAGGTCAAGGTCACCGACATCTCCGTCTGAGCCTCCGGCTCGACTTCACGCGAAGGACTACTGAAATGGCACACAAGAAGGGCGCCGCCTCGACCAAGAACGGTCGGGACTCCAACTCCCAGCGGCTCGGCGTCAAGCGTTTCGGCGGCCAGGTGGTCGGTGCCGGCGAGATCATCGTCCGGCAGCGTGGCACCCACTTCCACCCGGGATCCGGCGTGGGCCGCGGCGGTGACGACACCCTGTTCGCGCTCGTCGGCGGAGCCGTCGAGTTCGGCACCAAGCGGGGCCGTCGCGTCGTGAACGTCGTCCCGGGCGAGTGACCTGACGTCACTCAGCAGACCATCGAAGGGCGTCCCGGTTCCGGGGCGCCCTTCGGCATTTGACCACCAGATCCGAGGTACGCCATGGCCATCCCCACCTTCGTCGACCGGGTGACGTTGCACGTCGCCGCGGGGCGGGGCGGCAACGGCGTGGCCTCCGTGCACCGCGAGAAGTTCAAGCCGCTCGGCGGTCCGGACGGCGGCAACGGCGGACCGGGTGGATCGGTGATCCTCCGGGTCGAGCAGGACGTCACCACGCTCGTCGACTACCACCACAGCCCGAAGCGCCGCGCCGAGCACGGCGGCCACGGCGCCGGCGGTCACCGCAACGGTGCCCACGGCGGGGACCTGGTGCTGCCCGTCCCCGACGGCACGGTCGTGACCGACCCGCGCGGACAGGTGCTGGCCGACATGGTCGGACCCGGCTCGGAGCTGGTCGTGGCCCAGGGCGGCCGGGGCGGCCTCGGCAACGCGGCGCTGGCGTCGTCGAAGCGCAAGGCCCCCGGGTTCGCGCTGCTGGGCGAGCCGGGCGACGAGCTCGACATCGTGCTCGAGCTCAAGGTCGTGGCCGACATCGGGCTGGTGGGGTTCCCCAGCGCGGGCAAGTCCAGCCTGATCGCCAGCATGTCGCGGGCGCGGCCCAAGATCGCCGACTACCCGTTCACGACCCTGGTGCCCAACCTGGGCGTGGTGACCGCGGGGGAGACCACGTTCACCGTCGCCGACGTCCCCGGGTTGATCGAGGGCGCCAGCGAGGGTCGCGGGCTGGGGCACGACTTCCTGCGTCACATCGAACGGTGCGCCGCCCTGGTCCACGTCGTCGACACCGTGACCATGGAGCCCGGTCGCAACCCGGTCGACGACCTCGACGTCATCGAGAACGAGCTCAGCCGATACGGCGGTCTGGAGGACCGGCCGCGGCTGGTCGCGCTCAACAAGGTCGACGTGCCCGACGGGCGCGACCTCGCCGACATCGTGCTCGACGACCTCGCCGAGCGCGGCCTGCGGGTCTTCCCTGTCTCCGCCGCGTCGGGCGAGGGGCTGCGCGAGCTCACCTTCGCGATGGCCGGGATCGTGGAGGAGGCCCGCGCCGACCGTGAGGTCGCCGAGGCCACCCGGATCGTGCTCCGGCCCGCGGGCGCCGACGGTGGCGCCGACTTCACGGTCAAGGAGACCGGCGAGGGCTGGCGGGTGCGCGGTGAGAAGCCCGAGCGCTGGGTCCGGCAGACCGACTTCAGCAACGACGAGGCCGTCGGCTTCCTCGCCGACCGGCTCGACCGTCTCGGCGTCGAGGCGCGGCTGCTCGAGCTGGGCGCCGTCGAGGGTGACACGGTCCTGATCGGGCACCCCGACGACGCGGTCGTGTTCGACTTCAAGCCGGGCATGGACGCCGGCGCCGAGAACCTCGCCCGGCGCGGCGAGGACTCCCGCTTCGACGATTCCCGCCCCGCCGCGCGCCGCCGCCGTGAGATCCAGGCCGGCATGGAGGGACGTGGCGAGACCGAGACCCGCGCCGATGTCGCCCGCCGGCTGCGCCAGGGCGCAGCGGACGAGCGGCCGGCCGGCCCCACGTCGTACGAGATCGGCGGGACGGACGACCCCGACTGGGACCAGTCGGACCCCGACGCATGAACACCCCACGAAGCCGCTCGCTGCGCTCACGCCTCCGCGGGGACCCCGAAAGATGAGCCGCGAAGCGGTCACCAGTGCGCGCCGGGTCGTCGTCAAGGTCGGCTCCTCGTCGCTGACGACGGCCTCGGGCGGCATCGACCCCACACGGCTGAGCCGGTTGGTCGACGTCCTCGCCGGCGTCCGCCGTGCCGGGACCGAGGTGGTGCTGGTCTCCTCGGGTGCCATCGCCGCCGGACTGGCGCCGCTCGGCCTGAGTCGACGCCCGCGGGCGCTCCCGGCCCAGCAGGCGGCTGCGTCGGTGGGGCAGGGGCTGCTGGTCCACCGCTACACCGAGGAGCTGGCCCGCCATGGCCTCACCGCGGGCCAGGTGCTGCTGACGGTGGACGACGTGACCCGTCGCTCGCACTACCGCAACGCCTACCAGACCTTCGCCAAGCTGCTCGAGCTCGGCGTGCTCCCGATCGTCAACGAGAACGACACGGTCGCCACCTCCGAGATCCGGTTCGGTGACAACGACCGGCTCGCCGCGCTCGTGGCCCACCTCGTCCACGCCGAGCTGCTGGTGCTGCTCAGCGACGTCGACGGTCTCTACGACGGCGACCCCGGCCACCCCGGCACCGCCCTGGTGCCGGAGGTGGCCGCCGACGACGACCTGGCGTGGGTCCGGATCGGCGAGCCGGGCGCGGCCGGGGTGGGCACCGGCGGGATGCGGACCAAGGTCGACGCCGCCCGGATCGCCGGCGGTGCCGGCATCCCGGTCGTCCTGACCTCCTCGGGGCAGGCCGACGCCGCGCTCGCCGGCGACCCGGTCGGGACGCTCTTCCACCCCACGGGCAAGCGCAGGCCGACCCGGCTGCTCTGGCTCGCCCACGCCACCGAGCCGCTGGGACGGCTGCGGCTCGACCCCGGCGCGGTCCGCGCCGTCGTCGAGCGCGGCGCCTCGCTGCTGGCCGCCGGCGTCACCCACGTCGAGGGCTCCTTCGTCGCCGGCGACCCGGTCGACCTCACCGATCCCGACGGCGGCGTCGTCGCCCGCGGGCTGGTCAACTTCGACGCCGACGAGCTGCCAGCGCTGCTCGGCCGCTCCACCCCCGACCTGGCGCGCGAGCTCGGGGCGGCGTACGACCGGGAGGTCGTGCACCGCGACGACCTCGTGCTGCTCTGAGCCGAACGAGGAGCGCGCCGGGGCGGTGAGGTGAAGGGGGGCCGCGAGGCTGCGCGCGATCGTGAGGCGACCATGTGGGCTGAGCCGAACGAGGAGCGCGCCGGGGCGCAGCATCCGTCGCGGCCTGATCCGCTGCTGAGGGCGGACCAGCACCCGACCGGAGGGTTGAACAGGCAACGGTCCCGACGCAGGGTGGAGCCATGAGCGACGACAAGAGGATCACGGTCCAGCGCACGATCGACGCGCCGACCCAGGACGTGTTCGACGTGCTCTCCAACCCCGAGCACCACCCCGAGATCGACGGGTCCGGCTTCGTCATCAGTGACGAGAAGACCGACCGGATCACCGGGACCGGGCAGGTCTTCCGGATGAACATGACCGGTGACCACATGGGCGGCGACTACCAGACCGACAACACCGTCACGGGCTACGACCCCAACCACCTGCTCGCCTGGCAGACCGCACCCGCAGGCACCGAGCCCGCGGGCTGGGAGTGGACCTGGGAGCTCTCCGCCCAGGGCTCCGACTCGACCGACGTACGGCTGACCTACGACTGGAGCAAGGTCACCGACCCCGAGCTCCTGAAGAAGGTCTCCTTCCCGTTCGTCAGCCAGCAGCAGCTGGAGGACAGCCTCGCCAACCTCGCCGCGGCCTCCGGACGCTGATCCGAAAAGAATCGATCCGGGGGGCGGGACGGCCGCGGGCACGCCGTAGGCTGGACAGGACATGAGCACGACCACTCCACCCCGTGGCCCCGTCTACCTCGACCACGCGGCCACCACGCCGATGCTGCCGGCCGCCGTCGAGGCGATGACCACCCACCTCGCCGACGTCGGCAACGCCAGCTCGCTGCACGCGAGCGGGCGGCGGGCGCGGCGAGTGGTCGAGGAGTCGCGGGAGACCGTCGCGCAGGCGCTGGGCTGCCGTCCCGGCGAGGTGGTGTTCACCTCCGGCGGCACCGAGGCCGACAACCTCGCCCTCAAGGGCATCTACTGGGCCCGCCGCGACGCCGACCCCCGCCGCACCCGGATCCTCTCGACCGCGGTGGAGCACCACGCGGTGCTCGACCCGCTCGACTGGCTCGCCGAGCACGAGGGCGCCCAGGTGGAGCTGCTGCCCGTCGACCAGCGTGGCCGGCTCGACGTCGACGCCCTTCGGGCGGCGATCGAGCGCGACCCGGACTCGGTGGCGCTGGTGTCGGTGATGTGGGCCAACAACGAGGTCGGCACGCTGCAGCCGGTCGGCGAGGTGGTAGCCCTCGCCGCCGTCCACGGCATCCCGGTCCACACCGACGCCGTGCAGGCGATCGGCTCGGTCCCGGTCGACTTCGCCGGCTCCGGCGTCGATGCGATGACGCTCACCGGCCACAAGGTCGGGGGACCGTACGGCGTGGGAGCGTTGATCGTCCGCCGCGAGGTCACCGTGACCCCGCTCGGGCACGGCGGCGGCCAGGAGCGCGACATCCGCAGCGGCACGCTCGACACCCCGGGCATCGCGGCGTTCGCCGCGGCCGTCGAGGCGGCCGTCAAGGCGCAGCCGGAGCACGCCGAGCGGCTCGCCGGGCTGCGCGACGACCTGGTACGCCGGGTCGTCGAGGTCGTCCCCGACGCCCACCTGCACGGCGCGCCGGCGGGGGAGGGGCGGCTGCCCGGCAACGCCCACCTCGGCTTCCCCGACTGCGAGGGCGACTCGCTGCTGATGCTGCTCGACGCGCAGGGCATCGAGTGCTCGACCGGCTCGGCCTGCTCGGCGGGGGTGCCGCAGCCCTCCCACGTGCTGCTCGCCATGGGGTGCGACGAGGTCCAGGCGCGGCACTCGCTGCGCTTCACCTTCGGCCACACCTCGTCGCCCGCCGACGTGGACGCGGTCGTCGGGGCGATCGTGCCGGTCGTGGAGCGGGCCCGGGCCGCACGGAGGAGCCTGGCGTGAGGGTGGTCGCTGCCATGTCCGGCGGCGTCGACTCCGCCGTCGCCGCGGCCCGCGCGGTCGAGGCGGGCCACGACGTCACCGGCATCCACCTCGCGCTCTCGCGCAACCCCGCGTCGTACCGTTCCGGCGCCCGGGGCTGCTGCACGATCGAGGACGCCAACGACGCGCGCCGGGCGGCCGACGTGATCGGGATCCCGTTCTACGTCTGGGACCTCTCCGAGCGATTCCACGACGACGTGGTCGAGGACTTCATGGACGAGTACGCCGCCGGCCGGACACCCAACCCGTGCCTGCGGTGCAACGAGAAGATCAAGTTCGCCGCCGTGCTCGACCGGGCGCTCGGGCTGGGGTTCGACGCGGTTGCCACCGGCCACTACGCGCGGCTGCGGACCGGCGAGGACGGGCTGGTCGAGATGCACCGGGCGGTCGACCACGGCAAGGACCAGTCCTACGTGCTCGGGGTGCTCGACCAGCAGCAGCTGCGCCACTCGCTGTTCCCGCTCGGCGACACCGCCAAGCCGGCCGTGCGCGAGGAGGCCGCGCGACGTGGGCTGCTCGTCGCCGACAAGCCCGACAGCCACGACATCTGCTTCGTCGCCGACGGCGACAACGCCGGCTGGCTCGACGAGAAGTTGAGGGATCGTGCCCCGAGCTCCACCGGATCATGGGGCGGCGACATCGTCGACTCCGGCTCCGGCGAGGTGCTCGGCCGGCACGCCGGGACGTACGGCTTCACCATCGGGCAGCGCAAGGGGCTCCGGCTCGGGCGCCCGGCGCCCGACGGGAAGCCGCGGTTCGTGCTCGACATCGAGCCGGTGAGTGGCACCGTGACCGTCGGGTCGCGCGACGAGCTGGCCGTCGACGGGATCTCCGGCAGCCGGCCCCGCTGGTGCGGCACGGTCCCCACCCGGCTCGACGGCCCCCACGTGACGGTGCAGCTGCGCGCCCACGGCGCGGAGCACCGCGCCGTCGTGGCCGTCGCCGGCGACCGGGTCGAGATCGAGCTGCTGGAGCCGGCTTCGGGCATCGCCCCGGGCCAGGCGGCGGTCGTCTACGACGGCACCCGCGTCGTCGGGTCGGCCACCATCGAGTCGACCCGCCGGATCGCGGCGGCGCGCCGATGACCCTCGCCACCGGCATCGGCTCCCATCCCGGTGACGACGCCCGGGCGTACGCGGAGGCGTTGCGGGTGGTGCTCGGCGAGCTGCCGCCGCCGACCGGCCTGCCGTACGTCCCCGAGCTGCCCGGCCGGGGTGCGGGCGCGACCATGACGGGCCGCGCCGTGGCCCTCGCCACCGACCTCGCCTTCGACCTGCAGCCCGCCGGGTGGCGGCTGACCGATCGGGAGGGCGTCGACCAGCGCCGCGCCCGGAGCGTGCTCGCGCAGGACCTCGACGAGGTCGAGGAGCAGACGCAGGGCTACGCGGCGGCGTACAAGACCCAGGTCGTCGGCCCGTGGACGCTGGCCGCCACCGTCGAGCGACCCCGGGGTGACCGGGTGCTCGCCGACCACGGCGCCCGCCGCGAGCTGGCCCAGGCGCTGGCCGAGGGCGTACGGCGCCACCTGGCCGACCTGCGGCGCCGGCTGCCCGGCGTCGACCGGTGGGTGGTGCAGCTGGACGAACCCGCGCTGCCCGGCGTGCTGGCCGGCCGGGTGCCGACGGCCTCGGGCTTCGGCCGGCACCGGTCGGTGGAGCCGGCCGAGGCCAGCGCGGCGCTCGGGTGGGTGGTCGACGCGGTCCGCGAGGGCGGGGGAGAGGCGTGGGTCCACTGCTGCGCCGCGGACGCCCCGCTCGCGCTGCTCCGCGGGACGGGCGCGACCGGGCTGGCCGTCGACCTCGACCGGGTCGACGCGGCCGGCCACGACCAGCTCGCCGAGGCGCTGGAGGCGGGGGAGAGCGTCGTGCTCGGCGTCGTCCCCGCCACCGGCCCGGTGGACGACGGCGCGCTGACCGAGCGGGTCACCCGCTGGCTCGACATGCTGGGGCTGGAGCCGGGCCCGACGCTCGGCATCAGCCCGGCGTGCGGGCTGGCCGGTGCGGACGCGGCGACGGCCCGCCGCGCGCTCGAGCTGGCGCACGCGACGGGCCGTCGACTGACGGGCTGACCGGGTCAGCCGACGTGGACGCCCTCCGGCGCCTCGTCGGTGGCGAGCTCGGTGTGCTTGACGTCGAGGAACACCCACACCAGGACCGACGCGCCGACCATCATCAGGCTGCCCACGAGGAACGCCATCGTGGCGCCCTCGGTGAACGACCCCAGCCCCGCGAGCTGGCCGACGAGCTGCTGGAACTCGCCGGGTGAGACCGCCTGGTCGATGCCCGCGGCCTGGGCCGCCTGCGCCACGCCGGGAGCGAGCTCGTCGGCGCGGGTCTGGCTGAAGTGGAGCGCGACCGTGCTGAGCGTCGCCAGGCCCAGCGCACCGCCCACCTGCTGCATCGTGTTGAGCACGCCCGAGCCGATGCCGGTGTCCTCGCGACGCAGCCGGTGCACGGCGACCAGGGTCAGCGGGACGAAGTTGAGCCCCATGCCGAACGCCATCAGGACCACGAACGGCAGCACCTGGGTCCAGTAGTTGATGTCGGCGCCGAGGGCCAGGCCCTGGCCGCCCATGCTCGTGGGCAGCGTCGCCAGCAGCGAGGCGCCGTCCTCGGGCACGGTGAGCCGGTGGAAGCCGTACAGCGCGGCCGCCGAGAGCAGGGTGCCGACGCCGGAGAGGAAGCGCGGGTCGACCCGGCCGATGAGCTTCGAGGCGGCCGTCGCCGAGATGATCATCGCGACCGAGAACGGCAGGAACGCGAAGCCGGTCTGCAACGGGGTGTAACCGAGGACGAGCTGCACCGTGAGGCTGAGGAAGAAGAACATCGCGAACATCGCCGCCGGGGCGATCATCATCACCGCGAACGCGACCGCGCGGTTCCTGGACTTCAGGATCCGGAACGGCAGCAGCGGGTGCTGGACCCGCGACTCGACGAGCATGAAGATCCCCAGCAGCGCAGCACCGGCCACCAGGCTGGTGATGGTCCACTGGTCGCTCCAGCCGTAGCGCTGGTCGCCGGCGCGGGACAGGCCGTAGACGACGGCCAGCAGGCCGCCGGTGCCGAGGATCGCGCCGGGCACGTCGAGGTGGCCGTCGTGGCGCTCGGACTCCGCGAACACGCGCGGCGCGAAGAACGCCGCGCCGAGCCCGATCGGGATGACGATCAGGAAGGTGTAGCGCCAACCGGCGATGCCGAGGGGGGCGTCGAGGCCGGTGAGCCAGCCGCCGAGCACCAGCCCGACCGCGGCGCCGACACCGGCCATCGAGGCGAACACGGCGAACGCGCGGTTGCGCTCCTTGCCGGCCGGGAAGGTCGTGGTGATCAGGGCCAGCGCGGCCGGGGAGGCCATCGCGGCGCCGAGACCCTGCAGGCCACGGGCCGTGAGCAGCACGGCCTCGGACTGGGCGGTTCCGCCGAGGAAGGAGGCGGCGGCGAAGACGAGGACGCCGATCATGAAGATCCGGCGGCGGCCGTAGAGGTCGGCCAGCCGGCCGCCGAGCAGCAGGAAGCCGCCGAAGGTCAGCGCGTAACCGGTGACGATCCAGGACAGGTTGGCCTGGTTGATGTCGAGGTCGGTGCCGATGAACGGGAGCGCGATGTTGGCGATGGTGCTGTCGAGCACGACCATCAGCTGCGCGAGGGAGAGCAGCACGAGCGCCCAGGTCAGGCGCCGGTGCTGGGCCGGTGTGACCTCCGGCGCGGGAAGTGTGGTGTCGGTCATGGGTTTCCTTCGGGAGGTCAGGAGCGGTGGGAGACGGCGGGCAGGATGATCTGGTCGATCACCCGGGCCACCAGGTCAGGGGTGGCCTCGTCCCCCAGCAGGAAGACGCGGTGGAGCACGATGCCCGGCAGGGCAGGGGCGAGCAGGTCGACGTCGAGGTCGTCGCGGACCTCGCCGCGGGCCACGGCCCGCTCGAAGATGACGCGGGACGCGGCCACCTTGGGCCCGAGGAACTCGCGTCGGTACGTCGCGGCGAACTCCGCGTCCCGGGCGATGGCGGTCACCACCGCTGCCTGGACGGCGGTCGCGCGAGGGTCGCCGAGGCCGCCCATGCCGCAGTGGGCGGCCAAGAGGTCGCCCCGCAGGCTGCCGGTGTCCGGGGTGGGCGGGTGCTCCTTGTGCGAGCAGACGGCGTCGACCACCAGCTGGCTCTTGGAGGACCAGCGGCGGTAGAGCGTGGCCTTGGACGCCTTCGCCTCGGTGGCCACGGCATCCATCGTGAGCCGGTCGTAGCCGGACTCGGCGAGCACGGTGAGCGTCGCGTCGAGGATCTCCTGCTCGCGGTCACCTTCGACCCGGGGACGGGCGGTGGAGGTGTCGGGCACCATGGCAGCTCCTGAGGACGGTACGAAACTGTTTCGTTCCGAACCATAGAACGAAACGGTTTCGTTTCGCAAGCCCGGGACCCAGCCCGTGTCGGATCAGCGGGCCGCGAGCAGCGACAGCGAGGAGTCGAGGGCGATCTCGTTCCAGCGCTCGGCGCGGCGCAGCATGTAGTGACCGACCCGGCCGGCGTCGACGTACGCCGCGTCGGCACCGGCCACCCGGGCACGGCCGACGAAGGCGCGGGTCGCCCGCGGGGAGGTGATGCGGTCGCGGCTCCCGTGGACGGCGACCAGCCGCCGGCCGGCCAGGGCCGTGACCGGCTCGCCCTCGGGGAACCACGGGGCGAGCGCCACCACGCCGCGGACCGACGGGTCGTCGGCGACGTGGACCGCCGTACGCGCGCCCATCGAGTGGCCGAGCAGCACCACCGGGACCCCGGGGAGGCGCTCCCGCGCCCGCGCCAGCGCCCACCGGGCGTCCTCGACCGGCCCGTCGCCGCCGTTCCAGCCGCGGTGCCGGTAGCGCAGCAGCCACACCGCGACCCCCGCCGCGGTGGAGCCGGGGGCCAGCGCGTCGGCCATCGCGGCGGAGCGGCGCCACGAGGCGCTGCGGGCGTCGACGACGGAGCGGCCCCGCTCCTTGCCGCCGTGGAGCATCAGCACCAGGCCGCCCGGGGCGGGCGGATCGGCGTGCTCGGTGAGGCTGGGGGCGTGCCGCCCCGCGTGACGGGTGGTCTCCACGCGTCGTCTTCGGAGTGCTGGACGTGTCGGATGGGTCCGGCAGGATATGACCATGACCACGTCTGACGCAGGGTCCGGGGCAGTCTCGGAGGGGACGTCCGAGGGGGCTCCCGACGCCGCAGCCCCCGACGCAGCGACGGCGGAGGCGCGCGACCGCCACCAGGACCTCGCCGAGCAGGTCGAGCAGGCCCGCTGGCGCTACTACGTGCTCGACGACCCGACGCTGTCCGACGCCGACTTCGACGTCCGGATGCGTGAGCTCGAGGACCTCGAGGAGCGCTACCCCGAGCTGCGCACGCCTGACTCGCCGACCCAGAAGGTCGGCGGCGCCGTCTCGACCGAGTTCACGGCCGTCGACCACCTGCGCCGGATGGAGAGCCTCGACAACGCGTTCGCCTACGACGAGCTCGAGCGGTGGCACGCCCGGCTGGCGCGCGACGGCGTCGAGTCGCCGGACCTGCTGTGCGAGCTCAAGGTCGACGGGCTGGCGATCAACCTGCTCTACGAGCAGGGGCGGCTGGTGCGGGCGCTGACCCGCGGCGACGGGACGACCGGCGAGGACGTCACGCCCAACGTCAAGACCGTCGACACGGTGCCCCACCGGCTCACGGCGACCGAGGAGTTCCCGGTCCCCGAGCTGCTGGAGGTCCGCGGCGAGGTGTTCCTCCCGGTGGCGGCCTTCGAGCGGCTCAACGAGTCGATGGCCGATGCCGGCAAGCCGGTCTTCGCCAACCCCCGCAACGCCGCGGCGGGGTCGCTGCGCCAGAAGGACCCGCGGGTCACCGCGACCCGTGCCCTCGGCATGGTCTGCCACGGCATCGGCGAGCGGGCCGGCTTCGAGCCGAAGGCCCAGTCCCACGCCTACGAGGCGCTCGCCGCGTGGGGGCTCCCGACGAGCGACCAGGTGCGCGTCGTCCCGACGCTGGCCGACGTGGAGGCGTTCATCGAGCACGCGGGGGAGCAGCGCCACTCGATCGTCCCCTACGAGATCGACGGCGTGGTGGTCAAGGTCGACGACGTCTCGCTGCAGCGGCGGTTGGGCTCGACCAGCCGGGCACCCCGCTGGGCGATCGCGTTCAAGTACCCGCCCGAGGAGGTCAACGCCAAGCTGCTCTCGATCGAGGTCAACACCGGCCGCACCGGTCGGGTGACGCCGTTCGGCGTCATGGAGCCGACCCGGGTGGCCGGCTCGACGGTGGAGCGCGCGACCCTCCACAACGCCCACGAGGTCCGGCGCAAGGACGTACGCCCCGGCGACACGGTGGTGCTCCGCAAGGCCGGCGACGTGATCCCCGAGATCGTCGGGCCGGTGCTGCCGCTGCGGCCCGACGGTCTGGCGGAGTGGGTGATGCCGACCGAGTGCCCGTCGTGCGGGACCACGCTGGCCCAGGAGAAGGAGGGTGACAAGGACCTGCGTTGCCCCAACCACCGCAAGTGCCCCGCCCAGCTGCTCGACCGGGTCTTCCACGTCGCCGGCCGCGGCGCGTTCGACATCGAGGGGCTCGGGTCGGAGGCTGCTTACGCCCTGCTGCAGGCGGGCGTGATCGAGGACGAGGGGGACGTGTTCGACCTCGACGCCGCCCAGCTGCTGACCACCGACCTGTTCACCCGGGCGGCGAAGAAGAACGAGGCCGACCGCGCCACCGACGGGCGGGTGCTCTCGGCCAACGGCGAGCGGCTGCTCAGCCTGCTCGACCGGGCGAAGGACGTCCCGCTCTGGCGCGTGGTGGTGGCGCTCTCGATCCGCCACGTCGGGCCCACTGCCGCACGCGCCCTGGCGACCAGGTTCGGCTCGATGACCGCGATCCGGGAGGCCGACGAGGCGTTGCTCGCCGACACCGAGGGCGTCGGCCCGACGATCGCGGCGGCGGTGCGCGAGTGGTTCGACGGGCCCGAGGCGGCGTGGCACGTCGCGATCGTCGAGAAGTGGGAGCGCTCCGGCGTGCGGATGGCCGACGAGCGCGACGCGTCGGTCGCCCGCACCCTGGAGGGGCTGACCGTCGTCGCCACCGGCTCGCTCGAGGACTTCACCCGCGACTCGGTCAAGGAGGCGATCATCAGCCGCGGCGGCAAGGCGTCCGGCTCGGTGTCGAAGAAGACGGACTACGTCGTCGTCGGCGACAACGCCGGCTCGAAGGCCGAGAAGGCCGAGCAGCTCGGCGTGCCGACGCTCGACGAGGCTGCCTTCAAGCGGTTGCTCGACGGCGGCCCGTCAGCCGTCTGAGTCCGCCCGGACCCGGCTGCGGTGCCGGTCGGTCAGGTCGCGCATGGCGTCGAGGAGGGTGCGCAGGGCGATCAGCTCCTCGGCGCCGAGGTCGGCGAAGAGCTGCTGCCCCTCGGCCACCAGTGGGCCGTAGCACTCCCAGGTGAGGGCGAACCCCTGCTCGGTCATCTCGACCAGGACCTTCCGGCGATCACGCTCGCTGGGCCGCCGGCGTACCAGCCCCCGGCGGGAGAGCCGGTCGACCAGGGTCGTCGTCGCGGCCGGCCGCAGCCCGGTGGCGTCGGAGAGCTCTCCTGCCGTCTTCGGCCCGTCGGCGAGCCAGTCGAGGCAGCGCAGGTCGGTCGGGTTCAGCCCGAGCCGGCGCCCGACCGCGTCGTCGAAGACCTGGACGCTGCGCTGGTAGCGCTGCATGGCCAGGCCGAGCTCGTCGACCAGGTCTTGACGGGAGGCTGTCATCCTGATTACCTTTCGAATATCAAACTATCTGGAAATCGGATGTTCTGCGGAAGAGGGTAACGCGATGCGGGCGATCGTGGTGGGTGGCGGCGTGGCGGGTCCGGCAACGGCGCTGGCGCTGCGGCGGGTGGGGGTCGAGGCGGTCGTGCTGGAGGCCCGGACCGCCGAGCAGATGGCGGCGGGGTCCTACCTCACGCTGTCGCCCAACGGCCTCCACGCCGCCGACGAGCTCGGCGTGGGGGAGCGGCTGCGCGCCGAGGCGTTTCCGACCCTGCGCAACGAGCTGGTCTCCGGGACCGGTCGGGTGCTGGGCTCGGTGACGTTGGGCGCGCCGCTGCCCGACGGCTGGTCGGGGCTGACCCTGAAGCGACCAGCCCTGGCGCGGTTGCTGTCCGCGGCGGCGGAAGACGCAGGGATCGAGGTGCGTCACGGCGCCCGGGTCGTCGCCGTCCACGAGACGGGCGACCGGGTCGAGGCCGAGCTGGCCGACGGCACCCGTGTCGGTGGCGACCTGCTGGTGGCGGCCGACGGCGTCCGCTCGCCCGTGCGGCAGCTCGTGGATGCCGCGGCCCCCGCCGCCCGGTACGTGGGGCTCACCAACTTCGGCGGCATCACCCGCCGTACGCCGCTGGCGGACGAGCTCCCGGCCGGCGCGTGGCGGATGGTCTTCGGGTCGCGCGCGTTCTTCGGGGCCCACCGGACACCGGACGGTGACGTGGTCTGGTTCGCCAACGTGCCACGCCCGGCGATCGACTCCCACGAGCGGACCACCACGTCCGCGGAGCAGTGGCAGCAGTGGCTGGTCGACCTGTTCACCGGCGACGTCGGTCCCGCTGCGGAGCTGGTGCGGACCGGTGAGCTCGAGCTGGCCGGCGACAGCACCTACGACCTCGGCCACGTGCCGGTCTGGCACCGGGGGCGGCTGGTGCTGGTGGGGGACGCCGCCCACGCTCCGTCGCCCAGCTCGGGGCAGGGCGCGTCGATGGCGCTGGAGGACGCCGTCGAGCTGGCGCGGTGCCTGCGTGACGTCCCGGGAGGGCTCGGCGAGGCGTTCGCGGCGTACGAGGGGCTGCGGCGCGACCGCGTCGAGCGGATCGTCGCCGCGGGTGCCCGGAGCAGCAGCAGCAAGGTGCCGGGACGGGTCGGCCGGGCGTTCCGTGACGTGATGCTGCGCCTGGTCTTCCGGTACGTGGTGACCGACCGGTCGGTGGCCTGGATGAGCGACCACCGGGTGAGTCTGGAGCTCCCGGTCGCTGCGTCGGCAGGCGGGAGCGGGCGCTGACCTCCGCGCACGCCGCACCCACGACTTCGGCCGGTGTCGGGTGCGGGAGCGGGCTGATCGCCATGACCCCATCCAAGCCGCCAGCACTGACACGCCCGACACCCAGATTCCTTTGTCCACATGAGGTTCCGGAACCTTGCGCCTATGCGTCAGGTGTGGCCTCAGCGTCCTTGAAACTGACGCGGGCGCATGCGCTGCGTGCGCGTTGGTCGCAGGCATGGGTTCCCCTCCCGGGGCAGGTATATGGCATGTCCTGACCGGGGCCACGATGGCGGGAAGACGACGCGACTCGGCTAGTGTGGGTCGGACACTGCAAGTGGCAGGTCGCGCGCCGTGACTCTCACGGCGTCTCGGCACTGGCGCCGGCAGCAACGTCAGGCGGTAGCGCGATGACCTCGCGGCTCAGCACGACACACCCCCTCCTCTCCTACGCCGGGCACGCGCTCGCGCCGGACATCGGGTGATCTCCTTCGTGTGGTCGCCGGGCCAGCGGTTGCCGGCGGGCACCGGCGGCTCGGAGAACTACACGATTGGCCAGGTCCGGGAGCTCAACCGCCGTGGGGTCGACGCCCGGGTCGTGACGGTCGGCCTCGGGACCGCCGACGGGCGCGAGGAGTTCTCCGACATCCCGTTCCTCGCGGTCGACACGCTCGCCCACCTGAGCCGGCTGGACGACACGCTCGTCTTCGTCAGCGAGGCGCCACCGGTGGCGACCCGGCATGCCGCGTACCAGATCCTGCACGTGCCTCCGCCGCTGCGCCGCGACGAGCAGAGGTCTGTGGTCGCCGGCACGCGCGACCGCACTCTCATCGCGACGAGCGGGTACGCGGCGGCACTGTGGGCGGACTTCCTCGACGTCAGCCTCGAGACCGTCCACGTCGTGCACCCGTTCGCCGAACCGGTCTTCGCGGTGCAGCCTCGTTCCCCCAGCCCGCGCGACGTCACCCGCGTGCTGTACGCCGGCAGGCTGACCCCGGAGAAGGGCATCTACACCCTGATGTCCATGCTGCACACAGATCTGTTCGAGGGCGGCGACCACCAGGTGTCGTTCACCGTCACCACGGCCGGCTCGGACAAGCCGCAGGGCGCGATCATCGAACGGATGCTCCGTACGCACCCGGGCATCGAGGTGGTGCCCGCCCGTCGCACCCCGGCCGGCATGGCCGCCCTCATGTCCGAGCACGACGTCGTGGTGATGCCGTCGAACAGCCAGTACTGGCACGAGACCTTCGGGATCGTGTCGATCGAGGCCCAGCACGCCGGGTGCCGGGTGGTCGCCTCGGACGACGGTGGCCTTCCCGAGACCGACTGCGGGGCGCTCCTCCTGGTCGCTCCCGACGACGCCGAGGCCCTGGCACAAGGGATCCTCACCGCTCGTCGCCTCGGTCGCGTCCCGGACGCCATGCGCATGAGCGCCGGTGAAGACTTCACCGTCGCCGACTCCGTCGACGCGCTGCTGACCGTGCTCCGCGCTCCTCGGGCGCCGACCCCCTGGGCCGTCACCCAGGCGCTCGAGACCCTGGTGCGGCTCCCGTCCGTGGATCCGTCCCGCCAACGGTCGGACGACGACCGCGTCCTGGAAGTCAGGTGACCCGCATGAAGACAGCTCCTCGTCACGACACCACCACCCCCCGGAGGACCGGCGGAAATGACGCCGACCTCCACTACCTGGAGGAGGCGCGCGCCGCGCTACGTCGGATGATCCCCCTCAGTAGTGCCGCCTCCGGGCGCGCTGCCGGTCGTCACGTGCGCGCGCTGGCGCGCGAGACACTGGTCGTCCAGAGCGGCCGGCTCGAAGAGATCTCGGCCTGCCTCCTCGCCTGGGGCCGACCGGAGGTCGTGCACCCGCAGTCAGCCGAGGCACGATCCCTCCCGGGGCTCCACGGCACGGCCCTCGACCGGGCGTACGCCGCCCAGCTCACCGCCCATGTCCACACGTCGATGGCGGCCGCCCGCGCCGAGATGGTGGCCGGCGTGAGCGGTGGTGCCCGGGCGATCGCCGAGGGTGCGCTTCGCGCCCAGAGCCACCAGCTCGCCGCACTCGACCTCCTGCCCCCTGTGGCGCCCCCGCGTCGATAGGGGCACCGGCCGTCGGCGAGCGACCGTCAGCCGCGTCACGGGCACGGGGACCAGGCGTCCCGACGGCGTCGCCCAGCAATGTGCTGGGCGCCGTCGACCTGTGCGGTCCTGTCAGAATCGACGGATGGCTGGGGCCACGGCTGCGGCGTACGCCGACGAACGGGTGTCGCGCGTGCGCGACCTCCCCGACGCACGATTGGCTCTCCTGCGCGAGCTCTACCGGCTGCCGCCCGAGGTCGATCGTGGCTATCTGCCGTATCGGCGGGCGGCCTCGGCCTTCATGCGGTGGCAGCTGCGGCGCGGGCTGCTGAATCCCGCCTCGGCGCCGACGCCCGGCAGCCCGTGGTGGCGGACGCTGAACGAGTCACTGCTGCGCGACGTCTGCGAGGCATCGGCGCTCGCGTTCGGCCGCCCGGGTCGCCCGCGGACTCCGGGGGTGGCGGCCACCCTCGACTTCATCGCGAAGCCGACGGCACGTACCTGGTATCGCGCGCACAATGCGTCGATCGTCTCGGCGTATCTCGGGAACGAGCACCTGGCCCGGCAGGAGGGGCGCGTCGAGCGATTCTTCATCAACCTGGTGCTCGTCCGGGTGCTCTACGCCCACGCGCTCGTCGCCGAGCCCGGACTCGCACTCGGGCGGCTGGCGCCGCTCGGTCGGCCGCTGGGAGATCCGCGGCTTGGCATCACCGGCATCTTCCTCTCGTTGTCGCGCATCCTGCCCGCCGACTACCCACTCGGCGAGGACGTCGAGTCGTACGTCGTCGCCGAGCACGGCTTCGGGCACCTCGTCGACGTCGGCATCATCGTGCCCAGGCTCGATCGGCTCTACGACTGGTCGGCCGCCGCGCTCGGGATCTCAGAGCTCTGCGCCCTGTTCGATCCAGGGCGAGGCGTCCCGTCCTACGCCTGGGATCCGGAGGATGCCGCTACGTGGCACCCCCCACCCTCGTTTCTGGCCCGCCTCGCCGGGCGCGCGTCGGGCACGGAGCCCGGTGGCCCGGCGTCTGGCCCGGCGCAGGACGGATGAGCGAGAAGGTGCCGGCGAGCCGTCTGGGACCGCTGTGAGCCTTGCCGCGCTATCTATGCCGGTCCGGTCGTCGACGCCAGGAGACGTCGCGCCCGACGACCCAGGTCGCTCAGGTCCACCCGGCCGGCATCGGCTGCGGCAGCCAGACGCGCGGCAAGATCCAGTGCCTCGTCCAGCTCAGGCCCAGCGACCGCGGACTCCTGGCCCATGTCGCGCAGGATCGTGGCCTCGGTCCGTGAGGCGATCAACGGCTCGGCGACTCCATCGATCCAGACTCGGGTCCGGCGGCCATCACCGCGCTGCTCCCCGGCGATTCGCTCCAGGGCGTAGATGCGGTCGGCACGGGCGAACTTGCCGAAGCCCAGTGCCACCATGCGTGAGTCCGAAGCCACGTGGCCATCGTGACACGACCCACCGACATGAGGTCCTCACTGCCTGCCGACCGGGCCGTGGACCCGCGGGTCGACGGCAACGGGGTGATCACGACCTGCGTCCTTCCGCTGCATGACGTGATCACCGGCCGGTGCCGGCTCCGCAGCCTCGCGGCTGCTGTCAGTGCTCGCCCGGTGACACCAGCCGCGCCCTGAGGTACAGGAAGTCGTGATCGGTGTGCGTGGCGGGCAGGACCTCCGACGTCGCGGCGCGCAGATGAGACGCGGTGCCGTAAGCGTGCTGGACTCCCGGCGTCTGCGCCCCCTCCGCGTCGGTGCGTGTCCACATGCCCGCCGGCGCGCAGCCGCCGAGCGTGTTCATGTCACCGGCCGCGATCGTGGGTCCGCGCCTGGTCCGCGCGGCCAGCAGGTCGGTGAACTCCGCGCACTGCCGGAGGACGGCGGTCCTGAGCTCGCTCGGGGCACTCAGGTGGGTCGTGCACACGGTCACCGACTGCGCCGTCGCCACGCACAGCCAGCGGCGCTGCTCGGGATCGATCGACTGTGCGCTGAACGGGCGGTCGACGGTTGCGGCGATCGGTGCCGCTGTGAGCAGGGCATTGCCGAACACGCCCCGCCCGCTCGGGGCACGGCAGGGCAGCGGCCGTCCGCCGTAGACCACGGTCGAGAACCGCCGGTGGTAGCCGGTCATCTGGGCGATGCGGGCCACGTCGCGGCTGCAGACCTCGTTCAGCGTCACCGCGTCGGGTCGGTGTTCACGGAGGACCGTGATCGCCTCGCGGATCACCTCGGGGTACTCCAGGCACGGGGCCGCACCCGACAGGCACAGGTTCATCTGCAGCAGCGAGAACGGCGTGCTCCCGAGCGGCGGCGAGGTGGCCGGTGCGGAGGTGTCGGTGGACGCGAGGGAGCATCCCGCCAGTACGCCGACCAGGCAGGCGGCGAGCAGACGAAGCAGCCCGATCCGCCGGCACCTCCGGGCCGCGGGCACGCGGCATTGCGCCATGGGTCCGGTATAGCACCGAGGAAGGCTCCGTCAGCCGGTGCGCGTGCCAGGGTCGTCGTCCCCACTCGATCAGTGCGGGAGGTGTGCCTCGAGGCGCTCTACCGTGCCATCGACATCGGTGAGCTTGTCCAGGCCGAAGAGCCCCACCCGGAAGGTGGAGAAGTCGTCTCCTTCGCCACACATCAGCGGTACGCCGGCCGCGACCTGGACGCCCCGTTCCTTGAACGTCGCGCCGCTGCGGATCCCGGGATCGTCCGTGAAGGCCACCACGACGCTGGGTGCGGCGAATCGTTCGGACGCGACGGACGGGAATCCGCGCTCGGCGAGCAGGGAACGTACGCGCCGGCCCAGGGAGCCCTGGGCCTCGCGCAGCTCGCTGAGCCCGGCGGCGCGAGTCTCGAGCATGAGCCCGGCGTCGTGCGCGAGCGTGTCCGTCGGCATCGTGGCGTGGTAGGGCGTCTGCCCCTGGGTGTAGGCCTCGGTGATCGTCAACCACTTCTGGAGGTCGATCGCGAAGCTGCTCGAGGTCGTCGACATGACCTGGGCCCGACCGGCCTCACCCAGCATCACGTAGCCCGCGCACGGCGAGCCGCTCCATCCCTTCTGCGGGGCACTGAGGAGGACGTCGACGCCGAGCTCGTCCATGTCCACCCACAGCGCGCCCGAGGCGATGCAGTCGAGGACGAGGAGCCCACCGACGGCATGGGTCGCCGCGGCGACGGCGCGGACGTAGTCGTCGGGCAGCAGCATGCCGGCCGCCGTCTCCACATGTGCCGCGAAGACCACCTCGGGACGGGCGCGCTCGATGGCCTCGACGACCTCGGCGACCGGGGATGGGATCCACGGAGCGTGCCGCTCGTCGGACACCGGGCGGGCGCGGCAGACAGTCGTCTCGCTGGCCACCGACCCGGCGTCGAGGATCTGCGACCAGCGGTAGGAGAACAGGCCGTTGCGGACGACGAGGCATCGCCGCCCCGTCGCCAGCTGCCGGGCGACGGCCTCCATGGCATAGGTGCCGCCACCGGGGACGACGGCGACCGTCTCGGCGCCGTAGGTGGTGCACAGCACGTCGATGATGTCCTGCATCACCCCGACGAAGCGTCTGGACATGTGGTTCAGGGAGCGGTCGGTGAAGACCACCGAGTACTCGAGCAGGCCATCGGGATCGACGTCGCGACGAGGGAGGCTCACCTCCGCAGACTGCCACAGTTCTGCTCCCCGCACGGCGGCCGACCGGGCTGCTGCCGGCCCCGAGGCGCGCCCGACTCGTCGCCCGAGGACGGTTACCGAGTGGACTCCGGCCAGACCCATGCGTGGTAGGCAAGCGCGCCGAGGAGGACCGTCTCGACGGCGCTTCCCAGGCTGAAGTAGCCCCATTCGCCGACGGCACTGCCCACGACCGTGACGGCGTACACGGCGGCGAGCGCGATGTTGAGCACGCGGTTGAACCGCCGCGGCAGGACCAGGCTGAGGTAGATCATGAGGCTCGGCACCACGACGTACAGGGTGGTGAGGAACAGGAACGTCTGGTCGACGTCGAAGACGAACAGCCGACCCTCGTCGAGGTCGGCGCGCACGTCCGGGCGATAGAGCGAGAACAGGTCGACGTAGGCGAAGACGAACAGCATCGCGGTCCAGAGCGCCGCAATCTTGTGACGCGTGCCGATGGCCTCCCCCGTGGGTGACGTCCGAGTGGGTTCGGTCATGGCTCAGGTCCACTTCCTGGTGACGGGCGAGCGATCGACAGGTCGGCGCAGGGTCGACGACGTGCCCACATCGAATCAGAGCCACCGCAACCGCGGCTCCGGGTCACTTCCGGTGCGAGAGTGGGTGCATGAGCGGCGTGCAGGGAGGGCTCGTCCTCGACCTGCGCTGCGCCTTTCACGCACCGCGCGAGCGGATCTTCACGGCGCTCACCGCGCCGGCCGAGCTGGTGGAGTGGTGGGGGCCGTCCGGCTTCACGACACCCGAGATCGAGGTGGACCTCGAGGTCGGTGGCAGCTACCGGTTCGGGATGCAACCGCCCGAGGGCGAGATCTTCCACCTGGCAGGCGAGTTCCTCGAGATCGAGCCGCCCAGCAGGCTCGCCTACACCTTTCGCTGGGAGGAGCCCGACCCCGAGGACCGCGAGACGGTCGTCAGGCTGTCCCTGGAGCCGGGCCGGGTCGACATCACCGAGCTCTCGCTGTCGCAGGGCCAGTTCGCCAGCGAGGCACGCCGGGCGCTGCACATGGCCGGCTGGACCGATTCCTTCGCCAGGTTGTCCGCCCTCATCCATTCAGGTAGGGCTGGGCCGCAGGGGTGAGGGCTCCGTCCCCGGACCAGTGACCACACCACCACTGGAGGGTGGACGTCATCACACGTCAGGCAGCTCGACCACGTCGGGATCACCGTGGCCGACCTCGACGTGGCGACGGCGTTCTTCGCAGACCCGGGGCTCGAGGTCGAGGGCCGCACCTTCCTGGAGGGCGACTTCGTGGACACAGTCATCGGCATCCCGGACGCGAGGACCGAGATCGTCGTGCTGGGGCCGCCCGACGGAGGAACCGGGGTCGAGCTCGCGCGCTTCGTCCGGCCCGACCACCAGCCCGGATCGCCCCCGGCGGCGGCCAACGAGCTGGGCCTGCGCAGCATCTGCTTCGAGGTCGACGGCCTACAGGCGATCGTCGACCGCGTGGCTGCGAACGGGTACGGACTGGTCGGCGGGATCGGTCAGTACAAGAACACCTGGCAGATGGCCCATGTGCGCGGGCCGGAGGGGATCGTCGTCCCGCTGACCGAGCGGATCGGCCGACGCCGGGTGGCGCCCGGCACCCCGGCGCCACCGTCCACTTTCGGTCAGACTGGGCGGGTGTCCGAAGGCAGAGCCGCAGACATCGCCCGGAACCGGGAGCTCTGGGCGATCGTGAACGAGCGCTTCACCAGCGGTGCGGCCGAGAGCATGTGGGGCCGGCCCGAAGTGGCGTGGGGCCTGTTCGCGACGCCCGAACGGGAGCTCGGCGTCCTGGGCGACGTCCAGGGTCTGGACGTCCTCGAGCTCGCCTGCGGCACTGCCTACTTCGCTGCGTGGCTCGCGCGCGCAGGCGCCCGGCCGGTCGCCCTGGACTTCTCCGGTGAGCAGCTCGCCACCGCGCGGGGCCTCCAGGCCCGGCTCGGCCCCACCTTTCCCCTGGTGCACGCGGACGCCGAGCGCGTCCCGCTGGCCAGCGGGCGCTTCGACCTGGTGGTGAGCGAGCACGGGGTGGCCGCCTGGTGCGATCCCGAGCGCTGGTTGCCCGAGGCCGCCAGGCTGCTACGGCCCGGGGGACGCCTGGTCTTCCTGACGAACAGCACCATCTCCACGCTGTGTGTCCCGGCCGAGGGCGGGGTTGCCGGGGACCGGCTGCTGCGCGGTCAGCGCGAGGCCCATCGCGTGCAGTGGCCCGGCGGCGGGATCGAGTTCCACCCCTCGCACGGTGAGTGGGTGCGGCAGCTGCGGAGCGCCGGGTTCGCCATCGAGGCGATGCACGAGATCTACGCGCCGGCAGACGGCCGCGACCACCCGTTCTACGAGATCGTGTCCTCGGAGTGGGCGAGCAGGTGGCCGGCCGAGGAGCTGTGGGTGGCGGTTCGCCCGTAGCCGGCCGAGCACAGCCGCAGATCACCGGGCCGTGCGGATCGTCGAGGAGTGCCGACCGGAACCCGTCAGCGCCCCACCTCGTCGACCACCAGGTCGGCGATGGCCTGCTGGCCCGCGGGGAGCGGGTGGAACGGGATCGCCCCGCCCTGCACCCCGTTCTGCCCGTTGACCCACGGCTCGTCTGCGCAGATGTCGTGCCCCTCGGAGGCCCGCCAGACGTCGACGTACGTCGTGTCCGTGCGGTCGGCGGCCCGCTCGAGGTTGTCGGTGAGGGCCTTGTTGACGTGACGGGCGAACGGCACGTCGCCGCTGGCCAGCGGGAGCAGCTCCGGGCAGCTGCCCTCGGCGGGGGCGAGCTGCGGGTAGCCCACGACCAGCACCTCCGCCCGGGGAGCCCGTCGCCGCACCTCCTCGATCGCCCGGACCAGCCGGCGCTCGATCTGCGCCTGGGTCTCGGCCAGCAGGTCGGCCTGGCCGCGGGAGGCGTCGCGGCACGGCGACCCGTCGGGGTCCTGGGCCGCGAGCGACACGCACCCGCCCACCAGCCGCAGGAAGACGCCGAAGTCGTTGCCGCCGATCGAGAGCGTCACCAGGTCGGTGTCCCGGGCGAGCGCGTCCAGCTGCGGAGGTCGCGGCTCGCGGCCGATCGCCTGCTGGCCGGCGAGGCTGCTGGTGTCGGCGCCGCTGCAGCTGCGGTCGTCGAGCTCGACGTCGCGGCCCGCGCCGAGCTGCTCGGCCACCAGCGACGGGTAGTTGTGCGAGGACCGCAGGCAGCCGTCCGACCCGTCGGTCTCGGGGATGCCGGGGGCGGCGGTGAACGAGTCGCCGAGGGCGACGTAGGAGAACGCCGGTGCTGCCCCGTCCGACCCCGACGGCCGCGGCGCCGGACCCGGGGCGGCACTGCCGCCACCCGTGCAACCGGCGAGCAGCAGGGCGGCGGTCGCGAGGAGGACGGGCAGCGGGCGCGACGACATGGCTTCACGGTGGCACGCGGCCCCAAGCAGGGGCGCGCTGCGCCGTCAGTCGAGCAGCGCCAGGGAGTGCGGGAACTCGCGGAGCTGGCCGCGCAGCTGGCCCCACAGCACGTCGGTCACGTTGTCCGGGGCGCCGCGGCGTCGCATCACGTCGTCCAGCCAGCTGCGCGCCGCGGCCGGGACGGTCGGGTCGGAGGTCATGACGCCCCCGGCGACCGAGGCCACCAGGTGAGGTGTGAACGTCGCCAGGACCACTCGCCAGTGGTCGGGCGAGAGGTCGTCCGACCCGGCGTCGAGCCGGCGCTCGGTCGCGGCGAGGACCTGCCGGGCCATCGTGTCGGCCATCGCGGACAGCCGGACGGCCTCCGCGTCCCACGGTGCCGGTTGCGGGATCACGACGTCGGGCAGCCGCTTGAGCACGGCGCGGGCCTCCTCGGGCGAGGCGGCGTACGCGCTGGCGCCCAGCCGGCTCGCCCGGACACCGCCCTCGTCGAAGGCCGCGCCGCCCACGATGACCGGCGTGCCGGTGGTGGTGACGTCGGCGATCTGGCGCGCGACACGGGTCAGCGACGACGACAGCGAGGCACTGACCAGCACCGCGGTGGGTCGGCCGTTCCGGAGCCGCTGCTGCAGCCGGTCGCGCCGCGTGTCGGGGCCGAGGTAGTCGGTGGGCCAGCCCCACGAGCGCATCGACACCTCGACGACCTGGGCCGCCAGGGAGTGGAACTCACGCTCGGCGCAGGCCACGAGGAGGAGCGGACGATCCGGGTCGGGCGCGGGAAGCAGGTCGCCCACCCGGGTGACGACCTCCTCGCTGATCGCGGTGGCCGCGTGCTCCTGGCCCACGGTCCAGTGGTTGGCGGCCCAGGAGTCGCCGATCTTCTGCTGGGTGTGGACGACGATCCCGGCCAGCGCGTCGGCGGGGCTCACCCCGGCGTCGATCACCCGGTGGACGACGCCGTACGCGGCTTCGGAGTCGTTGCGCACCAGAGTCGACCAGTAGTGGTCGGCCGCCGGTATGAGCTGGGGCTGGAGGTGCATGGACTCGCATCGTCGCACCCCGACGACGGTCCCGTCACCCACCCCGGGGCAGGCGGGGGCCCGCTCAGTCGAGGGCGCCGCTGTCCTGCAGGATCCGCCACACCTGCTCGCGACGGCTCTCGGCGTAGCGGGCGGTGACGTGGTGGTCGTCGCGCCACACCACCTCGTCGCCGACGACGGGCAGGCAGATCGGCGCGTCCGGGCAGAACGCGGGGTTGAGGTCGAGGGTGTCGACCCGGGGCGAGACCGCCGCCTCCGTGAGCGACAGGCCGTCGGTCACGCCCTCGCCGAGCGGGACGGGGACCGCGCACCGGCCCGGGTCCGCCTCGCTGGTCAGGCAGTCGGCGGGGTCGAAGGTCTCCGGCATCACGAGGCGCTCGACCAGCAACGTGTGGGGGACCGTCCGCGTGATGTCGCGCAGGGTCGCCCGCGACGCCCCGACGGTCATCCGGGCCAGCGACTGGTCCTCACCGTCGCGGCGGCGTACGACCCCGGACCACTGGTCCTCGTCGTCGCGCGGCCGGGCCATCACCACGACCACGTCCGGGTCGATCTCGGGGAGCACGTCGTCGTACCAGCCGACCCGCGCGTCGCGGCAGTTGTCCTGCTCCTCGTCCGACGACTTGGTGTTGTAGAGGCCCTCCTGCCACATGCAGCCCTCGACGACGTTGAGCGAGAGCGTGAGGTCGTGCTCCTCGGCCAGGGTGCGGAACATCGGCACCAGCGACTGCGCCTGGCTGTCGCCGAGCAGCAGCACGTGGGGTCCGGAGCCCTCGACGACCGTGCACTCACCCGGGTCGTCGGCGGTGCACCAGCCGGTGTCGCCGTAGTCGGCGGTCACCGCCTCCCAGTCGACGTCTCGCGGCAGCTCGACCGCGCGCCGGGTGACCACGTCGGGACGCTCCTCCTGGCCGCTGGCCAGCGCCGGGCGCTGCTCCTGCTCCAGGGTCTGCGGGACCACGGTCATCGCCAGCAGCGCGCTCGCCGCGACGCCGACGACCGCCGGCGACCAGTTCAGCCCGTCGAGCCAGGTGGACCTGCGGATCGGCATCTCCAGCACCTCGTACGACGCGGCGGCGAGGCCGGTGCTGAGCGCGACGGCGAGCACGGCGACGACCGCGGGGCCGACGTCGAGGACCTGCTGCAGGACCAGGATCACCGGCCAGTGCCACAGGTAGGTGCCGTAGGAGACCCGCCCCAGGAACACGGGCACCCGGCGCGACAGCAGCCGGGCGAGCGGTCCCTCGTCGGACAGCATCAGCGCCGCCACGAGCGCGACCGCGGCCACCGTCGCCGCCAGGCCCCGGAGCGACGCCGACACCGGCACCAGCCCACTGCAGAGCAGCACGAAGCCGGCCAGCGCGGCCCAGCCGACGACCCCGGGCCGGAGCCGGGTGGCCACCGGCTGCAGCCGGTGGAGGAGCAGCGCGAGCAGCGACCCCGCCAGCAGCTGGTAGAGCCGGGCGTCCGTGCCGTAGTAGGCGTGGTCGGTGTCGACCTGCGCCCAGACCAGCTGCGCGACCACGGAGGCGGCGCACAGGGCGGCGAGCACCCCCACGACCCAGCGCCGGCCGCGGCGGCTCAGCAGCAGCAGGAGCACCGGGAAGACGACGTAGTACTGCTCCTCGATGGCCAGCGACCAGAAGTGCAGGTACGGGCTCTTGTCGGCGTCGGCGGCGAAGTAGTCGCCGCTCTGCGCCAGGAAGTTCCAGTTCGCGACGTAGAGCAGCGCGCTCTGGGCGTCGCGCACCAGCGACAGCCGTTCGGACACCGGGGCGACGAGGACGTACACGGCCGCCGTGGCCACCACGACCACGGCCGCGGCGGGCAGCAGGCGGCGTACCCGCCGGGCGTAGAAGCGGCCGATCCGGAGCGTGCCGGTCCGGTCGACCTCGCTGACGATCACGCTGGTCACCAGGAACCCGGACAGCACGAAGAACAGGTCGACGCCGATGAACCCGCCCTCGGCCCACGGGTGGCCGGTGTGGAAGAGCAGCACGCTGTAGACGGCCAGCGTGCGCAGCCCGTCGAGCGCAGGACGGTAGGACCAGGGCGTCCCGCCCACGTGGGACGAAGTCATGCGGCGAGGATAGGGAGGGAGGACGGGCGGCCCAGAATCGGCGAGAGCGCTCCGCCTAGGATTGGGGCCATGCCTGAGACCCCCGGAGCGTCCCTCACCCGGGAGCAGGTCGCCCACCTGGCCGACCTGGCCCGGATCGACCTCTCCGACGCCGAGCTGGACCACCTCGCGCCACAGCTGGGGGTGATCCTCGACTCGATCGCGTCGATCCGGGGCGTCGCCGGTGAGGAGCGTCCCGCCGACCTCCCACGCGCTCCCGATGACCAACGTGTTCCGTGAGGACGTCGTCGTGCCCGGGCTCACCGCCGACGAGGCGCTCAGCGGTGCGCCCGAGGCCGAGCAGCAGCGCTTCAGCGTCCCCCGGATCCTGGGGGAGGAGGCATGAGCGGCTCCTCGGCCGGGACCACCACCACCGCCGCCGCGCTCAGCGACGCCCTCGCCGCCGGCGAGGTCACCTCGGTGCAGGTGACCCAGGCCCACCTCGACCGGATCGCGGAGGTCGACGGCGCCGTCCACGCCTTCCTCCACGTGGACACCGAGGGAGCGCTCGAGCAGGCCGCCGAGTCCGACCGCCGGAGGGCCGCCGGCGAGCTGCGCTCGGCCCTGGACGGCGTCCCGATCGCCGTCAAGGACGTCCTGACGACGCGCGGCATGCCCACCACGTGCGGCTCGAAGATCCTCGAGGGTTGGGTGCCGCCGTACGACGCGACGGTGGTGCGCCGGCTGCGCGAGGCCGGGCTCCCGATCCTCGGGAAGACCAACATGGACGAGTTCGCGATGGGGTCCTCCACCGAGCACTCCGCCTACGGCCCGACCCGCAACCCGTGGGACCTCGACCGGATCCCCGGCGGCTCGGGCGGTGGGTCCGCCGCGGCCGTGGCCGCCTTCGAGGCGCCGTTCGCGGTCGGCACCGACACCGGCGGCTCGATCCGGCAGCCGGGAGCGGTCACCGGCACCGTCGGCGTCAAGCCGACCTACGGCGGGGTGTCGCGCTACGGCCTGGTCGCGCTGGCCAACTCCCTCGACCAGGCCGGTCCGGTCACCCGGACCGTGCTCGACGCCGCCCTGCTGCACGAGGTGATCGGCGGCCACGACCCGCTCGACTCGACCAGCATCGACCAGCCGCTCCCGGCGCTCGTCGACGCCGTCCGGCAGGGCGCGTCCGGCGACCTCACCGGCGTCCGGATCGGCGTGGTGACCGAGCTCGGCGGCGAGGGCTACCAGGCCGGTGTCCTGCGCCGGTTCGAGGAGTCGGTCGACCTGATGGTCAAGGCGGGGGCCGAGGTGGTCGAGGTGTCGTGCCCCCACTTCGTCCACGCACTCGCCGCCTACTACCTGATCCTGCCCGCCGAGGCGTCCAGCAACCTCGCCAAGTTCGACGCGATGCGCTACGGGCTGCGGGTCGTGCCCGACGGCAGCCCGAGCGCCGAGGAGGTGATGCGGGCGACCCGCGACGCCGGCTTCGGCGACGAGGTGAAGCGCCGGATCATCCTCGGCACGTACGCCCTCTCCAGCGGCTACTACGACGCCTACTACGGCCAGGCGCAGAAGGTCCGCACCCTGATCACGCGCGACTTCGAGGCGGCCTTCGGGCAGGCCGACGTGCTGGTCTCGCCGACCGCTCCGACCACGGCGTTCCGGCTGGGGGAGAAGCTCGACGACCCGCTCGCGATGTACCTCAACGACCTCGCCACGATCCCCGCCAACCTCTCCGGCGTCCCCGGCATCTCGGTGCCGAGCGGCCTGGCCGAGGAGGACGGGCTGCCGACCGGCGTCCAGGTGCTCGCCCCCGCCATGGCCGACGACCGCGTCTACCGGGTCGGCGCCGCCCTCGAGACCCTGCTCACCCGCGAGTGGGGCGGGCCGCTGCTCGACCGGGCGCCCGGCCTGGAAGGAGCAACGCCATGACCACCGCGACCCTGCTCTCGTTCGAGGAGGCGCTGGAGAAGTTCGACCCGGCCCTCGGCCTCGAGGTCCACGTCGAGCTCAACACCGCCTCGAAGATGTTCTGCGGCTGCCCGACCGGATTCGGCGCCGAGCCCAACACGCAGGTCTGCCCGACCTGCCTGGGCCTGCCCGGCGCGATGCCCGTGGTCAACCGGGCGGCGGTCGAGGCAGCGATCCGGATCGGGCTGGCCCTCAACTGCGAGATCGCCGAGTGGTGCCGGTTCGCGCGGAAGAACTACTTCTACCCGGACATGCCGAAGAACTTCCAGACCTCCCAGTACGACGAGCCGATCGCCTACGAGGGCTGGACCGAGGTCGAGGTGGAGGGGGAGGTCCACCGGATCGGGATCGAGCGCGCCCACATGGAGGAGGACACCGGCAAGTCCCTCCACGTCGGCGGCGCCACCGGTCGGATCCACGGCGCGGACCACTCGCTCGTCGACTACAACCGCGCCGGCATCCCGCTGATCGAGATCGTCACCAAGCCGATCACCGGCACCGGGGCAAAGGCGCCGCAGGTGGCGCGGGCGTACGTCCAGCAGCTGCGCGAGCTGATCCTCGCGCTCGGGGTCAGCGAGGCCCGGATGGACCAGGGCAACCTGCGTGCCGACGTCAACCTGTCGCTGGCCCCCACCGGCAGCGACGTCCTCGGCACCCGCACCGAGACCAAGAACGTCAACTCCTTCCGCTCCGTCGAGCGGGCGGTCCGCTACGAGGTGCAGCGGCACGCCGCCGTGCTCGACGGCGGCGGGTCGATCATCCAGGAGACGCGTCACTGGCACGAGGACACCGGCGTCACGACCAGTGGCCGAGAGAAGTCCGACGCCGAGGACTACCGCTACTTCCCCGAACCCGACCTCGTGCCGGTCGCTCCCTCGCGGGAGTGGGTCGAGCAGCTGCGGGGCGGGCTCCCCGAGGCGCCCGAGAAGAAGCGGGCCCGGCTGCAGGCCGAGTGGGGCTTCTCCGACCTCGAGATGCGCGACACCGTCGGCGCCGGCGCGCTGACCCTGGTCGAGCAGACCGTCGCGGCCGGTGCCCCACCTCAGGCCGCCCGCAAGTGGTGGCTCTCGGAGCTGGCCCGGCGCGCCAACGAGCAGGGCGCCGACATCGCGTCCCTGGGCGTCTCGCCCGCCGACGTGGCCGCGGTCCAGGCGCTCGTCGACGCCGGCACGATCAACGACAAGCTCGCCCGGCAGGTCTTCGACGGGCTGCTCGCCGGTGAGGGCACCCCCGAGCAGATCGTGCAGGCCCGGGGGCTCGAGATCGTCTCCGACGACTCCGCGCTCGGCGCGGCGGTCGACGCGGCGATCGAGGGCAACCCGGACGTGGCGCAGAAGGTCCGCGACGGCAAGGTCGCCGCGGCCGGCGCCCTGATCGGCGTCGTCATGAAGGAGATGCGCGGGCAGGCCGACGCCGGCCGGGTCCGCGAGCTGATCCTCGAGAAGCTCACCTGACCGCCCGGCGGCAGCCGGACGTGCACGAGCGACGGCTCGGCATGGGGGCGGTCGCGCGGAGGCGCTAGGGTGACCCGACACCACTCATCGCGTCCGCAGGTGGGGAAAGCCGGTCCAAGTCCGGCGCTGACCCGCAACCGTAGGTGCCCTCGGGGCACGAGCCGGAGCACCCGCTGCGAACGTCCTGAACACACGCTGTCGAGGAAAGCAGCGGGTGGTCCGCGCGGACTCCCCGTTGTGTGCAGCGGGAAGGAATCATCATGCGCAACGTGCTGCGTCCCGGCCGTCGCCGCCGCTGGCGACCGCGCCCTCATCGCCACCCTGGCCGCGCCGCCCGCCAGCGCAGCCCCCGCCGACGACGGCGGCGACTGGCTGCAGTCCCGGCAGCGCGACGGACGGGATCATCGTCAACGAGCAGTTCAACTCGACTTCGCGACTACGGACTCAGCGCCGACGTCGGTCTCGCCTTCGCCGAGATCGGGGGCCAGGACGCCCCGCTCGCGGAGGTGAGCGACGCGCTGGCCGCCGAGGTGGACAGCTACACCACCGGTGCCGACTTCGGGGCGCCGGACGACGTGTACGCCGGTCCGGTCGCCAAGCTGACCGTCGTCGCACAGGTCGCGGGGGACGACCCGCGCGCCTACGGCGGCGTCGACCTGGTCCAGCGTCTCAACGGACGGGTCGCCACCACCGCGCCCATCGCGGGGCGCATCGAGGACCGGAGCGACTTCGGTGACTTCGCGAACACCATCGGCCAGGCCTTCGCGGCGCGCGGGCTTGCCCGGGCCGGCTCGGGTCGAGCCGACCACGTGGTCCGGTTCCTCCTGGAGCAGCAGTGCTCCGCCGGCTTCTTCCGGCTCGAGTTCTCGGGCAAGCGGAAGGCCGACCAGACGTGCGACGCGGCATCGGCCGCGAACCGTGCTCCCGACACCGACGCCACCGCGCTCGCGGTGCTGGCCCTGCGGGCGCTCCCCGAGGCCGACCGGACGCGCGCGACCCGGACCGCGGCCACCGACGCCGTCGCCTGGCTGAAGCGCCGGCAGAAGCCGAACGGCAGCTTCGGGGGCGGGGTCGCCACCGAGGCCAGCAACGCCAACAGCACCGGGCTCGCCGCGTGGGCGCTCGGGGATGCCGGTGCCTGCCGTCCGGCCCGCCGGGCCGCGAGCTGGGTCCGCGACCTGCAGGTCCCGGCCGGCGCCACCGGACAGCTCGCGGGTGAGGACGGCGCCATCGCCTACGACCGCGGCGCCTTCGCCGAGGGCGAGGCGAACGGCATCACCGACGGAGCGACCGACCAGTGGCGCCGGGCGACCGCCCAGGCCGCGCCCGGGCTGGCATCCGCAGCGGGTTGCTGACGTGCGCGGCGTGATCCGGCTGGCGGCCTCGGCCGTCCTGGCGGCGGGTGGGCTGGTGCTCCTGCCGGCCACCTCGCAGGCGGCCGCCTGCGAGTCCGGGGGGGTCACGGTCGTCGTCGACTACAGCCGATCGGGTGGCAGCGGCACGGAGACGACCTGTGTCGTCGCGGGCGGCGGCGACACGGCCTCGGAGCTCTTCGGCGCCGCCGGGCACGAGCTGACCCGGGTGCAGCGCCAGCCCGGTGCGGTGTGCAAGGTCGACGGGCTCCGGACCCAGGACGCCTGCGTCAACATGCCGCCCGCCGACGCGTTCTGGGGCCTCTTCTGGTCGGACGGAGACGGCGGCTGGGTCTTCTCCCAGGAGGGCGTCGACAGTCTCAACGTGCCCGAGGGCGGCTCCGTGGCCTGGGCGTGGCAGAACGGTGGCGGCTACGACTACCCCGGGACACCACCGGCCAGCCAGCCGCAGCAGCCGGACGACGGGACCGGCTCCACGCCGCCGGGGGGCGGCTCCCCGGGCACGGGTGGGGGGTCCTCGCAGCCGCGGTCGCCTTCGGCGTCGACCTCGCCGGAGGCGAGCTCCTCCCCCGACGCCGACCCGGGCGCAGCGGCCACGACTCCGCGCAACCGCCCGCAGGATCGGGCCGAGCGTGACCGGGGGCTCGAGGACGACCCGGCGCACCAGCAGCGGGAGAGGCAGGAGAAGAGGGAGCAGGAGAAGAGCCAGCGGGAGTCGGAGCGCACCGACGACGAGTCGTCCGCAGGCCCCGTGGAGCCGGCCGAGGAGGACCAGGTGGCGACCAGCGACCCGCCGGCCACCGACGGCGAAGGCCTGCCGGCGTGGGTCGCCCCGGTCGCGATCGGCGCGCTGTTCGCGGTCGCCGGCGTCGCCGGGTACCTCCGGCGCCGCGCGTCCTGACGCTGCGGATGCGAAGCGCGGCACGGCTGCCCCGGGACCTGCACCCCGTCGCCTGGTGGGTGTGGGCCCTGGGGCTCGCCGTCGCCGCGTCGCTGACCACCAACCCGATGCTGCTGCTCCTGCTGGTCGGGGTGGCCAGTGTGGTGGTCACGCTGCGCCGCTCCGACCAGCCGTGGGCGGACTCGTTCCGGCTCTACGTCCTGCTGGGGGTGGCCATCGTGGTCGTACGGGTCGCGTTCCGGCTGGTGCTCGGGACCGGACCCGGGACGGTGCTGGTCGACCTGCCCGCGATCACGCTGCCGGACTGGGCGGCGGGGATCGTGCTGCTCGGTCCGATCACCCGCGAGTCCCTGCTCGCCGGCCTCTACGACGGGCTGCGGCTCGCGACCATCGTGATCTGTGTCGGTGCGGCCAACGCGCTCGCGAACCCCAAGCGGCTGCTCCGGTCGGTGCCGCCGGCGCTCTACGAGGTGGGCACCGCTCTCGTCGTGGCCGTCACCATGCTGCCGCAGTTCGCCGACAGCCTGCAGCGGGTCCGGGCCGCGCAGTCGCTGCGGGCGGGCGATGCCGGCCGGGTGCGGGGGCTGCGCCGGCTCCTGGTGCCGGTGCTGGAGGACTCCCTGGAGCGCTCGCTGGCGATGGCGGCGGGCATGGACGTCCGTGGCTACGGCCGGCCCGGCGGGGCCAGCCGTGGCCAACGGCGGGTGACGGGGAGCCTGATGCTCACCGGGCTGGTCGGGGTCTGCGTCGGGACCTACGCCCTGCTCGACACCACCGCACCCCGCTGGCTGGCGCTGCCGATGCTGCTGGGAGGACTGGTGGTCGCCGGACTGGGGCTGCTCAGTGCGGGGTCGCGGGTGCACCGCACGCGCTACCGCCCCGACCGGTGGCGGTGGCCCGAGCTGGTCGTCGTCTCCGGTGGCCTGGTCGTGGCGGCGGGCGGCTGGTGGGTCAGCGGTCAACAGCTGCCCCTCGCCTACCCGGCTCTCGACGTGGTTCCGCAGGTGAGCGTCGTCGCGCTGGCCACGGTCGCGGTGGGCCTGGGTGCTGCCCTCTGCGCGCCGCACCAGCCCCGGACGCGGGGGGTCCGACCGTGATCTCGCTGCAGGACATCCGCTTCGCGTACGACGGACACGTGGTGCTCGACGAGGTCGACCTCGAGCTCGACGAGGCCGAGCTGGTCGTCGTCTCCGGGCGCACCGGCGTCGGCAAGTCGACGCTGCTCGGTCTGCTGACCGGACTGGTCCCGCGCTTCACCGGCGGCGAGCTCCACGGCCGGGTGCTGCTGCGGGGCGAGGACGTGACCTCCCGGCCGCCGCGGGAGCGGGCCCACCTGGTCGGGCACGTCGGCCAGGACCCCGCCGCCGGCTTCGTCACCGACACCGTCGAGGAGGAGCTCGCCTACGGCATGGAGCAGCTCGGGCTGCCACCGGACACCATGCGGCGGCGGGTCGAGGAGACGCTCGACCTGCTCGGCATCGCCGAGCTCCGCGGTCGTGACCTGCGGACCCTCTCCGGCGGCCAGCAGCAGCGGGTCGCGATCGGCTCGGTGCTGACCATGCACCCGCTGCTGCTCGTGCTCGACGAGCCGACCTCGGCCCTCGACCCGACCGCGGCGGAGGAGGTGCTGGCCACGCTCACCCGACTGGTGCACGACGTCGGCCTCACCGTGCTGATGGCCGAGCACCGCCTCGAGCGGGTGCTGCCCTTCGCCGACCGGCTGTGCCTGCTGACGGGCGACGGCCGGGTCGTCGTCGACGACCCGGCGACCGTGCTCGCTGACTCACCCGTCGTACCACCCATCGTGGAGCTCGGTCGGCTCGCCGGGTGGTCGCCGCTGCCGCTGGCGGTCCGCGACGCGCGCCGCCGGGTCGACGCGCTCGCACTCCCGCCCGCGCCGGACCGGCCGCCGCGCACGCCGGGGAAGGTGCGGCTGGAGGCCCGCCGCCTCACGGTCCGGCACGGCGCCACCGTCGCCGTGCGCGAGCTCGACCTGAGCCTGGCAGCCGGCACCGTCACCGCCCTGATGGGCCGCAACGGGTGCGGGAAGTCCAGCCTGCTGTGGGCCCTGCAGGGTCGCGAGAGGTACGGCGGGCAGGTGGCGGTGGCGGGTCGCGACCCGGCCACCGAGGAGCCGCGTGGCCGTCGCGAGCTGGTCGGCCTGGTGCCGCAGACGCCCGCCGACCTGCTCTACCTGGAGACGGTCGCCGAGGAGTGCGCTGCCGGCGACGGTGGCACCGGCGACTGCCGGCGCCTCCTGGACCGGCTGGCTCCCGGCATCGACGACACCCAGCACCCGCGTGACCTCTCGGAGGGTCAGCGGCTGGCGTTGGCGCTCGCCCTGGTGCTGGTCGGCCGGCCGGGGGTGCTGCTGCTCGACGAGCCGACGCGCGGACTCGACTACCCCGGCAAGGCCGAGCTGGCGGCCATCCTGCGGGAGGTGGCCGATGGCGGAGTGGCGGTCCTGGTCGCAACCCACGACGTGGAGTTCGTGGCCCAGGCGGCCGACGACCTGGCGGTGATGGCCGAGGGGGAGCTGGTCTCCCGCGGCCCGGTGCGCGAGGTCGTGGCGCAGTCCCCCGGATTCGCCCCCCAGGTGACCAAGGTGCTGGGGCCACCGTGGCTGACGGTCGCCGACGTACGGGGCACCCGGTGAGCGCGCCGACCCGGACGGCTGCGGTGCGGCTCTCGCTGCGCTCGAGCCTGGTGCTCGGGGTGGCGTCGCTGGTCGGGCTGATGATGCTCTGCTGGCCGCTCCTGCTGCGGGTGCCTCCGGGGGCACGGGTCGACCCGCCGTTCCTGTTCCTGGCCCTGCTGCCGCTGGTGATCGCCGTCGTGCTGGCCGAGATCAGCGAGGGCGGGCTCGACCCGCGGGTGCTGGCCGTGCTGGGCGTGCTGAGTGCGGTCAACGCGGTGCTCCGGGCGCTCTCCCCGGGTCTCGCGGGCGTCGAGCTGGCGTTCTTCCTGCTGATCCTCGCGGGTCGGGTCTTCGGACCCGGGTTCGGCTTCGTGCTGGGCTGCACGTCGCTGTTCGCCTCCGCGCTCCTCACCGCGGGTGTGGGTCCCTGGCTCCCGTTCCAGATGGTCGTGTCGGCGTGGGTGGGCATGGGGGCCGGACTGCTCCCGCGCCGCCCGACGGGTCGCGCCGAGATCGCCCTGCTGGCCGGGTACGGCGTGGTGGCCGCCTACGCCTTCGGGCTGCTGATGAACCTGTCCGGGTGGCCGTTCGTGCTCGGGATCGAGCTGCCCGGCCACGAGGGGTCGCTCTCGTACGTGCCGGGTGCGCCGGTGCTGGAGAACCTCCACCGGTTCCTGATCTACACGTTGCTCACCTCGACCGGCGGCTGGGACACGGTGCGGGCCGTCACCAACGCGGTCGCCATCGTGGTGCTCGGGCCAGCCGTCCTGACGACGCTGCGCCGCGCCGCGCGACGGGCCGTCGTCAGACGCTGACCGGCTGGTGACTCACCGGGTGCCGGGACGGACCACGAGGATCCGGTCGTCCTCGGCCGCCGGGTCGCCGCGACCGTCGCGGTTGGACGTGGTGACCCACAGGTTGCCGTCGGGCGCCACCTCGACGGTGCGCAGCCGGCCGTACTCGCCCACGAAGAACGGCGTCGGGTCGCTGGCCTGGCCGTCGGCGACCTCGACCCGCCAGAGCCGGGTGCCCTGGAGCGCTCCGAGCCACACGTGGCCCTCGGCGTACGCCAGGCCCGAGGGCGACGCCTGGCTGGTGCTCCACACCACGCGCGGGTTGACGAGGCCCTCCTCGTCGCCGCGGCCCTCGACCTCCGGCCAGCCGTAGTTGCCGCCCTTGCGGATCAGGTTGAGCTCGTCGTACGTCGACTCGCCGAACTCGCTGGCCCACAGGTTGTCGTCGTCGTCGAACGCCAGCCCCTGCACGTTGCGGTGGCCCCAGGTCCAGACGGGGGAGTCGGGGTCGGGGTTGCCGGGCGCGGGGGCACCGTCGGGAGTCATCCGGAGGATCTTGCCGGCCAGGGAGGTCCGGTCCTGGGCGAGGTCGGGAGTGCCGGTCTCGCCGGTGGAGGCGTAGAGCAGGCCGTCGGGCCCGAAGCGGAGCCTGCCCCCGTCGTGGGTGAAGCCGGTGGGGATCCCGTCGAGCAGCACCTCGGGCGTCCCCAGCTGGTCCTGGCGGTCCAGCGGCGCCCGGACGATCCGGTTGTCCGTCGCGGTGCCCAGGTAGAAGTAGAGCATCCGGTCGCTGGCGAAGTCGGGGGAGACGGCGACGCCCAGCAGCCCGCCCTCGCCCGCCTCGCCCGCCGCGACGGGATCGCCGAGGGTCCCGGCCTGCTGCGGCTCCCCACCCTCGGGGTCGACCAGCAGCACCTGGCGGGTGTCGCGCTCGGTCACCACGGCCCGCCCGTCGGGCAGGAACCCCAGCCCCCACGGCACCTCCAGCCCGGTGGCGACGGTGTCGACGACCTCGACCTGCTGCTCACGTCCGATCGTGCCCCCCTCCGACGGGGAGCCGGTGCCGCCGTCGCGCTCCTCGGCGGTGGGGGCGGTGACCGTCGGCGGCCCCGGACCGTCGTCGCCGTCGGAGCAGGCGGTGAGCGTGAATGCGAGCAACGCACCGAGGACGGCCGTACGGCGGCGCATCACCCGATCCGTTCCAGGAACTCCAGGAGCAGCTCGTGCACCCGCTCGGGTTGCTCCATCTGCAGGAAGTGGGAGCCGTTGAGCTCGACGTACGTCGACTCGTCGAGCCGCTCGGCGGCGGTGAACATGTCGCGGGCGCCGCTCAGGACGTCCCACCGGGCGGCGACGAAGAACGTGGGCACGCTGATCTGGCTGAGCCGGACCCGGGCGTGCTCGGAGGTGCGGAGCGCGAGGTGGAAGTACCAGTCGACCGGCGTCTGCAGGAACTCGCGGACGGCGGTCGCCGCGAGCTCGCGGTCGGGCACCGGGAACATGAATCCGGTGTGGCCGAGCGCCGAGATCGTCCACGGCCCGATCGGCAGCCGGCGGGTCAGCGGGGTCAGCGCCCGACCGCCGTGGTGCAGCAGCCGGGCCCAGTTGACGGTGAGCGCACCCGCGAGGGCGTGCGGGAGGTGGAACGGGCCGAGCATCGTGGCGAAGGTCCCGCCGGGGACCCCCGCGACGGCGAACAGGCCGCGGACCCGCTCCGGGTGGCGGGTGGCCAGCTCGAACATCGTGTTGACACCCATCGACCAGCCCATGAGGACGGTGCTGTCGATGCCGAAGTGGTCCATCACCGACAGCGCGTCCTCGACGAACTCGTCGATGCCGACGCGGCGCGGGTCGGCCGGCCGGTCCGAGCCCCCGGTCCCGCGGTGGTTCCAGCTCACGACCCGGACGCCACAGTCGGGGTCGAGCAGCGCCGGCCACGCCCACGGGCTGGTGCCGAGGCCGTTGCACAGCACGACGGTCGGCCCGTCGACCTGTCCGTCGGGGTCGTTGGTCCACGCCCGCAGGCGGGTGCCGTCGTCGGAGAGCACGTCGGTGAAGGCGAGCCGTGCGTGGGTGGTCCGGGACTCGGTGCGGGATCCGGCAGGGGAGGCCATGGGGCCAGTGTGCCGGAGGGGACCAGCAGGTCCGGTGCCGAACCGCCCGGACGACCGAGGACGACCGAGGAGCCGGGCACGACCGGGTGGCGCGACCTGAGAGGCGGCCGCGCCACCCGGCGTCAGTGCGACGCGGCCGCCGGGCCGTCCGGCACGGCTCGGCGTACGGCGCGCGCCGCGAGGTAGTCCTCGACCTCGCGGCTCTCCGCGCGGCGCTGCGTGAGCGCGGTCGCGGCGACCATGGCGTTGCGGCGGGACCGCTGCTGGGAGCTGACGGCCCACTGGTGGACCCAGCGGTCGACGGGCGAGAGATGCATGGCGGTTCCTGGGTCCGGAGGCGACGACACCGACGACGCTAGGGGTGGTGTCTTGCGGTCGCGTCAACCCCGTGTGACGGGCGTGTGAACGATGCGGGGCGCCCGTCAGTCCGGCACCGGCTCGACGAGTGCCCGCCCGGACCGGGTGGCGCCCACGGACGCGACCACGACGCACGCCATCGCCAGCCACTGCGTCCCCGTCAGGAACTCCCCGAGCACCACGATCCCCGCCAGTGCCGCCGCGGCGGGCTCCAGGCTCATCAGGATCGAGAACACCGCGGGCCGCAGCCGGCGTAGCGCCACCATCTCGCAGCTGTAGGGGATCACCGAGCTCAGCAGCCCGACCGCGGCACCGACCGCCAGGATCCGCGGGTCCACCAGGGCCTCGCCCGCGCTGCCGAGCGCGGCCGGAGCGAGCAGCACGGTGGCCACGAGGCTGGCGACGGCGAGCCCGTCCAGCCCCGGCCAGCGGGCGCCGGTGCTGGCGCTGAGCAGGATGTACGCGGCCCAGGCGCCCCCCGCGAGCAGCGCGAAGCCAGCACCGGCCAGGGTCACGTCGCCGGGCTGCAGGCCCAGCAGCAGCACCCCCGCACCGGCCAGCGCCACCCACAGCAGGTCCCGGGCACGTCGCGAGCCGACGACCGCGATCGCCAGCGGGCCGACGAACTCGATGGTGACCGCCACCCCCAGCGGGATCCGGGCGAACGCCTGGTAGATCGCCCAGTTCATGACCCCGAGCGCGACACCGAAGCCCACGACGACCGCCCAGTCGCCGCGCCGCCGGCCGCGCAGCGCGGGCCGCGCGATGAGCCCGAGGAGCAGCGCGCTCGTGACCAGGCGCAGCCAGACGATCCCCGTCGGCGAGATCTCCCCGAACAGCGACTTCGCGACCGCCGCACCGAGCTGGACCGAGAGGATTCCGACCAGCACCAGCCAGACCGGTGAGAATCGGGGCGCCACCCGGTCAATCTAGGGCGTGGGGCGAGGACGCAATCCAGGTGATCCTGTCGGTGGACGGGGCTAGCGTCGTCACCACGCGGGAGAGACAGTCGACAGCACGGGGAAGGGACGACCGGTGACCACCAACGTGGGCAGCAGGGGAACGGGCGCGCCGGCCATCGAGGCCGAGCAGCTCGTCAAGCACTTCGGGGAGACCGTCGCCGTCGACGGCGTCAGCTTCAGCGTGCCGCGCGGCACGGTGCTGGGGCTGCTCGGTCCCAACGGCGCCGGCAAGACCACGACCGTGCGCATGATGACGACGCTCACCACGCCGACCAGCGGCACCGCGCGGGTGGCCGGGCACGACGTGGTCCGCGAGCCGGAGGCGGTGCGGCGGTCGATGGGACTCACCGGCCAGGCGGCCACCGTCGACGAGCTGCTGACCGGCAAGGAGAACCTCTGGCTCGTCGGCAGCCTCTACGGCCTCGACCGGCAGACCATCCAGCGGCAGAGCGCCGACCTGCTGGAGCGGTTCTCGCTGAGCGACGCCGCCGACCGGACCATCAAGACCTACTCCGGCGGCATGCGGCGCCGGCTCGACCTGGCCGTCAGCCTGATCGCCACCCCGCCGGTGCTGTTCCTCGACGAGCCGACCACGGGCCTCGACCCCCGCAGTCGGGTCGAGCTGTGGGAGGTGCTGCGCGACCTGGTGAGCGACGGCACCACGCTGCTGCTCACGACCCAGTACCTCGAGGAGGCCGACCAGCTTGCCGACGACATCGTGGTCATCGACAAGGGCACCGTGATCGCCCACGGCACCCCGCTCGAGCTCAAGGACGCGTCGGGCCGTGCGGCCCTGGTCGTCACGGTCTCCCGGTCCGAGGACCTCGCGGCGGCGGCCGACCTGCTCCGGCAGGCGGTGCCGGAGGTCCACGTCGACGAGCCGACCCGGTCGGTGACCGCTGCCGCCGAGGGGCTGCGCGACGTCACCCGTGTCGCCACGCTCTTCGACGGCAGCGGGATCGACCTCGACGACCTCGGCCTGCAGCGGCCCAGCCTCGACGACGTCTTCCTGCACCTGACCGGCCACCGCGCCGAGGACATCGCACCCGAGGAGGAGATCTCCGCATGAGCACCGAGACCAGGTCGAGCGACCTCGACCAGCACCCCACGCTCGAGCGCCCGACGATCCGGACCGGCAGCCTGCTCAGCCAGTCGCTGGTGATCACGCGGCGCAACCTGATCCACATCCGCCGGATGCCGGAGATGCTGCTCGACGTCACCATCCAGCCGGTGATGTTCGTGCTGCTGTTCGCCTACGTGTTCGGCGGCGCGATCGCGACCGAGTCGAAGGCCGGCTACAACGAGTGGCTGCTCGGCGGGATCATGGGCCAGACGATCGCGTTCGCGTCGTTCATCGTCGCGGTGGGGCTGACCTCCGACATCGACAAGGGCATCGTCGACCGGATGCGCTCGCTGCCGATCCACCCCTCCGCCGTCCTGGTCGGCCGCAGCATCTCCAGCCTGATCCACTCCAGCATCGGCATCGTCGTGATGTCGCTGACCGGCCTCGTGATCGGCTGGCGGATCCGCGGCACCTTCCTCGAGGCGGTCGCGGCGTACGGGCTGCTGCTGCTGTGGGGCTTCACGATGATCTGGCTGGGCATCCTGGTCGGCTCCAAGATGCGCTCGGTGGAGGCCGTCAACGGCGTGATGTTCACGACCATCTTCCCACTGACCTTCCTGTCCAACGCCTTCGCGCCGACCGAGCCGATGGAGCCCTGGCTTCGCACCATCGCCGAGTGGAACCCGATCTCCGCGCTGGTGCAGGCGATCCGCGTGCTGTGGGGCAACACCCCGCCGGCGCCCGCAGACGCCGCGCTGCCGCTCCAGCACCCGGTCGTCGCGACGCTGATCTGGTGCATCGGCCTGACGGCGATCCTGGCGCCGCTGTCCATCCGTACGTTCCGCAACCGCACCCAGCAGTGAGGGAGTCCACCATGTCCACACCCACCACCCTGCTCATGATCGGCACCCGCAAGGGGCTATGGCTCGCGACGTCCGACGACCATCGCAGGGAGTGGGAGGTGTCGGGCCCGCACTTCCCCATGGAGGAGGTCTACTCGGTCCACCTCGACACCCGGGGTGAGCGTCCCCGGCTGCTCGCCGGCTGCTCGTCGAGCTGGTTCGGGCCCCAGGTGCGGCGCTCCGACGACCTCGGCGACACCTGGGAGGAGACCCCCAACGGGGCGCTCCGCTTCCCCGACGACACGGGCGTCGCGCTGGAGCGGGTCTGGCAGCTGGTCCCCGGCGTCGAGGACGACGTCGTGTGGGCCGGCACCGAGCCGGGCGCGGTGTTCCGGTCGAGCGACCGGGGCGAGAGCTTCGAGCTGGTCCGCGGGCTGTGGGACCACCCCCACCGCGAGGAGTGGAACGCCGGGTTCGGCGGCCAGGCCTTCCACACGATCCTGCCCCACCCGACCGACTCCTCGTCGGTGCTCGCGGCCATCTCGACCGGTGGTGTCTACCGGACCGCCGACGGAGGGGAGTCGTGGGAGGCGTCCAACACCGGGGTCAAGGCGGAGTTCATGCCCGGCGAGCGCTCCTACCCGGAGTTCGGGCAGTGCGTCCACAAGGTGGCGCGCGACCCGGAGGTCAGCGACCGGCTCTTCCTGCAGAACCACGGCGGCGTCTACCGCTCCGACGACGGGGGCGGCAGCTGGCAGGACATCGCGCCGGGGCTGCCGAGCGAGTTCGGCTTCGCGATGGTCACCCACCCGCGCACCCCCGCCACCGCCTACACCTTCCCGATCACCGACGCCGGGGCGCGCTGGCCGGTCGACGGCCACGCGCGGGTGTGGCGCACCACCGACGCGGGAGAGTCCTGGGAGGAGCTGGGGGGCAGCGACCTGCCCGACGGCTACTTCGCGGCCGTGATGCGCGACGCCATGTGCGCCGACCAGCACGACCCGGTCGGCCTCTACTTCGGGGGCCGCAACGGCGCGGTCTGGGCCTCGGCCGACGAGGGCGAGTCGTGGTCGGAGGTGGCGGAGGGCCTGCCCGACGTGATGGTGGTGCGGGCGGCCGCCCTGACGTGAGCTGAGGGCCCGCGCCGGGCGTTACAGTCCCGCCATGGGTTCCTACACCGTCACCCGATCCGTCGAGGTCGAGGCGGACGCGGCCACCTGTCACGCCCTGGTCGACGACTTCCACGAGTGGACCGCCTGGTCGCCGTGGGAGGACCTCGACCCCGCCCTGCAGCGCACGTACACCGGACCGGACCGGGGCGTCGGCGCCCACTACGCCTGGTCGGGCAACCGCAAGGCCGGGCGCGGCTCGATGGAGATCGTCGGCTCGACGCCGGAGCGGATCGACGTGCACCTGGTGTTCCAGAAGCCGTGGAAGGCCGAGAACCCCGTCGAGTTCCACTTCGTCCCAGCCGGCGCCGGCACCCGTGTCACCTGGACCATGACCGGCGAGAGCACCGGCGCGGCCGCGGTGTTCTCCAAGGTCTTCAGCATGGACAAGCTGCTGGGCCGCGACTTCGAGAAGGGCCTCTCGCGGCTCAAGGGCGTGGCCGAACAACGCTGACCCCCGCCACCGTCGGTGGGTGTTGCTGGCCAGGGTGCCCGGAGGGTGTCCGCCGGGTGTCTCCGAGCGCGGGTGGTGGCACGAGGTGCTCCTCGGAGACCCTCGGCACGCGGCAGACCACCCGCCGTACGCCGACCCCTGGCGTCCCTGTGGACTGAGACGACCCGGCCGCCGGCGAATGCTGCCGACTAGCCTCGGGTCCATGACCCACGCCGCCGACTCGAAGATCGACATCAAGCCCCGTTCGCGCGACGTCACGGACGGCCTGGAGAAGGCCGCCGCCCGGGGGATGCTGCGCGCCGTCGGGATGGGGGATGACGACTGGGAGAAGCCCCAGATCGGTGTCGCCTCGAGCTGGAACGAGATCACACCCTGCAACCTGTCGCTGCAGCGGCTTGCGCAGTCGGCCAAGAACGGCGTCCACGCCGCGGGCGGCTACCCCCTCGAGTTCGGCACGATCTCGGTCTCGGACGGGATCTCGATGGGCCACGAGGGGATGCACTTCTCCCTGGTCTCCCGCGAGGTGATCGCGGACTCCGTCGAGACCGTGATGATGGCCGAGCGACTCGACGGGTCCGTGCTCCTGGCCGGCTGTGACAAGTCGCTGCCGGGGATGCTGATGGCCGCGGCGCGGCTCGACCTGGCCAGCGTCTTCCTGTACGCCGGCACCATCCTGCCGGGCCAGGTCGACGGCGAGGACGTCACGATCATCGACGCCTTCGAGGCGGTCGGCGCCTGCCTCGCGGGCAAGATCTCCCGCGAGCAGGTCGACAAGGTGGAGCGCGCGATCTGCCCGGGTGAGGGGGCGTGCGGTGGCGCCTACACCGCCAACACCATGGCCAGCGTCGCCGAGGCCCTCGGCCTGGCGCTGCCCGGGTCGTCCTCGCCGCCGGCCGTCGACCGGCGCCGCGACGGCATCGCCCACCGCTCCGGCGAGGCGGTCGTCGAGATGCTGCGCCGCGGCATCACCGCGCGGCAGATCCTCACCCGCGAGGCGTTCGAGAACGCGATCGCCGTCGCGATGGCCCTCGGCGGCTCCACCAACTCGGTGCTCCACCTGCTCGCCATCGCGCGCGAGGCCGAGGTGGAGCTGACCCTGGACGACTTCACCCGGATCGGCGAGAAGGTGCCGCACCTCGCGGACATGAAGCCGTTCGGTCGCTACGTCTGGGTCGACTTCGACCGCGTCGGCGGCATCCCCGTCGTGATGAAGGCGCTGCTCGACGCCGGCCTCATGCACGGTGACGTGCTCACCGTCACCGGCAGGACGCTCGCCGAGAACCTCGCGGAGATCGACCCGCCGGCGCTGGACGGCCGGATCGTGCGCCCGCTCGACCAGCCCATCCACCGCACCGGCGGGCTCACCATCCTCAAGGGGTCGATGGCCCCCGAGGGTGCCGTGGTCAAGAGCGCCGGGTTCGACGACTCCACGTTCACCGGCACGGCCCGCGTCTTCGACGGTGAGCGGGCGGCCCTCGACGCGCTGGCCGAGGGGGCTATCGTCGCCGGCGACGTCGTCGTGATCCGCTACGAAGGACCCAAGGGCGGCCCGGGGATGCGCGAGATGCTTGCGATCACCGGTGCGATCAAGGGCGCCGGCCTCGGCAAGGACGTGCTGCTGGTCACCGACGGCCGGTTCTCCGGCGGGACGACCGGCCTGTGCGTCGGACACATCGCGCCCGAGGCGGTCGACGCGGGCCCGATCGCGTTCGTCCGCGACGGCGACCGGATCACGCTCGACGTGGCCAACCGGGTCCTCGACGTCGACGTGACCGACGAGGAGCTGGCACGCCGTCGCGACGGCTGGGAGCCCCGTCCCCCGAAGTACACCCGGGGCGTGCTCGGCAAGTACGCGAAGGTCGTGCAGTCCGCAGCCCACGGCGCGGTCTGCGGCTGAGCCGGACCGACCGACCGTGCCGGGGCCCGTCGGGGGAACGGGCCCCGGAGGTCAGGTTCGGGTGACGAGGTCGCGCGAACGGCTCCGGGTCAGAGGCCCAGGCCGAGCTGACCGAGGATCCGGTTGAGCAGGCGGGTCAGTCGTCCGAGCAGACCGTTGAGACCACCGTCGAGCAGCCCGGCGACGGAGCAGAGCAGGTTGCCGAGGAGGTTCCCCGGACCCGGGTCCGCGTCGATGTTGAGGACCACCCTGTTGAGGTGGATCTGCAGCCCGAGGAGGTCGAGGTCGAGCGGTCCGAGCACCAGGTGGAGGATGTCGCAGGCCGCGCCCCGGGCAGCGGCGCGGGCCGTCCGGATCGGCGTACCCTCGATCGACTTCACGCGCACCGTGCGCATGACCCCGAACCGCCGCGCTGTCGAGCCGTCGGCGTTGTGCACGACGCCTTGGACCAGGCCGCGGACGAACACCTTGCCGTTGCGCTTCGTGAAGTGCAACGGGACGAACTTGCCGGTGACCTCTCGCCCGTTGGCCGTCTCGCCGCCGACGATCCGGGAGCGCAGCTCACCCCCAGGGCCCTCCGCCACCGGCCGAGCCGCGGCAGCGGCGCGAGACGTCGCGGCGCTCGTCGCTGCGCTACCCCAGACCAGTGCCACCGTCGTCGTCAGCATCAGGCTGACCAGCAGCGCGACCGGCGCGGCAAGTCGCTTGTTCCTGAAGTTCACCATCGGGTTTCCCTCCCCTTGTTGTCCGGTCCCGACGGGACCGGCGGCCCAACCCGATTCGGCGGAGCCACCTCGCCACGTTAGGTCCAGACCAGTGCCGGGGCCTCACCCGTCGGGGGGAAGCGGACGTGGCCAGGCGGGTCGGGTAGACAAGTGCCGTGGACGCCCCCTCGCTCGACGCCGCTGACCCCCTCGCCGGCCACCGCGACCGCTTCGTCGGCGCGGAGTCCGACCTCGTCTACTTCGACGGCAACTCGCTCGGGCGCCCGCTGCTGGAGACCGGCCGGTCGCTGGCGGAGTTCGTCACCGGCCCCTGGGGCGAGCGGCTGATCCGCGGCTGGGACGAGGAGTGGTTCGAGCTGCCGCTGACGCTCGGGGACGAGCTCGGTCGGGTCGCGCTCGGGGCCGCCCAAGGCCAGATGGCGGTCGGCGACTCGACCACGGTGCTGCTCTACAAGGCGATGCGCGCCGCGGTCGCCGCCCGTCCCGGGCGGACCGAGATCGTGCTCCACCGCGACGAGTTCCCGACCGACCGCTACGTCGCCGACGGCGTCGCCCGCGAGTGCGGCCTGACGCTGCGCTGGATCGAGACCGATCCGGCGACTGGCGTGACGCCCGAGCAGGTGGCCGCGGTCGTGGGAGAGCAGACCGCCCTGGTCTCGCTGAGCCACGTGGCCTACCGGTCGGCCTGGCTGGCCGACGCCGCCGCCGTCACCCGGATCGCCCAGGCGGCGGGCGCCCTGGTGCTGTGGGACCTCTCGCACTCGGGCGGCTCGGTCCCGGTCCGGCTCGACGCCTGGGGTGCCGACCTCGCCGTCGGGTGCACCTACAAGTACCTCAACGGGGGACCGGGCTCGCCGGCGTACGTCTACGTCGCGGCGCGCCACCACGACGACCTGGTCCAGCCGATCCAGGGGTGGATGGGTGCGACCGACCCGTTCGTGATGGGGCCGACGTACATGCCGGTGGCCGGGGTGCGGCGCTTCCTCTCCGGCACTCCGCCGGTGCTCGGGATGCTGCCGCTGCGCGACATGCTGGCGCTGGTCGCCGAGGTGGGCATCGACGCGATCCGCGAGAAGTCCATCGCCCTGACGTCCTACGCCGTCACGCTGGCCGACGAGCGGCTGGCGCCGCTCGGCGTCGAGGTCGCCTCGCCGCGCGACCCGGAGCGCCGTGGTGGCCACGTCACGCTGCGCCATCCCGCGATGCAGGACGTCGTGGCCGCGCTGTGGCGGCGCGACGTGATCCCCGACTACCGCGACCCCGGCGGCCTGCGGATCGGGCTGTCCCCGCTGTCGACGTCCTTTGCCGAGGTGGCCGCCGGTGTCGAGGCGGTGGCCGAGGAGCTGCGCCGCCTGGCGTAGGAGGACCGCGTCGTCGTGCGGGCACCGGGTGGCGGCGGGTGCGGGGAACCTGTTCGATGGGGACTCCCGCCGGACCACCCAGGAGCTGCGATGACGCGGACCAACGCGAACGGCCAGGCCATCGGCCACCCGGTGGCCGGCTGGACGCCGCCCGACCCGCCGCGGCCGGTCGTGCTCGAGGGCCGGTACGTCCGGCTCGAGCCGTTGGCGGCCGACCACGCGCAGCCGCTCTTCGAGTCGCTCGGGGGGGACGAGAACGCCGACCTCTGGACCTACCGGCTCGACCTCGACCCACCGGACACCGTCGAGGAGGCCGCACGGCTGGTGGCGCACGGCGCTGCCGACCGGGACCACCTCACGTTCGCCGTCGTCCCACTGGCGGAGGGGGTCGCGCGCGGGTTGACCAGCCTCTACCGGATCGACCCGTCCAACGGCTCGATCGAGGTCGGCGGGATCGTCTACGCCCGGTCGTTGCAGCGGACTCCGGCCACCACCGAGGCGACGTACCTGCTCGCACGACACCTGATCGACGGGCTCGGCTACCGCCGGCTCGAGTGGAAGCTCGACTCCTGCAACGAGCCGTCCGCGGCCGCCGCCCGCCGGCTGGGCTTCACCTACGAGGGCCGGCACCGCCAGGCGATCGTCTACAAGGGCCGCAACCGCGACACCGACTGGTTCTCGATCGTCGACGCCGAGTGGCCGGCGATCAGGGCGCGGATCGAGGCCTGGCTCGACCCGGCCAACTTCGACGACGACGGCCGGCAGCGGACCACCCTGTCCGCCGGCCGGAAGGACTGACCATGGACCCGCGCGTCTCCTTCATCACCCTCGCGGTGGCCGACCTCGACGCCACCCGGCGCTTCTACGTCGACGGCCTGGGGTGGACGCCCGACCTCGAGGAGCCGGGCGACGTCCTCATGTTCCGGGTCGCCGACAAGGTCGTGCTCTCGCTCTGGGCGGAGCCCGGCTTCGAGGCGGAGGTCGGGCCGATCCGGCGGGGGAGCGGGATCGTGCCCGTCACCCTGGCCCACAACGTGGCGACCCGGGCGGAGGTCGACGCCGTCCTCGCCGACGCCCGGACGGCCGGCGCGACCGAGGTCTCGGACCCGGTCGAGCGGGAGTGGGGCGGCTGCACCGGCTACTTCGCCGACCCCGACGGCTACCGCTGGGAGATCGCGTTCAACCCCGGCCCGATCGGGCAGGTCGTGCTCCCGGACTGAGCGCCACGATGTGGGACCGCCGTCCCGGATCGCGAGACGCGTGCCACACTCGGGTGACGGGCCGACGAGCCGCGGCGTACGCTCCGGGCATGCTCCAGCAGATTCTTGTACGCACCGGACGCGCCGACTGATCGCACCGATCGCCGACGCGTCACCCCTCGTTGCCCCGCAACGGAGGGGTTTTTTGTTGGGTCCACCACGACGAAGGACTGAACCAGCCAGATGAGCGAGATGACCGGCGCGCAGAGCCTGATCGCGTCGTTGGAGGAAGCCGGGGCCGAGCACGTCTTCGGCATCCCCGGCGGCGCCATCCTTCCGGCGTACGACCCCCTCATGGACTCCTCGATCCGGCACATCCTGGTCCGGCACGAGCAGGGGGCCGGCCACGCCGCCCAGGGCTACGCCGCCGCCACCGGCCGGGTCGGCGTCTGCATGGCCACTTCCGGGCCCGGGGCGACCAACCTGGTGACCCCGATCGCCGACGCCCACATGGACTCGGTCCCGATGGTCGCGGTCACCGGCCAGGTCGGCGCCGCCGCGATCGGGACCGACGCCTTCCAGGAGGCGGACATCCGGGGCATCACCATGCCGATCACCAAGCACAACTTCCTGGTGACCGACCCCGCCGACATCCCGCGCACGATCGCCGAGGCGTTCTACATCGCCTCGACCGGACGGCCGGGTCCGGTCCTGGTCGACATCGCCAAGTCGGCGCTCACCGCGATGACGTCGTACGCCTGGCCCGGCGAGCTCAACCTTCCCGGCTACCGGCCCGTGACCCGGCCGCACTCGAAGCAGATCCGCGAGGCCGCCCGGCTGATCCTCGAGGCGCGGCGCCCGGTCCTCTACGTCGGCGGCGGCGTGATCCGGGCACGGGCCAGCGCCGAGCTGGCGCGGCTGGCCGAGCTCACCGGGATGCCGGTCGTCACCACGCTGATGGCCCGCGGCGCGTTCCCGGACAGCCACCCCCAGCACCTCGGCATGCCGGGCATGCACGGCACCGTCGCCGCCGTGGCGGGTCTGCAGAAGAGCGACCTGATCATCAGCCTCGGCGCCCGGTTCGACGACCGGGTCACGGGCAACCTCGACTCGTTCGCGCCCGGCGCGCAGGTGATCCACGCCGACATCGACCCCGCCGAGATCGGCAAGAACCGGCACGCGGACGTCCCGATCGTCGGCGACTGCCGCGAGGTCATCTCCGACCTGCTCGTGACCCTGCAGGCCGAGGCCGACGCGGGGCACACCGGCGACTACGAGGCCTGGGTGGCGTTCCTGGCCGGGGTCAAGCAGACCTACCCGCTCGGCTACGACGCCCCGGCCGACGGCTCGCTCGCCCCGCAGCTGGTCACCGAGCGGCTCGGTGCGATCGCCGGGCCGGACGCCGTCTACTGCGCCGGCGTCGGACAGCACCAGATGTGGGCGGCGCACTTCGTCGGCTACGAGAAGCCGAACACCTGGATCAACTCCGGCGGTCTCGGGACGATGGGCTTCGCGGTCCCGGCGGCGATGGGGGCGAAGGTCGGTCGGCCCGACGCGACCGTCTGGGCGATCGACGGCGACGGCTGCTTCCAGATGACCAACCAGGAGCTGGCCACCTGCGCGATCAACGACATCCCGATCAAGGTCGCGATCATCAACAACGAGTCGCTCGGCATGGTGCGGCAGTGGCAGACGCTGTTCTACAGCGAGCGCTACTCCAACACCGACCTGCAGCGCGCCGGTGGCCCGGTCCGGATCCCCGACTTCCCGAAGCTCGCCGAGGCGTACGGCTGCGTCGGGCTCTCCTGCGACAGCCCCGACGACGTCGACGCCACGATCGAGAAGGCGATGGAGATCGACGACGTGCCGGTGGTGGTCGACTTCCGGGTCCACCGCGACGCGATGGTGTGGCCGATGGTGGCCGCGGGATCGAGCAACGACGACATCCAGTACGCCCGCGACCTCGCCCCCGACTTCGAGGAGGACGACCTGTGAGCACCCCACGACCTTCCCCGGGGCTGGTGTGTCCGCGATGAGCACCGGTCCCACGACGCACACGCTGTCGGTGCTCGTCGAGAACAAGCCCGGCGTCCTCGCCCGGATCGCCGGCCTGTTCAGCCGGCGCGGCTACAACATCCACTCGCTCGCGGTGGGCCCGACCGAGCACCCCGCGATCTCGCGGATGACGATCGTGGTCAACGTGGACGAGTCCCCGCTGGAGCAGGTCACCAAGCAGCTCAACAAGCTGATCGAGGTGATCAAGGTGGTCGAGCTCGACGACCCCGCCTCGGTCAACCGCGAGCTGCTGCTGGTCAAGCTCAAGGCCGATGCCGTCACCCGCGGCCAGGTGCTCGACGCCGTCCAGCTGTTCAAGGCCCGCGTGGTCGACGTGGCCCCGGACGCCGTCACGGTCGAGGTGACCGGCAACGCCGACAAGCTCGCCGGCTTCCTCAAGGTGGTCGAGCCGTTCGGCATCCGCGAGCTCGTCCAGTCCGGCATGGTCGCGATCGGACGCGGCTCCCGCTCCATCTCCGAGCGCACGCTGCGCCCGGTCCCGGTCCCCGCTCCGCCCCCGGGTCGCCGCACCTCATCGGCCGGCCGCTGAGGTGCGGGTGCGCCGGCACCCGTCCCGCCCCACCAGTGTTCCCAGAGTGACAACCAGAAGGAGAGCCACCAGTGGCTGAGATGTTCTACGACGACGACGCCGACCTCGCCCTGATCCAGGGCAAGAACGTCGCGGTCATCGGCTACGGCAGCCAGGGCCACGCGCACGCACTGTCGCTGCGCGACTCGGGAGTCGACGTCCGCGTCGGCCTCAAGGAGGGCAGCGCGTCCCGCGCCAAGGCCGAGGCCGAGGGGCTGCGCGTCCTGACCCCGTCCGAGGCGGTGGAGGAGTCCGACGTCGTCGTGGTCCTCGCCCCCGACCAGGTCCAGCGCACCCTCTACCGCGACGAGATCGAGCCGCACCTCGCGCCCGGCGACACGCTGGTCTTCGGCCACGGCTTCAACATCCGCTTCGGCTACATCACCCCGCCCGAGGGCGTCGACGTCTTCATGGTCGCCCCCAAGGGCCCCGGCCACCTGGTCCGTCGCGAGTACGTCGACGGTCGCGGCGTCCCCGTCCTGGTCGCTGTCGAGGAGGACGCCTCCGGACAGGCCTGGGACGTCGCCCTGTCCTACGCCAAGGCCATCGGGGGTCTGCGCGCCGGCGGCATCCGGACGACGTTCGCGGAGGAGACCGAGACCGACCTGTTCGGCGAGCAGGCGGTGCTGTGCGGCGGCGCCAGCCAGCTGGTGATGTACGGCTTCGAGACGCTGATCGAGGCCGGCTACCAGCCGGAGGTCGCCTACTTCGAGTGCCTCCACGAGCTGAAGCTGATCGTCGACCTGATGTACGAGGGCGGCATCGCCAAGCAGCGCTGGTCGGTCTCCGACACCGCCGAGTACGGCGACTACGTGTCGGGCCCCCGCGTCATCACTCCCGAGGTGAAGCAGAACATGCAGAAGATCCTCGCCGAGATCAAGGACGGCACCTTCGCCGAGCGGTTCATCGGCGACCAGGACGCCGGCGCGCCCGAGTTCGCCGAGCTGCGCAAGGCCGGCGAGCAGCACCCGATCGAGCAGACCGGTCGCGAGCTGCGCAAGCTGATGGCCTGGGTGAAGTCCCACGACTCCGACTACGTCGAGGGCACCGCCACCCGCGGCTGATCCCACCGAACGCGGCGTGTGCCTGAGGCGGTCCACGGACCGTCCTCAGGCACACGCGGCGCCGCAGGGGAGCGGGGCTACTTCACCTCGGAGCGGCGCACCATCAGCAGGCCGACCGCGAGCGGGAGCACCAGCCAGATCAGGCCGGCGACGCCGAGCTGCGCCCACATCTCGCCGGTGAGCGACTCGTCGAAGAGCCGGGTCTGGGCGAAGTTGAAGTCGATCCAGGGCTGCAGGTCACGGAACCAGTCCTGGAAGGCCGCGAGCATCGCGAACGCCGTGGGCAGCAGCAGCGAGTACACGAAGTAGCCGACGATCGCGCCCGGCGAGCTCCGGATGACGACGCCGAGCATGAAGCCGACCGCCATGCCGAGGACGTTGGCGAGCACGATGTTGGCGAACTCCGCCACCTGCACGTCCCAGACGGTCGGGGCGCCGGAGATGGCCGTGCCGACCAGGTTGCCGACCGCGCCGATGCCGAGCGCGACGAACATCGACACGACGCCGATGACGAGTGCGCCGATGGCCTTCGCGGTGATCACGCGGCCGCGGCTCGGCACCAGCGTGAAGGTGGTGAGCCCGCTGCGCTGGCTCCACTCGCTCGTGACCGAGAGGATCGCGACCATCGGCAGCACGACGGCCATGGGGAAGCCGATCGCGCTGGCGAAGGCCTCGTAGGTCTGGGCCTCCTCGGGAGCGAAGGCGATGGTCGCGGCCGTGGCGAGCAGGGCCAGGATGCCGATGCTCGCCATCAGCCAGAAGCCGGACCGGGTGTCGAACATCTTGCGCAGCTCGACCCCGATCACGCGGCTCATCGGGATGGGGCGTACATCGGGACGGGCCCGGACGGGGGTCGCGGTGACGCGGTCCTCGGTGGTGGCGGTCAGGGTGGTCATGCTGCTGCTCCTTCGTGGGTGGACTCGCGCTGGGACTCCGCGGTGAGCTCGAGGAACATCTCCTCCAGGCCGGCGCTGTCCGCGGAGCGCAGCTCGGTCAGGGCGACGCCGGCCGCCAGGGCGACCCGGCCGACGGTGCCGGTGTCGGCGTCGGTGTGGAGCGCGCCGCTGCCGGAGACCGACGCGCCGATGCCGGCGTCGGCCAGCGCGGCGGCCAGACCGCCGACGTCGTGGGCGGAGACGACCGTCCCGGCTGCCGACAGCAGCTCCTGCTTGGTTCCCTGGGCGACGATCCGGCCGTGGCCGATGACCACGAGGTCGTCGGCGATCACCTCGATCTCGTGCAGCAGGTGGGAGGAGAGCAGCACGGTCCCACCCTGGTCGGCGTACTCCCGCAGCAGGTCACGCATCCAGCGGATGCCGGCCGGGTCGAGCCCGTTGGCCGGCTCGTCCAGGATCAGCACGGAAGGGTCGCCGATGAGCGCGGTGGCGATCCCGAGCCGCTGGCGCATGCCGAGCGAGTAGTTGCGCACCCGGCGGTCGGCCTCCTTCTCGCTGAGCGAGACCCGCTCCAGCATCGCGGTCACCCGGCTGCCGGGGAGCCCCATGGTGCGGGCGGCGAGGGTGAGGATCTCCCGGCCGGTGCGGCCGGCGTGCTGGGCCGAGGCGTCGAGCAGGACGCCGACCTCGCGACCCGGGTTCGGCAGGTCGGCGTAGCGGCCGCCGAGGACGTCGACGCGTCCCGATCCGGCCGGGGTCAGACCGACCATGATCCGCATGGTGGTGGACTTGCCGGCCCCGTTGGGGCCGAGGAAGCCGGTCACGCGGCCGGGTCGGGCGGTGAACGAGACGTCGTCGACGGCGGTGACGCCGCGGTAGCTCTTGGTCAGGTGGTCAACGGTGATCATGGCCAGAGCCTCGCCGCCGGGAGCGGCCGCGCACATCGGGGACGGCACCCCCGGGGACCCCGGTACGCCCCCGGCGCGACCCCGGCTCCGGCTCAGGGTCGCCCCGGGCCGGCGGGTGCGGGACGATGCCGTCATGACGGACCTGCAGGAGACCCGGCGGCTCGGCGTGGAGCGGACCGGGATCGAGATCATCGACGAGGCGGACCGGACGGCACGCCCGGCCGACCTCTTCTGGCCGTGGTTCGCGGCCAACGTCAGCGTCTTCGGGCTCAGCTACGCCGGCTTCATCCTGTACTTCGGCATCTCCTTCTGGCAGGGCGTGCTGGTGGCGCTGGTCGGGATCGTGGTGTCGTTCGCGCTCTGCGGCGTGGTCGCGATCGCGGGGAAGCGCGGCTCGGCACCGACCATGGTGCTCAGCCGGGCGGCCTTCGGCGTCGACGGCCAGAAGGTCCCCGGGGTCGTGTCGTGGCTGGTCTCGATCGGCTGGGAGACCTTTCTGGCGATCCTGGCCGTGCTCGCGACGGCGACCGTCTTCGCGCGTCTCGGCTGGTCCTCCGGCACCGGCACCCAGGTCGCCGCCACGGTCGTCGTGGCTGCGTTGATCGTCGCGGCGAGCGTCGCGGGCTACCACGTCATCATGCGGCTGCAGTCGGTGCTGACCTGGATCACGGGCGCCGTGACCGTCGCGTACGTCGTCATGACGGTCGGCGACGTCGACTGGGCGGCGGTCTCGGCGGTGCCGAGCGGACCGCCCCAGGCGGTGATCGGTGCGCTGGTGATGGTGATGACCGGCTTCGGCCTCGGCTGGATCAACATCGCCGCCGACTGGTCCCGCTACCAGTCGCGCGACGCCTCCGGCGCCGCCATCGTCGGCTGGAACACCTTCGGCGGTGCGCTCGCCCCCTGCCTCCTGGTGGTCTTCGGGCTGGCCCTCGCCGGCTCGTCGCAGCAGCTGCTGGACGGCATCGCCGTCGACCCGATCGGCACCCTCTCGACCCTGCTGCCGACGTGGTTCCTGGTGCCGTTCCTGGCCGCGGCCGTGCTCTCGTTGGTCAGCGGTGCCGTCCTCGGCATCTACTCCTCGGGCCTGACGCTGATCTCGCTCGGGGTCCGGATCCCGCGGCCGGCCGCGGCCTTCGTCGATGGCGTGATCCTCACCATCGGCACGATCTACGTCGTCTTCGTCGCGCAGAACTTCCTCGGACCGTTCCAGAGCTTCCTGATCACGCTCGGCGTCCCGCTCGCCGCCTGGGCGGGGATCATGATCGCCGACATCGCCTCGCGGCGCCGCGACTACGACGAGGCGGCGCTGTTCGACCGCACCGGCCGCTACGGCGCGTACGACGTCGTCTCGCTGGTCACGATGGCGGTGGCGACGCTCGTCGGGTGGGGCCTGGTCGTCAACTCCTTCAGCGAGGAGGCGTCGTGGAACAACTGGCAGGGCTACCTGCTGGGGCCACTGGGTCTCGGCGGTCGTGAGGGGGCATGGGCCTTCGCCAACCTGGGGGTGCTGGCCGCGCTCGTGATCGGGTTCCTCGTCACCCTGGTCCTGCGACGCTCCGCGATCGCCCGGCAGGAGGCCGGCGGCTGATCACGACCGGGCGGGCTCGCCGCGCTCGGCCGCCTCGGCGGCCGCGGCCACCCGGGCGGCCCGGGTCGCGGGCCGCTTGGCCAGCACGATCCAGGCCAGCACCTGCTTCTGGGCCGACGGCGTGAACCCCTCCCAGTGCTCGCGCGCACCCGGTCGGGCGGCGAGCGCGTCGGCGAGGTCGTCGGGCACCACGCGGTCCTCGACGGGGTCCATCAGGGTCCACATCCCGCTCTCGCGTGCGGCCGCCACGGCCGCCGCACCCGCGGGCTGCATCCGTCCCTCCGCCTGCAGTCGCGAAACCCGCTCCTTGTTGCGCCGGGTCCACACGCTGCCGCGGCGGCGCGGGGCGTACCACATCATCGAGCGGTGCTCGTCGAGCGGACGCTGCGTCGAGTCGACCCAGCCCCACCGCAGCGCCTCGACGATCGCCGCCTCGTAGCCGAGGGCCCGGTCGGCCTCGCGCCGCGGCGTGACCAGCCACACCCCCGGGGTGTCGGCATGGTGCTCCGCCAACCACCCGCTCCACTCCTCGGCGCTCGATGGCTCGAACCGCTCCGCGTCGTCCTGGACCCCCATGGCAGAGATGATGGCAGCCCCGGCGGGGTGACGCAGGCCTCGGAACAACGGGCCGTCGACCCCGGTTGTCCCGGCATGCAGATCGAGATCTGGTCCGACGTCGTGTGCCCGTGGTGCTACATCGGCAAACGGCGACTCGAGTCGGCGCTCGCCGGGTTCGAGCACGCCGACGAGGTGGAGGTCGTGTGGCGCTCCTTCCAGCTCGACCCCACGGCGCCGCGCGAGGCGACCGAGAGCATCGCCGCCCACCTCGGCAGCAAGTACGGCGGCGGCGCCGACGCCGGCCGGCGGATGATCGACCGGGTCACCGAGGTGGCTGCCGGCGAGGGACTGGCCTTCGACTACCACGACGCCCAGCGCGCCACGACCTTCGACGCCCACCGGCTGCTCCACCTCGCGCACGCCGAGGGCGGGTCGACGCTGCAGGGCGAGCTCAAGGAGCGGTTGCTGGCGGCGTACTTCACCGGGGCCCGCAACCCCGCCGACCACGCGGTGCTCACCGAGACCGCGCTCGCGGTCGGCCTGCCTGCGGCGCGGGTCGCCTCGGTGCTCGGCTCCGAGGAGTACGCCGAGGAGGTCGCCGCCGACGTCGCCCAGGCCACGGCCTACGGCGCGACCGGTGTGCCCTTCTTCGTCGTCGACCGCAGGTACGGCGTCTCCGGCGCCCAGCCGAGCGAGGTGTTCACCCAGCTGCTCGATCGGGCGTGGTCGGAGTCGCAGCCGCTCGTCCGGGTCGTCGGCCACGGCGGCGAGTCGGGGGAGGCGTGCGGCCCCGACGGCTGCCCCGTGTGAGGCCCCGTCGATGCCCGTCTGGAGCTCGGCCCGCTCCGCGTCGCCGGTTCGGACCCACCTCGGCCGCGGGGTAGGGTGGAGCTGCACAGCGTCGTGCGCCTCCCTGACCCGATCGCTTCCCGATCCGCTGATCCCACCTGCGAGGACCCGCTGTGACGTCTCCTGATGCTGGCAAGCCCGTCGTACTCATCGCCGAGGAGCTGAGCCCGGCCACCGTCGAGGCGCTAGGCCCGGACTTCGAGATCCGCCGGTGCGACGGCGCCGACCCTGCCGAGCTGCTGCCCGCCATCGCCGACGTCGACGCGATCCTGGTCCGCTCGGCGACCAAGGTCGACGCCGAGGCGCTGGCGGCCGCGCAGCGGCTGAAGGTCGTCGCCCGCGCCGGAGTCGGCCTCGACAACGTCGACGTCAAGGCGGCCACCCAGGCCGGCGTCATGGTGGTCAACGCCCCCACCTCCAACATCGTCTCCGCCGCCGAGCTCGCCGTCGCGCTGATGCTCGCCGCCGCCCGTAACGTCAGCCCGGCCCACGCCGCGCTGCGCCAGGGTGAGTGGAAGCGGTCCAAGTACACCGGCATCGAGCTCTACGAGAAGACCGTCGGGATCGTCGGCCTCGGCCGGATCGGCGTCCTCGTCGCCCAGCGGCTGAGCGCGTTCGGCATGAACGTCATCGCCTTCGACCCCTACGTCCAGGCCGGCCGCGCCGCCCAGATGGGGGTCCGCCTCGTCGACCTCGACACGCTGCTGGCCGAGGCCGACTTCATGAGCGTCCACCTGCCCAAGACCCCCGAGACGGTCGGCCTGATCGGCGCCGACGAGCTCGCGAAGGCCAAGCCGCAGCTGGTGCTGGTCAACGCGGCCCGGGGCGGCATCGTCGACGAGGCCGCGCTCTTCGACGCCCTCAAGACCGGCCGGATCGCGGCCGCCGGGCTCGACGTGTTCGCCTCCGAGCCCTGCACCGACAGCCCGCTGTTCGAGCTGGAGAACGTCGTCGCCACCCCCCACCTGGGCGCCTCGACCGACGAGGCCCAGGAGAAGGCCGGCGTCGCCGTGGCGAGGTCGGTGCGGCTGGCGCTGTCCGGCGAGCTGGTCCCCGACGCGGTCAACGTCCAGGGCGGCGCGATCGCCGAGGACGTACGGCCCGGGCTGCCGCTCACCGAGAAGCTCGGGCGGGTCTTCACCGGCCTCGCGGGCGAGGTCGCCCAGCAGCTCGACGTCGAGGTGCGCGGCGAGATCACCGAGCACGACGTCAAGGTGCTCGAGCTGGCCGCCCTCAAGGGTGTCTTCACCGACATCGTCGAGGAGCAGGTGTCCTACGTGAACGCGCCGCTGCTCGCGGCCGAGCGTGGCACCGCCGTACGCCTCGTCACCGACCCGGAGAGCCCCGACCACCGCAACCTGATCACGCTCCGCGGCACCCTCGCGGACGGCTCGCAGGTCTCGGTCAGCGGCACCCTGATCGGCATCGCCCAGAAGGAGCGGCTGGTCGAGGTCAACGGCTTCGACGTCGACATCGAGCCCACCGACCACCTGGCGTTCCTCACCTACGAGGACCGGCCCGGCATGGTCGGCACGGTGGGCCGGATCCTCGGCGACGCCGCCGTCAACATCGCGGGGATGCAGGTCTCGCGCGACAGCAAGGGCGGCTCCGCGCTGGTGGCGCTCTCGGTCGACTCGGCCATCCCCGCGGACACGCTGCTGGAGATGCAGGTCGCGATCGACGCCCACGCCGTACGGGCCGTCAGCCTCGTGTGATCCCGCGTCAGCCACTGGTCGACCTCGGGCCGCTCGCGCAGCTGCGGGCGGGCCGGCTGCCGCGACGGCTGGTGCAGCTCTACGCGGGGCTGCTGCTCTACGGAGCCAGCCTGGCGCTGATGGTCCGCGCCGAGCTGGGCCTGGCGCCGTGGGACGTGCTGCACTCCGGGTTCATCCGCCATGTGCCGATCACGCTCGGGCAGGCGGTGATCCTGTTCAGCGTGCTGGTGCTGCTGCTGTGGATCCCGCTGCGCGAGCAGCCCGGGCTCGGCACGATCTCCAACGCCGTCGTGGTCGGGCTCGCCGCCGACGCCACGCTGGCCCTGCTCCCGACGCCCGACCAGCTCGGGCTCCGGATCGCGTTGATGGTCTCGGGTGTGGTGCTCAACGGGCTCGCGACGGCGCTCTACATCGGCGCCCAGCTCGGCCGCGGCCCGCGCGATGGCCTGATGACCGGGCTCGCCCGGGTGACGGGCGGGTCGCTGCGGGTGGTGCGCACCGCGCTCGAGGTCGGCGTGGTCGTGGTCGGGCTGCTGCTGGGCGGGGCGCTGGGCATCGGGACGGTCCTGTACGCCGTGCTGATCGGCCCGCTCGCACAGGCGATGCTCCCGGCGTGCGTCGTCGAGGTCCCGGCGCCGCGCCGCCCGGAGGCACCGCCGGCCTAGGGCCGCGCGCAGAGCCGCTGGTCAGAACCCGTTGCCGATCTGCGTCCCCTGGAACGGCGTGTCGAACCCCGCGGCTCCCGTCGGGTCCTGCTCGCCGTTGCCCGCGTAGCGCCAGAAGAGCAGGTCCCCGTTGTTCTTGACGCCGTAGAAGATGCGGGCGCGTCCACCGTGGTCGGTCGAGCCACCGAAGAGGTGACGGAAGTCGGTGAACCCGCGGCCGATCTGGTTCCCGGAGTTGTTGCCCTGCTCGGTGAACCCGCTCGCCCCGGTGGGATCCTGCTCGCCCTTGCCGGTGTACTGGAACCAGAGCAGGTCGCCGTTCTCGGGGACGGCGAGGAACGCGCCGCCACCCACGCCCACGATGTGGCGGAAGCCGGTGAAGCCCCGCCCGATCTGGTTGCCCTGGTTCGGGCCCTCGAAGCCGAGCGTCCCCGACGCGTCCGGCTCCCCGTCACCGCTGTAGCGGAACCACAGCAGGTCGCCGGCCTCGTTCACCACGAACAGGGTGGTCCTCGCGGCGCGACCCTCGCGCGGCGAGACGAACACGTGGGGGAACGTGTGGAAGCCGTTGCCGATCACGGTCGCCTGGTGGGGTCCCTCGAAGCCCATCGACCCCGTCTCGTCCGCCTCGCCGTTGCCGGTGTAGCGGAAGAAGGTGAGGTCGCCGCTCGGTGGGATCGCCAGCATGATCCCGTCGCCGCCGCCGACCATGTGCAGCATGCTCGCGAACCCGCGTCCGATCTTGTTCGACGAGTTGTTGCCCGGCTCGCTGAAGCCGTTGGCGCCCGAAGGGTCGCGCTCGCCGTTGCCCGTGTAGTGCCAGAACCGGAGGGCACCGCCTCCGTCGTCGTCGACGGTGAAGAACCGACCGACCAGCGGCAGTCCGCTGTCCACGGACGTCGTGCCGTTTCCCCCGTAGAAGATGTGCTTCATGCTCATGGCGCGTCCTCCCCGACGTGCGAGCGACCCGGTCCCGGCCGCGGGCCCGTACCAGCCCCCGTGGCGGCCGCACCAGCCGCGCAGGTCGTACCGAGATGCTCAAGGCGCAGGGATGATTTCGGTCTAGTGGAGGCGATGCCGGTTGTCAAGGTCCTCAGCGCCGGCTCGGCGTGCGGGTGGCGGACGGCCGGACGACGTCCGACCCCGCAGGCATGATGGGCGGCGTGCCCCTCGACGCCGAGCTCGCCGACCTCCGCGACTTCCTCGCGTCCCGGGGCGTCGGCCACGCGCCGGAGCGGCTGGCCGAAACGTTCCGGCCGCGGGGGAGCCGGCCCGGCGACGTGGACGTCGTCGCGGTGCGGTCGGGTGCGGTGGGTGCCGACGGGCTGGTGTCCGACGACGCCCTGCTGCTGGTGCGGCCGGCCGCCTGGTCCGGCACCGGGCTGCGGCTGCTGGCGCTCGACGTCGAGACCACCGGTCTGGTCCCCGGGCACGACCACGTCGTGTCGGTCGGGTGGGTCCCGGTCGACGGCGACCGGCTCGACCTCGCCGGTGCCCGACGGCTCGTCGTGCGCGGCGACGACCCGGGCGGTGCGGCCGAGATCCACGGGCTGACCCGCGACGACCTGGCCGTCGGGACGCCGCTGCCCGAGGTGCTGCGCGAGCTCCGGGCAGCCCTCGAGGGACGGGTCCTGCTCGCCCACCACGCCACCTTCGACCTCGGCTTCCTGCAGGCGGCGTTCCGGGAGGCCGGGGAGCGGATGCCGCGGGTGCCGGTGGTGTGCACGCTCGCCCTCCACAAGCGGCTGCTCCGCGCCGACGCGCTGCCCGAGTGGCCGGCTGGGGCGCTGCGGCTCTGGACGGCGCGCGAGCGCTACGGCCTGCCCGCCGGCCGGCCCCACGACGCTCTCGGCGACGCACTGGCGTGCGCCGAGCTCTACCTCGGCCAGGTCGCCGAGCTCGGGCGGGATCGCGAGCCGTCGCTGCGTGACCTGCGGCTGCCGACCGGTTGGTGGTCGCGGACGCGACGTCGCTGGCGCCGCCGCTGGTGGCGCACCCGGCGTCGGGTGCGGGCGGTGCTCCGGCTCAGCGCCTCGTCGCGATGAGGGTGGCGGCGTCGGAGGCCACCATCACCTCGACGGTCGTGAACCGCTCGTCGGTGAGCCACTGCTCACGCAGCGTGTCGACCCGGCCGTGGAACACCGGCGGCCACTGTTCGCACGGCGTCAGGTCGTCGAGCACGACGATGCCGCCCGGCTCGACCAGGTCGGCCACCGCGTCGACGCGCACGGCGTCGGGGTCGCCGGAGTCGAGGAACAGCAGCGAGAACGGGCCCTCCTCCTTGAGGGTGTCCCAGTCGGCCGTCCGGACCTCGACCTGGGGGTCGTCGGTGAAGATCTCGGCTGCGCCGCCGGCCAGCTTCGCGTCGAGCTCGGCGGTCAGGATGCGGACGTCGGTCCGGACCCCGGAGCGCAGCCACGCCGTGCCGACGCCGGTGCCGGTCCCGAACTCCGCCATCGTGCCCTCGCGGGTCGCCGCCAGCGTGGCCAGCAGCCGGCCCGTCTCGTTGCGGCAGAACGACACGTAGCCCGCGCGGCGGGACACGTCGAAGGCGCGCCGGACGATCTCGGGCAGCTCGGGAGGTGCGCTCATTTTCGGGGTCCCTGTTCGAAGCGGAGCGAAGCGAGCATTCGAATGGGGTGGTTCATGCGGCGAGTCTCTCATCGCGGTCGGTGCGTCTCGCATCCCGGACGGGATGTGGAAACCGGTCGCGACCCCCGCGACCGCCACGTAGGGTCGAGCCATCATGCGGAGCGTGTTCGTACTTATCGTTCGCCGCGGCGAGGCCTGAGGAGCGGGCCACCTCGCCGCGGTGTTCGGCGTTGCTCGGCCCCTCATCCAGCTGAAGACGACTCGCCCCGCGGCGGGACCGCCGGAAACGTACCGCGCAACCCGCACACCTCTCCTGGACCGTCCGCCGCACCGGCACGTGACCCGTGACCGTTGCCGTGGCCGCCCGCCGCGGGGAGTCAGCCCACTGACACCCACACCAGGAGACACACCGATGTACGAGATGTACCCCGACTGGGGCCCTGCCGCCCACGACCCCGACAACCCGCGCAGCCAGGCGGCGATCCAGGCGTCGCTCGACCTGCGGGACAACGGCGGACCGCGGCCCGACGACAACTAGCCTCGTCCTCCATGACGCCCCCACAGATTGCCGGCCACCGGATCGCGGTCATCGGCGGCGACGGCATCGGACCCGAGGTGACCGACGAGGCGCTCAAGGTCCTCGAGGCCGTGCCCGACGCCACGTTCGAGCAGACCCGCTACGACCTCGGCGCCGAGCGCTACCTCGCGACCGGCGAGGTGCTGCCCGACTCCGTGCTCGCCGAGATCCGGGAGCACGACGCGATCCTGCTGGGGGCCGTCGGCGGCCGGCCGGGCGACCCGAACCTGCCGCCCGGCATCCTGGAGCGCGGCCTGCTGCTCAAGCTGCGGTTCACCCTCGACCACTACGTCAACCTGCGCCCGTCCCGGGTCTTCCCGGGCGTGCCGACCCCGCTCGCCGACAGCGTGCTGGCCAAGGGCGACATCGACTTCGTGGTCGTCCGCGAGGGGACCGAGGGGCCCTACACGGGCAACGGCGGCAGCATTCGGGTCGGCACCCCGCACGAGGTCGCCACCGAGGTCTCGCTCAACACGGCGTACGGCGTGGAGCGGGTCGTGCGTGACGCGTTCGCGCGGGCGCAGGCCCGTCCCCGCCGCAAGCTGACGCTGGTCCACAAGACCAACGTGCTGGTCCACGCCGGCGCGGTGTGGTCGCGGGTCGTGGCCGAGGTGGGGGAGGAGTTCCCGGACGTCGAGGTCGACTACCTCCACGTCGACGCGGCGACGATCTTCCTCTCGACCGACCCCGCGCGGTTCGACGTGGTGGTCACCGACAACCTGTTCGGCGACATCATCACCGACCTGGCGGCCGCCGTGACCGGCGGCATCGGCCTCGCGGCGTCGGGCAACGTCAACCCCGACCGCACCGCCCCGTCGATGTTCGAGCCGGTCCACGGCTCCGCGCCCGACATCGCCGGTCAGCAGTTGGCCGACCCGACCGCCGCGATCCTGTCCGCGTCGCTGCTGCTCGACCATCTCGGCCACGCCAAGGCCGCCACCCGGGTCGAGGAGGCCGTCGTGGCCGACCTCGCCGAGCGCGTACCCGGGGCGTTCCGACGTACCTCCGACGTCGGCGACGCCATCGCCGCCCGCCTCTGACTCGGCGCGCTCGGCCCGAATGTTCCTGAGGGAAATTTGCCCCAGGAAGTCTCGGTTTCCCCGCGTAAGCCGGGGAAACCGCCGGCCCCCACCGAGCCCCACCCCCCTCGGAACGGTTCACCCCATGCAGCTCAGCACGACCCCGAACGAGCACCGGTCAGTCGCGGACGACGGCTGCCGTGGGTGACGCGATCGCCTCACGCGTCGCGGGCTGAGCCACGGCACCGACCCCCAGCAACGCGAGGCCGAGCTGGAGCGTGATCTCGAGGTAGGCAGGGTGCGCCCACGCGGGAGCCACGGCCTGCAGCAGCAGCGTGGCGGCGAGCACCGGCACCATCAGGGCCAGCAGCCGAGCGCCGATCCCCAGCGCGCGGCTGCGCAGCAGCGCCAGTCCCAGCACGAGCGCGCCGAGGATCAACCCGAGGAACGCGATCGCAGCGACGATGCCCGACGCGTCGTAGAAGAGGCCCTTGGTCACGTCGTACGCCACGGTCACCGGGACCACCGTCGCGAACGCCGCGGCCAGCACGCTCAGTGACCCCAGCAGGAGCCAGCGGGTCGCGCGGGCGACCCGGTTGACGCCCGCGAAGCGAGGTGCCTCGCGGACGAGGACGTGGGCGAGCGCGAGGTAGGTCAGGCTGTGCACCACGATGCCGACGACCAGCACGGACGTCGTGCCCGCCTCCTCCGAGAACGGACCCCCGTCACCCGTGAGCCCGGAGGTCACGGCGTCGGTCAGGGCGATCCCGGACGTGAGCACCGCCGCGCCCAGGGCCAGCTTGTGGTGCAGCTCCAGCGTCATCTCGGTCCTCCGGTCCCCGGGGCGGGGGTGTCCCTGCCACCACCGACGCTAGGGAGGGGCGCGGCCGCCGCGCGTCGGCCGCGACGTACCGACCGGTGCTGTCCCGGGACGATCGTGGATCGTCCTCGCGGACGACGGCGCGTGGACCGCGGCGCCCCTACCCTGAGGGGGTGCGTCGCCCGGGACCCCTCGACCTCGCCCTGGTGGCGGTCGCCGCGGCCGTCGCCACCGTGCTGGTTTTCCGCGACCCCGCTGCAGGCTTCCTGGAGTGGGTGTTCGGCACCTTCCTGTTCTCCCTGGGCGGGTACGTCCTCTGGGCGGCTGCGGCCTCGGCCCGACGGGCCCGTGAGGCACGCGTCGTCGCCGGTCGGCTGGCGGCCACCGAACCGCGGGCGGTCGCTCTCGAGGCGATCCGGGAGGAGCGCCGTCGACTGGCCGAGGAGATCGCCGCCGCGCTGCGGGAGCAGGTCACCGCGATCCGGGACGAGGTCGAGCAGCTCGAGGCGGACGACCCACGCCGCAGGCTCAGACGCGTCCACGAGCGCACGCAGCTGGCCACCAGCGAGCTGCGACGGCACCTCGGCCTGCTGCGCGATCCGGAACCGGAGCCGGTGCCTCCGGCAGGCTCCGCGGTGGTCCCGGGCCTGCCCCGGCGCGACCTGGTCCTGGCCATGGCCCTGATGGCGCTGGCCGCGGTGGAGGGGACGACCTACCTGCTCCTCGAGGGACCGCGGGAGCTGCTGCCGTGGTCGGTGGTCACCTCGGCGCTCGCGGCCGGATGCGTGGCGGGCCGCACCCTCGCGCCCGGTGCCGCGTGCACGGCCTGTGCGCTGCTGTACGCGGTCGGTTCCGCGGTCGGCGCGCCGGTGCTCGGCGGGTTCTGGCTCTTCGGCACCCTCGGTGGCCTGGTGTGGGTGGTGGCCTCGCGGGCGCGGGTTCCCTCGCTCGACCTCGCGGGCGGTGTCCTCCTCGTGGTCACCGTCGCCGTCACCCGCAGCATCGACGATCCGGGCAACCTGCCCTTCAACCTCGTCCTGATGGCTGTCGCCGCCGTGGGCGGCCTCGCGGTCAGGGTGGCTGCGTGGCGCGAAAAGGGCTCGCGGAGGCGAGCCGCCGCGCGGGAGGCCGAGCTGGCCGACGCCGCACGGGACGCCGTCACCGCCGAACGTGCGGGGTTCGCCCGGGAGCTCCACGACGTGACCTCCCACGCGGTCGGCCTGATCGCGATGCAGGCGGCCGCCGGGCAGGTCTCGTGGCCCCACGACCCTGCGACCGTACGGCGGGCGGTCCAGGTCATCGACGCGACTGCGCGCTCGACCCTCGCCGAGCTCGACCGCCTCGGTCCCGGGTCCGGAGCAGCCCGCGGGATGGACGACGTGCCCGCACTCGTCGAGCGGATCCGAGCCACCGGCACGGTCGTCGACCTGACCGTGACCGGCGAGCCCACCGAGGCGCTCGGACCGGTGGTCCACCGGATCGTGCAGGAGGCGCTCACCAACGCCGTGCGGCACGCGCCGGGGGCGGCCGTCCGCGTGAGCATCGAGTGCGACGACGAGCGGGTGGTGGTGACCGTGAGCGACGAGGGCCGCACGCCGGTCCGGAACACCACCCGCGGCTACGGCCTCATCGGGCTGTCCGAACGGGTCTCGTTGGCCGGAGGCACGCTGCGCACCGCGGGCCACGGGGCGGGCGACTTCGTCGTCGAGGCCGTGCTGCCCGTCGACCCGGCGGCGGTGACCTCGTGACAGTGCGCGTGCTCGTCGCGGACGACAACGTGCTGCTGCGTGCCGGCCTGGTCACCGTGCTCGGCAGCGACCCGGGCCTCGAGGTGGTCGGGGAGGCCGAGGACGGCCCGGCGGCCGTCGAGCTGACCGTCGAGCTCCACCCCGACGTGGTGCTGATGGACGTCGAGATGCCGGGTGGCGACGGGATCACCGCGATCGCCCGGCTCCGGAAGGCCGCGCCACGCGTCCGATGTCTCGTGCTGACGATGTTCGACCTCGACGACTACGTGCTGGAGGCGCTGCGGGCAGGCGCTGCCGGCTTCCTGCTCAAGACGACCGAGCCGGCGGCGCTGATCGCCGCCGTCCGCAGCTGTGCCGCGGGCGACACCACCCTGGGGCCGAGCGTCGTCGCACGCCTGGTCGACTCCTACGTCGGCGTCGCGCAGCCGGCGCCCGGGCTGGAGAGGCTCACCGCACGCGAGCTCGAGGTGCTGAGGTCGATGGCGCAGGGACAGTCGAACGCCGAGATCGCGGGCGAGCTCTTCCTGGCCGAGACGACGGTGAAGACCCACGTCGCGCGGATCCTCACGAAGCTCGGAGTCCGCGACCGGGTGCAGGCCGTCGTGATCGCCCACCGCAGCGGCGTGGCGACCCGCTGACCCGGGTCGGATACCGTGCCCTCATGCAGATCAGCACGACCCCGAACGAGCACCCGGTCCCCGACGAGCGGCTCGCGGAGATCCTCGCGCAACCCGGGTTCGGCACCCACTTCACCGACCACATGTTCACCGTGGAGTGGACGCCGGACGCCGGCTGGCACGACGCCCGGATCACGCCGTACGGCCCGCTGACGCTGGACCCCGCGTCGGCGGTGCTGCACTACGCGCAGGAGATCTTCGAGGGGATGAAGGCCTACCGCCACGACGACGGCTCGGTGTGGACCTTCCGCCCCGAGGCCAACGCCGCCCGGATGGTCCGCTCCTCCCAGCGGCTCGCCTTCCCCGAGCTGCCCGGGGACGACTTCGTCGCCGCCGTCGACGCGCTCATCACCCAGGACCAGCGCTGGGTCCCCGACAGCACGGGCGAGAAGTCGCTCTACATCCGGCCGTTCATGATCGCCTCCGAGACGTTCCTCGGTGTCCGCCCGGCCCAGCACGTCACGTTCATGGTGATCGCCTCCCCGGCGGGCGCCTACTTCAGGGGCGGGGTCAAGCCGGTCACGCTGTGGCTGACCGAGGACTACACCCGCGCCGGTCGCGGCGGCATGGGGGCGGCCAAGACCGGCGGCAACTACGCCAGCTCGCTGGTCGCCCAGCAGGAGGCGATCGCCCAGGGCTGCGACCAGGTGGTGTTCCTCGACTGCCTCGAGGGCAAGTACGTCGAGGAGCTCGGCGGCATGAACCTCTACTTCGTCCACGCCGACGGCCGCGTCGTCACCCCCGAGACCGGCACCATCCTCGAGGGCATCACCCGGGCGAGCATCATCGAGCTCGCCGGCAAGCTGGGCCACCAGGTCGAGGAGCGGAAGTTCTCGATCGACGAGTGGCGCGACGGGGTCACCAGCGGCGACATCGTGGAGATCTTCGCCTGCGGCACCGCCGCGGTCGTCACCCCGGTCGGCAGCCTGTGCTGGGACGGCGGGGACGCCCCGGCCCCGGCGAGCCAGGACCTCACCCTCGAGCTCCGGCGCTCGCTGGTCGACATCCAGTACGGCCGGGCCGAGGACACCTTCGGCTGGATGCATCGGGTCTGCTGACGCCCCGTCGCGGCGACGCGCCGATCCGCGAGCTGCCCAGTAGCCTGCGGGGGTGACGTCGTCCCCACGCCCCGAGCAGGCCCCGACGCTGCACGTCGGCGGCTACCGGCTGCTCGCGCGGCTGGGCGAGGGCGGCATGGGCGTGGTCCACCTGGCCCGCCGAGGCGACGGCCCGCGGGTCGCCCTCAAGGTGCTGCGCCCCCACATCGTGGGCGACGAGGAGGCGCGGCAGCGGCTGGACCGCGAGGTCCACTCGCTCTCCCTCGTCCGCAGCCGGTGGGTCGCCGAGATCGTCGACGCCGATCCGTGGGGCGAGATCCCCTACGTCGCGACCCGCTACGTGCCGGGGCTCTCGCTCCACGAGCTGGTGCAGGAGGAGGGGCCGCTCGCCGGCGACGACCTCCGCTGGCTGGCCGACTGCCTCGCCGAGGGCGTCTCGTCGGTCCACGCCGTCGGCGTGCTGCACCGCGACGTCAAGCCGTCCAACGTGCTGATGGAGGGGCGGACGCCGATCCTCATCGACTTCGGCCTGGCCCGCGTCGCCGACGACCCGCGGCTGACCCACACCGGCTGGCTGCTCGGCACGCCCGGCTACCTGGCCCCCGAGATCCTGTACGGCGACGACGCGACGACCGCCTCCGACGTCCATTCCTGGGCGGCGACCGTGGCGCTGGCCGGCACCGGCCGGCCGCCGTTCGGCCGCGGCCCGTCGATGGCCGTCATGGACCGGGTCCGTCGCGGCCAGCACGACCTCACCGGCCTGCCGCGCGACGTCGCCGAGGTGGTCGAGCCGGCGCTCGACCCGGACCCGCGCCGCCGACCCACGTTCGACCAGGTCCGCGACGCGCTCGGAGGGGGCCCGATGCCGGTGATGGCGACGCCGGTTCCCCACGTCGACGACGTCGACGACGATCCGTACACCGCCCCGCTGGCCCTGGCCGCCGCCGGTCGGCAGCCCACGATCAGCCTGTTCGAGGACGACGACGACGAGGACCTGCCGGGCTCCACCCGATACCTCGACGAACTGCCGCCCGCGGCGCGGACCCCCCTCGCCGAACGCCTGCGCCGTGGGCTGCTGCTCGGTGCGCTCGGGCTCTGCCTCGCCAGCGCCCTGACCGCCGCGCCGTGGCCGACCCTGGCCCTGGTGTCGGTCGTGGTCTGGCTGCTGCGGAGCGGCTCGCTGGCCGCCAGCGCGGCCGGAGCCCGACGTACCGTCCGTGGACACCGCTGGTACGACGCCCCGCAGCTGCTGCTGGCCTCCCCCTGGCACGTCGTGCAGGCCATCCCCGGCGCGCTGCTGCTCCTGCTGTGGAGCCTCGGCCTGGCCCTCGCGTGCGGACTGGTCGGCTACGCCTTCGCGGCCAGCATGCAGGCGACGCTGTTCGCCTGCGGCGTGGTGCTGGCCTGCTCGCTGTGGTGGGGGCCGGGCGGCTCGCGGCTCAGCGGTCCGGTCAACCGGGTCGTCCGCCCGCTGTCGCGGTCGCTGGTGCGCTGGCTGGTCGCCTCGCTGCTGGTGCTCGCCGCCGGGATCGGGGTGGGTGCGCTCGCGACCCAGCAGGGCACCGACTGGGCCCCGCTCGGGTCACCGATGTCGTGGTTGGTGTGAGCCCGCCCGCCGAGCGGCGGCGACCGCATCGCGAGAACGCCGTCCCACTCCCCGGTGTCCCGTGCGACACTCGTCGCGTGTTGAACCGCGTCATCATTCCCTAGCGCGTCGACTCCTCGACGCGCCCACCTCTCGTACCCACGGGAGGTTTTTTGTTGCCCCGACCCCGACTGACCAAGGACCCGGACCGATGGACCTGCACGGTGGCTTCCACGTCTACGACACGACCCTGCGCGACGGGGCGCAGCAGGAGGGGCTCACCCTCTCCGTCGCCGACAAGCTCACCATCGCCCGGCACCTCGACGACCTCGGGGTGGGCTACATCGAGGGCGGCTGGCCGGGGGCCAACCCCAAGGACACCGAGTTCTTCCGCCGCGCGGGCGAGGAGCTCGACCTGCGCCACGCGAGGCTCGCCGCCTTCGGGGCGACCCGGAGGGCCGGGGTGGTCGCGGCCGACGACCCGCTGGTGGCCGCGCTCCGCGACTCCGGCGCCGGGGTCGTGACGCTGGTGGCGAAGTCGCACGACCGCCACGTCGAGCTCGCGCTGCGCACCACGCTCGAGGAGAACCTCGCGATGGTCCGCGACACGGTCACCCACCTGCGGGAGGAGGGGCAGGAGGTGTTCCTCGACGCCGAGCACTTCTTCGACGGCTACCGCGCCAACCGTGACTACGCCCTCGAGGTGCTGCGGACGGCGTACGACGCGGGCGCCTCGGTCGTCGCGCTGTGCGACACCAACGGCGGGATGCTCCCGGGCTGGGTCGCCGACGTGGTCCACGACGTCGTCGAGACCACGGGCGTGCGGGTCGGCATCCACTGCCACAACGACACCGGCTGCGCGGTCGCCAACACCCTCGCCGCCGTCGACGCGGGTGCCAGCCACGTGCAGGGCACGATCAACGGCTACGGCGAGCGCACCGGCAACGCCGACCTGGTCTCCGTGGTGGCCAACCTCGAGCTCAAGCTGGACCGGGCGGTGCTGCCGGCAGGGCTGCTCCGCGACGCGACCCGGGTGGCCCACGCCGTCGCCGACGTCACCAACGTCCCGCCGGCCGGCCGGCAGCCGTACGTCGGCACCTCGGCGTTCACCCACAAGGCCGGGCTGCACGCGAGCGCGATCAAGGTGGACCCGAACCTCTACCAGCACATGGATCCCGGCGGCGTCGGCAACGACATGCGGCTGCTGGTCTCCGACATGGCGGGACGCGCGTCGGTCGAGCTGAAGGGCCGCGAGCTCGGCTTCGACCTCGCACGCGACCCCGAGCTGGTGTCCCGCGTCACCACCCGGGTCAAGCACCTCGAGGCCCGCGGCCACACCTTCGAGGCCGCCGACGCCTCCTTCGAGCTGCTGCTGGCCGAGGAGGTCGAGGGAGTGCGCCCGGCCTACTTCGACGTGGAGTCGTGGCGGGTCATCACCGAGACCCGGCCCGGCGACGAGGCTGTGTCGGAGGCGACGGTGAAGCTCCGGGCCGAGGGGGTGCGCTACGTCGTCACCGGAGAGGGCAACGGCCCGGTCAACGCGCTCGACCAGGCGTTGCGCGAGGCGATCGGCCAGGCGTTCCCGGAGGTCGCGAAGTTCGAGCTGATCGACTACAAGGTGCGGATCCTCGACCAGGGCCACGGCACCGACGCGGTCACCCGGGTCCTGATCGAGACCAGCGACGGCTCCTCCTCCTGGGTGACGGTCGGCGTCGGCGCCAACGTCATCGAGGCGTCGTGGGGGGCGCTTGTCGACGGGATGACGTACGGGCTGCGCCGCAACGGCGCCTGAGCGGGCGGCTCAGGTCGGGCTCCGACACGCCCGCCACGTATTGGGGCCAGAGACTGACAATCGGCCGGGACTCGGCTTACGGTGCCTGCCGGTGCCAGCCCCATGGGCCGACGTGGGGGGCGCGTCGCGAATGCCCGTCCTCGGATCGGAGTCCCATGTCCTTCCTGTCTCGCCGCGCGCTGGGCGTCGTCCCCCTCGCAGCCGCGCTCCTGGTGACGGGGGCGCCGGTAGGTCCGGACCGCAGTGCGGGCGGCGGCCTCGCGGAGTCTGGCGTCGAGTCGCCCAACGTGATCGTGATGATGCTGGACGACGCGACGGTCGACGACGTCGACCAGATGCCGAACGTGCAGCGCCTCCTGGCCGATGAGGGCGTCACGTTCAGCAGCTTCTACGCGCCGTTCCCACATTGCTGCCCAGCCAGGGCGAGTGCCCTGACCGGCCGATACCCGCACAACCACCGCGTACTGGACATCAAGCCGCCGTTGGGCGGGTTCGAGGCCTTCGATGATCGGCACACCATCGCCACCTACCTCGACCCCGGATATCGCACCGGCATCTTCGGCAAGTACCTCAACGGCTTTGACGCGCAGTCGGAGGTGTCGCCGGGCTGGGACGTCTTCCGGGTGCCCGTGCGGGGCGTCTACAACTATGTCGCGCAGACGACCATGCGCGAGGACGGGTCCCTCGAGAGCGTCGAGGGTTACATGCCGTCGGTGCATGCGGATCAGATGATGGATTTCATCGAGGACACGCCGGCCGGCGAGCCGTTCCTGGCGTACCTGGGCTGGGTCGCTCCCCACAACGGGTCGCCGGAAGACTACGACGGTGAGCCGCAGAGCCCGTACGTCCTCGACGCCCTGCGCGACACCTACTCCGGTGACCGCGTGCCCGTGGACCCGTCGTTCAACGAGAGGAACGTCGACGACAAGCGTCGGGCCGTGCGCGCGCGACCTCGCCTGGGGCGGCGCGAGGTCAGGGCGATCGCCGAGACCCGGTCGCAGCGACGGGAGTCCCTGATGGCTGTCGACGCCAAGGTCCAGCAGGTCGTCGACCTGGTCACGGCGAGGGGGGAGCTCGACGAGACGTACTTCTTCTTCACCTCCGACAACGGGTTCATGGAGGGTCAGCACCGCATCCCGTCGGGCAAGCTCCAGATCTACGAACCGAGCGCAGCCATCCCCTTGATCGTCCGGGGGCCGGGGTTTCCTGCCGGCTCCACCTATTCTGGGGTCGCCGGGCTGCAAGACCTGGCCCCGACCCTGCTCGACCTCGCCGGGACCGAGGCTCCCGCATCCGCGCCAGCGATCGACGGGGTCAGCCTTCGGGGGCTCGTGGACGGAGACGTCACGACACGTCGTCCACAGGTCGTCGAGATCGCGGACAACTCCCGGGTCAGGAACGAACGGCGAGCCGGACCGTCATGGCTCGCCCGAGCCGTAGTCACGAACGGCCAGTGGAAGTACGTCAAGTACCCGCTCACCGACGAGGTCGAGATGTACCACCTGAAGAACGACCCGTACGAGCTGAGGAACCTGGCCCGCGGTTCCGGGCACCATCGCAAGGAGTCCCAGCTGCGGAGGCTGCTGCGTCGTTACCAGGCCTGCGTCGGCGCTGGCTGCTCCTAGCGCCGGAGGCTGACTTGCGCCGCGGGGACAGGCCGCGGCGCCGGGCGTCAGTCGGCGATCCCGCGCGCGTCGAGCGCCTCGCCGGTGGCCCGGGCGTGGGCGACCGAGCGGACCACCAGCGGCACCAACCGGGCCCGGGGATCGCGCTCCATGCCGCGGGCCCGGGCGGCGTCACCGGTCTGCCGGGCGAGGTCGAGCGTCGTGGGCACCGCCCGCAGCACCAGCGCGAAGGCGAGTCCGACGCGCTCGGGGTCGATCCCGACCGGGCGGAGCGGACGGATCGCCCGGGACACCGCGTCGAGCACCTCGTCGACCGGCGTGGTCGCCGTCAGCACCGTCGCCAGCAGCACCAGCGCGACCAGGTCGCTGGTCAGCTCCACCGCACGCTCCCACCCCTGCTGCCAGGTGGTGTACGCCGCCATCAGCACCACGACGACCAGCAGGCCGCGCATCGTGCGGAGCAGCCGCCGCAGTCCGGTGCCCGACCAGGCGACCAACGCCAGCGCGACCGTGAGCGCCGCGACCCCGGATGCCGGTCCGGGCAGGGCGACGACCACGACGCTGGCGACCAGCAGGCCGAGCAGCTTGGCACCCGCGGGCAGCCGGTGCAGCCAGGTGCGGCCGGGACGGTAGAGGCCGAGCAGGCTCATGTCCGGCTCCGGTAGGTCTCGACGACCCGGGCCGGCGGTCCGTCGACGGTGACCCGGCCCTCGTCCACCAGCAGCGCCCGGTCGCAGCGCAGGGCGAGGTCGAGGTCGTGGGTGACCAGCACCAGCTGCTGGGGGAGCGAGAACAACAGGTCCGCGATCGCGCGGGTGTTGCGGAGGTCGAGCAGCGTCGTCGGCTCGTCGGCGACCAGCACGTCGGGGTCGGTGGCCAGCACACCCGCGATCGCCAGCAGCTGCCGCTGGCCGCCGGACAGTGCGTGGACGCTGCGGTCGGCGAGGTGGGCCAGCCCGTACCGGTCCAGCACCGCGAGCGCCGCGACCCGGCGCTCGCCCTTGTCCCTGTGCCGGCGGCGCAGCGACAGCGCGACGTCCTCGACCACGGTCGGCATCACCAGCTGCGCGGCCGGGTCCGTGAAGCAGAACGCCACCTTGCGGCGTACGGCGGCACCGTCACGGGCCGGGTCGAGGTCGTCGACCAGCACCTGGCCGGTCGTCGCGGTGACCAGTCCGTTGAGCAGCCGCGCGAGCGTCGACTTGCCGGAGCCGTTGGCGCCGACGAGCGCGATCCGCTGCTCGGTCAGGGTGAGCGTGGTGCTGCCGAGGACCGGGACCTCGCCCTCCGCGGTCGGCAGCGCGACCGTGACGCCGCGGAGCTCCAGGCGGCTCACGCAGGCGTGGAGCTGGCCCGGTCGGGTTCCGCCCCGGCGCGGCTCCGCCCCAGCAGGTCGGGGAAGGCGCGGTGGACGGCCGTCGCGACCAGCGCCATGGCGAGGTTCTTGAGCAGGTCGCCGATCCAGAACACCTTGTCGATGTCGAACGCCTGGCCCCAGGTGAGGTCCGCGCGGAGCACCAGGCCGGCCATGCCGAGGGTGTGGATGCACAGCGCACTGCTGACCACCCCGCAGAGGAAGATCAGCGGCACGCTGGTGGCGACCTTGTCGCGCGGCAGCCGCTCGACGAGGAAGCCGCAGAGGCCGGCGGCGAGCGGGAAGCCGAGCAGGTAGCCCGCGGTCGGCCCGGCCAGGACTCCGAGCCCCGCGGCGCCGCCGGAGAAGACCGGCAGGCCCGCCGCCCCGACGACCAGGTAGAGGACCACGGCGAGGAAGCCGCGCCGCGCTCCCAGCACGGCCCCGGCCAGCAGCACGCCGAAGGTCTGCAGGGTGATCGGCACGAGGCCCGCACCCACCTTGATCGCGGGCAGCAGCGCGCAGGCCGCGATCAGGGCCGCGAAGCCGGCGATCAGGGCGAGGTCGGTGCTCGTACGGCGGGTGCTCATGGCAGGTCCTTCTCGAGGGCGAACTGAACGGTGTTCAGGTTAGGGTGACGCGGGAGGCCGGTCAACGCGGCCGGGACGAGGGGAGGATCACGTGCGCCACCACCGCGACGACGTCGTCGCCCGGGCCCTGCGCGTCCTCGACGACCACGGGCTGGCCGACCTCACGATGCGCCGGCTCGGCACCGAGCTGGGGGTGCAGCCCAGCGCGCTCTACCACCACTTCCCGAGCAAGCAGGTGCTGCTGGCGGCCGTGGCCGACGAGATCCTGGTGCGGGGTGCCCCTCCGCTCGCCGTCGACCTGCCCGAGGGGTCCTGGGACGACCGGGTCCGCGCCGCCTGCCACACGCTGCGGGACGCCTGCCTGGCGTGGACCGACGGCGCCGAGGTGGTCGCGACCGCGCGCGCGTTCGGGCTGGGCGCCCGCGCGCCGTACGACGAGCTGGTGGGGGTGATGACCGCGGGCGGTGTCGCCGACGAGCTGGCGGGAGCGGCCGCACGAACGCTGCTCCTCTTCGTGCTCGGCCACGCGATGGACGAGCAGACCCACCGCCAGGCCGGCAGCGTCGGCGCCATCGACTCCGACCCCACGGCCGTGGACCACACGGTCGACTTCGCGACGGGGGTCGACCTGGTGCTGGCCGGCCTCCAGGCCCGGGTCAGGGGATAGCTGGTCAGACGGAGACGTCCACGTCGGCACCGTGCAGCTCGGCGAGCAGGACGGCGCCCTGCAGGTCGAGCTTGGTACGGCGGAGCCGGGCGGCCGCGAGGTCGACCCGGTCGAGGGAGGCACCGCGCAGGTCGGCACCACCCAGGTCGGTGTCGCGCACGCTGGCGCCGTCGAGCCGGCAGTCGCGCAGCACCGACCCCGACAGGTCGGAGAGCGAGAGGTCGGCCTCGCGCAGGTCGATCCCGGTCAGGTCGGTCCTCGAGAGGTTGCCGCCACGGATGACCACACCGCCCCACTGGCCGCCGGTGACGGTGATCGGCCGCAGCGTGCACTCGGCGAAGACCGATCCCGACAGCTTGCAGCCCTCGAGCGTCGCGTCGAAGAAGTTGCTGCGGACGAACTCGCAGGCGATGAAGGCCGAGGCGCGGTGGACCGAGGAGTTGAACCGGCAGCCGGCGAACGTGCAGCCCTCGAACACGGCGCCCGACGTCGTGGCCTCGGACAGGTCCACGTCGGTGAACGTGCAGTCGGTGAAGCGGGCTGCGCCGAGCTCGTCGGCGTACCAGTCCTCGCTCCGGAACTCGCGGCCCTCGGCGCGCACGGGCTCAGACATCGACGGTGCCACCGGTGCGCCAGTAGCGTCCGTCCTCGCGGCTGAGGAACTGGTCCTCGACGAGGTAGCGGCGCAGCGCGGCGTGGTCGGGGTGGAACCGCCGCAGCACCTCGGTGACCTCGAGCTCGGGGTAGACCAGGCCCGGCTCGAAGGCCTGGGCGAGGTGGTCGAGCACCACCAGCAGCTTGGCCCGCTTGGACGGGATCGTGTGCAGCCGCCCGTCGTCGGTCAGGAAGTGGCGGAGGATGCGCTCGTCGGACATCCGGCCAGCGTAGGTGTGCTCACCGACGGCGTCGCAGCGCCAGCAGCGTCCGCGGCCGGACCGCGGTCGACAGGTCGCCGCGCACGGCGCGCTTCTCGAAGTGCAGGTGGCAGCCGTCCGGCGCCCCGTTGGCCCCGGCGCGCGCGATCCGCTGCCCGGCGCGGACCCGGTCGCCCGGCTCGACCAGCACCCGACGGGCGTGGCCGATGACGACGTCCCAGTCGTGCTCGTAGTTGCGGATCCGCAGCACCTTGCTGCCGTACGCCGGGCCGAGTCCCTCGGTGCCTGTCACCCAGCCGCGACGCCCCGCTCGCAGTGGCGTGCCGCACGTCATGCGGATGTCGATCCCGTGGTGGAAGCCGCGGTCGTCGCTGCAGCGCGGATCGGGGGCGTAGTAGGGAAGGCTGGTGCACCCGAACGGGATCATGATCCCGTGCGCGCCCCGGTACCACGGCGAGGTGAAGCGAGCGTCCGCCTGCGTGGCGGCCGCCCGCGCCGGGTCGGCCGCAGCGGGCGTCGCCCCCGCCGTCAGGGTGATCACGAGCAGCACGGCTCCGAGCAGCCTCATGGCTCCACTGTGCCCGATCGACGCAGACCCGGTGCATCCGCGGCTGCGTCGGCGCGCCGGACCGCGGCGACACCGGGCCCCGCGCACTGGGCGAGCGTTCGCCCAGCACCTCACCTGGGCGAACGTTCGTTCAACCAGAGACAGCGCCGCGAGCAGCCGCTCGCACGCCCTGGCGAGCTCCTCACGAAGCGGGGCAGCCCGCTCGGCGAAGTGGCGTTGCTGGTCGGCGTACCTACGCTTGCCGGCGGGGGTCTCGATCCTGACCGGGGTCCAGGGCTCGCCGGTGGGGTCGAGCACCACGCCCGTCATGTCGTACGGCGCGGCGCGCATGTCGAGCACGCGGATGTCCCACGCCAGCTCGAAGCAGTCGGCCACCAGGTCCGAGCCGATCATCGGGGTGAGCCGGAAGGCGTGCTTGTAGAGGTCCATCCCGGCGTGCAGGCAGCCCGGCTGCTCGTGGTCGGGCCGGTCGTCGGGGCCGGGGGAGAGCGTGTTGCGCGGCCGCGCCTCGTCGGTGAAGAAGCGGAATGCGTCGAAGTGCGAGCAGGCGATCCGGTGCGACTCGACCACGGTGTCGGTGCCGGCACCGCCGAGCCGGAGCGGTTGCGGGTGGCGGGTCCCGGCCCCGTTCTGCGAGCTCCGGTAGACCATCGCCCACTCGTGCAGCCCGAAGCAGCCGGTGTGGGCCGGGCGCGAGGCGGTCGCGTCGAGCAGCCGACGGGTCGTCTCCAGGAGCGTCCGCTGCGACGCGACGTACGACGTGGCGACCGTGCCGTCGGCGTACCCCTTCATCCCGTCGTACGCCGGCGCCTCCAGCAGCCGCACCCCGAATCCCGGGTGCCACCTGAGCAGCTGCGACGGCCGCTGGGAGTAGTAGGAGAACAGGAAGTCGTGGACGGGGTGCCGCTCGCCCCGCCGGCGCCGCGCCAGGTGCGGCCCGACGTACGGCGCCAGCCGCGCCTCGTGCGCCGCGGCGCGCGCCCGCCAGACGGCGGGCGGGAGAGTCTCGACGGGCACCTCACGAGGGTACGAAGATGACCGCATGCCCGACAAAGCCACGACGGCGGCGCTGGAGCGCGCGCACGCCCACGCCCTGGACTGGCTGGACAGCCTGGCCGACCGTCCCGTCCCGCCCCGGCTCCAGGTGGCAGACCTGGCCGAGCGACTCGGTCGCGACCTCCCCGAGGGCCCGACGGACCCGGGTGCGGTCGTGGACCTGCTCGCCGAGGCCTGCGGGCCCGGGCTCACCGGGATGCCGTCGGGACGGTTCTTCGGCTTCGTGATCGGCGGCACGCACCCTGCGGCGCTCGCAGCCGATTGGCTCACCGGCGCGTGGGACCAGAACGCCGGGTTGCGGACGGTCACGCCGGCGGCGACCGCTGTGGAGGACGTCGCCTCTGCCTGGGTGATCGACCTGCTCGGGCTCCCGGCCGAGAGCGCGGTCGGGTTCGTGACCGGCGGCACGATGGCCAACTTCACCTGCCTGGCCGCGGCCCGCGACTCGGTGCTCGCCCGGGCGGGTTGGGACGTCGCCGAGCGGGGCCTCGTCGGGTCGCCGGGCGTCCGCGTCCTGGTGGGGGAGGAGCGGCACGACTCGGTCGACCTGGTGCTGCGCTACCTCGGCCTCGGTGCGCCCGAGCCGGTGGCGGCCGACGCCGAGGGGCGCCTCGACGTGGCCGCGTTGCGGGCCCGGCTCGACGACGCCGACGACCGGCCCAGCGTCGTCGCCCTGCAGGCGGGCAACGTCCACTCGGGTGCCTTCGACCCGTTCGCCGAGGCGATCGCGGCGGCGCACGACCACGGCGCGTGGGTCCACGTGGACGGCGCGTTCGGGCTGTTCGCCGCCGCGACGGCGCGGCACCGGCACCTGGTCGCCGGCTTCGAGGCCGCCGACTCCTGGGCGACCGACGCCCACAAGACGCTCAACGTGCCGTACGACTGCGGCCTCGCGGTGGTCCGGGACCCGGCCGCGCTGCGGGCCGCGATGTCGATGGCGGGGGCCTACCTGGTCCGCGACGCCGCCGGCGACCCGTTCGAGAAGGTCCCGGAGCTCAGCCGCCGGGGCCGGGCGCTGCCGGTCTGGGCCGTGCTGCGCGCACTGGGCCGGACCGGCGTGGCCGACCTCGTCGACCTCCTGGTCTCGCACGCCGCGCGGTTCGCCGACGGCATCGCCGCGATCCCGGGTGCCGAGGTGCTCAACGACGTCGTGTTCACCCAGGTGTGCGCGGCCTTCGGCGACGACGCACGCACGCTCGAGGTGGTGGAGCGGATGCTGGCGGGCGGCGTGGCGTGGACCAGCGGCTCGGTGTGGCGGGGCCGGGCGGTGCTGCGGATCTCGGTCAGCAACTGGTCGACGACCACCGCCGACGTCGACCGCACGCTCGCCGCGCTCCGCGACGCCGTGGCGGCGTCGGGAGGGGTGGGACCCGCTCGATAGGCTCGCCTCCGTGCGCATCGCAAGGTTCACGACAGGGGACGACCCGCTCTTCGGCGTGGTCACCGGCGAGCTCGACGACTACGGGCAGCCGTCGGACGACGCTGTCATCGTCACGCTCGCCGGCGACCCGCTCTACGCGGGGGTCAAGGCGACCCAGGAGGAGCACAAGCTCTCCGACGTCCGGCTGCTCGCGCCGGTGCTGCCACGCAGCAAGGTGGTCGGGGTCGGGCGCAACTACGCGTCCCACGCCGCCGAGCTCGGCAACGACGTACCCGACGAGCCGCTGCTGTTCCTCAAGCCCAACACCAGCGTGATCGGGCCGGGGGAGACGATCCGCTACCCGAAGCAGACCGACGACCTGCAGTTCGAGGGGGAGCTGGCCGTGGTCATCGGCAGGATCTGCCGCGAGGTCCCGGCCGCCCAGGCGACCGACGTGATCTTCGGCTACACCATCGCCAACGACGTGACCGCGCGCGACCTGCAGCGCTCCGACGTCCAGTTCACCCGGGCCAAGGGCTTCGACACCTTCTGCCCGCTGGGTCCGTGGATCGAGACCGACCTCGACCCCCAGCACTTCCTCGACGGCGTCGGCCTGCAGACCCACCTCGAGGGCGACCTCAAGCAGGACGGCAACACCCGCGACATGGTGTTCGACGTCCCCACGCTCATCGAGAGGATCTCCAGCGTGATGACCCTGCTGCCGGGCGACGTCATCCTCACCGGCACCCCTGATGGCGTCGGACCGATGCAGGTGGGTGACGAGGTCGAGGTGTCGATCGAGGGCCTCGGCGTCCTGACCAACACGGTGGCCAAGCGATGAGCGCCCCGAGCCCCGTCCGCGTCCGGATGGCCCCGTCGCCCACCGGCAGCCCGCACGTCGGACTCGCCCGCACCGCCCTGTTCAACTGGGCCTTCGCCCGCCACCACGGCGGGACCTTCGTGTTCCGGATCGAGGACACCGACAAGGAGCGCAACACCCAGGAGTCCTACGACTCGCTGATCGAGGTGATGCGGTGGCTCGGCCTCGACTGGGACGAGGGCCCGCTGGTCGGTGGCGACTTCGGTCCCTACCGGCAGTCCGAGCGCAGCGAGATCTACGCCGACGTCCTCGCCCGGCTGCGCGACCACGGGTCGACCTACGACTGCTACTGCACCACCGACGAGGTCACCGAGCGGCGCAAGGCGTCCGGCTCCAAGATCATGGGCTACGACGGCTTCTGCCGGGAGCTCAGCGAGGAGCAGGTGGCGGCGTTCCGCGCCGAGGGCCGGGCGCCGGTCGTCCGGTTCCGGATGCCGGACGGCGAGATCGCCTTCGACGACCTGGTCCGCGGCGAGATCACGTTCCAGACCGAGCACGTGCCCGACTTCGCGCTCTGCCGCGCCAACGGCGACCCGCTCTACACCCTGGTCAACCCCGTCGACGACGCGCTGATGGAGATTACCCACGTGCTGCGCGGCGAGGACCTGCTCTCCTCGACCCCGCGGCAGGTCGCGCTGTTCGCCGCGCTCGTCGACCTCGGCATCGCCCGGCAGACCCCCCGGTTCGGCCACCTGCCCTACGTCATGGGGGAGGGCAACAAGAAGCTCTCCAAGCGTGACCCGCAGGCCCACCTGCTGGCCTACCGCGACGCCGGCTTCGTGCCCGAGGGGCTGCTCAACTACCTCGCCCTGCTCGGCTGGGCGATCGCGCCCGACCGCGACGTCTTCACGCTCGAGGAGATGGTCGAGAAGTTCGAGATCGGCGACGTCAACCCCAACCCCGCCCGGTTCGACCTCAAGAAGGCCGAGGCGATCAACGCCGACCACGTACGGCTGCTGTCGCTGGACGACCTCACCCACCGGGTGCTGCCGCACCTCAAGGCCGCCGGCGTCGTCGGCGACCCGGTCCACGACGCCGACGCCCGGATGCTGGAGCTGGCGATGCCGCTGGTCGCCGAGCGCATGAACAAGCTCACAGAGGCGGTCGACATGCTCGGCTTCCTCTTCGTCGACGACGACGCGCTGGTCCGGCACGAACAGGTCGACGAGGCCGGTCGCGAGGTCGTGGCGGCCGCCCACGACGCCCTCTCGGGCCTCGGCCACTGGTCGACCGCCGCGATCGAGGCGGCGCTGCGCGCGTCGCTGGTCGAGGGGCTCGGGCTCAAGCCGCGCCACGCCTTCGGGCCGGTGCGGGTCGCCGTCACCGGACGGAAGGTCTCACCGCCGCTGTTCGAGTCCCTCGAGCTGCTGGGCCGCGACCGCTCGCTGGCCCGGCTGAGCGGGGCCCTTCCGTGACCCAGCCGCCGCCCTTCCCGCCCGGACCGCCGCGGCCCCCGCAGCCGCCGCAGCCGCCGCCGACGGCCGGGCCATGGCCGCCTCCGCAGGGGCACCCGATGACGCCGCCTCCGTACACGCCGGCCACGCCGTACGGCGCGCAGCCGGTCGCCGAGGGCCCGGGCACCACCGAGGGCCCGGGCACCGCCGCCGCCACCGGCCTGCCCTACCACCTGCTGCTTCGTGGCGGCTGGGACGGCGCCTGGTGGCGTGGGCTGATCGGCATCGCCTGTCTCGGGGTCGGCATGGTGCTGCTGCTGCCGCTCGTGATGATGGTGCCGTTCCTCGTCTACTACGTGGTGACGGGTGCCGACGTGGGCGCGTCGGTGACCCGACTGGTCGACCTCACCGACCCCACCCCCGCGGCGCTCGCCTACCTCAACCTGTCACTGGCGGGGCTGATCCCGCTGACCTGGCTGATCGTGCGCTACCTCCACGGCCTCCGGCCGCGCTGGCTGTCCTCGATCCGGCCGCGGCTGCGCTGGCCGTACCTCTTCGTCTGCTTCGGGCTCGCGTTCCTGGCCCTGTTCGCCACGATCCTCGTGGCCGCGGTGCTGCCGTCGGGCGGCGCCGGCGCGGAGATGGCCGGCGAGGTCAACGACTTCACGCCGGAGATCCGCGACTTCCTCCTCGTCGTGCTGCTGCTGACCCCGCTGCAGGCCGCCGCCGAGGAGTACGCCTTCCGCGGCTACCTGCTGCAGGCCTTCGGCGGTTTCGTGCGTCACCCGGCGTTCGCCGTCGGCCTGTCCTCGCTGCTGTTCGCCCTCGCCCACGGCATCGGGCAGGACATCCCGATCTTCTTCGACCGGTTCGCCTTCGGCGCTGTCGCCGGCACCCTCGTGATCGTCACCGGCGGCCTCGAGGCCGGCATCGCGATGCACGTCCTCAACAACTGGCTCGCCTTCGGCGCCGCGCTCGCGTACGGCGACATGGGCTCGGCGCTCAACCCGACCGGCGGCACCTGGTGGAGCATCCCCGTGACGCTCACCCAGTCGCTGGTCTACCTCGGGCTGGCGTGGTGGGTGGCCCGGCGGATGGGCATCGAACGGCGCAGCGACCCGGCCGTTTTGGCCGCCCGAGAAGCCCGCGTGTAAGGTTTCTGCTCGGCCCGGCTGGGCCCGCCGACCGGCTCCACGAGGGGCCCGTCACCAGTGGGATATGGTGTAATTGGCAGCACGACTGGTTCTGGTCCAGTTAGTCTAGGTTCGAGTCCTAGTATCCCAGCGAGTCCCGGATCTCCGCCCCACCCAGGTGGTCGCAGAGGCCGGGATTTGGTTCGAGTGCAGCGGTTTCGCTAGGGTTTCGTCCCGCTGCTCCCGAGCAGCAAGCAGTGCCAGCCCCCGTTGTGTAGCGGCCTAGCACGCCGCCCTCTCAAGGCGGTAGCGCCGGTTCGAATCCGGTCGGGGGTACCACGCTCAGAAGGGGCTCTGACCAGCGGAAACGCTGATCGGAGTCCCTTCTGCTTTGTCCGGCCGTGACCGGCTGAAACCGGCTTCCTACGGGTATCTGTGCCCTATATGTGCCCCGGATTTGCGAGCGCGGTCCCCACCGCGGGGATTGCAGGCTCGGGTCGGCGGCTCGACCTATGATCGGATCGGCTGCCGCCGGCAAAGACCACGGCATGCGGGGAGCTGCGTACAGCTGGGTCGTCGGACGAGGCCAGAGAGGTGTCGTGGGACTCGCGCCGTCGGCGACGACGGCAACAGCCTCTGCGAAGACCTGGACATCAGCTGCGGGGCACCGCTGCTAAGAGTTGAGCAATCCATTCTTGAGCCACTCCGACCCAGCGGTGCCCGGGTCCACGCAGGCCATGAGAGAGCCACACCCACGGGTGGGCAGCCGATGAGAGAGCGACGACCCGGACACCTCGACCGAGACCCGTCAGACCCCGGCCGTGGGGTCAATGCAACTAGCAGGCGATGAGCGGACGGGTCTTTACGCCGCCAGTCACCTATCCCGACGAGGTCGCCGACCGCCTTGTGCGCGTCCTGGTCGCGTGACCGCCGTCCCGACGACCCCGCCCGACTCGCGAGCGAAGATCAGCGGAGGCTGAAGGGTGGATAGGTGTCGGTGAGGAGGAGGAATGCATAGGCCTGCACGCGCAGCGCCCACCGGCCGACCCCGACGACGTAGTCGAACAGTGCGCGCGGGTAGCGACCGGTGAACAAGATCGCGAACCATGCGATCACCACTGCCGCGACGGCGCCGACCCCGAGGAACAGCAGGACGACGTAGTGGGGTAGAGCCAGGAGCCACTTGACCAGCGGTAGCCACCGGTTGAGGCCCTCACGTGCGTCGGGGTAGTCCAGGTCGAGGTGGACGCTCTGCTCGTCCTCGGTCGAGGGGTAGCGGTCGGTGAGCAAGGCGAGGTAGGCGCCGACGCGCGTGCCGAAGCGGTTGAACTGGAGCACGAAGTTGAACCACCAGCGCGGGTAGCGCTGCCGGATGGCGATCATCAGCGCCGTGGCGGCGAACAGCCCACCGGCGATGCCGCCACCGGTGCTCGTCGTTTTCTCGACCACCTCGCCCGACGCGTAGATGACCGTGGTCGACGTTGCGGACGCACTCACCAGCGACAGCACGATGGCGATGGGGATGATGAGCACCACGCGGAACAGCGTGGTGACCCGGTTCAGCCGGTCGGGGTAGTCGATCTCGAGGCGTGCGGCATATGTCTGCTCGGGTGCAACCATGACGTCCCTTTCGGTCTGCTTCATGCCTACTCCCTGATCCGCGGCCGCGCCAGAGCCCACCGGCCCTGGCGGCGTGGGTGCGTCACACTCGCGGCACCAGGAAGGATCCGCACCACCATTGGTGACCGCCCCGATCACACCGGCTCGGAGTCGCAAAGCGTGCGCGCCATCGGCGTGAGCGCGCATCACGCCGCGTCATGTCGTCGCGAGTCGGACGCTTTTGAACGCACTCACATGCCGCGATGAGCGTGGTCGCGCCGATGAGCGTGGGTCCTTGTGCCGCAAGTTTGGAGTGCCAAGGGTCAAGCGCAAGAAGCCGCTTCGCAGCGCGGCCATGTCCCGGGATGCTCCTCGGACGGGTCTGGCGGGACCACCCGCCCGAGAGCGTGGGCGAGCGCGCCGCAAGGGGGTCGGCTTGCGGACGTGACGTTCACATGTCATGCGCTCGTCCGCCGTTCCCGCTGCCGGCCAGGCGGCTACGGGCAGCCAACCCAGACGACCTGACGCCACGCCATCCCGTCGTCGCCGCCCTCGACGATGCCGAGGGTCACGGGGCCGACATTGTCTCCGGTGCCCTTGAGGCAGTCGGGTCGGCCGCTACGCCAGACGTGGGCGGCGTCCTGCCACACCCGTCGTCGCTCACGGGAAGAAGGAAGCCATCGTCGGTCTCGCAGCGGACGTCCTCGTTGGTCGTGTAGCAGAGCACGCTCATCTCCACCGTGTGCGGGTAGCTGGTGCCGACGAGGAACGCCAGCACCAGCAGGCCAAGGACCACGAGGACGTATGCGTGCCGACGTCGCGACCCGTGCGGGGCACCGTTCAGTCACGATCGCAACCAAGCCCAGCTTGGCGAGCCTTCACGATCGCTGCGGAGCGGTCGGAGACTTGCAGCTTGGTGAAGATATTGGAGACGTGGTTGCGGACCGTCTTGAGGCTGATGATCAGCTCGTGCGCGATCGTGGCGTTGCCCTTGCCGGCCGCGATCAGCTCGAGCACTTCGCGCTCACGCTCGGTGAGTGCGGGGAATGCGGTGGCGGTCGACCCAGAGCCGCTTGCGAAGTGGCGGATGACCCGGGCCGCGATCTCCGGGCCGAAGATCGCCTCACCCGCTGCGGCGGCGCGGACCGCTCGCAAGATCTCGTCCTGGTCGGCGCCCTTGAGCAGGTAGCCCCGGGCGCCCGCGCGCATCGCCGCGAACACCGAGTCGTCGTCCTCGAACATCGTGAGCACGACCACTGCGGGCGCGGTGTCCAGACGGGTGATCCGCCGGGTGGCCTCGATGCCGTCAAGTTCGGGCATACGCAGGTCCATGAGGACGACGTCGGGGGCGAGCTTTTCGACCAGTTCGACGGCCTTGGCGCCGGTCTCGGCGAAGCCCATGATCTCGACGTCGTCGACGTCACCGAGCATCAGCTCAAGGCCACGCCGGAAGGCCGGATGGTCGTCGGCGACGAGCACGCGGGTCACGCGGTCACCTGCACGTCGACATCCTCGCCCATCGGTAGCACGGCGCGTACGACGAGCCCGCCTTCTACGCGGCTCGCGATCGTGCAGGACCCGCCGAGCTCGGAGGCGCGGTCGGTCATCGAGGTCCACCCGACTCCGTGCCCGATCGGCCTCGGCGCGCCGCGGCCGTTGTCGGTGACGGTCACTTCAAGGGTCCCGTCGATCCCGATGTCGATGGTGCAGCGGCTCGCACCGGAGTGCTTGGCGACGTTGGTCATGGCCTCGGAGGCGATCCGGTACGCAGCGACCTCGACCGCGGCCGGAACGGGTGGCAGTGAGTCCGGTCCGGTCACCTCGTATTGCAGGGTCTCGGTGGACAGCCCTGCTGCACGCTGCCGCAGGGCGCCGAGGAGACCGACCTCGTCGATCGCCGGTGGACGAAGGTCGTCGACGACTCGGCGGATCTCGGCGATCGCGTCCTTGACCTCGTCGCGGATCTCGGCGAGCAGGGCGGTCCGCTCGGTCGCGTCGGTACGGGTCGCGGCGGCGTTGAGCTTGAGCACCATCGCGGCGAGCGACGGCCCGAGCCCGTCGTGCAGATCATGGCGTAGTCGTTTGCGCTCCTCCTCGCGCGTGGTGACGAGCCGCGACCGGGAGGCCATCAGGTCGGCGTTGAGCTGCCCGGCGCGGACCAGGACGGCGGCCTGCCGGGCCATGTCGTGCAGGAGCTGTGTGTCGCCGGGCGAGAAGGCGCGCCCGGGTGGAATCTCGACGGCGAGTGATCCGAGCGGCGTGCCTTGGTGCACCAGCGGAGCCCGCACCACGTTCGTTGCGGGAGTCGACGGTCCGTCCTGCTCCACCCAGGCTCGTTGCACCGAGAGCGCCTCCGCAACCGTGTCTGTGATGGCGGGGAGCAGGTCGAGCGGGTCGGCGGCATCCACACGTTCGGACATCATCCGGATCGCCCGGTGCGGCTCGGATCGATAGCCGTAGACCCAACGCTCGATGCGATCCCGGAGCCACCGCTGGGTCGGTGCGGCTGCCACGGCTACGACGGCGATCGCGCAGATGCCGCCGGCGGTGCTGTTGCCGAAGATGTTTCCGGTGAGAGCAAGGAGCCCGGCGTACGCGCCGAAGACGAGCGCGGTGAGTACGCCGTACGTGAGGGTGCGGCTGAGAACGAGTTCGATGTCGAACAACCTGGTCCGCACGATCGCGATGCCGATCGCGACCGGCAGCGCGCACATCACCAGCGCGCCCACGAACGGGGCCAAGGGGGAGGGGTCGTCGAGGAGGAAGTAGGACGCCCAGTTCAGCAGCAGCGCGAGGGGGACGCTCAGCGCGCCGAAGAGGAACCACAGCAGCCGCAGCCGGTCGTCGCCGGTCGACCGGCGAAGTCGTCGGAGCACCGACACCACCGAGCCGAAGAAGAACACCACCACCCAGATCAGGCCGACCACGCCCACGGCTGTCGATACCTCTGCTGGAAGCCACGGCACGGGCAGCGGCTCGGGTTCGAACGGGTTCGGGTCACCGGCCGCCCCGACCCAGAAGACGACGTTGCCGACCAGGCCGAGCCTGATCCACGTCCGCTGGCGAGGCGACGCCGGATGCCCGTCGGGCAGCAGGTAGGCGATCAGGACGAGCCAGAGGAACAGCAGCGTCCAGGTGCCGGCCAGGAGCTGATCGGCGACCATCCCCGGCCGGCTGGTCGCCGGCTCGCCGGGCAGTCCGAGGAAGAGACCGATGGTGAGGCCGTGTGCGACGAGGAGCACACCGATTCTGCGCTGGTCACTGCGAACCAGCACCAGCGCCCCGACGGCGACCGGTACGGCGGCGCCGATCAGGGCGATGAGCCGGTCCATGTGCTCAGTGTGGGGTCGAGGCGGTATCCGCGTCTGCACACCCGGGAACTGTTCCCGGATCGCTCGGGACTCCTGGATCGTGCCGCCGGGTCACCGGGAGCGCCACGGTTCGTTGGTCGAGGGCCACTAGTCGCGCATCACCGAGAGGAACGCACCATGCCGCTCAGCAAGTTCGAGAAGTTCCTGCCCTGGACCGGTGTCATCGCCAGCCTTGCCTGGATCGCCCAGGACTTCCTGTTCCGCGTTCAAACGGCCGAGGTGCCTGGTCGTGGTTCCGTCGAGATCATCACCGGTCACCTTGGAGTGAACACCGCCGGCCTGTCGTGCCTGGTGGTGATGGGAGTGTCGCTGCTCTTCTTCGCCACATCGGTCCGCAACCTGCTGCGATCGGGGGAGGCCCGCGAAGCGACGTACTCGAGCGTCGCTTACGGAGGGTTGATCACAGTCTCGGCTGGGCTCGCCCAGATGGCGGTCTGGACCAAGGGCCTGATGTCCGCGGCTGAGGACGGCGATGAGGCTGCGACCCACATACTCAGCTACGCCCAGTACTTCGGCTGGCTGGGAATGGGGATCGGTATCGCTGCCGCGTTCATCGCCATCGGACTAGGGGGCCTCCGCAACGCCGTACTGCCGAAGTGGTTCGCCGTCACGACAACTGTCATGGGTGCCCTTGCCCTGCTCGGTGCCTGCAGCATCCCGCCCGGCGGCCTGGTCAACTACCTGCTGCTGCCGTTCTGGCTCATCGCCGCAGCGATCATCATTTCCCGCCGGCAGAAAGCCGCCACCGCAGGTCCGGCGCGCCCTGCAGGTCCCCGACCAGCGTGGTCACGATGACAAACAAGACGGCGCCAACTGCGCACAGCCACATCGCCAGGACTGCGCCGCCGCTCATACCCGAGAGTGGCACCCCCCCGCCGCATCAATGGGGGAAACCCTGACCGAGGACCCGGGTCAGCCCTCTACCCGCCCGTCACCGAACTTCATCCGGTTCAACGAATCGCCAAGTCAGGAGCACTCCATGCAAGGTCTCATCATCTCCGTGGCGGCGGTATCCGCCGCACTCCTCGGGCTGTCGACTGAGCCGGCCGCCGCTCAGCCGCCCGACGTCGTACGCGACAGCTACGTGGACCGGTTCCAGGACGACTTCATCATGGACCTGTGCGGCATCCGGACCTGGACGACAGTCACCGAACGCTGGTCGTCGATGAAGTTCCCGGACGGGACGGAGGTCTTCCACGTCGTGCGCACCTACGTCCCGGACGACCCTCGCATCCCCATCGAGAAGGGGGCAGCCACCAGCTTCCTCGGAGCAGGCGGCTCAAGGACCGTCGTCGGGACACCGATCCACCTCTTCGGACCTGAGGGCGGGACGACACTGATCGACGCGGGCCGCGCGCTGTTCAATGCCGAGGGCAACCTCATGGCGGCCAACGGCCGGCAGCCGTCGATGGATGTTGACCTGGCCGAGTACTACTGTCCGCGCTGAGTGCCCTGACGCACACCTAGGCGGCGAGGATGTAGTTTGGGTGGCGGTCGAGATTCTTGCGCACTCGGTCATAGCGCATGGTCGTGCGCGGGTCGGCGTGACTGGCTGCGATCTGGACGTCCCGGAGGTCGACGCCAGCTTCGAGCATGGTTGTGACGAAAGTGTGCCGGAGCATGTGGGGGTGCATGCGCGGCATGTCAAGTCCGGCTTGCTCGGCCAAGCGCTTGAGGCGTCTGGTCGCGACGTGCCTGGTCATTCGCGTCTCATCGCGACTGAGCAAGATAGGACCGGAGAGCCGGTCACCGACCGCCCGGTCGACGGCACGACCCACGGCGGGAGGCAGCGGGGTCAGCACGACCTTGCCTCCCTTACCGTGCACTCGCAGGACACGATGGCCGTGCACCTCGCCAAGCCCTTCGATGTCGCAGCCAGTGGCCTCGAAGACGCGTAGCCCGAGGAGACCCAGCATCGACACCAGGGCCGAGTCATTGCGGTTGGTCGAGTCACGGCCAGCAATCAGCAACGCTTCGAACTGCAGGTGGGAAAGCCCGAGCGTGTGGGACTCCGCGGGCACCCGCGGACGCCGCACATGCTCTGCAGGTGACTGCGTGAGCACGCCATCGATGACCGCTACTCGGTAGAAGCCGGCGACCACCGAGAGCCGGCGGGAGACGGTCGAGGGCTTGTAGTGGCACTGCATCTGCATCCACCGCAGGTACAGCTCGAGGTCAACACGGCGTGCGTGCATCGGTTGGAGATTAGTGTCGGCGCACCAGGTCAGGAAGCAGCGCAGGTCGCTCTCGGCGTGGATGCGAGTCTGGTCCTTGTAACGAGCCAGGTAAGCGGAAACCGCCACATTCAGATCAGGGCTGAGAGACGAAGTGGAAAGCATCCCCTGTCATCCCGCCACCGCGCCCCACTCGTCAAGACGATCCCCGCCGCACTCACGGCGGCAGATCCGCGCGCTCGCTTTCGTCCGCGCATCGGGACTGCGAGACTCGCTGCGTGTTCGTCGTCATCGTGACTGGTCCACCGGGGTCGGGCAAGACGGTGACGTTGACCGCGTTGAGCGACGCACTGGTCAAAGACCGCGTGGCCCATGCGGCCGTCGACGTCGACGAGGTCGCTTGGGCATATCCGTACCCCGATCTCGCTCAGCGCTGCGAGCATCTTCGTGTCTGGTGCGCCGCTCACCGAAGGGCAGGGAGCGAGACACTGCTCGTAGCCGAGGTGATCGAGTCAGCCGCCCATCTGGACGACGTTCTTGCTGCCCTCGGCGCTCACGATCACCTCCTGGTGCGCTTGGACGCCTCACTGGAAACATTGCGCCAGCGCATCATCGCGCGCGAGCCGCCCGACTGGGTCGGCCTTGAGGGCCTGCTCGACGAGACACCAACGCTTCAGGTCGCACTGATCAGGCTGGACGGAGTGCACACCGTCGTCGACAGCGAGGGCTCGCACCTGCCTCAGATCGTCGATCAGATCCGCTCGGCCCGTCCCGACATGCTCTCGTAGCGCATCACCGATGATCCCGGGCCTGAGCCAGACTGCGATTCGCGCACCCCGGCAAGACCGATCAGCGGTATGAGCGTGCGTCCCTGCGGTGCTTGGTCGAGTTGGAGGCGGGGGTGCAGCATCTAACGAGGACGAGCTCGACAAGACGAGGAGACCTACTGTGATGGCCAGCCCTTACCGAATCCTGACCTTTGACGTGGTTGGCACCCTCATCGACTTCGAGCAAGGAATCCTCAACTGCCTCCACTCTCAGTTGACGGGCATACCGAACGGAACGAATGATCAGGAGCTGTTGGAGGCCTACGCGCGCGCCGAGGACATCCAGCAGCAGTTGACGCCGGACATGCCGTTCAGCGAGATGCTGCAGCCGGCGTACCGCAGAATGGCCAACGAGCTGGACCTGCCCGACACAGATGAGATCGCGACATCTCTTCGCGCCTCGATCCCTGAATGGCCGGCGTTCCCGGATTCGGTCGACGCGTTGGATCGGCTCGGCGCGAATCATCGGCTTGTTGCGCTGACCAACGCAGGAAGATGGGCAGCTGAGCAAATGGCGAGCACGCTCGGTGACCCGTTCGACGACATCGTCACCGTGGAGGACGTCGGTGTGAACAAGCCGGATCCCCAGGTGTTCACCTTCTGCCGTGGGCGGCAGAGCGCGAGCGGGTACGTTCTCAGCGACTTCTTACACGTCGCGCAGAGCCAGTACCACGACATCGGAGTCGCCCAGGGCCTCGGCTTCAAGACGGCGTGGATCGAGCGCCGGGCAGGCATGGCCTCCTACGGCGGGACCCCTGCACCGAAACGGGTGGCCACCCCGGACTATCACTTCACGACGCTTGCTGCCCTCGCCGACGAGTTGGAAGACGGCGTGGACCGGCACGACTAAGAAGCGACGCCTTCCATAAGACCGGCCCGCAGGCATGACCGGACGGACCGCTGAGCGTGCACCTCGCTAGTCGTAGAGTCCTTCAATGGGCACCGGCGAGCGCAGACTGGTGGACAGCTTCTGGGACCTCCGAGACAACGCCGGCTTCACGTGGTTCGGCGAGCCGGACGCCCGCTGGGAACCGGTGTTCGGCGCCCTCGCCGCCGACCTGCCGGAAAGTGAGCGGCCGTCGCCCCGGACACCCGGGCAGGGGCCCTTTGTCTCGGTGGCGAAGATGCACGACTACCTCTCGGCGCTGGGCTGGACGGACGTGACCACCGAGACGCTGGTGCACGAGGTGGGGGTGCGCGACGCCGACCACTGGTTCGAGTGGACCTGGTCCCAGGGCTACCGGTACGTCCTCGAGAAGCTGGAGGCGCTCGAGCTGCTGGAGGCTGCCCGCGATCGGGTCACTGGGGTGCTCGAGGAGATGGCGGCCCGCGAGGGCGGGTTGGCCTGGCGGGCCGAGGTGCACGCCACGCTCGCCCGCACCTGAACGCGGGAACAATTCCGCATCGACAGCCTCTCTTCCATGCGTCAGACCTGTGAAGTCTGCACACACATGTCCTCAGATTACGTTCACACCGTCGCGTGGGCCTTCCGCCTGAGTACGGCGCCTCATGCCACACACGCAGACCGCGGTCCAGACTAATCCGGTGATCGAACTGCTGCATGTTGCGCTCCGCGCTGTCGGTGTGGTGCTCCCGGGGGTAGTCGTCCTGGGGATCGCCGAGTTGCGTGGAGGCATCCCCGACGGTGACTTCGGGACGTTCCTAGGAGCGATGGCACTCTCCCTGCTGGCGGCGGCGATCTGGTCCGCCATCGATGCGCGCCGGGCCCCAACCGCCCGGGTGATCATCCGTTGGGTCGCGACCGCGGTTGTGGTCGGTGCCAGCCTCGGGCTTGCATCGACGTTGTCGGCACCCGGCAGCCCGGCCGGTCCTGAACGAATCGGCGAGGCGGTAACGCTTTCGTTCTTGTACGGCGCCCCGCTGCTCCTGGCCGCATGCTTCGGAGTAGCGACAGGCGCCGAGCGCGCTCAAACGTGATCCCGGCCGGGTGGGTCGCGCGACCAACGGCGCCTGAACCCATCGGCAGGTCAGCACCCATCACCAGGTTGACCAGCCTCTCCGATCAGTACACCTAGGGCGCGTCCCCGACCCGGCGGTTCGCCGTGCCGTTGCTCCGACACTCGGGGTTGGTGCAGAGGTCGATGTCGATCATGGGCACAGTGGACGCGCGACAGCGGACCGTCGCCCTCGGAACGGGTCCGATCCGTGACCGGGGAGTGACCCACGGCAGGAAGCACCCTCCAGCGGTGAACGATGTGCGCGTACTGCCCACACACGTCCGTTGGAGGGTGCTCATTGTCGAACCTACTCCGACGCAGGCCTGGGCACCACCGCGCGTGGAGCGTCGACGCTGACGCGCAACTTCCTCGACCCTGCGGTCGCATCACAAGTACGAACATGCGGCACACGGACCTCTCGCATGTCCTCTGCCCGCAGTCCCCCACTGCCGGATCCTCCGGAGCGGCGGCGCGGAGGCTCTAAGGCGTAAGCGCCCCTCCTCTTCTCTCTTGGCGCAAACCCCTACACACTGAAGGGCGTGGATACATTTCGCGAAGCGCTCGTGATCGGCGTGTGTGTTCTCATCTCGATTGCTGCTGTCGTGCCACTCCTCGTCGTTTGGCGAGACGACCACAGGTGGCTGGATCGAACCAGTCACTGATCGCAACCTGCACTTGGGACGCATCCAGTGGGCCTCTGATCGCCGCCCGCGAGGGCACACCCATGCCCCGCAGCACCTTTCCACGCGAGTCTGGTCGCCGGGCCTCGGTCATTGCGTTCGACGATGGTCTGCATGCCCGATACCAAGGCCATGCTGGCCTTGTCTGTCCTGGTCCGAGCAGGCTGATGACGGCGTCCGCGCGGGTGACCGCCGTCTGGATGGCCGCCGTGTCGTCGAGCTTGCCGGCGACCACGGTCAGTCCGGGGCGCTCGTCGAGCTTGGCGGGGTTGCGGGCGTAGGCGGTGACGTGGTGGCTGGTCGAGGCGTGGCGGATCACGAGCCGCCCGCGGGTCCGGTGGCCCCGAACACGGTGATGCGCATGGGTTCTACTGGTCAGGCGGTTCGGGCGTCAGGTGGTGGTGATGACGAGCTTGCCGAGGGTGCCGCCGGTGAAGGCGGCGAGGGCGGCCGGGGCCTTGTCGAGGGGGAAGGTGTCCTGGACCTGGAGCCGGGTGACGCCGTCGACTTGGTGGGCAGCGGCGCGGTTCAGGGTGGCTGTGTCGGGGTTGGCGTAGATGCCGATGACGGTCGCCTCCTCGGTGGGCAGCTGCTCCGGGGAGCCGATGAGTGTGGAGATGAACCGGCCGCCGGTGCGCACCGCCGGCAGCAGGGTGGCGGGGTCGCCGGCCAGGTGGATGACCACGTCCACACCACCGGGGTGGGCCTGCTGGACGGCCTGGGTCACGTCACCGGTGTAGTCGATGCTCGTGGCTGCTCCGAGGTGGCGGACCAGTGCTTGCTCGGTCTCGGAGCTGGCGGTGGCCACGACATGGGCACCGGCCTTGGCGGCCAGCTGGACGACCTGGTTGCCGACCCCGCCGGTCGCGCCGGCGACCAGCACGGTCTGGTCGGGTCGCAGGTCGGCGGCATCGACCGCCGCGATCGCGGCCGACCCGGCCAGGCCCAGGGCGGCACCGGTGGCGAAGTCGATCGACTCGGGAAGGGCGGCGATGCCGACCGCGGTATCGACATGCGGAGGCCATCCACGACGCGCTCGCCGACCCCGATCCGTGGCACGGCTTCTGCGCCTACATCGAACGTGTCTGCCAGATGCAGGCCAACGACCGAGGCTTCGCCGACGTCCTCACCCTGACGTTCCCCACCGCCAAAGCGTTCGAGGCAGAGCGCAAGCGGACTGCCAACGCCCTCACCGAGCTGCTCGACCGCGCGAAGGCAACCGGCCGGCTACGCGACGACTTCGCCCACCAGGACGTACCGCTCATCCTGATGGCCAACGCCGGGGTCGTCACCGCCACCCGAGACGCTGCCCCAGACGCATGGCGTCGCCTCCTCGGATACCTCATCCAGTCCTTCGCCACTGAAGCCGCCAAGCCGCTCCCGGACCCACCCACCCACCGCCAGATATACCGGGCCCTCACGCGGCTGACACGGAGGCCCCGGTAGGCCGGTCCCGCTCATCACGCTCACACGGTCATCGCCAGATCGGTGCGGTTCCGTAGGAAATCCCGCTACGGGTCCGCCAGGACTGAGAAGAAGGACGGCACGATCGGAGACCGCAACTCCTACGGCAACGACCTCACCCCCCGAAGGGCTGAGTGACAGGTCGATCGGGCCGGTCAACACTCCCGACGGGCACGATGAGCAAGTTGCCCACCTCGTTCGTTGCCCGGGCACAGGCCCGTCCAATTGGGGATCCCGCACCGGGGTCGCTGCGACCCCGACAAAGAGCGCGCTGCCTCGGCGGCCGAGTGACAAAGCTTGGCGCAAGCATCTCGACGTGCTGCCCGAGGGTGGGATCACCGGACGTCGGCCGTCGAACCCCGCGTTGCCGTTCACGGTCGATGGTCGCTCGTCGGCGACGTTGCCGCCTCGCGGGGGCTGCCATCCAGCGCGGAGCCCTACAGTGGACGGGGCAGGCAAGCACCTCGGCAGACGCTCCCGGGAGGGCCATGACCTCGGACGGACCGCTCCAGAAGACCGACTTCGGCGCCATCTATGACCAGCCTGACCCACGAGCGTACTTCCTTACGCTCGAACCGTTTGACTACGTCATACCCCAGTACGGCGCAGAGCTCTTTGCCCGCCTGCTTCGGGCCCGCGGCACCGCGCACGCACGTCGGTCACGCATCCTCGACGTCTGTTGCTCCTACGGCGTGGTGGCGACACTGATGAAGACCAAGCTCGACCTCGCTGCGGTCTACGCGCACTACCGTGAGGCCACCGAGCAGGCCCTCTCGTCCGAGCAGCTGGTCGACGCCGACCGATGCCTCCTCCAGGAGCACTCCGGACCCATCGTTATCGGGCTCGATGTGGCCGCCAGCGCCGTCGGGTACGCCCTCGCGACCGGCGCGCTCGACGCAGGTGTGGTCGAGAACCTCGAGGTCGATCCGCCGTCCGCAGAGCTCGGCGCGTTGATGTCCGACGTGGATCTGATCACCACCACGGGCGGGGTCGGCTACGTGACCCAGAGGACCTTCGACCGACTCCTCGACGTCGCCCCGGAATCGGTCTGGGTGGCCGCGTTCTGTCTCCGCACCTACGACTACGGACCCATCACCGAGACACTCAGCGCACACGGGCTGCATACCGAGCGCCTGCCGCAGACCTTCCCGCAACGCCGGTTCACCGACCCTGAGGAGAACCGATGGGCAGTCGCAGAGGTCCGCAAGCGTTGCCTCGACCCAGCCGGCAAGGAGGCCGCGGGGTATTACCACGCAGAGTTCTACCTCTCGCGCCCTGCCAGCGACATCGAACAACAACCACTGACCCAGCTGCTGCCTGAGTGACACGGATCATGTCCCTGACTCTGCTCCGTCGTCGGAGATCACGGCTCCTCCTTACGGAGCAGCGCGTCACCGCAGGCGGATCCTCCGCGAGGAACGTCGGGGCACAGCGACGGAGACCGTGGGCGTCGCCGTAGCCGATTCCTCTAGGCGGCTTTCTGGGTGGGGGCCGCGGTGTTGTGGTAGTTGGCCGGGCTCGATCCAAAGCCCTACGTCAATACCAACAGGCACTCCCCGGGTACGCGATGATGGAACGTGTGGTCTCGATGGAGAGCAGGGCTGGCAGGTGAGGTGAGGCGCCTACGGATCGAGTGGCGCGCCGCCGTGCTGTGGGCGTTGCGGATCACGGTCGCGGCCACCACCAGCTACGCCGTCGGCACGCTCGTCTTCCCCGGCACTCAGCCTCTGCTCGCCCCCCTGACCGCGATGCTGGTCGTCCAGGTGACGCCGGTGTCGCTGCTGGCCAGCGGCCTGGACAGGGTGGTCGCGGTAGTCACCGGGGTGGCCCTCGCCGTGGGCTTCGCATCCTTGGTGCCGCTGCAGTGGTGGAGCCTGGGCGTCCTCATCTTCACCTCGATCGCCATCGGACAGGTGCTCCGCCTGCGCTCGAACCTCGTCGAGGTCGCCATCAGCGGCATGCTGGTCCTCGGCGTCGGTTCCCTGGGCACGGAGGCAGCGGCCTGGCAGCGAATTGCCGAGACCCTGGTGGGTGCCGCCGTCGGAATCGCGGTGAACCTGCTGTTCCCACCACGGATCCCCACCGCGGACGCCGCGCGAGCGATCGACGGCCTGGCCGACGCGGTGAGCGCCCTGCTCACCCGGTCGGCGGACGAGCTGGAGAAGCGGGCGGCAAGTCCCACCGCCGTGACCGCCGCGGCTCCCGCCTGGTTGGAGGAGGCGCGGCGGATCACCCACGACGACGTACCCCGGGTAGGCGCGACCCTGCTGCATGCCGAACTGGGGCGACGACTCAACGTCCGCGCGGTCGGCACTGCGGACCTCGGTCCGGGCCTGCGTCACGGACTGGAGTCGCTGGAGCACACCGCCGTCACTATCCGCTCGATGTACCGGGCCGTAGCAGACGGCACGTCGGAAGGGGAATGGCTCGACGGTGAGGATGCGCGGGAGGTGGTGCTCGGGATCGCCCAGGTCCTACGGGAGCTCTCGGCTGCCATCGACGCCTTCGGCGAGCTGGTCCGACTGGACGCCGCGCCCGCGCGGCAGGTTGAGTCAGCCGACCTCGAGGGTCTCCGAGCGGCGATGGATGGGCTGTCGGAGGCTCGGGCCCGGTTGGAGGACCGGGTCACCGCCGAGACGAACGGGTCGCTGCAAGAGCTGCACGTCACCATGCTGTCCACCGTCAAGAGGGTGCAGCGCGAGCTCGACCTGAACCAGCGGGTGCGTCGCCAGTTGCAACTGCGCCGCCCCACCCGGCCGCGGCCGGCGGCCCTGCGACCCCCGGCGGTCAGGCCCCGACCGCGTCACGCGCCCAAAACCACACCGAACGCGGAGACACAACCGATGCCGAGGCAGCCCGAGGACAGGCCCGACCGACCCTGACCGAAGGGTCCGGCACACGGGCACCGGCCGCCCCGCATCCAGCAACCTCAATGGGACACGGCGCCCTTGAACGTCAAATTCGATCCGAATGACCTCTCGGGGTTCGGCTTGCGATGATGCGGCATGCTCGTGGCATGCACGTTGAGTTGTTGGTTGTGCCTGCCTGCCCCACGAGAGAACGACCTACGACCTGACTCGTTCTGCGCTTGAGGAACTCGACCTGACCGCTTCGGTGGTCGCGACCGTCATCGAGACGCACGAGCAGGCTCATGCACGTGGGTTCAGCGGCTCGCCCACCCTCCTCATTAACGGTCGTGACCCATTCGCGGAGCCCGGCGCGCCGGTCGGGTTGGCGTGCAGGATGTACCGAACGTCAGCCGGGCTGGCAGGCGCGCCGCCGCTGGACCAGTTGCGCGAGGCGTTGCACCGCGCGACCCCGGCCTGATGCCTCAGGAGTCGGTCGGACGGTCGCCCTTGAGTCGGGCGCGCCTCCACGGCCTGCAACGCCGACAGATGAACGCGCCACCCGTCCAGGGCATGCAGCCCGCTACGCGACGTGCTGCGCCCGCAGCACGAACACTTCTCCGCATGACGTAGCGAGCATGGCTCAGCCCACCATGCTTGCAGCCGACACGCAAAAACGCACTCATGCCGGCGGATCCGGACGGATCCTCTTGCGGAACCGCACGGATCTAGCTGTACCGATGAGCGGACGACACGTCGTCTGCGTCGTGCACGCAACGGCAGACGAGACCGTGGAGGAACGTTGGTCGGTGCCGTCCCCCGGAGGCTGAGGGTCTTGCGCGGCTTGACTCGGGAGGGGCTTGGGCCATGGCTGTGACCGTCGAGCGCAGTATTCTCGCGGCGGCGCGTCGTCGGGACTCGATGGCATTGGCCCTGCAGCCTGCGCGCGGCACGACGATCGACCCGGGGGTGCTGGCGGATGCGGCGACGATGGCGGACAAGGCGGTCGTCGAGGCACCCGACACCCCCTACGACGGCTACCCCCCCGTGCGCAGCGGTGGGGCGTGGATGGGCAGTGCGGGGCCAGTCACTGAGGTCGTTGCGTTCGAGACGCCCGTTGACCTAGAACGCTGGCCCGAAGTGCTGGTCGCCGCCTTGGAGTCCGCCGGCTGTTCGGGCCGACTGCGCCTCGAGCGGATGCAAGGCCCGGAGATCGATGAGGCGACTCCCCCAAGGCCGTGACAGCGGTGCTGTGCCCTAGCGGGTGGGACGTCGACAAAGAGTCTGAGCTGGGTCGCGCCTTCCCAGTCTGGCGGCGAGACCCGACAGCGCCCGCCGACTTGCCGCGGCTGGTGCTCGACTGGGTGGCTGCCACGGGACGGCCGTGCTACGTCAGGGCGCACGGTTGGTCATATCTGGTGCCTGAGGAGCGCTTGTTCGAGCAGGTGAGAGCGGTGCACGGCAGGGTCTCGCCGTGGATCGTGGTGACCGCGAGTCCAGACACAGGGCACATGCGGCGGGCGTTGTTCGACGACAATATCGTGCTGCACTGCTTCGATGTCGACTTGGGGTGGCACGGTGAGGTCGCTGAACTGCGCGGGATGCTCCTGTAGTCAGCGCCGTGGTGTGAGTACGCGATGGTGCGCAGATCGTGGGGCCAACGCGCTTTCCACGATCGACGTGATCGACCACCTCCCGCCTCAGTTTCCCGGGCGCACGTCACGCACACATACAGCTGCTGACCGACGAGCACCTCGCTCGGTTCCGCGGCGCCGACCATTGGGTGCGCACCCCGGCCAGCGAGGGTCGCACGCTAGTGGGGGCAACCGATGCTGCGGCCTGGTACTCCCAGGAGCAGCCCACGCCTTCAGTCCTCGAAGCCCGCTAGACACGACCTCCGCGACTTGCTCCTGACCGCGAAACCTCCCGCCGAGCCGGACCATCCGACCTAAGCCACACCAGTTGAAGCGCGTCCGCTCATCCCGCAGGAAGCGGGCTAGTTGCTCGCTCGCAGATCCGTAGCCGCCCAGCGCCTTCCGTGCGACAAGATCCGCCCGCTCATGCCGCGATGAGCTCATGGCATCAGTACGGGCTCCGGGGTCAGTCAGCGATCTCGGTGCCCTCATCTCATCCTCGTAGACTCGTGGAACGGTGAGGCCGCAGGAGGCGCGATGCTCGATGAGTCTGATCTCTTGGCGGCCTTGCGCCGGCATTGGGAGTACTCGGGCAAGGACGAGGACCGCGCCCACGAGATCTATCACGAGCATGCGGTGCTCGAGTTCCCCCAATCCGGGGAGCGCTTCGAAGGTGTCGCAAACTTCCGCGAGTGGCGACGCGCGTACCCCGCCGACCTCAAGTTCCACCTGCGCCGCATCACTCACCGCGAAGAACTAGTGGTCACCGAATACCTGATCAGCTACGACTCGGCGCCGTGGATGTTCACCGTCAGCGTCATGGAGTTCGACGGTGATCGCGTAGCCCACGAGCGTATCTACATCATGGAAGGTTGGGAGCCCGCGGCCTGGCGGGCGCCGTGGCGCGCAGCGACAGACGCCGACCCGACGCCGCCCCCGCCATGACGCCACCGCTTGACACAGGGCTACTCATGCCGCGATGAGCGCAGACGTGCCGATGAGCGGACGACGTAGGCTCACGAAGTGCCCCCGTGTTGGACTCGATCATCGCTCGCCCCCTGTGGGGCGTGACCCGTGCCGAGACCATGCCGCTAGACGCTTGCACCTACTTCTACAAGTGCACCGGCTGCGGCGAAAGGCTGCGCCCCCAGCCGGGCGACTGCTGCGTCTACTGCTCATACGGCACCAAGAAGTGCCCCCCTCAACAGGTGCGTTAGCGGACTCCGACACGCACTAATGCCGCTGTGCGGTGGGAACAACGCGCCGGGGGGAGTTTCCGATGTCCTGTGACATCACATGGAAGGGTGACCACACAAGGGTCTGACCTGCGGCGATGCACGGGCCCAAGAGCGCCGTCCCGCGCTAAGCGACGATCCGTCACGTTTCTCTCGACGTCGAGACACTTCTGGAGTAGTGCCGTCAGTGGCGGGGCGTGAGCTCGCTTGCCACCGGCGCGCCCGCTGACTCGGGGACGCAGCAGGTCAGGTCCGCGCGGCACGCCCGTGGCGGGGACTCAGCCTCCAGGGTGGAGCGCACGGTGTCGAGCTGGGCGGAGAACTGCTGCGGCTCCGCCACGCGGTCGGCGATCTCGGCCTGCCTCTCCTCGACCAGGCGGACGACCCGGTCCTGGGCGGCGCCGCAGTTGGTGCCGGCCCAGATCGGAAGCAGGTCGGTCATCTGCTCGCAGCTCAGACCCATCCGCCGCGCCCGGGCGATGAACAGCAGCCGGCCGGCTTGGTCCTCGGCGTAGTCGCGGTATCCGGACGCGGTCCGTGCCGGGAGGGCCATCAGGCCGACCCGCTCGTAGTAGCGCACCGTCGACGCCGGGACTCCGGTGGACTGGGCGAGCTCGGAGATCCGCACCCCTCCACCGTAGACCTTGCACCCGTGTGCAAGGTCCAGCGCAGGTCAAGGGTTGCCTCGGGTCCGGAGCTAGGTGTACTGACTCGTTCATGACAGTCGACTGATCGGGGGTAGACCTCCGATGGCTGAGTGGCGTCGTCGAGTGTTGTAGAACTCCAGCCAGGGCGCCAATGCTGCGGCGCGGTCGGCGTTGCTCAGGAAGACCTGCCGGTAGGCCCATTCGACCTGCAGGGTGCGGTTGAAGCGCTCCACCTTTCCGTTCTGCCAGGGGCAGTGCGGGCGGATGAAGAGGTGGCGGGCGCCGAGGAAGGTGACGGCAACGCGGACGTCGGTGGGGCGTCGGTAGGAGATTGTCGGTGATCACTCGTTCGATCGCCCCGATGCCGTGGCCGGCGAAGTAGGCCGCGGCACGCAGCAGGAACGCCGCGCAGGTGGCGCCCGGGTCGCCATGAGCGTGCGGGACACCCGCCGCTTTCACTCGCTCGCCACGCGATGGGCAGGTCTGTGACATCCCGCTGCCAGTCGAAGGTTTCGCCGCGCTCCTCCGCCGCCTCGACGTACTCGGCGAGTCTCTGTAAGAGGGTTTCGGCAGTGAGTCCTTGCCATCGGTCGGGATAGTCGTAGAGCCGTCCGTCTCCCGCGAGCAGGTCCCGATACCGCGCGAGTGCGGCGTCCAGCGATGGCAGGAAGAACAGCACCGGGCCGGCCTGGACGATGTCGAACGTCCCGTCGTGCGGCTGCTCGGCGTCGCCGACCTCGACCGCGAGCCAGGGCAGGGCGCCGGCCGCCCGTCCTGTCTCCTCGACCATGGAGGGAGCGAGGTCGGTCGCCAGCACGCTGCCAGTCGGCCCGACAGCCTCTGCGGCCGGGATCGCACTGGCACCGCGGCCGCAGCCGACGTCGAGCACACGCTCGCCCGGTCGGGGGTCGGTCCGGCTGACGAGGAAGCGGCCGATGGGTTCGAAGAACTCCACTCCGACCTGGTCGTAGGTCGCGGCCGCGCGGTCGAAGACTCCAGCCACGCCCGCCTTCATCTCCTCCGGTGATGGGGTGCCCATGGGCCCATGCTGGCAGCGGCTGCCTCCAGAGTCAGCAGTCCGGCAACAGCTGCTGCCGCCCACGGGGCCGATGACCGGTGCCGGGTAAGGTCGGGCCGTTGGGGTCGGCGCCGGGTTCGTCCTGTCGCGCTAGGTCCTGGATGGGACAAAGTCGCAGGCTCTATGGGCGCGTGGCCTGGGCTTGCGGTCTCATTCACGTGGCCCGGCACATGCACGAACTTCGGCAAAGGCGTACCGAGTGCAGGCAGATCCGGGCGGTTCGGTAAGAGGCACCCAGAACGGCAACGCCACAGATCAGCGAGCGTTGCCCTTGACGGTGTTGGCTTAGCCCGTCCGGCAATGGGCTCCCGGTGAAGGGGCCCTGTGCGACGTTTGCTCGCGGCCGGGTCGCCATGCCTTCACGACTGCCCCGCACGAGCGCCTATCAACTCTGTCCGCGACGTGAGCAGAGTTCGGCTGACCACGGCGCTCACCGACTGTGGTCGGCCGGTCGCGCCGATGCGGGCCCAAGTTTCGGAGATCTTCGCGTCGGTACAGGTGAGGGCCTTGTGCTCGGCGGACCGTAAATCCGTCAGGCTTCGGGTGCGGACGACCACGGGATTGACAGACCATCCAGACGGTCCAGTCGGAGCCGACGACACGGACGGCGTGTGCCCTATGTGTGCCAAAATTGCGAAACCGCGGATCTCAAATCGCCTCTGACCTGCACAGATGCGATGGAGGCGCCGTGCCCTCTCAAGGCGGTAGCGCCGGTTCGAATCCGGTCGGGGGTACACCTTCGACAGGCGCCTCGGTCACTCGCTTCTCGGACGGGCGCTGCGTCGACGGCGAGCCGTTCCGGCGATCCGCCACGCCGCGCGATGATTGCCAGCGGTCGTCCCCGGCGACACAGTTGCCCCGTGCCCTACCGCCGATTCCCGAGGAGCTCCTGAGCCGTGGCCGACCGCAGCAGCCCGGAGGCGGGCAAGCCCCGTCTGCCCCACGACGTCGACACCTCGGCCCGGCCGATCCGGCCGATCCGGCCCGCGCCCGGAGCGCCCAACGTGGTGATCGTGCTGCTCGACGACATGGGGTTCGGCGCGTCGAGCGCGTACGGCGGGCCGTGCGAGATGCCGACGGCCGAGCGGCTGGCCGGCGACGGGCTGCGCTACAGCCGCTTCCACGTCACGCCGCTGTGCTCGCCCACCCGGCAGGCACTGATGACCGGTCGCAACCACCACTCGGTCGGCATGGGCGCGACGAGCGAGATGTCGACTCCCGAGCCCGGTTACCACGGCTACCGCCCGGCCAGCGCGGCGACGATCGCGCAGATCCTCAGCGGAAACGGCTACTGCACCGCCGCCGTCGGCAAGTGGCACCAGACCCCGCCGGTGGAGGTGAGCCCGTCCGGTCCGTTCCCGCGGTGGCCGATGGGTGAGGGCTTCGACTACTTCTACGGCTTCATGGGCGCCGAGATGAACCACTGGTACCCGCAGCTCTACCAGGGCCGCTACGCCGTCGAGCCCGAGCGGCTGCCGGAGGACGGCTACCACCTCTCCGAGGACCTCGTCGAGCACGCCATCTCCTGGATCGAGAACCAGCAGGCGATCACGCCGGAGCGGCCGTTCTTCACCTACGTCGCCCTGGGTGCCACACATGCGCCGTTCCACGTCGCCCCCGAGTGGCGCGAGAAGTACGCCGGCCGGTTCGACGACGGCTGGGACGCGCAGCGCGAGCAGACGCTGGCCCGCCAGAAGGAGCTCGGCCTGGTCCCGGAGTCGACCGACCTCGCCCCGTGGGCCGAGGGCGTCCCCCACTGGGACGAGCTCGACGAGACCGAGAAGCGGGTCGCCTCGCGGTTCATGGAGACCTACGCGGGCTTCGCCGAGCACGCCGACGTACAGGTCGGCCGGCTGGTCGACGCGCTGGAGGACATGGGCGTGCTCGACGACACGCTGATCTTCTACCTGCTCGGGGACAACGGTGCCTCCGGTGAAGGCGGGCCGCGGGGGACGTTCCGCGAGCACCTGGTCGGCCACGGCATCCAGGACGACACCGCCGACATGGCCTCCCGGCTCGACACCCTCGGGGACCCGACGACGTACGCCATCTATCCCGCCGGCTGGGCGCTCGCCATGAACACGCCGTACCCGTGGACCAAGCAGGTCGCCCACCTCGGGGGCACCCGCGACGGGATGATCGTGCGCTGGGGCAACGGGATCGCCGCGCGGGGCGAGGTCCGTCACCAGTGGCACCACGTCATCGACGTGCTGCCGACGGTCCTGGAGTCGGTCGGGATCGAGGTGCCGGAGACCTACGGCGGCGTCGTGCAGCAGCCGGTGGAGGGCACGAGCCTGCACTACACGTTCGCCGACGCCGACGCCGAGGAGCGCCACACGACCCAGTACTTCGAGATGGTCGGCAACCGCGGGGTCTACCACGAGGGTTGGACTGCGGTCACCCGCCACGGCATCCCCTGGGAGATGGTCGGCGGGGCCGGGCGCCCCTTCGAGGAGGACGTCTGGGAGCTGTACGACCACGCCCAGGACTGGAGCCAGGCCCACGACCTCGCCGCCGAGCAGCCCGAGAAGTTGCGCGAGCTGCAGGAGATCTTCCAGCGGGAGGCCGAGAAGTACCACGTCCTCCCGCTCGACGACCGCGTCACGGAGCGCGAGAACCCGGAGGTGGCCGGCCGGCTGGACCTGCACTTCGGCCGCTCGTCGCTGTCGTTCGGGCCACGCGTCGGACGGCTCACCGAGGAGGCGGCGCCCAACGTCAAGAACCGTTCGCACCTCATCACCGCCGACCTCGAGATCGTCACCGGCACCAACGGCGTCGTGGTCGCGCAGGGCGGCCGGTTCGGTGGCTGGTCTCTCTACCTCCTCGGCGGGATCCCGCACTACGCGTACAACAACCTCGGGCGCGACCTGACCGTCGTCCGCGGGGGCAAGCCGATGACGCCCGGGCGGCACGACCTCGTCGTCCGGTTCGACTACGACGGCGGTCCGCCCGGCAGCGGGGCCGAGGTGTCGCTCGAGGTGGACGGCGCGAGGGTCGGCTCCGGACGGATCCCGGCGACCACGGCTTACTACTTCTCCTTCGACGAGACCTTCAACGTGGGGGTGGACCGCGGGACACCGGTGGTCGACGACTACTTGCCGGTACGCAACGGCTTCCAGGGGTTGATCCACTGCGTACGTTTCGACCTCGACGGGGTGGCCGATCCCGGGACGGACGAGGGCCGGGAGCGCGCGGTGATGGTCCACCAGTGAGCTCGGGGAGCGTTGCCTCCCGGAGCCTGCGCCTTCCGCGAGCGCATCGGTCCACCGGGCGCTCGCGCCCTGTCGGGCGTGCCCTACGTTCGCCGGATGACCATCGACGACCGCTCGCCCGGCTGCTACTCCTGCGACCGGCAGGCGACGACCGATCCGCCGCCGCGCGACGACGTCGTGCACACCGACCACTGGCGGGTGGCCCACGCGTTCAACTCGACGCTCCCCGGATGGCTGGTGCTGCTGCCGACCCGCCACCTCACCTCGTTCACCGAGCTCACCCCCGAGGCAGCCGACGAGCTCGGTGGCCTGGTACGCCGGCTCGGGATCGCGCTGGAGCGCGTCACCGGCTGCGTGAAGACGTACCTGATGCAGTTCTCCGAGGCCGAGGGCTTCTCCCACCTGCACCTCCACCTGGTGCCGCGGATGGCGGACCAGCCCGAGGCACTGCGCGGCCCGCGGGTGTTCGGCCACCTGTCCGAGCCCGAGGAGCGCTGGCTGCCCGACGCGGAGCGCGACGCCGTGGCACTCGCGGTCCGGGAGGCCTTCTCCTTGACGTAGCGGTGCCGGAGGACGCCACTGGATTGTCATGAGGCTCCGGCGGTATGTCGCGCTGGGCGCCGCGGCCGGGCTGACGTGGTCCGGGGCGCTGCGGGGCTGGATGGTGCTCCTGGTCGGACCCGAAGCGTCCGCCGTCAGCTGGCGCACGCCGGTCCTGGTGCTGCTGCCAGGCGCTGCCGTCGGCGGCCTGCTGGGCGGGGCCGCCGGTCTCCGCGCCGCCGGCCGATGTCCTCCCCGGGTGCTCGTCCTGGCCCCCGGGCTGTTCGCCGTCGCGCTGCTCGACCCCGAGATCGCCCGGTCCCTCGTCACCGACGGGCAGGGGAGCGGCGCCCTCATCGTCGTGGTCACCGCGCTGGCCGGCGGTCATGCCCTCTCGCACCGCGAGTGGTCGCGTGCCCGGGTGGCGAGCGCGACCCTCACCGGGCTCGGCGTGGGGACGATGACCGGCATGGGTGCGATGGCCGGACCGCTCACGTCCCGGAGGGGAGCGGCCACCGCCGCGCTCGGCGTCGGCCCACCCCTCGGACGCGGGGCGCACCGTGCGTCCGGACGACGTGACGTCCTGACCGGTCGTCCCCGTGTCCGATTCCCGCGAGATCGAGTCGGCGGCATGGGGCAGGATGAGGGCATGACACCGACCACGCGCCTGGACGACGAGTCCTGCTACCGCGCCGTGAAGGCGCGCGACCGGCGCTTCGACGGGGTCTTCTACACCGCCGTCCGGACCACCGGGATCTACTGTCGGCCGTCGTGCCCGGCGCGCACCCCCGCGTACGCCAACGTCAGCTTCCACCCGAGTGCGGCCGCGGCCCAGGCCGCCGGCTACCGCGCGTGCAAGCGGTGCCTGCCCGACGCGACGCCCGGCAGCCCGGACTGGGACGTCTCCGCCGATGTCGCGGGCCGTGCGATGCGGTTGATCGCCGACGGCACCGTCGACCGGGAGGGCGTGGAGGGGCTGGCCGCGCGGGTCGGCTACACGCCTCGGCACCTGGGACGGATCCTGACCGCGGAGCTCGGCGCCGGGCCGCTGGCCCTCGCCCGGGCCCGCCGTGCGCAGACCGCGCGGGTGCTGATCGAGACCACCGAGCTGACGTACGCCGACATCGCGTTCGCGGCGGGCTTCTCCAGCGTGCGCCAGTTCAACGACACCGTCCGCGAGGTCTACGCGGCCAGCCCGACCGAGCTGCGCGGCCGCCGGGGTCACCGCTCCGCGACCGGTGAGATGCGGATGCGGATGGCCGTCCGCACCCCCTTCGCGGGCCGGGCGCTGCTCGCCTTCCTGGCCGCGCACGTCGTCGCGGGAGTCGAGGAGGCGGGTCAGGGCTGGTACGCCCGCACGCTCGACCTGCCCCACGGACCCGGGACCGTCCGGATCGAGCTCGACGACCTCACCGACCACGACGGCACCGCCCTGCTGCCGGCCACGTTCCGGCTCGCCGACCTCCGCGACACCGGCGCCGCCGTCGAGCGGGTGCGCCGGATGCTGGACGCCGACTGCGACCCGGTCGCGGTCGACGACGCGTTTGCCGGCGACGCGCTGATCGGCCGTCTCGTGCGGCGCCGGCCGGGCCTCCGGGTGCCCGGCCACCCCGACGGCCACGAGCTGGCCGTCCGCACCGTGGTCGGGCAGCAGGTGAGTGTCGCCGGCGCCCGCACCGTCACCGCGCGGATCGTGCAGCAGCACGGCCGGCCGCTCCCCGAGCCGGTCGGCGGGTTGACCCACCTGTTCCCCGACGCCGCCACGCTCGCCGGGGCCGACCCCGAGACGCTGCCGATGCCGCGGGCGCGCGGCCGGGCGATCGTCGGCCTGGCCGCCGCCCTCGCCGCCGGCGACATCGCGCTCGACCGCGGCGCCGACCGGGACGACGTACGACGCCGGCTGCTCGCCCTGCCCGGCATCGGGCCGTGGACGGCCGACTACGTCGCGATGCGCGCGCTCGGCCATCCCGACGTGTTCCTCCCGACCGACCTCGGGATCCGCGACGCCCTCCGGGGACTCGGTGAGGATCCCGGCCGCGCCGCCGAGCTGGCCCAGGGCTGGCGGCCGTGGCGTTCCTACGCACAGCTCCACCTGTGGCAGACCCTCGACGTCCTCCAGGAGGCATGACATGTGGACCACCACCGACAGCCCCGTCGGCCAGCTCCGGATCGTGGAGCAGGACGGCGCGATCACCGCCATCGAGTTCGAGCCGTTCCGCGCGACCGGCCGGCCGCTCGGCGAACGCGGCGACGACCACCCGGTCCTCGCCCGCGCCGTCGAGCAGCTCGCGGCGTACTTCGCCCGCGACCTCAAGGAGTTCGAGCTCCCGCTCGCGGCCCGGGGCAGCGCCTTCCAGCACCAGGTCTGGGACCAGCTGCGACTGATCGGCTACGGCGAGACCGCGTCCTACGGGGAGGTCGCGCGGCGGCTCGGCCGTACCAATGCCGCCTCCCGCGCCGTCGGCCTGGCCAACAGCCTGAACCCGATCCCCATCGTGGTGCCCTGCCACCGGGTGATCGGGTCGACCGGCACGCTCACCGGCTACGCCGGAGGGCTGGAGCGGAAGCGGCTGCTGCTCGACCTCGAGCAGGAGGCCCTGTTCTGAGCGCGGACGGGACCGGCGAGCCACTCTGGTACGCCGCGTACGGCTCCAACCTCGACCCGGACCGCTTCGGGGTGTACCTGCTCGGCGGCCGCCCGCCCGGCGCCACCCGGACCTACCCCGGCACCCGTGCCGGGGTGCCGGCGCTCGACGTCCGGCCGTTCGCGATGCCGGGCCGGCTGGTGTTCGCGTGGCACTCGCCCACGTGGGACGGCGCGATCGCCTTCCACGACCCGACCGGGCAGGGGGAGGTGCTCAGCACCGCCTACCTGCTCCCGCCCGCGACCTTCTCCGACGTCGTCGAGCAGGAGATGTGGCGCAGGCCCGGCGTCGACCACGACCTGTCCGAGGTGCTGGGACGCGGCCGGCAGGTGCTCGGTCCCGGGCGCTACGAGACGCTCCACCTGACGGGCGAGCTCGACGGCCGGCCGGTGGTGACGTTCAGCGCCGACGACCCGTCGGCGCTCGAGCCGGGCGAGCCCGCGCCGGCGTACCTCGCCACGATGGCGCGCGGCCTGCGCCGCAGCCACGGGCTCTCCGACGACGAGATCGTCGACTACCTGCTCGGAGCCGCCGGGATCGGCGCCGACCGCTCGTCGCTCGCTCGCTCCGTCAGCGGTCCGTCGGTGCGATAGTCCGCGGCCGCCTGGTGGCCGACATGCCGGTCCACCCGGCCGTACGGCCTGCTCGGCGGGCCCGGGGTGTGCGGTAGTCCAGTGACAGAAGACCCCTCCGGGAGCCAACCCAGGGGTCATTTGTCACTGGAGTACCTGCCTGCCTACCTCCGACGCCGTACGCCGCGGACCGTCGAGCTATTCGGCAGGCCCGGGGGTGTGCGGTAGTCCAGTGACAGGTGACCCCTCCGGGAGGCTTGCCGGGGGTCATTTGTCACTGGAGTACCTGCCTAACTCCGACGCAGTACGACGCCGACCACCGAGCTATTCGGCGGCCGCGGCCGCCCGGCGCAGCGACTCCGACAGCCGCTCGGCAGCGGCGAGGACGGCGGGGGCGTGCATCCGGCCGGGCTGGCGGGAGAGCCGCTCGAGCGGGCCGGAGACCGAGACCGCGGCGAGGATCTTGCCGCCGGGGGAGCGGACGGGAGCCGACACCGAGGCGACGCCCTGCTCGCGCTCGCCGACCGACTGCGCCCAGCCGCGGCGGCGGATCCCGGACAGGGCGGCGGCGGAGAACGCGGCGTTCTGCAGGCCCCGCTGCATCCGGTCGGGGTCCTCCCAGGCGAGCAGGACCTGCGCAGCGGAGCCGGCGTTCATGGTCAGCTGGGTGCCGACCGGGATCGTGTCGCGGAGGCCGGAGGGCCGCTCGGCGGCGGCGACACAGACCCGGTGGTCGCCCTGCCGGCGCCAGAGCTGGGCCGACTCGCCCGTGATGTCGCGCAGCCGGGCCAGCACCGGTCCGGCGGTCGCCAGCAGCCGGTCCTCGCCCGCGGCGGCCGACAGCTCGGCGAGCCGGGGCCCGAGCACGAACCGGCCCTGCATGTCGCGGGCCACGAGCCGGTGGTGCTCGAGCGCGACCGCGAGCCGGTGGGCGGTCGGCCGGGCCAGGCCGGTGCCGGCGACCAGGCCGGCGAGCGTCGCCGGGCCCGACTCCAGGGCCGTGAGCACGAGCGCCGCCTTGTCGAGGACGCCGACGCCACTGCTGGTGTTGTCCATATGGCAATACTGCCGTCTCGGATTGTGGATGGCAAGACGGTACCCTCGTGGGCACCACCGCGAGCGCCCCGAGGAGGAGAGAGCATGGCCCGCACGCTGGCCGAGAAGGTCTGGGACGAGCACGTCGTCCGCTCCCGCGAGGGGGAGCCCGACCTCCTCTACGTCGACCTCCACCTGGTCCACGAGGTCACCTCCCCGCAGGCCTTCGACGGGCTGCGCCTCGCCGGGAGGCAGGTGCGCCGGCCCGACCTGACCCTCGCCACCGAGGACCACAACGTCCCCACGATCGACCTCGACAAGCCGATCGCCGACCCGGTGAGCCGGACCCAGGTCGAGACCTTGCGCCGCAACGCCGAGGAGTTCGGCGTACGCCTCCATCCGCTCGGCGACGTCGAGCAGGGCATCGTCCACATCATCGGCCCGCAGCTCGGGCTGACCCAGCCCGGCATGACCATCGTCTGCGGCGACAGCCACACCAGCACCCACGGCGCCTTCGGCGCACTGGCGTTCGGCATCGGCACCTCCGAGGTCGAGCACGTGCTCGCGACGCAGACCCTGATGCAGGCGCGGCCCCGGACGATGGCGGTCACGATCACCGGCAGCCTGCCCGAGGGCGTCACCGCCAAGGACCTGGTGCTGACGCTGATCACCCACACCGGCACCGGCGGCGGGCAGGGCTACGTCGTGGAGTACCGCGGCCAGGCCATCGAGGAGCTCTCGATGGAGGGCCGGATGACGGTCTGCAACATGTCCATCGAGTGGGGCGCCAAGGCCGGGATGGTCGCGCCCGACCAGACGACCTTCGACTACCTGAAGGGCCGGCCCGAGGCACCGAAGGGCGCCGACTGGGACGCCGCGGTCGAGCACTGGACCGGCCTGCGCACCGACGAGGACGCGACGTACGACAAGGAGATCGTGCTCGACGCCTCGGAGATGACGCCGTTCGTCACCTGGGGCACCAACCCCGGCCAGGGCGTGCCGCTCGGCGGCGCCGTGCCCGCTCCGGAGGACTTCGAGGAGCCCGGCGACGCCGTGGCCGCCGAGAAGGCGCTGACCTACATGGGTCTCGAGGCCGGGACCGCGATGCGCGACATCGCCGTCGACACCGTCTTCGTCGGCTCCTGCACCAACGGCCGGATCGAGGACCTGCGGCTCGCGGCGTCGATCATCGAGGGCCGTACGGTCGCGGCCAGCACCCGGCTGCTGGTCGTCCCGGGCTCGGTCCGGGTGCGGTTGCAGGCCGAGGAGGAGGGCCTCGACGTGATCTTCAAGGAGGCCGGTGGCGAGTGGCGCGGTGCCGGGTGCTCGATGTGCCTCGGCATGAACCCGGACCAGCTGGCCCCGCAGGAGCGCAGCGCGTCGACCTCCAACCGCAACTTCGAGGGCCGGCAGGGCGTCGGCGGCCGGACCCACCTGGTCTCGGTGCCGGTCGCCGCGGCGACCGCCGTCCGCGGCACCCTCTCGTCACCGGCCGACCTGGACTGATCGGAGCAGCCATGGAGAAGTTCACCAGCCACACCGGCATCGGCGTCCCGCTGCGGCGCAGCAACGTCGACACCGACCAGATCATCCCGGCCTCCTACCTCAAGCGGGTCACCCGCACCGGCTTCGAGGACGGCCTGTTCGCGGCCTGGCGCGGTGACCCGGGCTTCGTGCTCAACCACCAGCCGTACGCCGCGGGCTCGGTGCTGGTCGCCGGTCCCGACTTCGGCACCGGCTCCTCCCGCGAGCACGCCGTGTGGGCGCTGCAGAACTACGGCTTCCGGGCCGTCGTCTCGCCGCGGTTCGGCGACATCTTCCGCGGCAACTCCGGCAAGGCCGGGCTGGTCGCGGCGCAGGTCGACGACAAGGTCGTGCAACGGCTCTGGGACCTGCTGGAGGCAGAGCCCGGCACCGAGGTGACCGTCGACCTCGAGTCGCGGACGGTCCGCGCGGGGGAGGGCGTCGACGCCGTCGAGGACTCCTTCGACATCGACGACTACACCCGGTGGCGACTGCTCGAGGGGCTCGACGACATCGACATCACCCTGGGCCACGACGCCGACATCGCGACGTACGAGTCGGGTCGCCCGACCTGGCTTCCCGCCACCCGCTGAGGCCGCGGAACGCCCTACGACCCCGGAAACCCCGTAATTTCAGGGGATTTCCCGGCGTGGCGATTGTGGCTCGCGTCACGAGTCCCTAGCGTGCAGGTCACGTGGGTCGGGCAGTGGCTCGGCACAGTGAGCCATCGAAAGGGAAGCTCAGTGAACAAGTCTCAGCTCATCGACAAGCTGTCCGCACGGTTCGAGGGCAACCGCAAGCAGGCGGCGCACGCGCTCGACTCGGTGCTCGACACCATCACCCGGGAGGTGGCCCGGGGCGAGAAGGTCGCGATCACCGGGTTCGGCTCCTTCGAGCGCAAGGTCCGCAAGGCCGGCCAGGCGCGCAACCCGCAGACCGGCGCGACCATCCGCACCAAGAAGAAGAACGTCCCGAAGTTCACCCCGGGCCAGGACCTGAAGAACGTCGTCTCCGGCGCCAAGAAGCTGCCCAAGCTCGTGGTCGCGGCACCGTCGGCCGCCGCCGGCGCCGCCAAGAAGGCGAGCCGGCGACGGCGAAGAAGTCGACCGCCAAGAAGGCGTCGGGCACCGCGGCCAAGAAGGGGTCGGCGGCCAAGAAGTCCTCGACCTCCGCGGCGAAGAAGTCGTCGACGGCGGCCAAGAAGGCGCCGGCCAAGAAGGCTTCGGCGGCGAAGAAGACCGCCCCGAAGTCGACGGGTGCCACGAAGTCGACCGCCAAGAAGGCGTCGAGCACCGCGGCCAAGAAGGGGTCGGCGGCCAAGAAGTCCTCGACCTCCGCGGCGAAGAAGTCGTCGACGGCGGCAAAGAAGGCGCCTGCCAAGAAGACCTCGGCAGCGAAGAAGACCGCCAAGAAGGCCTGACCTGCACCACGCGGCGAGGCCGGACCCACCCGGGTCCGGCCTCGCGGCACGTCCAGGGGAGGCTCAGCCCGCGCCGAGGCTCGGGACCGTGGTGACGATGGCCGCCGTCCGCGGCCCGAGGCCCAGCCGTCGCGCGGCTTGCAGCGACGCCAGGTCGTCCACGTCGCGCCGCAGTGTCGCCAGCGCTCCACGCAGCTCCCGGGCACCGGCGGCGAGGTGCGCCCGCCGCGACCCCGGGCCGAAGCCCGGGGTGAAGCCGGCGGTTCCGGCGACGTAGAGGGTGGTGCCGACGCCGTCGGCGTCGGCGACGAAGCCGGCCGGTCCCTCGGGACCTGGCCACGCGGCCAGGGCGTCGGCCAGGTCGCCGGGGACCAGCGCCGGCAGGTCGGCGCACACGGCGACCGGCACCAGGTCGGGCCACCGGCGGCCGGCCTCGAGGGCGGCGAGACGCAGCGACTCGTTGAGGTCGCCCGTGACGCCGTCGGGCACGACGGCGCAGCCGGCACGTTCCAGGACGGCCGCGAACCCGGCGTCGTCGGTGACGGCCAGCACCTGCGCGACCGACGGTGTCGCGAGGCAGGCGGACACCACGTCGAGGGCGAACCCGGTGGCGAGTCGGGAGCGTTCGTCGTCGGTGACGCCCCGCATCCGCGACTTGCCGACGGCGGGTGGCTTCACGGGCACCAGGGCCACGAACGACGGGCGTTTCATCGACGCCGATCCTGCCACCGGAGGGAGTAGCCTGCTCCGGACACCTCGTCCGACCGCCGGCCCGCCCCGGCTCGTCCCCGAAGGACCTCCGTGACCGTACGCAAGCTGCAGCAGGAGCGTGGCTGGGCGTTCAACTTCGCGGTCCCGATCGTCAAGCCGACGTTGCTCGCCGCGACCAGCCGGACCTGGATCGACGGCGAGAAGGTCCCCGCCACCGGCGGCTGCGTCGTGGTGTTCAACCACATCTCCCACGTCGACCCGTTGATGGCCGCCCACTTCCTCTACGACCACGGTCGGCTGCCGCGTTACCTGGCGAAGTCCGGGCTGTTCAGGAACCGCTTCCTCGGCCGCTTCCTCCGCGCCGCCGGCCAGATCCCGGTCGAGCGGCTGAGCCGCAACGCGATCGGTGCGTTCGGCGCCGCCGTCGAGGCCGTACGCCAGGGCGAGTGCGTCGTCGTCTATCCCGAGGGCACGCTCACCCGTGACCCGGACCTGTGGCCCATGGCCGGAAAGTCGGGTGCCGCCCGGATCGCGCTCGCCACGGGTGCCCCGGTCATCCCGGTCGGCCAGTGGGGTGCCCACGAGGTGCTGCCGCCGTACACGAAGCGACCGAAGCTGGTGCCGCGCAAGCGGGTCGTGATGAAGGTGGGCGACCCGGTCGACCTGGCCGACCTCACCGAGATCGCCGGGGAGCACCCCACCGCACAGATCATCAACCAGGCGACGGCGCGCATCATGGCGGCCCTGGTCGCGATCGTCGAGGAGCTCCGCGGTGAGCAGGCACCTGCCGAGCGGTTCGACCCGCGCCGGGCCGGCGTGCAGCAGATCGGCAACCCGCGCAAGCAGCGCTCCGATGACGGGAAGGGGACCTCCTGATGGGCAGGGTCGCGGTGTTCGGGGCCGGATCGTGGGGCACGGCGTTCTCGATCGTGCTGGCAGACGCCGGCGCGGAGGTGACGATGTGGGGGCGCCGCGAGGAGGTCTGCGACGCCATCACCCGCCGCCACGTCAACACCGACTACCTCCCCGACGTCCAGCTGCCGCCGACGATCACGGCCACCCACGACCCGGCCCAGGTCGTCGACGGCGCCGAGGCGGTCGTCTTCGCCGTCCCGTCGCAGTCGTTCCGCGCCAACCTCGAGGAGTGGGCGCCCAAGCTGCCCGAGGACGTCCCGTTCGTCTCGCTCATGAAGGGGGTCGAGCTCGGCAGCCTGAAGCGGATGAGCGAGGTGATCGGCGAGGTGACCGGCGCCGGCGCCGACCGGATCGCCGTCGTCAGCGGCCCCAACCTGTCCCACGAGATCGCCACCCGGGAGCCGGCCGCCTCCGTGGTCGCCTGCGCCGACGAGGACGTCGCCAAGCGGCTGCAGGACATGTGCCACTCGACCGCCTTCCGGCCCTACACGTCGGTCGACGTGCTCGGCTGCGAGCTCGGCGGCGCCTACAAGAACGTCGTCGCGCTGGCCGTCGGCATGGCCGTCGGGCTGGGCTTCGGCGACAACACCACGGCCTCGGTGATCACCCGCGGGCTGGCCGAGACCGCCCGGCTCGCCACCGCGCTCGGCGCCAACCCGCTCACGCTGATGGGCCTCGCCGGGCTCGGCGACCTGGTCGCCACCTGCTCCTCGCCGCTCTCGCGCAACCGGACCTTCGGGGAGAAGCTCGGCCGCGGTGCGACCACCGAGGAGATCGTCGCCTCCACCCGGCAGGTGGCCGAGGGCGCCAAGTCGTGCACCTCGCTGCTCGCGCTGGCCGAGCGCACCGGTGTGGACGCTCCGCTCGCCGAGCACGTCGCCTCGGTCGTCGCCGGCGAGATCACCGCGATCGACATGATGCAGGCATTCATCGACCGCGACACCAAGGCGGAGACCGACTGACGGTGAGGGGCGGTCAGCCCACGCAGCCGTCCAGCGCCCGCCGCAGGTCGTCCCACAGGTCGTCGACGTCCTCGATGCCGACGCTCATCCGCACCAGCCCCTCGGGGATGGTGGCGGCCTCGGTCTTCCAGCGGCGGCGGCGCTCGAAGGTCGACTCGACGCCGCCGAGCGACGTGGCGTGCACCCAGAGCGTCGTCTTGCGGGTGAGCAGGTCGGCGGCCATCGCGCCCTGGGCGAGCACGATCGCGACGATCCCGCCGAAGCCGGGGTAGCGCACCTCGCCGACGGCAGGGGTGCTCCTGCAGCCGCCGCACCAGCTCCCGGGCGTTGGCCTGGGACCGCTCGACGCGCAGGTGGAGGGTGCGCAGCCCGCGCAGCGCCAGCCAGGCCTCGAGGGTGCCGGGCACGGCGCCCAGCAGGTCGCGGCGGTTCTTGAGCACGCCGAGCAGCTCCTCGTCGCGGGTCACCACCGCGCCGAGCAGCACGTCGCTGTGCCCCGCGAGGAACTTGGTCGCCGAGTGGACGACGAGGTCGGCGTCGAGATCCAGGGGGCGCTGCAGCAGGGGAGTGGCGAAGGTGTTGTCGACGACGACGTACGCCCCGGCGTCGTGCGCGGCCTTCGTGATCGTCTCGATGTCGGCGATCTCGAGCGCCGGGTTGGTGGGCGACTCCAGCCACACCAGGGCGGCATCGGCGCACGCGGCGACCACGGCATCGGTGTCGGTGACGTCGACCAGCCGCGCCTTCACCCGGCCGCGCGCCTCGAGGTCGGCCAGCTGCATGATGCTGCCGGTGTAGGCGTGCCGCGGTGCGACGACCGTGGCGTCCTGCCCGACCAGGTCGAGCACCGTCGCGACCGCGGCGAGTCCGGACGAGAAGGCCAGGCAGCGCCCGCCCTCGAGCTCGCCGAGCGCGGTCTCGAAGGCCGCCCACGTGGGGTTGCCGTACCGGCCGTACTCGACGTCCCCGCCCGCGACGTACGTCGAGGCCATCGTGAGCGGCTCGTTGAGCGGCCGGTCCGGCTCGTGCGGTGGGCGGCCGGCCGTGACGGCGACGGTGCTGGGCTTGAGGGGCGGCGGGTCGTCGACCATGTCCAGCACCCTAGGCGGCTAGGGTCGTCGGCGATGAGCCAGTCCAGCCGCAAGCCCCGGGTCGCCGTCGTCTTCGGCGGCCGCAGCGACGAGCACGGCGTCTCCTGCGTCACGGCCGGGAGCGTGCTGCGCGCGATCGACCGCGACCGCTACGACGTGGTGCCGGTCGGCATCGCCCGCGACGGCCGCTGGGTCCTCGAGTCCGACGAGCCGGCGCGGCTGGCGATAACCGACAACCAGTTCCCGGCGGTCGACGACGCTGCGGCGCCGGTGAGCATCGCGCGCGCCGAGGGCTCCACGGACCTCGTGGTGTCCGATCCGTCGCGCCCGCCGGAGACGCTCGGGCAGGTCGACGTGGTCTTCCCGCTCCTGCACGGCCCCTGGGGCGAGGACGGCACCATCCAGGGGATGCTGGAGATGGCCGGTGTCCGTTACGTCGGCGCCGGGGTGCTGGCCTCCGCGGTCAGCATGGACAAGGACTACATGAAGGTGGTGCTGGCCGCGGCCGGTCTGCCGGTGATGCCGTCGATCACGGTGACCGAGCGCGCGTGGGCCCGGGCCCCGGACGAGGTGCAGGAGCGCGCCGCCGCGCTGGGCTACCCGCTGTTCGTGAAGCCGGCTCGCGGCGGGTCGTCCTACGGCATCAGCAAGGTCCATGACGCAGGCGGTCTCGCCGCCGCCCTCGCGGAGGCCCACCGCCACGACCCGAAGGCGCTGGTCGAGGCCGGCGCGGTCGCGGCGCGCGAGGTCGAGTGCGGCGTCCTGGGCAGCCTCGACGGGGACCCCGAGACCAGTGTCCCCGGCGAGATCCGCGTGGGCGGAGGGCACGAGTTCTACGACCTGGAGGCGAAGTACCTCCCCGACCAGCAGACCGAGCTGGACATCCCGGCCGACCTCCCGGGTGACGTCGAGCGCGAGCTCCGGTCGATGGCGGCGCGCGCCTTCGAGGCGGTCGGCTGCGAGGGGTTGGCCCGTGTCGACTTCTTCGTGATGCCGGACGGCTCGCTCGTCATCAACGAGCTCAACACGATGCCCGGGTTCACGCCGACCTCGATGTACCCGCAGCTCTGGGCGGCCACCGGCGTCGCCTACCCCGCCCTGGTCGACCGGCTGCTGCAGCTCGCGCTCGCGCGCGGCACCGGCCTGCGCTGAGCTCCGGGCTGCCGGACGTACCTGGACCAGGTGCGGGAGACGGTCGCGCGGATGGGGGAGACGCCGGCGGAGAGCCTCATCCCAGAGGCGCGGGCCACCCTGCTGGCGGCCTTCCGCGACCTCCGCCGCTGACCAGGCGAGCCGTCGGGGCGTTCAGGCGCCGTCGAAGCCGTTGAGCAGCAAGAAGAAGACCAGGAGCCCGACCACGCCCGCCGCGAGGCCGTACGCCGCGCCCACGGCGAGCCGACGACCGGTGCTGCCGGCGACGAAGCCTGGCAGCGCGACACCCAGCAGTCCACCCAGCAGGGCCATGGCGCCGAGCTGGACGGGCAGGATCCAGTTCTCGGTGCCCTGGTCGTCCAGCAACGCAGCCGCGAGCGGGAGGCTGAGGAGGCCGGCCAGCAGCAGCAGCACCCAACCGATCGCACTGACCATGGAGTCGAGGCTAGGGCACGCGCACGAGTCCGTGGCCCGGGACGCGGACGCGCGCGGCTCCGGAGCCCGGACCGACCGCTGGGCCGCTGCTAGATTCTGGCCGCATCGGCGACAGCGACGGGCGCGAGCCCCCCGTCGACGAGGGGAGTCCATGGTCGAACCGCTGCTCGGGCAGCCACCCGTCACGTTCCTCGTCGTCAACGCGTTCGCCGGCGGGGGCGTCGCACGCGCGGTCGCCAACCTCACCAACCAGCTGGTGGAGACCAGGCCGGTGAGGATCATCAGCCTCGACCGCCGACCGACTGCCCGCTACCCGCTCGATCCCGCGGTCGAGGTCGTGGTGCTGCGCGACCGGCAACGCCACGAGGACCGCAGGCTCGACCGGGTGCCCAGCCGGCTGCGGCCGGTGCCGTCGAGCCGGGCGATGTCCCTGCGGACCGACCTGCTGCTGCGTCGGGCGATCCGGGGGATCCGTTCTGGAGTCGTCGTCTCGACGCGGCCGTCGCTGCACCTCGCGCTGGTGACCTTCGCCCGGTCCGGGGTCACCACGGTCGGCTGGGACCACCTCAACTTCCCCGTGCGGATGAGCCGGCCCGAGCAGTCCGCGGTGCTGCGTGCGGCCATCCCCCGGCTGGACGGGTTCGTGGTGCTGACCGCGGCCGACGCCGCGGACTACCGGGCCGCGCTGCCGCAGGCCGAGACGGAGATCCGGGTGATCCGCAACGCGCTCTCGTGGCCCGTCGCCACGGAGCCGCCAGCGCTCGAGGCCCCGGTGGTGGTCGCCGCCGGCAGGCTCACGGCCCAGAAGGGGTATCCGAGGCTGGTCCGCGCCTTCGCGCGGACCGGGGCCACCCACCCCGAGTGGCGGTTGCACATCTACGGCGAGGGTGAGGGCCGGGAGCACCTCACCCGGCTCGTGCGGAGGCTCGGCCTGCAGTCGCGGGTCGAGCTGTGCGGCTACACGCACGACCTGCCGGGCGTCATGCGAGGCGCCTCGGTCTACGCGATGGGCTCGAGGTGGGAGGGCTTCCCGATGGTGCTGATCGAGGCGATGAGCGTCGGTCTCCCGGTGATCGCGTTCGACTCCCCGCGCGGGCCGGCGGAGATCATCCGCCACCGGGTCAACGGGCTGCTCGTCCCCGATGACCGGGGCCGGGCGTTCAGCCGCGGTCTGCAGTCCCTCATGCGGGACGCAGACCTCCGGCGGAGGATGGGCCAGGAGGCGCTGCGGGACGCCCGGCAGCTCACGCCCGACCGGATCGCCGCGGACTGGGACCGCCTCCTGGACGACCTCGGCGCAGCCCGGTGACCCGGGTCGCAGGGGGACGGGCGCCGGCTCAACGGCAGGGGCGGACCTCCTCGAGCTGGTCCGCGACGACGCCGCCGATCCGGCCCGCAGTGTTGGCGACACCGTCGGGGCGGTAGTCGCCGGGCAGGAACACCTCCACCCGGGGTCGTACGCCGACCGCGGTCATCGTGACGTCGAGGGACTCGTCGTCGGAGAGCAGCACGTCGTCGGGGACGAACCAGCCGGTGCCGTTGGCCTCGATGCAGGTCGCGGTGTCGGTGATGTCGGAGGGCTGCGGGACCCCGCACCGGAGCACGATCGCGGGATCGCCCCAGGCCGCGGCGAGGCCGTCGTCGCCGCTGACCTCGCGGCGCTGCTCACCGTCGACCTCGGCGGGGAGGGCCGCCACCAGGTCGCGGCAGGCCGCGGCGTCCCGCTCCGACAGGTCCGGCGCGTCGACCACGACCGGGTCGGGCGCACAGCCGGCCAGCAGCACCCCGAGCAGGAGTGCGGCGGCCCCGCACAGCACGACGCCCCGGGAGGCGTCGACGGTCCCGGGGCGTGTGTGCGCGGTGCGGCGGTTCAGATGTGCACCACCGGGCAGGTGAGCGTGCGGGTGATCCCGTCGAGGTTCTGGACCTTCGAGACGACCAGCTTGCCGAGCTCGTCGACGTTGCGCGCCTCGGCGCGGACGATCACGTCGTAGGGCCCGGTGACGTCCTCGGCCAGCGTGACGCCCTTGACCTGAGCGATCTCACGGGCCACCTCGGCGGCCTTGCCGACGTCGGTCTGGATCAGGATGTAGGCCTGGACGACCATCGGAACTCCTCAACTGCTGCGGGCTGCTGACGCGGTCAACCTATCGTGCGGCCGACGGGTGCCGGTAGGCCACCCGAGGGCCGGTATCTGGTGGGATGGGCGGCATGGCACTTCCTCCCGACGCGACCCTGGCCGACGTGGGCGAGTTCGCGCTCATCGACGAGATCACGGGCGTCTTCGAGCAGGGTGAGCAGGTGCTGGTGGGGCCCGGTGACGACGCCGCCGTGCTGCGCGTGCGCAACGGCCACGTGGTGGTCTCGACCGACCTGATGGTCGAGGGACGCCACTTCCGGCGCGAGTGGGCCAGCGCCGAGGACGTCGGCCACCGCGCCGCCGCCCAGAACCTCTCCGACGTCAATGCCATGGGTGGCCGGGCCACCTCGCTCACTGTCGGCCTGGCCGCGCCGGCCGACCTCCCCGCCCAGTGGGCGCTGGACTTCGCCCGCGGCTTCGCCGAGGAGTGCGCGCTGGTCGGCGCCTCGGTCGTCGGCGGTGACCTCACCCGCAGCGACCAGGTCCTCATCGCCGTGACCGTCCTCGGCGGTTGCACCGTCTCCCCGGTGCTGCGCAGCGGGGCCGAGGCCGGCGACGTGCTGGCGCTGACCGGCCGGCAGGGGTGGGCCGCGGGTGGGCTGGCCGTCCTCGGCCGCGGCTTCCGGTCACCCCGGGTCCTGGTGGAGGCCTACCGACGGCCGGCGCCGCCGTACGACGCCGGCCGGGTGGCTGCGGAGGCGGGGGCCACGTCCATGATCGACATCTCCGACGGGCTGCTGGCCGAGGCGCGACACCTCGCCGAGGCGTCCGGCGTCGCCGTCGACGTACGACGCGACGCGTTCGAGGTGCCCGAGCCGCTGGTCGCGGTCGGGTCCGCGCTCGGCGCCGACCCGCTCGGCTTCATCCTCGGCGGAGGCGACGACCACGCCCTGCTGGCGACCTTCCCCGACGTCGCGTCGGTGCCCGAGGGCTGGCAGGTGGTCGGCAGCGTCGCGGAGGGCAGCGGTGTCACCGTCGACGGCGGCGACTACGAAGGCCCCACCGGCTGGACCCACTTCTAGCACCAGCCCGGGCGGACCCCACCGACGACGAAGGCCGCCACCCCGGACGGGTGACGGCCTGCGGCGACGAGGAGGATCAGCTCAGCGGGAGACCTTGCCGGCCTTCAGGCAGCTGGTGCAGACGTTGAGGCGCTTCGGGGTGCCGTTGACCTTGGCCCGGACGCGCTGGATGTTGGGGTCGAAGCGACGCTTCGTGATCTTGCGCGACCACGGACGGTTGTTGCCGAAGCCGGGCTTCTTGGCGCAGATGTCACAGACGGCAGCCACCGGAAACTCCTGGGAAAGATCGAGAATGTCTGGGTCGGCCCGGACGAGCGGGCAACCGGAAGAGCGTATCCGATGGGCGTGCGGAGGAGCGAATCGTGGTGCCTGCCCACTACGGTAGGTCGGCATCCCCGACCCCGACCGATCCTGCCGTGCGCAGGAGGCGTGCGGACCACCCGAGCACGATGACGAGACAGGACATGTTGGCACCCACCGGCGGCAGGTTCACGCTGGAGACGGTGCTGCGCTTCGTCGACGTGGCCGCGGACGCGCTCGGCGCCGCCCGCGAGGAGATCGACGCGCTCAACGTGTTCCCGGTGCCCGACGGCGACACCGGCACCAACCTGTTCCTCACCGTCTCCGCCGCCCGCGACGCGATGCGCGACGCCGACGACGAGCTCGGGGCCGCTCTGACCGCGATGGCGCGCGGCGCCCTGCTCGGCGCACGCGGCAACTCCGGGGTCATCCTGAGCCAGATGCTGGGCGCGCTGGCCGGCCGGATCATGCGGGCCACGGCCGAGGAGCCCACGGCCCGCGTCGTGGCCGACGCGCTGCGCGAGGCGACCGACGCGAGCTACACCGCCGTGGGGGAGCCGGTGGAGGGGACGATGCTCACCGTGGCCCGCGCCGCCGCCGACGCCGCGCTCGCCGCGGCCGAGCCGCCCCGGGCGCGAGCCCGCGACGTGTTCACCGCGGCCGCCGCCGCGGCCCGCGACGCGCTGGCCCGCACCCCCGACCAGCTGCAGGCGCTCCGTGACGCCGGCGTCGTCGACGCGGGCGGCCGCGGCCTGTGCGTCGTGCTCGACGCGGCCGAGACGGTGTTGACCGGCAGACGGCCGCCGCCCGGCCCGGCCACCGCCCGCGGCCGGACGATCCCGGTGCCGGCAGCCTCCGACGAGCTCGGCCCTGACGGCCCGGCCTACGAGGTGATGTACCTCCTCGACGCCGACGACGACCGGGTGCCCGCCCTGCGCGAGGCGCTGGCGCCGCTCGGCGACTCCCTCGTCGTGGTCGGCGGCCAGGGCCTCTGGAACGTCCACGTCCACGTCGACGACGTCGGGGCGGCCCTCGAGGCCGGGATCGAGGCGGGGCGGCCCCACCGGGTCCGGGTGACCCACTTCGCCGAGCAGGCCGCAGCCCACACGCGCACCGAGGCCCGCAGCGGTCGGCGCATCGTGGCGGTCGCGGCCGGACCCGGCCTGGCGTCGCTGTTCGCCGAGGCCGGCGCCGAGGTCGTCCAGGGCGGACCCGGACGGCGGCCCAGCACCCAGCAGGTGCTCGACGCGATCCTCGCGACGGGCGCGGGCGAGGTGATCGTGCTCCCCAACGACGGGGACACCGTCCGGGTCGCGCAGGTCGCCGCCCGTACGGCCGAGGCCGACGCCGACGTCCGGGTCGTGGTGATCCCGACCCAGGCCCAGGTTCAGGGCCTCGCCGCGCTGGCCGTCCACGAGCCCGGACGCAGCTTCGACCAGGACGTGCTCGAGATGACCGCGACCGCCCGCCACGCCCGTCACGGCGCCGTCACCGTCGCTGCGCGGGAGGCGATCACCATGGCCGGCCCCTGCCAGCCCGGCGACGTCCTGGGTGTGGTCGCGGGTGACTTCGCCGTGGTCGGCGACGACCTCGCCACGGTCGCCGTCGACGTCCTGGAGCGGCTGCTCGCCGGTGGTGGGGAGCTGGTCACCGTCGTCCAGGGCGGGGAGGGGCCGGCCGACCTGGCCGCCCGGTGCGCTGCCTGGGTCGAGGAGCACCACCCCCACGTCGACGTGGTCGTCTACGACGGCGGGCAGGGGCGCTACCCGGTGCTGGTGTCGGTCGAGTGATCACCGTCGACAGCCCCGTCGCCAGCGTCTTCGGGAAGTCCCACCAGAAGCGCAAGCTCGTCCACGACGGCCTGGGCCTGGAGTCGGTCGGGGACCTGCTCTTCCACTTCCCCCGGCGCTACGTGAAGACCAACGAGCTCAGCGAGGTCGCCGAGCCGACCGAGGGCGAGCCGCTCTCGGTCGTGGGCCGGATCACCGCGAGCGAGGTCAAGACCTTCCAGGACCGTCGCACCCGGCGGCTCAGCTTCCGGGTGGAGGTCCGGATCACGACCGACGGGCCCGACTTCTCGATGTCGTTCTTCACGCCCCACAAGGGACAGGCCGAGTCGGAGGCCGCCCGGATGGCGGTCGGCCGGTTCGGCATGTTCACCGGCAAGGCCAAGCGGTTCGGCCGTAGCTGGCAGGTCGCCTCGCCGCACTCCGTGGTCTTCGACCCCCAGGAGGCCGCCGACGACGCCGGAGGGGCGAGCGGTCTCGCCGACAGCCTCCGCGGACTGCTGCCGGTCTACCCCGTGACGGCCAAGCTCTACTCCTGGGACGTCCAGAAGGTCGTCCAGCTGGCGCTCGACCTGGTCGACGAGGTGCCCGACGTGCTCCCCGACGACGTACGCAAGGCGCACGGGCTGCTCGACGTCACGACGGCGCTGCGCTGGATCCACGCTCCCGACGACTACGAGCAGGTCGGGGCCGCGCAGAAGCGGTTCCGCTTCGAGGAGGCGCTGGTGACCCAGCTGGTGCTCGCGCGGCGGCGGGCCGAGCAGCGGGAGCTGGGGGCCAGGGCCCGCACCGGTGGTGGCGGGCTGCTCGAGGCCTTCGACGCACGGCTGCCCTTCGAGCTCACCCGCGGGCAGCGGGAGGTCGGCGAGCAGGTCGAGGCCGACCTCGCGCGCGACCACCCGATGCACCGGCTTCTGCAGGGTGAGGTGGGCTCCGGCAAGACGCTGGTGGCGCTGCGCGCGATGCTCCGGGTGGTCGACAGCGGGGGACAGGCGGCGCTGCTGGCACCGACCGAGGTGCTGGCCCAGCAGCACCACCGCTCGATCGGCGCGATGCTGGGCGACCTCGCCGCCGGCGGCATGCTCGGCGGCGCCGCCGAGGCGACCGGCCTGGCCCTGCTCACGGGATCGATGACCAAGGCGCAGCGGCAGGAGGCGATGCTACGCACCACCACGGGCGAGGCCGGGATCGTCATCGGCACCCACGCCCTGCTCGAGGGCGGCATCGAGTTCGCCGACCTGGGCCTGGTGGTCGTCGACGAGCAGCACCGGTTCGGCGTCGAGCAGCGGGCGGCCCTCACCGACAAGGCGGGTACGCCACCCCACGTGCTGGTGATGACCGCCACCCCCATCCCGCGCACCGTCGCGATGACGGTGTTCGGCGACCTCGAGACCTCGGTGCTCGACGAGCTCCCGGCGGGACGGGCACCGATCCAGACCACGGTCGTACCGCTCGCCGAGCAACCGCACTGGGTCGAGCGGGTCTGGCAACGGGTCCGCGAGGAGGTCGCCGCCGGCCACCAGGCCTACGTCGTCTGCCCCCGGATCAGCGGCGACGTGTCCGAGCAGGGCGAGAGCGACCAGCTCGACCTAGACGAGGACGACAACCCGGTCCGGTCGAAGGCCGTGCTCACCGCGGTCACCGAGCTGGTCGAGGAGCTGGCCGTCGGGCCGCTGTCCGGGGTGCGGGTCGCCCAGCTCCACGGCCGGATGGTCCCCGACGACAAGGACCGCACGATGCGCGCCTTCGCCGCCGGCGAGGTCGACGTCCTGGTCTCGACGACCGTGGTGGAGGTCGGCGTCGACGTCGCCAACGCCACCACGATGGTGCTGATGGACGCCGACCGGTTCGGGGTCTCCCAGCTCCACCAGCTGCGGGGTCGTGTCGGCCGGGGTGGCCTGCCGGGCCTGTGCCTGCTGGTCAGCCGGGCGGAGGCCGGCTCCCAGGCCCGGGAGCGGCTCGACGCCGTGGCGGCCACCACCGACGGCTTCGAGCTGAGCCGTGTCGACCTCGAGCAGCGCCGCGAGGGCGACGTCCTCGGGCGCTCCCAGAGCGGGTTCCGGTCCAGCCTGCGGACACTCCGGGTGCTGCGCGACGAGAAGACGATCGTCGCCGCGCGCGAGGCGGCGGAGGCGCTGCTGGACGCCGATCCGCGGCTCGTCGGGGCGCCCGGGTTGGCCGCAGCGGTGGCGGACCTGGAGCGTTCGGGGCAGTCTGACTTCATGGAGAAGGCATGAGCACCTCGGGGACTCACCTCCTCCCACCCCCGACTCCGCGGGGACCTCGGGTGAGCCGCGGCTCGGGACGTGATCGCTCGTGACCCGCATCATCGGCGGCCACGCGGGTGGCCGCCGGCTCCAGACGCAGCGCGGCTCCCACACCCGCCCGACCAGCGACCGGGTCCGGGAGGCGCTGTTCTCCACGATCGAGGCGTGGTGCGGGTCGTTGAGCGGGCTCCGGTTCCTCGACCTCTACGCCGGCTCCGGCGCGGTCGGGATCGAGGCGTGGTCGCGGGGAGCCGGCGTTGTCACGCTCGTCGAGCAGGACCGCCGGGCCTCCGGAATGATCCGTGACAACGCCCGCGCCGTCGGGTTCCGGGGCGCCCACGTCGTGACCGGCAGCGTCGCGGCGACGCTGCGCCGCGTGCCGCGGGCGCCGTACGACCTGGTCTTCCTCGACCCGCCCTACCCCCACGGCACCGACACCGTCGAGTCGGACCTGCATGCGCTGCGTGACCACGACTGGCTGGTGCCCGGCGCACTGGTCGCCGTCGAGCGCTCCTCGCGGAGCACCGCCCCCACGTTCCCCGAGGGCTTCTCCGACGTCCGGGAGCGGCACTACGGCGAGACCACGCTCTGGTACGGTCACGCCGCCTCGTCCCGCGACGCCGCGACCGCGGCGGACTGACCCCGATCCTGCGGAGGAACCGTGCGCCGTGCCGTGTGCCCCGGTTCGTTCGACCCCGTCACCCACGGGCACCTCGACATCGTCGGGCGGGCCGCCGCGCTCTTCGACGAGGTGGTCGTCGCCGTCGGGGTCAACGCCTCGAAGAAGCGGCTGTTCACCCCCGACGAACGGATGGCGATGCTGCGCCGGGCGTGCGAGCCCTGGGGCAACGTCCGGGTCGACTCCTTCTCCGGCCTGCTGACCGACTTCTGCCGCGAGCACGACGTCCACGCCATCGTGAAGGGGCTGCGAGCGGTCAGCGACTTCGACTACGAGCTGCAGATGGCGCAGATGAACGCCTCGCTGGCCGACGTCGAGACCGTCTTCGTCCCCACCAGCCCCGAGTGGTCCTTCCTCGCGTCGAGCCTGGTCAAGGAGGTCGCGGGCTTCGGTGGCGACGTCTCGGGACTGGTGCCCGACTTCGTGCGCGAGGCGCTGGTCGAGCGCCTGGCCGAACGGCATGCATGAGCGCGGCACCCGCGTTTTGCCGCTGTTCTCCCCACCCGGTTAGGCTGAGCCAAGTTCTGTCGTGCCCGGACCCGGAGTGACCCCCTGACAAGCCTGGACCCGAGAGCGCCGCTCGTGCTCGACACCCGCGAGCTCGGCCGCCGCCCGGGGTCCCAGCGTGAGGTGGCTCGCCAGGTCCCCGCACCGGCAGAGCTGGGCATCGAAGTCCTGCACGTCCCCGAGGGCTCGCCGGTCGAACTGGACCTGCGGCTCGAGGCGGTCATGGAGGGGGTCCTGGTCACGGGCGTCGCCGAGGTGGCGCTCGAGGGCGAGTGCGTACGGTGCCTGGAGCCGATCCACGACGAGATCGACGTGCGGTTCCAGGAGCTGTACCTCTACGACGACCGCGCCTCCGACGATGACGGCGAGCAGGACGACGAGGTCCGCCGGCTCGAGGACGACCTGCTCGACCTCGAGCCACTGCTGCGGGACGCGGTGGTGCTCGCACTGCCGTTCCAGCCGCTGTGCGAGGACGACTGTCCGGGACTGTGCACCGAGTGTGGTGCCCGGCTCGCGGACGACCCGGACCACGCGCACGAGGCACCGGTCGACCCGCGCTGGGCGGGTCTCGCGGCGCTGCAGACCGAGCACGACGACGACTGACCCGGCCGGGGCCCCGGCCGGGACGAACAGGCCGGATCGCCGGCCGATGGCAAGAGGAGAACGAAGTGGCTGTCCCGAAGCGGAAGATGTCGCGCAGCAACACGCGCCACCGTCGCTCGCAGTGGAAGGCCGTCGCGCCGACGCTGGTGACCTGCGCCAACCCCGCCTGCGGTGCCAAGCACCTGCCGCACCGGGCCTGCGGCGAGTGCGGCCAGTACGGCGCCCGCGCCGACCGTCGCCAGGTCCTCTGAGCGACGGGCGCCCGACCGGGTGACCAACTACGCGGAGCTGCGAGGCGCACTCGGGGACCCCGTCCTGGACCCCGAGCTGCTGGAGCGCGCGCTCACGCACCGGTCGTACGCCTACGAGAACGGCGGCCTCCCCACCAACGAGCGCCTGGAGTTCCTCGGTGACTCGGTGCTGGGCGTGGTCGTCACCGAGACCCTCTACCGCACCCACCCCGACCTCTCGGAGGGGCGGCTGGCCAAGCTGCGCGCCGCGGTCGTCAACGCCCGCGCGCTGGCCGAGGTCGGCCGCGGCATCAGCCTTGGCCAGCACATCAAGCTGGGGCGCGGTGAGCAGAGCACCGGCGGTCGCAACAAGGCCTCGATCCTCTCCGACACCGTCGAGGCAGTCCTGGGGGCGGTCCACCTCTCCGGGGGCTTCGAGGTCTCCGCGGACGTGGTGCACCACCTCTTCGACCCGATGATCGAGACCGCGTCCTCGATGGGCGCCGGGCTCGACTGGAAGACCTCCCTCCAGGAGCTGTCCGCCGAGCACGGCCTCGGCGTCCCCGAGTACCTCATCGAGGACGAGGGGCCCGACCACGCCAAGACCTTCACCGCGAAGGTCCGCGTGGGGGACGGGGTCTACGGGAACGGCCTGGGCCGCTCCAAGAAGGAGGCCGAGCAGGCCGCCGCCGAGACCGCGTACGGCGAGATCGTCGACCAGCTCGGTCCGCCGGCAGGCCCTGTCGACCGGGCCCCCAGCCCGCAGCCCTGACCCGTGCCCGAGCTCCCCGAGGTGGAGGTGGTCCGGCGCGGCCTCGAGCGGCACGTCGTCGGTGCGACCATCACCTCGGTCGCGGTGCTCCACCCCCGGCCGGTACGACGCGACCCGCGCGGCCCGGAGGGCTTCGCCGCCGCCCTGACCGGCCGCGCCGTCACCGGGGCGCGGCGCCGCGGCAAGTACTTCTGGTTGCCGCTCGACGGCGGTGACGCCCTGCTCGGTCACCTCGGGATGAGCGGGCAGATGCTGGTGCAGCCCTCCGACGCCCCCGCGGAACGGCACCTGCGGGTGCGCTTCGGCCTCGACCACGGCACGGGTGTGCGCCAACGGGGCACCGAGCTGCGCTTCGTGGACCAGCGGATGTTCGGCGGTCTGGTCTTCTCCGCCGGGGGAGCGGTGCTGCCGCCCGAGATCGGGCACATCGCACGCGACCCGCTCGACCCGGAGTTCGACGACGACGAGTTCGTACGCCGTGTACGCCGCCGCACGGCCGGGGTCAAGCGGCTGCTGCTGGACCAGGGGCTGGTCTCCGGCGTGGGCAACATCTACGCCGACGAGGCGCTGTGGCAGGCCCGGATCCATGGTGAGCGTCCGGGTGACCGGCTGACCGGCGCCCAGGTCCGGCTGCTGCTGGCCGAGGCACGTGCGGTCATGGGCGCCGCACTCGGCCAGGGGGGCACCTCCTTCGACTCCCTGTACGTGAACGTCAACGGGGAGTCGGGCTACTTCGACCGCTCGCTGCACGCCTACGGACGCGAGGGCGAGCCGTGCGACCGGTGCGGGACCCCGCTGCGACGGGTGGCCTTCACCAACCGTTCCTCGTTCTTCTGCCCCCGCTGCCAGCCCGCGCCGCGGCGGCGGCGGGCGGTGGGGTGATCTCCCGCCTCACGCCCGACCATCACTCCCTCACTTCGCCCGTGCGGGGCGGGCCCGGACATTGACCCGGACACCCCCCGGGTGCGACTCTTGAAGACAGCCCACATCCAGGGCTGCCCCCACCGCGGAAGGCTCATCCATGGCCAAGGCGCTGATCGGTCACCTCCACAGCGACCCCCGGACCACTGCTCGTCTCGCAGCCGACAACGCCCGGCTGCGTGCCCGGGTGGCTGATCTCGAAGCACTGACCGCCCGCCTGATGCGGGACAACGACGCGCTGCTCGCGGCGCGGGCCGACCAGCTCCTCGAGCGGGAGTCGGACCTGCAGCCTGTCTGACCGCGTGACCCGGCGCACCGCCCGTCGTTGTGCCGGGCATGCGCGCACTCTCCTCCCTCGCGGCCGCAGGCCTGCTGCTGACCACCGTCGGCGCCGCTGGGCCGGCCTTCGCCCACGGCGACTCCGAGCGGAACCGTGAGGTCCGCACCCAGCTCCTCGCCGAGGAGGACACCCCGCTCATCAGCGGCAACGTCTCCCACCTCGGCAACCACCCCGGCACCGCCGGCATCTCCGGCTGCTTCACCGAGACCGCACCGCTGTTCGTGACCAGCGGCCTGGAGGCTGTGACCGTCTGGGACGTCTCGGACGCGACGAACCCCACGCGCGCCGGCGTCCTGCCCAACGCGGTGTTCGAGAACGAGGCCATGAACTGCGGCGAACGCCGGCTCGGGGACGGCACGACCCGGCGGTTCGCGCTGGTCGGCGTCGACCTCGTCCAGGCCTCACCGACCGAGCCGCAGCACGTCGGCGACTCCAACGTCGGCGGCAACGAGCTGGTCGTCGTCGAGGTCACCGACCCGGAGGCGCCCAGGATCGTGGGCCGCGCGCCGGCCACGACGAGCACCCACACCGTCGCCTGCGTCGACGCCACCGACTGCCGCTACGCCTACTCGGCCGGTGACAGCGGCTCCGACAGCTTCTCGGTCTTCGACCTCCGCAGGCTGGGCCAGCCCCGCGAGGTCGACGCCGATCCCGACCGCGCCGGCGTCCAGTCCTTCCGGTCCCCGACGGCGGGTCACAAGTGGAACTTCGACTCCGCCGGCATCGGCACCCACACCGGCTTCGACGGGTCCTCGATGTGGGACGTCGAGCGCCCCCGCCACCCCCGGCTGCTCGCCACCACGGGCCGGGCCGGCGGCGCAGGCGACGCCAGCGGTGCCGACGGCTACAACGACTTCATCCACCACAACTCGTTCCGCCCGAACGCCGCCGCGTTCACGCCGAACTCCGCCCCCTCGCTGCGCAACGGCAACATCCTGCTGGTCACCGAGGAGGACTACGAGCAGACCGACTGCACCCGGGCCGGCTCGTTCCAGACCTGGCACGTCAAGCGGCTCGACGGCGGTGCCGGGGGGATCGTCCCGCTCGACAAGGTCGAGCTCTCCGACCTCGGCTCCTACCCGCTCCCGCAGGGCGCGTTCTGCTCGGCCCACTGGTTCGACTACCGCCCGGGCGGGATCGTGGCCATCGGCTACTACGGGGGCGGCACGCAGTTCATCGACGTCCGCGAACCCAAGCGGCTGAAGCCGTACGGACACGCGTTCTGGGGTGCCAGCGAGGTCTGGGACGCGATGTGGGTGCCGCGCTACAGCCGGGCAGGCACGCAGACCGGCGGGACCAGCAACGTCGTCTACGCGATCGACCTGGTGCGCGGCCTCGACGTCTACAGCGTCGACGTGCCCGGCCCGGTGGGTCTCCAGCCGACCGGAGCCGGCGCTCCCGACCGGAGCCTGACCGACATGGCGGCCGCCAGCGCAGCGCCTGCGGGGCTGGTGCTGGGCGCCCTGGCGACGACGCTGCTCGTACGCCGTCGCTCGCGCCGCGGGTCGACCGCCTGACGGACGGCGGGACCTCCTTGGTGACGGGCGGCCGGCGGGACTAGCCTGCTGGTCTCGTGGTGGTTCTCGGGCTGGTCTTCCCCCCACGGCTGGGTCATGAGTTCCGCAGGTCGGTGGCCGCGTCGTGGGCGAGCAACCTTGCGGACGGGCTCGGCCTGGCCGCCGGGCCGCTGCTGGTCGCCTCCCAGACCCACGACCCGTTCCTGGTGGCGATGGCGCTGCTGCTCCAGCAGCTGCCGTGGCTGCTCTTCGGGCTGTACGCCGGGGTCGTCGCCGACCGGGTCGACCGCCGGTGGCTGATCGCCGCGGGAAGCGTCGCCCGGGCCGGGCTGCTCGCCGTCCTGGTGACGTTCCTGGCGACCGGGCAGGTGACGATCTGGATCGTGCTGGTCGCGGTCTTCTGCCTCGGCACCTGCGAGGTGTTCGTCGACACCAGCTCGGCGACGATCATGCCGATGCTGGTCGAGAAGCGGGACCTCGGGATCGCCAACGCCCGGGTCTTCGCCGGCTTCATCACGCTCAACAACCTGGTCGGCCCGCCCCTGGGCGCCGGGTTGTTCGCGCTGGGCATGGTGTGGCCGTTCGCCGGCCAGCTCGTGTGCGTGCTGGCCGCGGCGGCGATCATCGTCCGGGTGCGGCTGCCCGCCCACGGCGTCGCGCGTGAGCACCGCGGCCGCGTGACGAGCGACCTGGTGGAGGGGCTGCGCTGGCTGTGGAACAGCCCGCCGGTGCGGACCCTGGTGCTGGTCATCGTCACCTTCAACGTGACGTGGGGTGCCTCCTGGTCGGTGCTGGTGCTCTACGCCACCGACCACCTCCAGACCGGTCCGGTCGGCTTCGGGCTGCTCACCACGGCGGCCGCGATCGGCGGCCTGCTCAGCACCTCCTCGTACGGCTGGCTGGAGCGGCACATCCCGCTCGGCACCCTGATGAAGACCTGCCTCACCCTCGAGGTGCTGCTCCACCTCGGGCTCGCGGTCACCTCGACGCAGTGGGTGGCGACGCTGATCCTGTTCGGGTTCGGGTGCTACGCGTTCGTCTGGGGCACGCTGGCCACCTCGGTGCGGCAGCGGGCGGTGCCGACCGAGCTGCAGGGACGCGTGGGCAGCGTCTACCGAGTCGGCGTCTACGGCGGGATCGTGCTCGGCAACCTGATCGGCGGGCTGCTCGCGCGCAGCTACGGGATCCTCGCGCCGTACTGGGTCGGCTTCGTCGTGACCGGGCTGTTCCTGGCCCTGATCTGGCGGCAGCTGAAGCTGATCGTGCACGCGGACGAGGAGGCGCTCACCGCGGGGTGAATGGTTCGATGGGGGCATGTCCTCCCATCTCGCCGAGCTGATCGACGCCCTGCCCGAGGGTGTGGTCGTCACCGACCCCGAGCGGATCGAGAAGTACCGCTGGGACCGTTCCCAGGACCCCGACACCGGCACCCCCGCGGCCGTGGTGCGGGCGCAGGACGCCGGACAGGTGCAGACCGCGGTCCGGTGGGCCTCGGCGCACCGGGTGCCGGTGGTGCCCCGGGGTGCCGGGAGCGGTCTGTCCGGCGGGTCCAGTGCCGTGGACGGCGGCATCGTGCTCAGCCTGGAGCGGATGGCTGCGGTGGAGATCGATCCCACCTGCCAGGTGGCCGTGGTCGAGCCCGGTGCGTTCAACAAGGACGTCAAGGCGGCCGCGGCCGAGCACGGACTCTGGTACCCGCCCGACCCGTCCTCGTACGAGTTCTGCTCCATCGGCGGCAACATCGCCACCAACGCGGGCGGTCTGTGCTGCGTGAAGTACGGCGTCACCACCGACTACGTGCTCGGGCTCGACGTGGTGCTGGCCGACGGCAGCCTGGTCACGCTCGGGGGCAAGCGGATCAAGGACGTCGCCGGGCTGAGCCTGCTCAAGCTCTTCGTCGGCAGCGAGGGGACGCTGGGGATCGTGACCCGCGCGGTGCTGCGGCTGGTCCCGGCCCAGCAGGACCGCTCCACCCTCGTGGCGACCTTCGCCACCCCCTCGGTGGCCGCCGAGGCCGTGGTGGCGATCCGCTCCACGCTGCGACCCTCGATGCTGGAGCTGATGGACCAGCCCTCGATCCGGGCGGTCGAGGCGCACCGGTCGATGGGGCTCGACGTCGAGGCGGGCGCGTTGCTGGTGGCGCAGAGCGACGCGCCGGGCTCCTCCCGGAGCGAGGAGATCGCGCTGATGGAGAAGGCCTGCCACGACACCGGCGCGACCGAGGTCTTCGTCACCGACGACGCCGACGAGGGCGAGCTCTTCGTCCAGGCCCGCCGGATGGTGATCCCCGCGGTCGAGGAGATGGGCGCGCTGATGCTCGAGGACGTCGGCGTGCCCGTCCCGCGGCTGCCCGAGCTGCTCGAGGCGGTCGCGGAGGTGGCCCGGCAGCAGGACCTGCTGATCCCCGTGATCGCCCACGCCGGTGACGGCAACACCCACCCGCTCATCGTGGTCCCCCGCGACGACGACGCCGCCCACCTGCGGGCGCTGCAGGCGTTCGAGGACATCATGCAGGCGGCGATCCGGCTCGACGGCACGATCACCGGGGAGCACGGCGTCGGACGTACCAAGAAGTCGGCGCTGCCGGACCAGCTCGGCGAGGACGTGATGGCGCTCAACCGCCGGGTCAAGGACGCGCTGGACCCCGACGGGATCCTCAACCCCGGCGCGATCCTCTGAGCCGCGGCCGGTGACTGGCCGCCGGGTCGCCGCGATGGTGGCCGTCGGAGCCCTGGTGCTGCTGACGGGCTCCGCTGCCCCGCACCCGCCGCCGCCGCCGTTGCGGCCCGACGGGGCCGTGACGGTGTTCATCGCCGGCGACTCGATCGCCGCCGCGTACGCCGCCGAGGAGTGGCCACGCGCGGGCTGGGGGCAGGCGCTCGGGCTGTTCCTCGCCGAGGACGTCCGGGTCCGCGACGAGGCGTGGCCGGGCGCGAGCTCGCGGACCTTCGTCGAGGACGGGCGGCTCGACCGGATCCTGGCCGCGGTCGAGCCGGGCGACTACCTCGTGATCTCGTTCGGCCACAACGACCAGATGCCCGACGAGCGGCACACCGACCCCGAGACCGGCTACCGCGACCAGCTGCGGCTGTTCGTCGAGCGGGCCCGGGACGCCGGCGCGGTCCCGGTGCTGGTGACGCCCGTGGAGCGTCGCCGGTTCGACACCACAGGTCGGGCCCGTGCCTCGCTCGGCGCGTACCCGGCGGCGATGGCGGAGGTCGCGCGGGAGACCGGGACTCCTCTGGTCGACCTGCACGCGATGAGCCTGCGGCGGTGGGACGCGCTGGGGCCGGCGGGCACCCGCGAGGAGTTCCTGTGGCTGGCTCCCGGCGTCGCGCCCTCCTACCCCGACGGGGTGCAGGACGGCACCCACTTCCAGGCCGCCGGCGCCGTGGCCCTGGCCAGGCTGGTGGCCCGCGACCTGCAGCGGCAGCGACTGCTCGCCCCCGGCGACGTGCAGCACCTCCGCGACGCGTACGGCGCCGCCGACCTCGCGTGGCCGGCCGTCCGGCCCGCTCCGGGCTGAGCCGCTCGTCGTCGGGGGAGCAGTGGTGGCGCCACGCACCCGTGGTCGTCGCATGCCTCCCACGGGTCGCCTCACCGCGCAGGTAGGGTGTGCCGCGCTGAGCTTCCCCCATGTGTCAGCACCCTGCGCGTGAGCGTGTCGGACCTGATGAGGAGCCTGCGTTGTACCTGAAGAGCCTGACCCTCAAGGGGTTCAAGTCCTTCGCCTCCTCCACGACCCTGCAGCTCGAGCCCGGGATCACCTGCATCGTGGGCCCCAACGGCTCCGGCAAGTCCAACGTCGTCGACGCGCTGGCCTGGGTGATGGGCGAGCAGGGGGCCAAGAGCCTGCGCGGCGGCAAGATGGAGGACGTCATCTTCGCCGGCACGTCCGGGCGCCCGCCGCTGGGCCGCGCCGAGGTGCTGCTGACGATCGACAACTCCGACGGTGCCCTCCCGATCGACTACGCCGAGGTCACGATCAGCCGGACCATGTTCCGGTCGGGCGGCTCCGAGTACGCCATCAACGGCACCCCGTGCCGGCTGCTCGACGTCCAGGAGCTGCTCTCCGACTCCGGCATCGGCCGCGAGATGCACGTCATCGTCGGGCAGGGCCAGCTCGACACGATCCTGCACGCGACTCCTGAGGACCGGCGCGGGTTCATCGAGGAGGCCGCCGGCGTCCTCAAGCACCGCAAGCGCAAGGAGAAGGCGCTCCGCAAGCTCGACTCCACCGAGGGCAACCTGCACCGCCTCGGCGACCTGCTGACGGAGATCCGGCGCCAGCTGAAGCCGCTGGGCCGGCAGGCCGAGGTGGCCCGCCGGGCGGCCGGCGTGCAGGCCGACGTACGTGACGCCCGGGCCCGACTGATGGCCGACGACCTCGCCACCGCCCGCGGCGCCCTGCAGCAGGAGCTGGCCGACGAGACCGTGCTGGTCGAGCGCCGCGAGTCGGTCGAGGCGGCCATCACCGAGGCGCAGCAGCAGGAGGGCGCGCTGGAGGCGGCGCTGCGCGAGCAGCTCCCGGAGCTGTCCCGCGCCCAGGACACCTGGTTCGCGCTGTCGGGGCTGCGGGAGCGGCTGCGCGGGACCCAGTCGCTGGCCGCCGAGCGGGTCCGCAACTCACGCGACGTGGACGGGGAGGTCGAGTCGCAAGGCCGCGACCCGGACCAGCTCGAGGCCGAGGCCGCCCGGGTGCGCGAGCAGGAGGAGCTGATCGAGACCGAGGTCTTCGGGCGTCGTACGGCGCTCGAGGAGGCCGTGGTCGCCCGTCGCGCGGCCGAGGACGCCTCGGCGGAGGAGGAGCGCCGGGTCGCCGGGCTCCACCGGGCCGCGGCAGACCGCCGCGAGGGCCTGGCCCGGCTCCACGGGCAGGTCAATGCCCTGAAGTCCCGCGCGGCCGCGGCCGCCGACGAGGTCGGCCGGCTGGCGCAGTCGCGCGAGGAGGCCGAGGCCCGGGCCGCGCGGGCACAGCGCGACTTCACCTCCCTGGAGACCCGGATCGCCGGGCTCGACGCGGGCGAGGAGGGCCTCGACGCCGAGCACGACGGGGCGAGCGCCGAGCTCGACGACCTCGACGAGCGGCTGGCCAAGGCACGCGAGGAGGTGCAGCAGGCCGAGCGTGAGCGCGCCTCGCTGCTGGCCCGCAAGGACGCCCTCGAGCTCGGGCTCGCCCGCAAGGACGGTGCCGGCGCGCTGCTGGCCGCCACCGAGGACGTGTCGGGCCTGCTCGGCTCGGTCGCGGCGCTGCTGTCGGTGCGCACCGGCTTCGAGACCGCGGTGGCCGCCGCCCTCGGCAGCGCGGCCGACGCCGTCGTGGTGGCCGACGCCGATGCGGCAGTCGGCGCGATGCGCCACCTCCGGACCGACGACCTGGGCCGCGCGGGGTTGCTGCTCGGTGGGGGACCCGACGCCGGCCGTGACTGGCCCGGCCTGCCGGCCGGTGCCACGTACGCCGTCGACGTCGTCGACGCGCCCGCCGACCACGCGGCCGCGCTGACCCGGCTGCTGCACAAGTGCGTCGTGGTCGACGACCTGGCAGCGGCGCGGTCCCTGGTCTCCGAGGCCCCGGACCTGACCGCGGTGACCCGCGACGGCGACGTCCTCGGCGCCCACTTCGCCTCCGGCGGCTCGGCGACGCAGCCGAGCCTGATCGAGATCCAGGCGGCCGTCGACGACGCCACCTCCCAGCTCGCCGAGGCGACCGCGACCGCCGAGCGGCTCGGCTTCGACATCTCGCGGCTGGAGGCCGAGCGGCACGCGGCCCAGCAGCGGGTCGACGTCGCCCTGGCCAAGCTGCACGAGTCCGACGCCACGCTGGCCGCCGTCGCCGAGGAGCTCGGCCAGTACGGCTCCCAGGTCCGCTCGGCCCGCGGCGAGGCCGAGCGGCTCGCCACCGCGATGGTCCGCGCCGAGGAGGCACGCGACACCGACCTCGCGGGCCTCGCCGACCTCGAGGAGCGGCTGGCCCGGGCGGAGGAGGCTCCCGACGAGGAACCCGACACCAGCGCCCGAGAGCGGCTCACCGAGGCCGCCCGCGAGGCCCGACAGGGCGAGATGGACGCGCGGCTGGCGCTGCGTACCTCCGAGGAACGTGCCCGCGCGCTGCACGGCCGCGCCGACCAGCTGGTCCGCTCTGCCCGGGCCGAGCGCGAGTCGCGCGCCCGCGCCGCCGAGCGGCGCGAGCGGCTGCTGCGGGAGGGCCGGGCCGCCGAGGCCGTCGGCATCGCCGTCGGCGTCGTGCTGCAACGGCTCGAGGTGTCGGTCCACCGCGCCGCGGAGGCGAGGTCGGCGGTCGAGGCGGGCCGGGCCGAGCGCGAGCAGCAGCTGTTGACGGTGCGGAGTGCGCTGCGCGACCTCGCCCGCGAGCACGACGAGCTGGTGAGCTCGGTGCACCGCGACGAGATGGCACGCACCCAGCAGCGGATGCGCATCGAGCAGCTGGAGGAGCGCGCCCTGGAGGAGCTCGGTCTCGACGGCGACGCCCTGCTCGCCGACTACGGCCCCGACCAGCTCGTGCCCCAGCTCGTGACCGACCGGCACACCGAACCCGCTGACACCGCCGGGTCCGCTGACGCCGAGGAGGCCGCCGAGACGGCCCCGGCCCCGATCCCCTACACGCGCGAGGAGCAGCAGAAGCGGCTCAAGACCGCAGAGCGGGCGCTCGCGATGCTCGGCCGGGTCAACCCGCTCGCGCTCGAGGAGTTCGCGGCGATGGAGGAGCGCCACAAGTTCCTCACCGAGCAGCTCGAGGACCTCAGGAAGACCCGCAAGGACCTGCTCGACATCGTCCGTGAGGTCGACTCGCGCGTCGAGGAGGTCTTCACCGAGGCGTACGCCGACGTGTCCAAGGCCTTCGACGCGACCTTCTCGCGACTGTTCCCCGGCGGCGAGGGCCGGCTGGTGCTCACCGAGCCCGGCAACATGCTCGCGACCGGTGTCGAGGTCGAGGCCCGGCCGCCCGGCAAGAAGGTCAAGCGGCTCTCGCTGCTCTCCGGCGGCGAGCGCTCGCTGGTGGCGGTGGCGTTCTTGGTCGCGCTCTTCAAGGCCCGCCCCTCGCCGTTCTACATCCTCGACGAGGTCGAGGCCGCCCTCGACGACACCAACCTGGGCCGGCTGCTGGAGATCTACGAGGAGCTGCGCGAGAGCTCGCAGCTGCTCGTGATCACCCACCAGAAGCGCACCATGGAGGTGGGTGACGCCCTCTACGGCGTCACCATGCGCGGCGACGGCGTGACCACGGTGATCAGCCAGCGGCTCCGCGAGGCCGAGGCCGGCTGACCGAGCGGGCGCTGCCGCTCATCCCGTCACCGTCCGGCGCCGGTGGTTCGGCAGCAGCGGGCACTGCCACGCCAGCAACGGGTGTCCCGGCGGCGTCCGTAGCACCGTGGCAGCCAGCTCCTGGTGCCAGTCACCCGGGGACGTGAGCCGCAACGTCGCCCACGACGCGTGCCGGTCGTGCTCGCGGGTCCGCGCCCACTCCACGCCCACGACGTCGTGGCACGAGACGACGTAGCCACCGACCGTAGCGACCAGCGGGAGCCCGCCGGACCCGGCGCCGTCGCCGCGGGCCAGGATGCCGAGACAGGCGGCCGTGATCAGCGAGGCGCGCCACGGCCCCTCGGGGCGGGTACGGCGCGGGTCCAGACGTGCCACCAGGAGTCCGTCGGGGCAGACCCGGCGCACCGTGGCCACCGTGGCCTCCCGCCGGGCACGGAGCGCCTCGACGAGGTCGGCGTCCCAGAGAGCTGCGGCGGACGTCCGTACCGGCTCACCCAGCAGCCCGCTCGCGAGCACCCGCGCGGTCGCCTCCCGACCCAGACCGAGCGCCCTGGCTGTCTCCCTGCCCGTCACCCACATGGCGCGTCACGCTAGGGCAGTTGCGCACCCCGCGGGGGGCTCGTTCCGGTCCTCCACAGGGTCTGGCCGCAGTGGGGTGGCTGGCGGCGTGGGGGTGGGTTTGCCGCGCTCGTACGAGGGGTCCGGGTGGACCGTTCGTACGAGTGCGGAAACACCGGCCCCTCCGCCTGCCACGCCGGGGTACCGGCAGACCTCACGCCCCGCTCCTCACCTGCCTTGCCCGAGGTGGGTCCGCTGCAGTCGTACGAGGAGGCCGGGTGGACCGTTCGTACGAGTGGGGAACGCCGGCCCGTTTCGCCTGCCCCGCCGGGGCAGCCGCCGCCTCATGGCCGCTCGTCAGCTGGCCGGCCCGGGGTCGGTTCGCTGCACTCGTACGAGGAGTCCGGGTGGACCGTTCGTACGAGCGCCCCCGAACCCACCCGCAGGCCACCCCGATAATCTCCCCCATGACCACGCCGCGT
>CAVRSW010000008.1:0-13452 GCA_963723945.1 uncultured Actinomycetota bacterium
GCCACCGGCAGCCGGCACCGGGCCACGACCCGGCGGCGTACGTCGGCGAGCGACGGAGCTTCGCGGCACCCGACGGCACGGAGGTCCCGGTGACGCTGCTCCGCCACCGCGACACCCCGCTCGACGGCACGGCGCCGGCGCTGGTCTACGCGTACGGCGCCTACGAGGCCGTCGAGGAGCCCGACTGGGACCCGGCGCTGCCGAGCCTGCTCGACCGCGGCGTGGTCTTCGCCCACGCCCACGTCCGCGGCGGGGGCGAGCAGGGCCGGCGCTGGTGGGACGACGGCCACCTCGAGCACAAGCAGCACACGTTCACCGACCTGGCCGCCGTCGCCGACGGCCTCGCCGGCGACGGACCGGGAGCGGCCCTGGTCGACGGCACCCGGATCGTGACCCGGGGGCTCTCCGCGGGCGGCCTCCTGCAGGGCGCCGTGTTCAGCCAGCGACCCGAGCGGTGGCGGGGCGTCGTGGCGGAGGTGCCCTTCGTCGACGTGGTCTCCACGATGTTCGACGCCTCGATCCCGCTGACCGTCACCGAGTGGGACGAGTGGGGCGACCCGCACCGGCGGGAGGAGTTCGACCGGATGCTCGCCTGGTCGCCGTACGACAACCTGCCGCCCGCCGGCGGCCGTCCCGACCTGCTCGTCACCGGCGCGCTGCACGACCCGCGGGTGATGGTGTGGGAGCCGGCGAAGTGGGTGGCCGCGCTGCGCGACTCCGACCCTGCCTGGTCGCCGCGCTGCGTGTTCCGCTGCGAGCTGGGGGCCGGGGCGCACACCGGCCCGGCCGGGCGGTTCGCGCACCTGGCCTACGAGGCCGAGGTCCACGCCTGGGTGCTGGAGCGGATGGGGCTCACCGCCGGAGCGGACCGGCCCGCCTCTCCCCTATCCTGACCCACGAGTCAGCAAGGAGCCCTCCCGATGATCCGTACGACGCCGTTCCACCCACGCCTGAGCCAGCTCAACGACCAGGGCCTCTACACCCACTGGTCGGGCCACCTCTCGGCGTTGCGCTACACCCACGCGCCCAAGCACGAGTACTTCGCGGTCCGCAACAGCGTCGGGGTCTTCGACACCTCGCCGCTGTTCAAGTACCGCATCACCGGCCCGGACGCGGAGCGGCTGCTCGCCGGCGTGCTCACCCGCGACATCGGCAGCTGCCGGCCCGGCCAGGCGCACTACACGCTGTGGTGCGACGACGACGGCTTCGTCATGGAGGACGGGGTCGTCTTCCGGCACGCCGCGGACGACTTCCTGCTGACGGCCGCCCGGCCCTGCCTGGGCTGGTTCCGCGACCACGCCGGGCGGCTGCGGGTCGAGCTGGAGGACGTCTCCGACGAGCACGGCATCCTCGCCGTCCAGGGCCCCCGCTCGGCGCAGGTCCTCGGCGGGCTCGCGCCCGAGACCTTCGGGCTCGGCTTCTTCGACCACACCCGGACCAAGATCGCCGACACCGAGGTGGTGCTGTCACGCACCGGCTACACCGGCGACCTCGGCTACGAGGTGACCGTCCCCTCCGACCGGGCCGTCGACGTGCTCGACGCGATCCTCGCCGCGGGTGAGGGCCACGGGATGCGTCCGTTCGGCGAGGAGGCGCTGATGATGCTGCGGATCGAGGCGGGACTGCCGCTGATCGACGTCGAGTGGCACAACAGCCGCACCGCCTTCACCGACGCCGACCGGGTCACCCCCAAGGAGCTCGGCCTCGGCTGGATGCTGCGCGGGGTGCGCGACGGCGGTCGCGCCTTCGTGGGCGGCGAGGCGATCCGGCGCGAGCTGCTCGACCGCACCTCGCGCTGGGCCAGCGTCGGGATCGTCGTGGACTGGCAGGAGTGGGACCGGCTCCACCGCGATGCCGGGGTGTTCCCCGCCAAGAGCGAGCACCCGCTCCCGTACGAGTCGATGCTCTACGACGCCGCCGGGGAGCAGCAGGTCGGCTACGCGACCAGCTTCATGTACAGCCCCGTCCTGCAGCGGCACATCGGCCTGGCCCGGGTGCACCCCGACCTGGCTCCCACGAAGGACTCGCCCGGCGCCGGCGTACGCCTCGAGATCTCGCTCCAGCACCACACCACCACGGTCACCGCGACCACCACGCGCGCGGCCCACTTCGACCCGCCGCGCAAGACCGGCAAGCAGGAGGCGACCGCTTCATGAGCACCTCGAACACCTACGACGCGATCGTCGTCGGTGGCGGCCACAACGGCCTGACCAACGCGGCCTACCTCGCCCGGGCCGGGCTCCGCACCCTCGTGCTCGAGCGCCGCGACGTCGTCGGCGGTGCCGCCATCACCGAGGAGCTGCATCCCGGCTTCTCGTTCACCACGTTCTCGTACGCGCTGAGCCTGTTGCGCCCCGAGATCATCCAGGAGCTGGACCTGGTCCGGCACGGCTTCCTGCCGCTGATGATGCCGTCGTCGTTCCACCCGACCGGGGACGGCGACTACCTGCGGCTCGGTGACGACCACGGCCAGAACCAGCAGGAGATCCGGCGGCACTCGCCCCACGACGCGGACGCCTACGACCGCTACCACCACGACCTCGACCGTGTCTGCCAGGCGATCCAACCGCTGTTCGACAACGCTCCGCCGGACGTCTTCGGCAAGGACCCCGAGGACCAGGCCGACGTGCGGTGGCTGCTCGACCACCTGGGCGGCGTCGAGCGCCGGGTGATGCACGACGCGGTCCGGCTGCTCACCGGCAGCGCCGCGGACTGGCTCGACGACTACTTCGAGCACGAGGCCGTGAAGGGGTTCCACGCCTCCTCCTCGATCATCGGGTCGAAGGTCGGGCCGATGTCACCCGGCTCCGGCCTGGTGATGCTCTTCCACAAGATGGGCGAGCACGACGGCCACCTCGGCTCCTGGGCCTTCCACAAGGGCGGCAACGGCGGCTTCACGCAGGTGCTGGGCCGGGCCGCCGAGGCGTACGGCGCCGAGATCCGCCTCGAGTCACCCGTCACCTCGGTGCTGCAGCAGGACGGGGCCGCGGTCGGCGTGGCCCTCGAGGACGGCACGGAGTTCCGCGCACCGGTCGTGGTGTCGGCGCTCGACCCGCGGCGGACGTTCCTCGAGCTCGTCGACCCGCGGAGCCTGCCCGGCGACCTGGTCGACAACGTGGAGCGGATGAAGTTCCGCGGGGTCTCGGCCAAGGTCAACTTCGCCCTCGACGGCCTGCCGGTCTTCCCCGCGCTCGCCGACAGCGTCGACCACTACGGGGGCTTCATCAACATCGGCCCGACGATCGACTACGTCGAGCGGGCCTTCGACGCCGCGAAGTACGGCTGGTACTCCGAGCGCCCGTTCATCGACGCCGCGATCCAGTCCGTCGTCGACCCGGACATGGCGCCGCCCGGCAAGCACGTCATGTCGTGCTTCGTGCAGTACGCGCCGTACGAGCTGCGCGGCAGCGACTGGGAGACCGAGCGCGACCGCTTCGGCGACAAGGCGCAGGCCGTGCTGGAGGAGCACTTCCCCGGCTTCGGGGAGCTGGTGCTGCACCGCGAGGTCGTGACGCCCGTCGACATCGAGCGCACCACGGGCCTGACCGAGGGCAACATCTTCGCCGGGGAGTTCCTGGCGCCGCAGATGTACTTCTTCCGGCCCGCGCCGGGCTGGTCGCAGTACGCCACCCCGATCGACGGCTACTACCAGTGCGGCTCCGGGACCCATCCCGGCGGCTGCGTGATCGGCTCCCCCGGCCGGCTCGCCAGCCGACGGATCCTGCGCGACCTGGAGCGGTAGCGGGGTCCCGCCGGCGCTACTGCGACCGGTCGGTCCGGCGGGTCTGCGTCTGCGTGCACGCGGCGACGGCGCGCAGCAGGACCGCCCGGCGGGGCTGTGCCCGCTCCCGCCACGGGGCGACGCAGGTGCGGGGCCGACGGTCAGCGACCCGGCGCACGACGCCGGGGTCGCCCGCCACCGACTGCAGCACCACGGTGGTGCGGGCCGGCAGCATGTCCACGGCGTACTGGTAGGTGCGCGGACGCGAGATCTTCCCGCTCGGGTCCAGCGCGAGGACCACGACGGGCGGGATGCTGCTGTGCGCGCTCTTGTAGTCGCGCAGGGCCGGCACCAGCCGTCCCGCCGGGCGTCCGGAGACGCCGTCGACCGTCCACCCCGGGAGTGCCCGCGACAGCTCCGCGGCTGTGTGCTCGGTCATGCCGTCGCCGACCACGAGGCCGCGGGGCGGCGCCGACTCGGCCGGCGTGGCCGTGCGTCCCACGTCCAGCGCGACCCTCGAGCGCGGGACGGACGAGGAGCTCGCCGTCGAGAAGGTCACCACGGTGGCGACGGAGACGAGGATGCAGACGATGAGCGGGGTGACGAACGAGCGGGGCAACATGGTGTGACTCACGGGGACGGACGGACGACGACAACGCCCATGATCCAGCCTCGCGGGCCTGCACGCACGACGAACCGCCACCGAGCGCGGGTGATTCCGGCCACGTTCCGCAGCGACCACCGGACCCGTACGCTCACCCCGTGGAGGAAGCGTGGCCGCACCCCGCGGTGCGGGTGGAGCGGCGCCCGGTCGACGAGCAGGAGTCACGATCGGCCAACGGCCCCGACTGGGACCGGTACGCCGACGAGTACCAGGCCACCCACGGCAGGTTCCTCGGTGACGCCGGCTTCGTCTGGGGACCCGAGGGGCTGACGGAGGAGTCGGCGCGGGTGCTCGGTGACGTCGCCGGCCGCGACGTGCTCGAGGTCGGGTCCGGGGCCGGGCAGTGCTCGCGCTGGGTCAGGGCGCAGGGCGGCCGGGCGGTCGCGCTGGACCTGTCGGCGCGCCAGCTGCAGCACTCGCGCCGGATCGACGACCAGACCGGCATCGTGGTGCCGGCCGTGCTCGGCACGGCCACCCACCTGCCGTTCGCCGACGACTCCTTCGACGTCGTCTTCTGCTCCTTCGGCGCGCTGCAGTTCGTCGCCGACCTCGACCTGGCCGTCGCCGAGGCGGCCCGGGTGCTGCGCCCCGGGGGCCGGTTCGCGTTCTCGATCACCCACCCGACCCGGTGGATGTTCCCCGACGACCCCGGCGAGCCCGGGCTGACGGCCAGCCAGTCCTACTGGGACCGGACGCCGTACGTCGAGGTCGACGACGCCACCGGTGTCGTGGCGTACGTCGAGCACCACCGCACGCTCGGTGACTGGGTCGCGCTGCTGGCCGGTGCCGGCTTCCGGATCACCCGGTTGCTCGAGCCGGAGTGGCCCGCCGACCACGACCGGGTCTGGGGCGGTTGGTCGCGCACCCGCGGCCTGCTCACTCCCGGCACCGCGATCTTCACCGCCGACCTCAGCTGAGTCGCCACTCCCGCACGCCGAGTCGCCACTCCCGCACGTCGAGTCGCCACTCCCGCACGTCGAGTCGCCACTCCCGCAGGTCGAGTTGCCACGTCGGAGTCTCGAGTCACCACTGCATCGCGCGTACGTCGCCCCCGGACACCACTGGGTGGCAACTCAACGCGTCCGGGTGGCGACTCGACATCACTCCGAAATGCGCCGTGGCGCCGCCCCTCTCGGGACGGCGCCACGGTCAGCACCGGACGAGCCGGATCAGACGAGGCGTCGGCGGAGCAGCAGCGCCCCACCGCCCAGGCCGAGCAGGCCCAGCGCCATCAGGCCGCGCTTGGTGTTGCGGCCGGTCTCGCCGTCGTCACCCAACATCTCGTAGGTGTAGGCGGTCAGGCCCCGAGCGTCGGCCGGGGCGCCGTACGCCATCTTCTCGGCGTCGGCGCGCTCGGCACCGGCCTCGATGGTGGCGTAGAGCTTGCCGTAGTCCTGCGCGGTGTCCTCACCGGCGTCGATCAGCTTCGACATGCCCTCGGTCGAGAGCCGGCCCGCACCGTCGACGAGCGCCGGGGCGCCGTCCTCGGCCTGCGCCAGCCCGTCGGCCAGCCGGACCGAACCGTCGGCCGCCTCGACCAGGCCGTCGGCCAGCTCGTCGGCGCCCGCGGCGAGCTTGCCGGAACCCTCGCTGGCCTCGCCCGTGCCGCCGGCGAGCTTGAGCGCGCCGTCGGACAGGGCGACGATGCCGTCGGCCAGGGCCGCCGCACCGTCGGCCAGCTTCGTGGACCCCGCCTGGGCCTTGCCCGCACCGTCGGCGAGGCGACCCGCGCCGTCGGCCAGCTCACCGGCACCACCGGAGAGCTCCTGGGTGCCGGCCTTGAGGCGACCCGCACCGTCGGCGAGCTTGCCGGCGCCGCCGTCGATCAGGGTGAGACCGTCGGCGAGCTCGCCGGAGCCGGCGTACGCGTCGTTGGCACCCACGGACAGCGCGCCCACTCCGGCGACCGACGTCGTCAGCCCGGCGACGAGCTCGCTCAGCCCGCCCTGCACCAGAAGGAGCCCGGGCCGCAGCTCGGTGTCCACCTTGGACTTCAGGGTCGCCGCGCCGTTCTTGGCGGTCGTGATGCCGCCGTTGAGCTGGGTGAGCCCGGGGATCAGCTGGGCGTCGAGCGCCCCGACCGCAGTAGCCGAGACCGGCCGACACTTGCAGCAGCCCGGCGTTGGCAGCGGTGAGGTTCGTCTTGCTGGGCGACCCCGGTTTGAGGGCCTCGATGGTGGGCACGCATTGACCGCCGCATCCGCGCTCCGCTGCAGAATGCCTTGAGTCCCTCCAGGCCTCCGCTCAGCTGGTCGAGGCTTCCCCCGGCGGAGACAGCACTCGCCAGCCCACCCTGGACCTGGTCGACTCCGCCCTTGGCCTGGGCGATGCCGGGACGCAGCTGGTCCCGCAGCCCCGCCAGGATCGCGGCAGATCCACCCTCGGCCGTGGTCAGGCCGGTCTCGAGCGCCTGCAGTCCGCCAAGGAGCGACGCGGTGGGAGCGTCGGTGGTGGATCCCACGCCCGCGATGATCTCGTCGACGCCCGCCTTCAGCGCCTGCGCACCGCGGAGCGCCTTCGGCAACCCGCTGGTGTTGTCGGCCAGTTGGCCGAGGCCACCGCTGATCTGCTGCAGGCCCGCCTCGAGCTTCTCGCTGCCGGTGAGTGCGTCCCCGGTGCCGGCGGAGAGCTTCTTGGCTCCCGCGCGCAGCTCACCCGCGCCGTCGTCGAGCTTGACCGCACCGGCGGAGAGCCGGCCGGCGCCGTCGGCGACCTGGCCGGAGCCGTCGGCGAGCGTGATCAGGCCCGCGTTGAGCGCTCCTGCGCCGTCGGCGAGCTGGCCGCCACCGGCACGCGCGAGCTGGGCGCCGTCGGCGAGCTTGCCGGCACCCTCGTCGATCTTGCCGAGGCCGGCGTCGAGCTCACCCGCGCCGTCGGCGAGCTTGCGCGCACCCGGGGCGGCCTCGCCGGACAGACCAGTGCTGAGCTGGTCGGCGCCGTCGGAGAGCTTGATCAGGCCGCCGAGCAGCTTGGCCGCACCGGCCTGCAGCTTGAGCAGATTCGCGTCGATCTCGGTCGCGCCCTCGGCCAGCCTGACGCCGGTGTCGGAGCCGGACTGGTAGCTGTCGCCCGCGGTCTTGAAGGACGGGCTCTCCAGCGGGTTGACCGGCAGCGCCGAGACCGAGGACGACGGCACGACGCCGTCGGTGATCCGGGCCGTGTAGCCGAACTCCGCGGTGTCGGAGCCGATGGGCGGGAACAGGGTCATCGTGAAGCTGAGCTTGGTGCCGCCCTTGCCGTCGCCGGCCATGTTGGCCTGCTCGGAGGCCACCTCGGTGAAGGTGGGCGGGACGACGGTGGTCAGCGAGCCGACCATCGGGATCGGGACGTCGACGGTCTCGGTGACGGTGCCGCCCTGGCCGTCCGGGAAGCTGACCTCCTGCGGCTCGGCGGTGATGTTGCGCGCGGTGTAGAGCACCTCGAGCTCGCCGTCGGAGCCGACGACGTCGCCCGGCTCGACCAGCTCGCCGTCGAGGCGGTACTCGACCGAGATGTCGAGCGGCAGCTCGCCGGTGTACTCGGAGACCGAGCGGAGGCGCTCGACGCCGTCGACGTCGACCTCGAAGCTCTGGACGCCGTCCTCGACCTCGGGGCTCTCGAACCCGTTCAGGTTGCGCAGCCCCTCCTCCTCGATCGGGTTGACGATGTCGGCGGTGCCGGTGCCTGTCAGCGTGAGCTGCTCGTAGACGCGCTGGCTCTCGATGGAGCCGTCGGGCTCCACGTACACCTGGACGGTCTCGGTGTTGACGACGTCGACGTCGTCCTCGGACGCGGCGTACGCGCCGGGGGCGGTCGCCGTCGAGGCCAGCGCCAGGGCGGCGAGGCCGGCTCCCACGGTGTACGCGGAGTGCTTCACGGAGGTCCTCACTTCACGGGCTCCATCTGCTCGTCGGGGGTGGCGTCGTGGTCGTGGTCGGCGCGGTGCTCCGAGCGGCGCCCGGAGCCGAACGAAGCGGCGAGACCGGCGGCGACGAAGCCGACGGCGACACACAGCCCCAACGTCGTGAGGGCACCGATGGACAGGTCCACGACCCGCGGCGGCGCGGAGGAGTAGGTCGCCTCGAAGCTGCCCGCGAACGTGGCGGCACCGAGCAGGGCCGACCAGAGCGGCAGCCGGCCGACACTCGCCACGGCCACGACGACGCAGAGCGCGACGACGAGGGCGGCGAACACCGCGCGACCCATGGAGGTGTCGGGGGTCAGCGCGGCGCGGACGTAGTAGCCCAGCACGGCGGCGACGACGCCGAGCGCGAACCCGCCCAGGCGACGACCGACGGTGGCGTCGGGCACCAGCGCCACGACGGCCCCGGCACCCACCCCGAGCACGGCGACGGCGTCGACCTCGAGGTCGAGCCACCCGCCCACCAGGACAGTGAAGAAGGCTGCTGCGACGAGCAGCAGCCCCCCAAGAAGAGTTCTACGCATGACGTTGTGGGGATTCCCTCCGTACTCGTGACCCCTCCCGGCCACGGACCCCGCATCTGCGCGGTCGCGGCACTCTACCGTGGAGTAATCACGAAGGAACAATCACCGTAGGGGTGTCGTTCGTCTCACTTACCGGACGGTCACGATCGCTCATGTGTCACGCGCCCGGCACCGCCAGCGCCTAGGCTCGATCCGTGTCCTGGAGCCTCGACGCGACCCCTGCCGCCCCCGACCGGTCCGCACCGGTGCGGGGCGGGGTCCACATCGCCCTCGCGATGGGGGTCATGAACGTCGCGACCTACGGCTTCACGATCCTGGCCGCGCGCCTGCTCGGCCCGCTCCAGTACGGCGGGGTCGCCGCCGTGATGAACCTGCTCCTCGTCGTCAGCGTCGTCGCCCTCGCCCTGCAGGCCACAGCCGCGCGCCGGATCTCGGCCGACCTCGACCACGTCGCCCAGATCGAGCGCGGGGTACTGCGGGTCAGCTGGCACGCCGCGTTCGCGGTCGGGGGGGCGCTGCTCGTGCTCTCCCCCGTCGTGCAGCAGCTGCTCAGGCTCGAGAGCCTGGTCACGGCCGTGCTCGTCGCGCTGACCGCCGTCCCGCTCACCGCGATGGGCGGCCAGGCGGGGGTGCTCCAGGGCGAGCGGCGGTGGGGTGCGCTCGGCGCCGTCTACGTCGCTGCCGGTGTCCCGCGGCTGGTGGTCGGCGTCGGGCTGCTGCTCTGGCGGCCCACCGAGCTGCTCGCGGTGGCGGCCGTGGCGATCGGCTGCGTCGTACCCGTCGTCGTCGGCGGATGGGCGCTGCGGCACGAGCGGGCGCCCGGCTCCGAGGCCGACCACCACCGCGGGCGCGCGATCCTGACCGAGTCGCTGGTCAACTCCCAGGCTCTGCTCGCCTTCTTCGCCCTCGCCAACCTCGACGTCGTCGTCGCTCGCAACACCCTGTCCCCCCACGAAAGTGGCCTCTACGCGGGCGGGCTGATCCTCACGAAAGCGCTGCTCTTCCTCCCGCAGTTCGTCGTGGTGGTCGCCTTCCCCGCACTGGCCTCCGCTCGGGACAGCGGACGCGCCCTCGCCCGCAGCCTGGCCGCGATCCTCGCACTGGGCACGGTCGGCACGCTGGCCTGCTGGCTGCTGCCCGGGCTCGCCCTGGTATTCGTGGGGGGCGAGGACTACGCCCAGATCTCCGACCAGCTCTGGCTCTTCGCGCTGCTCGGCACCGTGCTCTCGGCGCTGCAGCTGCTGGTGTACGCCGTGATCGCCCGGCAGGGCCGGCGCTCGAGCCTGCTGCTGTGGGTCGGCCTGGTGGCGATGGTCGCCGTCGGTGCCACCGCCGACTCGCTGACCGGGCTGGTGGTGCGGGTGCTGGTCGTCGACAGCGTGCTGCTGCTCGCCCTGCTCGCGCTCAGTGCCTGGCTGGTCGGCCGGCAGCAGGAGCCTGCGTCCACCTGAGCCGTCAGTGTGCGGCTTCGTGCCAGCTGCGGCCGGTGCCGACGGAGACGTCGAGCGGGACGGTCAGCTCGGCCGCCCCGGCCATCTGCTGGCGGACCAGCGCGTCCAGCTGCTCCCGCTCCCCCGGTGCCACCTCGAACACGAGCTCGTCGTGGACCTGGAGCAGCATCCGCGACGCCAGGCCGGACTCGGCGAGCGCCCGGCGTACGTGGAGCATCGCGACCTTGATCAGGTCGGCCGCGGACCCCTGGATCGGCGCGTTGAGGGCCATCCGCTCCGCCGTCTCACGGCGCTGCCGGTTGTCGCTGGTCAGGTCGGGGAGGTAGCGGCGCCGGCCCCAGATGGTCTCGGTGAAGCCCGAGCGGCGGGCCTCGTCGACCACCCCGGTGAGGTAGTCGCGCACCCCGCCGAAGGTCTCGAAGTACTCGTCCATCAGCCCGCGCGCCTCGGACGGGTCGATCCGCAGCTGCTGGCCGAGGCCGAACGCCGACAACCCGTAGGCGAGGCCGTAGTTCATCGCCTTGATCTTGGCGCGCATCTCGGTGTTGACGGCCGAGGGCTCGACGTCGAAGACCCGCGCGGCGGTCACCGCGTGGAAGTCGCGACCCGACCGGAACGCCTCGATGAGCAGCGCGTCCTCGGAGAGGTGGGCCATGATCCGCATCTCGATCTGGCTGTAGTCGGCCGTCATCAGCGACTCGTGTCCGGGCCCCACCACGAAGCCTTCACGGATCCGACGTCCCTCCTCGGTGCGGATCGGGATGTTCTGCAGGTTGGGGTCGGTGCTGGAGAGCCGGCCGGTGGCCGCGATCGTCTGGTTGAAGGTGGTGTGGATCCGGCCGTCGGGGGCGACCGTCTTGAGCAGCCCCTCGATCGTCTGGCGCAGCCGGGCGACGTCGCGGTGGCGCAGCAGCGCGGTGAGGAACGGGTGCTCGGTCTTGTCGTAGAGCGACTGCAGCGCGTCGGCGTCGGTGGTCCAGCCGGTCTTGGTGCGCTTGGTCTTGGGCATGTCGAGCTCGTCGAACAGCACGACCTGCAGCTGCTTGGGCGAGCCGAGGTTGATCTCCTTGCCGATCACGGCGAACGCGTCCTCAGCGGCCTGCTTGACCTCGGAGGCGAAGTGGGACTCCAGGCCCTCGAGGTGGTCGAGGTCGACCGCGATGCCGATCTGCTCCATCTCGGCCAGCAGGTCGACCAGCGGCAGCTCCATCTCGCCGAGCAGCCGGGCGCCGCCGTGCTCCTCGATCGCCGCGTCCAGGGCCTCGGCCAGGTCGAGGACTGCCCGGGCATGCAGCATCGCGACGTCCTGGGCCCCGCTGGCCCCCTCGTCGGTGTCGAAGGTCAGCTCGCCCTGGCCCTCGTCGGAGACGTGGGTGCGGAGCTCGCGCTTGAGGTAGCGCAGCGTGAGGTCGGCCAGGTCGTAGGAGCGCTGGTCGGGGCGGACCAGGTAGGCGGCGAGGGCGGTGTCGCTGACCAGCCCGCGCAGCTCCCAGCCGCGGGCGGCCAGCGCCAGCATCGGGCCCTTGGCGTCGTGGAACACCTTGCCGCGCTCCGGGTCGGCGAACCAGGCGGCCAGCGCCGCGTCGTCGTCGGGCGTCACCTCGGCCGCGTCGAGCCAGGCGGCGGTGCCGTCGGCGGCCGCCAGCGCGACCGACCAGACCTCGCCGGTGCCACCGCGCCAGCTGCCCTGGACGGCGACCCCGGTGCGGGCGTCGCCGGCGGCGTGGGCGGCCAGCCACGCGGCCGCCTCGCCCGGGGCCAGCCGCTGGCCGACCAGCTGGAAGCCGCTCTCGTCGATCGGCTCGGCCGACGCGCTGTCGACCACCTCGAGCAGCCGGGTGCGGAGGTCGCCGCGGAACTCGAGCTCGTCGAGCAGCTGCAGCCCTGCCTGCCGGTCCCACGTCGTGAGCGCGAGGTCGGCCGGGGCGAGCGTGAGGTCGAGGTCGCGCACCAGCTCGTTGAGCCGGCGGTTGCGCATCACGTCGGCGAGGTGGGCGCGCAGCGCCTCGCCCTTCTTGCCGGTGATCTGGTCGGCGTGGTCGATGACGTTGTCGAGCCCGTCGTACTGGTTGAGCCACTTGGCGGCGTAGCCCTGGCCGACGCCCGGGACGCCGGGCAGGTTGTCGGACGTCTCCCCCACCAGCGCGGCGAGCTCGGGGTAGCGCGCGGGCGGTACGCCGTACTTGGCCGCCACCGCGTCAGGGGTCATCCGGGCCAGCTCGGAGACGCCGCGCATGGGGTAGAGCACCGTGCAGGTCTCGGTCACCAGCTGCAGCGAGTCGCGGTCGCCGGTCAGGATCAGCACCTCGAGGCCCTCGCGCCCCGCCTCCGTGGCGAGGGTGGCGATGATGTCGTCGGCCTCGTAGCCCTCGAGCTCCAGGTGCGGGATCCGGAGCGCGTCGAGCACCTGCTGGATCAGCGGCAGCTGGGAGGAGAACTCCGTGGGCGTCTTGTTGCGGCCCGCCTTGTAGTCGGAGTACTCCTGCAGGCGGAACGTCTGCCGCGACTTGTCGAAGGCCACCCCGACGTGGCTCGGCTGCTCGTCGCGCAGCACGTTGACCAGCATCGAGGTGAACCCGTAGACCGCGTTGGTGTGCTGGCCGGTGACGGTCGAGAAGTTTTCCACGGGCAGCGCGAAGAACGCGCGGTAGGCCAGTGAGTGACCGTCGAGCAGGAGCAGGCGCTGGGTGTCGGGCACGCCCCCGACCCTATCCGGGCTCACCGACACCGGGACGGTCGGGAACAATGGCCCGCATGGACGAGGAGCGTGGGCCGACGGTCGAGGAGTTCGTGGCGCAGATGCCCCAGGGCATGGGCGGGCTCAACGACAAGCTGGGCATCGAGCTGGTCGAGATCTCCGCCGACCGGGTCGTCGCGACAATGCCGGTCCAGGGCAACACCCAGCCGTACGGACTGCTCCACGGCGGGGCCTCCGTCGCGCTCGCGGAGACCCTGGGCTCGGTGGGGTCGGCGATCCACGCCCACCCCGACCGGATCGCCGTCGGGGTCGACATCAACGCGACCCATCACCGGGCCGCGACCGCCGGGACGGTCACCGGCACCGCGACCGCGGTGCACCTCGGCCGCTCGATGACGTCGTACGAGGTGGTCGTCAGGGACGAACAGGGCCGCCGGATCTGCACCTCCCGCATCACCTGCAGCCTGCTGCCGGCGGACCGCTTCGGCGGCTG
>CAVRSW010000009.1:0-39011 GCA_963723945.1 uncultured Actinomycetota bacterium
TCCGCCGGGTCTCGGTCGCCGCGGAGCGGATCAGCCCGAGCGCCGACCTGCTGCTCGCGTGGCTCGCCGAGCGGCTCCGGGTCCCGGCCGAGCGCCGGTCCTCCGACGGCCCCGGCGTGACCGAGGTCGTGATGGAGACCTCCGAGGGCCCGATCACGATCGCCCGTGGCGACGGCAAGCTGGCGGTGTTCTCCTCCCCCGGCCAGCCCGACCGGCCCGTCGCCCTCAAGCGCCGTGACCTGCCCGAGCTGCTCGCCGAGGAGCTGCGCTGGAGCGACGAGGACGACATCTATGCCGCCGTCACCAAGCGGCTGCTCGCGATGCGGGACCACGCGTGAGCACCCGGATCGAGGTCTTCGACGACGCCGACGCGCTGGCCCGGGCGGTCGCCGGCGAGCTGCTGTCGCGGCTCGGACGCGCCCAGGCCGACGAGGGGGTGCCCCAGATCGCGCTGACCGGTGGCTCGGTGGCCGAGCGCGTCCACGCCGCGCTGGGCGCGGCCGGCCCCGGCGCCGACGTCGACTGGACCCGCGTCGTCGTCTGGTGGGGTGACGAACGGTTCGTCGACCGCGACAGCGACGACCGCAACGCCCGCGACGCCCGGCGCTCCTTCCTCGACCCGGTCGGCGTGCCCGACCACCACGTGCACGAGGCGCCGGCCACCGACACCGCCGGCTCCGCGGCCGAGGCCGCGTCGGCGTACTCGCAGACGCTGCGGGAGCACGGCTCCGGAGCGTTCGAGGTGCTGATGCTCGGCATCGGCCCCGACGGCCACTGCGCCTCGCTCTTCCCCGGTCACCCGGCGCTCGACGTCGACGACCAGGTCGCCGTGGCCGTCACCGACTCCCCCAAGCCCCCGCCCGAGCGGGTCAGCCTCACCTTCGGCGCCCTCAACCGGAGCCGGGCGATCTGGTTCGTCGCCAGTGGCGAGGAGAAGGCCGAGGCCGTCGCCCGGGCCCTCGCCGACGAGGGCGACCTCCACGACACCCCGGCCCGCGGCGTGACCGGCCTGCCCGACGTCGACGGCTCCCCCACAGAGGTCGTCTGGTTCCTCGACCGCCCCGCCGCCTCCCACCTCTGACGACCGGGCAACCCGCTGACCGGGCACTTCCGTGCCCAGGATTCGGGGTGACCGGGCACTGTCAGGTCAGGAACTTCCCCTGAGGGCGCCAGTCGCCGAGCTGTGCGCGCGCCCGCCGGATCCCCTCCCGCATCACCGCGGCGGGGTTGGCGTGGCGGCCGTAGACGTCGTGCTTCCAGAACCCGTCGAGCACCCACCAGCGTTCGGCCAACCAGGCCGTCCGCTCCTCGTCGGCCGCGCGCTGCTCCTCGCCGGCGTGGAAGGCCTCGCCCAGGTACTCGGCGCCGTACCTGATCTCGGGGATGCCGAGGTCGACCCGGCGCCTGTCCTCGACCCACACCTGTGGTGTCAGCGGCGGCAGCCCACCGTCGTGCGCGTGCAGTCGGAGCGCCGACTCCGGCATCGACTCGGCGCGTGGGTCGGCGAGCGGCACCAGGTCGCGCAGCTGGATGACACCTCGGTAGCCCTTGAACCCGTGCACTCCCCACTCCAGCTCGTGCCGCGGCACCCCGGCGCGCAGGAACGCGTCGAGCGCGCCGATCGCGTCGTAGCGGGGCAGCAGCCTGCCGAGGTCCAGCGCGGTCCGTGTCCGGCTGGTGACCCGTACCCCACCCATCTCGACGATCTCGTCGGGGCGCAGCGACCGGATGCCGCTGGCGACCCCCGGGCGACGTACGCGGGACCCTTCGGCGCCGAACAGGTCGAGTGGCACCGGCTCGTGCACCGCCCGGCGCGGCAGCACGTCGATGTCGAACAGCCAGCCGGCCGTGCGGTCGGTGACGACGGCCTGGTCGCTCACCACGAGCGATAGCGCCGCCGTACGGAGCTCGATGGTGTCGCGCAGCTGGCTGACGGCGTAGACGCCCCGCACCAGCTCGCGGATCAGCTCCCGACCGCCGGCGGCACGGAGCAGCCTGGGACCGACACCGCAGGCGGCCGCCTGCGCGCGGGTGAAGGGCCGGTCGAGCGGCAGCGGACAGCGATCGTCGAGCAGGACGACGTTCGTAGCGAGCCAGGCAGGGGTCGAGGGCATGCGGCACAGCGTGGCGCTTCGTGCCGTCCGCCGGGCGCGTCCTCCACAGGCGCGACCTGACAATGCCCGGTCACCACCCCTGATGGGCACACAACTGCCCTGTCAGCGGGTTGGGTGGGCACACAACTGCCCGGTCAGCGGGTCAGAAGATCAGGTCGCCGGACTTGCGGCGGGAGCGGAGCAGCTCCAGGGCCTCGTCGAGGATGTCCTTGGCCTCGGCGTCGGAGCGGCGCTCCTTCACGTACGCGAGGTGTGTCTTGTACGGCTCGATCTTGGGAGCGGGGGGCGGGTTCTCCTCGTCCCGGCTGGCGGGGAGGCCGCACTTGGGGCAGTCCCACACGTCCGGCACCTGCGCCTCGACCGCGAACTGCACGACCGCACGGTGATCGCGGGAGCAGTAGTACGTGACGGCCTGCCGCGGCGCGGCCTCGCCACGCTCGGCCTCCCCCATCGGGCCGGCGCCGACCCTGCTGCCACGGATGGCGTTACCACCTTGAGCCATGGTGCTTCCCTCTCAGCTCTGGTAGGCCGTGATCAGGCCCAGCGCGACGATGCAGGCGAACCAGATCACCCCGATGCCGATGGTGAACCTGTCCAGGTTGCGCTCCGCCACCGACGAGCCTCCGAGCGAGCTGGAGACACCGCCGCCGAACATGTCGGAGAGCCCGCCGCCGCGGCCCTTGTGGAGCAGCACCAGCAGGATCATGATCAGGCTCGTGATCACGAGCAGAATGGTGATGAGCAGAGTCACGGTCGGAGATCCTACGTCACGCGTCGCGGGTCACAGGAGCGGCATGTCGTAGAAGCGGCAGATGCCGCCGAACTCGTCGGCCTGCAGGCTCGCGCCACCCACCAGCGCACCGTCGACGTCGTTCTTGTCCATGATCCCCGCGACGTTCGCGGCCTTGACCGAACCGCCGTACAGGATCCGTACGCCGTCGGCCGCCGCGTCGCCGTGGACCTCCCGGACCCGTTCCCGGATCGCCGCGCACACCTCCTGCGCGTCGTCCGGGGTCGCGACCTCGCCGGTGCCGATCGCCCACACCGGCTCGTACGCCACGACCAGCTCGGCGACCTGGGCGGCCGAGAAGCCGGCCAGCGATCCGTCGACCTGCGCCAGCGTGTGGGGCACGTGCTCGCCGGCCTGGCGGACCTCCAGCCCCTCTCCGACGCACACGATGGGGGTGATCCCCGCGTCGACGGCCTTGCGGGCCTTGCCGTTGACGACCTCGTCGGTCTCGCCGTGGTGCTCACGGCGCTCGGAGTGGCCGACGACGACGTAGGAGCAGCCGAGCTTGGCCAGCATGGCCGCGGAGATCTCGCCGGTGTAGGCGCCGGCGTCGTGGAGCGAGACGTCCTGGGCGCCGTAGCGCACCAGCAGCTGGTCACCGTCGACGAGCGTCTGCACCGAGCGGAGGTCCGTGAACGGCGGCACCACCACCACCTCGACCTGGCCGTAGTCGTGCTTCTTGTCCGACAGCGTCCACGCGAGCTTCTGGACCAGCACCACCGCTTCCTGGTGGTTGAGGTTCATCTTCCAGTTGCCGGCCATCAGGGGCGTGCGTGTCATGGGTGGCTCCTTCGAGCGGGGTTCGGGGGGGTGGTGGATCAGCGGGACAGGACGGCGATGCCGGGGAGCTCCTTGCCCTCGAGGAACTCGAGGCTGGCGCCACCCCCGGTCGAGATGTGGCCGAAGGCGGCCTCGTCGAAGCCGAGGGTGCGGACCGCCGCGGCGGAGTCGCCGCCCCCGACCACCGAGAGGCCCCCGGCAGCGGAGACCTCGGTCAGGGCCTGCGCGACGGCGCGGGTGCCGTCGGCGAACGCGCTGGTCTCGAAGACCCCCATCGGGCCGTTCCAGAAGACGGTGCGCGCGCCCCGTACCGCGTCGGCGAAGGCAGCGGCGGAGTCGGGGCCGATGTCGAGCCCGAGGCTGTCGGCGGGGATCGCGTCGGCGGCCACGACCCGCGGTTGCGGCTCGCGGTCCCCCGACGGGAACGCCGTGTCGACCACGACGTCGGTCGGGAGCACGATCCGGACCCCGGACTCCTCGGCCCGGACCAGGTAGTCGCGGCAGGTCTCGACCTGGTCCTCCTCGAGCAGGCTGCTGCCGACCTCGTGGCCCTGCGCCTTGAGGAAGGTGAAGACCATGCCGCCGCCGATCAGCAGCGTGTCCGCCTTGGCGAGCAGGTGGTCGATGACGCCGAGCTTGTCGGACACCTTCGAGCCGCCGAGGACGACCACGTACGGACGCTCCGGCTCGTGGGTCAGCCGGTGCAGCACGTCGAGCTCGACCTCCACCAGACCGCCCATCGCCGAGGGCAGCTGGAGGGCGATGTCGTAGACCGAGGCCTGCTTGCGGTGGACGACCCCGAAGCCGTCGCTGACGAAGGCGTCGGCCAGCTTGGCGAGCTCGCTGGCGAAGGCGCCCCGGATCTCGTCCTCCTTGCTGGTCTCACCGGCGTTGAAGCGGACGTTCTCCAGCACCGCCACCTGGCCGTCGTCGAGACCGGCCACGGTCTCGGTGGCGCTCTCCCCCACGGTGTCGGTCGCGAACGCGACCTCGCTGCCCAGCAGCTCACCGAGGCGCCGGGCCACCGGCTCCAGGGTGTACGCCGGGTCGGGTTCGCCCTTCGGGCGACCGAGGTGCGAGGTCACGACCACCCGGGCGCCGGCGTCGGCCAGCCGCCGGATGGTCGGGACGCTGGCCCGGATCCGGCCGTCGTCGGTGATCCTGGAGCCGTCGAGCGGGACGTTGAGGTCGGACCGGACGAGGACCCGCCTGCCGTGCAGGTCACCGAGCTGCTCGACCAGCGCGTCGATGCCGGTCACACCAGGGCTCACACCAGGCCGGGCCACGTCAGAGCGTGGCGCCGACGTGGACGATCAGGTCGGCGAGGCGGTTGGAGTAGCCCCACTCGTTGTCGTACCAGCCGGCGACCTTGACCTGGTTGCCGATCACCTTGGTGAGCGGCGCGTCGAAGATGCAGGACGCCGGGTCGGTCACGATGTCGGAGGACACGATCGGGTCGGTCGAGTAGCGCAGGATCTTGCCGTCGGCCGCGGCCTCGACGATCTCGTTGACCTCCTCGACCGAGGTCTCGCGGGCGGCCTCGAAGGAGAGGTCGGTCAGCGAGCCGGTCGGCACCGGCACACGCAGCGCGTAGCCGTCGAGCTTGCCCTTGAGCTCGGGCAGCACCAGGCCGATCGCCTTGGCGGCGCCGGTCGAGGTGGGGACGACGTTGAGCGCAGCCGCGCGGGCCCGCCGCGGGTCCTTGTGGATGTTGTCCTGGAGGTTCTGGTCGGCGGTGTAGGCGTGGATCGTGGTCATCAGGCCCTTGTTGATGCCGAGGCCGTCGTTGAGCGCCTTGGCCATCGGCGCGAGGCAGTTGGTCGTGCACGAGGCATTGGAGATCACCGTGTGCTGCGCGGGGTCGTAGAGCTCGTCGTTGACGCCCATCACGATCGTGATGTCGTCGTTGCTGGCCGGCGCCGAGATGATGACCTTCTTGGCGCCGCCGTCGACGTGGGCCCGGGCCTTGGTCGCGTCGGTGAAGAAGCCGGTCGACTCGACGACCACGTCGGCGCCGATCTCGCCCCACTTCAGGTTGGCCGGGTCACGCTCGGCGAACGCCGCGATCTCCTGGTCGCCGACCCGGATGGCGGTGTCGGTGCTGGTCACGTCGGCGTCGAGCCGGCCCAGGATCGAGTCGAACTTGAGCAGGTGCGCCAGCGACGCGTTGTCGGTGAGGTCGTTGACGCCCACGATCTCGATGTCGGCACCGGACGCACGGACCGCCCGGAAGAAGTTGCGGCCGATGCGGCCGAAGCCGTTGATGCCTACGCGAACGGTCACAGCAGGTCACTCCTGACGGGTGGGTCGGAAATCTCCTTCGACCCTATCGCTAGCCACGGGTCGCGACGACCGCCCGGTCCCCGGTACGGATCGGTAACGTTGGAACGATCCAACCTGTGCTATACGGGCGGCACGGCGACGGCTCGGCGCCGCGTCGCCTCAGCCCTCGTCCGCGAGCATCTCCGGGGTCAGCGACGCCTCGGTGTCGGGGATCTCGAGCTCCTCGGCCCGCTTGTCCGCCATCGCGAGCAACCGGCGGATCCGGCCGGCGATCGCGTCCTTGGTGAGCGGCGGGTCGTGGAGCTGCCCGAGCTCCTCCAGCGAGGCCTGCTTGTGCTCCAGCCGCAGCGCCCCCGCCTGCTTGAGGTGGTCGGGGACCTCCTCACCGAGGATCTCCAGCGCCCGCTCCACCCGGGCGCCGGCGGCCACCGCGGCGCGCGCCGACCGGCGCAGGTTGGCGTCGTCGAAGTTGGCGAGCCGGTTGGCGGTGGCCCGGACCTCCCGGCGCATCCGCCGTTCCTCCCACGCCATCAGCGACTCGTGGGCTCCGAGCCGGGTCAGCAACGCCCCGATGGCGTCACCGTCGCGGATCACGACCCGGTCGACGCCGCGCACCTCGCGGGCCTTCGCCTGGATCCCGCCGAGCCGACGGGCCACGCCCACGAGCGCGAGCGCGGCCTCCGGACCGGGACAGGTGACCTCGAGCGAGGACGAGCGGCCGGGCTCGGTCAGCGAGCCGTGGGCCAGGAACGCCCCGCGCCACGCCGCGACGGCATCGCAGCCACCGCCGGAGACGACGGCCGGCGGCAACCCGCGTACGGGACGGCCGCGCTGGTCGAGCAGGCCGGTCTGCCGGGCCAGCGCCTCGCCGTCCTTCACGATCCGGACGAGGTAGCGACTGCCCTTGCGGATGCCGTTGCCCTGGACCATGACGACGTCGGACTGGTGGCCGTAGACCTCGGCGACGTCCTTGCGGAGCCGGCGGGCGGCCGCACCGGTGTCGAGCTCGGCCTCGATGACGATCTTGCCGCTGACGATGTGGAGCCCGCCAGCGAAGCGGAGCATGGACGACACCTCCGCCTTGCGGCAGCAGGTCTTGGTCGTGGGGGTGCTGGCCAATTCCGCCTTCACCTGAGCCGTCATCGCCATGGGGGCGATCCTGCCACGGCCGTCAACAACCCCCGGGCCCCACGGGGGCAGTCACTCCCCCTCGAAGATCCTTCGGTAGGCGGTCGCGAGCAGCTCGTGGTCGTGGCGGGGCGCGAGCCGTCCGGAGCCGTCGGCGGCGGCGACCTCCGCCAGCACGAGCTCGCCACCGACCGCACCGACCGCGGAGTGCAGCCCGTCGGCGTCGGAGACCGTACGGGGGTCGGCGAGCACCCGGTCGACGCGCAGCCCGGGGGCGTACTCGTGCAGCGCTCCCAGGTGGTCCTCCGGGCTCCAGCCCTGGGTCTCGCCCTGCTGCCCCTCGAGGTTGAGCACGACCAGCCGCCGGGCGGCCGTCTTCTCCAGCGCCGCACGCAGGTCGGGGACCAGCAGGTGCGGGATCACCGAGCTGAACCAGGAACCGGGCCCGAGCACCACCCAGTCGGCCTCCAGGATCGACTCGACCGCCTCCGGACAGCTGGTCGGGTCGGCGGGGTCGAGCGCGACCGAGACGATCTCGCCCTCGGTGGTGGCGACCTCGACCTGGCCGCGCACGGTGGTCGTGGCCGAGCGGTCGCCGTCGCCGACTCCGCGGAACTCGGCCGTGATGTCCATGGGGGTCAACGCCATCGGCAGCACCCGGCCGCGGGCGCCGAGCAGCCGGCCCACCCAGTCGAGGGCGCGGACGTGGTCGCCGAGCCGCTCCCACAGCCCGACGATCAGCAGGTTGCCGATGACGTGGCCGTTCATCTCGCCCTCGCCGGCGAACCGGTGCTGGACGACGTCGGCCCACGTGCTGCCCCACTCGTCGTCGCCGCACAGAGCGGCCAGCGCCATCCGGAGGTCCCCCGGCGGGAGGACGCCGAACTCGCCGCGCAGCCGCCCCGACGAGCCGCCGTTGTCGGCGACCGTCACGACCGCGGTGACCTGGTCGAGCGTGAGGTCGTCGTGGAGCCGCCGCAGCGCGCTCAGCGACGCGTGGAGGCCGTGCCCGCCGCCGAGCGCCACGGCGGACTGGGCGGTCGGTCGCACGTCACTCACGACCGAGGTCCCGATGGGTGGCGCGGGTGTCGTAGCCCTGCTTGACCATCCGTGCCGCGACCTCCTCGGTCATCGCGACGCTGCGGTGCTTGCCGCCGGTGCAGCCGACCGCGATCGTCATGAACCGCTTGCCCTGCTCGAGGTAGCCCGAGGCGACCCGGCCCAGGACCTGCAGGTACTCGTCGAGGAACTCGGCCGCCCCCGGCTGGCTCTTGACGTAGTCGGCCACCGGGGCGTCCTGGCCGGTGAGGTTGCGCAGCTCGGGCACCCAGTGCGGGTTGGGCAGGAACCGCATGTCGGCGACGAAGTCGGCGTCGACCGGGATGCCGTACTTGAACCCGAAGCTGATGACCGTCACCGCGAGCCGCGTGGTGGTGGGGTTGCCGAAGGCGTGCCCGATCCGGTCGGTGAGCTGGTGCACGTTGAGGTTGGAGGTGTCGATGACGAGGTCCGCGTTGCTGCGGACGTCGCCCAGCACCACGCGCTCGCGCTGCAGGCCGTCGAGCAGCCGCCCGGTGCCCTGCAGCGGGTGGGGACGACGAGCCGCCTCCTGGCGCCGCACCAGCACCTCGTCGCCCGCCTCGAGGAAGAGCAGTGTCGTGTTGCGGCCGGTCGCACCCTGGGCGAGCGTGGCGGTGAGGGACTGGAAGAACGACCCCGACCGTACGTCGACGACGACGGCGATCGGCTGCTCGACGCCGCGACTCTCGTCGACCAGCCGGACGACCTCGCGCAGCAGCGTCGGGGGCAGGTTGTCGACCACGTAGTAGCCGAGGTCCTCCAGCTCCTTGGCCGCCGTGCTGCGGCCGGCGCCGGTCATGCCGGTCACGACGACCACCTCGCCGCTGCGGTGCTCCATCAGCCCTCCTCCACCTCGCCCGTCGTGGTGTTGACGGAGACAGTCTGTCCACCCGTGGCCGCCACCGCATCCTTGATCGCCGCGGCGGTGCGGGCACCGATGCCCGGCACCTCCCCGATCTCCTCGACCGTCGCCGCCCGCAGCTTGCGCAGCGAGCCGAAGTGCTTGAGCAGCGTCTTGCGCCGGACCTCGCCCAGCCCGGGCACGTCGTCGAGGATGCTCTCGACCATCGACTTCGAGCGCCGCGACCGGTGGTGGGTGATCGCGAACCGGTGGGCCTCGTCGCGCACCCGCTGCAGGAGGTAGAGCCCCTCGGAGCTGCGCGGCAGGATGACCGGGTCCTCCTGGTCGGGGACCCACACCTCCTCCAGCCGCTTGGCCAGACCGCAGACCGGGATGTCGTCGAAGCCCAGCTCGGTCATCGCCTCGCGCGCGGCCGCCACCTGGGGCGGGCCGCCGTCGACGACGACCAGGCCCGGGGCGTACGCGAACTTGCGCGGGCGCCCGGTCTCCGGGTCGACCAGCATCGGTCCGGACTCGGTCACGACCTCGGTGGAGCTCCCGGCCTCGTCCTGCAGGCGCCGGAACCTGCGGGAGATCACCTCGTGCATGGAGGCGACGTCGTTCTGCCCGTCGACCCCCTTGATCACGAAGCGCCGGTACTCGCTCTTGCGGGCCAGCCCGTCCTCGAAGACCACCATCGAGGCCACCACCTCGGTGCCCTGCAGGTTGGACACGTCGTAGCACTCGATCCGCAGCGGCACCTCGTCGAGCTCGAGCGACTGCTGGATCTCCTCGAGCGCCCGGTTGCGGGTCGTGAGGTCGCTGGCACGCCTGGTCTTGTGGAGCGCGAGCGACTGCGCGGCGTTGGTCGCGACCGTCTCCTGGAGCGTCCGCTTGTCGCCCCGCTGCGGCACCCGGATCCGGACCCGGCTCCCCCGCAGGTCGCTGAGCAGCTCCTCGAGCACGTCGCTGTCGGGCGGCAGGGTCGGCACCAGCACCTCGCGGGGGATCGTGTCGCCGACCTCGTCGCGACCGGTGCCGCCGTAGAGCTGGAGCAGGAAGCCCTGGACCAGCTCGGAGGTGTCGCCCTCGTCGACGCGGTCGGCCACCCACCCTCGCTGGCCGCGGATCCGGCCACCGCGCACGTAGAAGATCTGGACCGCGACCTCGAGCGGGTCCTCGGCGAGCGCGATCACGTCGGCGTCGGTGCCGTCGCCGAGCACCACGGCCTGCTTCTCGAGCGCCTTGTGGAGCGCGCCGAGGTCGTCGCGCAGCCGGGCCGCCCGCTCGTAGTCCTCGGCCTCGGAGGCGGCGTACATCTCGCGCTCGATCCGCTTCACGAAGGCGGCGGTGCGGCCGGCCATGAAGTCGCACAGGTCGTCGACGATCTCCCGGTGCTCGTCGGCGGTGACGTTGCCGACGCACGGCGCGGCGCACTTGCCGATGTAGCCGAGCAGGCACGGGCGCCCCATCTGGCCGTGGCGCTTGAAGACCCCGTTGGAGCAGGAGCGCATCGGGAACACCCGGAGCAGCTGGTCGACGGTCTCGCGGATCGCCCAGGCGTGGGAGTAGGGCCCGAAGTAGCGGGTCCCGCGCCGCTTGGCGCCCCGGCCGACCATCACCCTCGGGAACTCGTCGCCGACCGTGACCGCGAGCCAGGGGTAGGACTTGTCGTCGCGGTACTTGACGTTGAAGCGGGGGTCGAACTCCTTGATCCAGGAGTACTCCAGCTGCAGCGCCTCGACCTCGGTCTTGACCACGGTCCACTCGACGCTCGCGCCGGTCGTGACCATGGTGGCCGTCCGGGGGTGCAGGTTGCCGATGTCCTGGAAGTAGGACGACAGCCGGGAGCGGAGGTTCTTGGCCTTGCCGACGTAGATCACGCGCCCGCGGGCGTCCCGGAACCGGTAGACCCCGGGTCGGGTCGGGATCGACCCCGACGCAGGACGGTAGGACGCGGGGGTGGCCACCCACGGAGTCTACGGAGCGCAGGTGACACACCCGTCGGGCGCAGGGCCCGGACTCATCCATTCGGATGAGCGGAGGGTGAGTGGGCGTCAAGCCCCTTGCCAGTAACAGCCGGGGCCGTTGGGATGGCGCGCAGGTGACCTGCGAATGAACGGCACAGCTGCGTGGGGCAGCCGTCGACTTCGGCGCCGGGTCAGACACCAGTGGGGTGGGTCTCAACTGTTGGGGGACAGTCGTGGCGCTGCGCGGGGAATGGACAACGGCCCGGGAGAGGGACCGTCCACTCGTCGCGCTCCCGGCCGACCCACCCTCGCTCCCCGTCCTCGCTCGGGATGAGCGTGTCGGAGACAGCGCAGACGACCTCGCTCACGCCGAGATCCGGCCCCACGGGGCCCGGGTCGAGCTGACCCTCCTCCTCGTCACCGACCTGGTCGCCCTCGTGGCGCTGTGCTCGGTCGCGCGGTCGCTGACCCTCACCGCGGTCACGTCCGCCGTGGCCATGGCCACGTGGCGGGCCCGGGGTCTCTACTCGCACCGCATCGCGCTCTCGGTGCTCGATGACCTGCCGGAGCTCGGGGTCGGCGTCCTGGTGGGTCTCGCGCCGGGCCTCGCGGCGGCGCTGATGGTCCCGACCGGCCTGGTGGGCGCGACCGCGGCCCTGCAGGTGGCCGCGTCCGTCCTCGGGGCCGTCGCCCTCGGCCGGTTCGTGTCGTACGGCGTCATCCTCCGGCTGCGTGCCCGCGGGGCGGTGTCCTACCCGACCGTGCTGATCACGTCCGGGGGCTCGGCCGACTCGCTCGTCGACCGGATCGCCACCCATCCGGAGTCGGGTCTGCGCATCGTCGGCACCATCGCCAACCAGGGTGGCCGGACGCGCGGTCTGCCGCTGCTGGGCCCCTCCGCCGACCTCTCCGCGATCGTGCGTGAGCAGCACATCAGCAACGTGGTGATCGGCTACGGGGGCATCTCGTCCGACGACCTCGTGGACGTCCTGCGCCGAGCCGACTGGGCCAACCTCGAAATCCACGTCGTGCCACGGCTGTTCGAGCTCTCGACCCGCCGTGGCACCGACGACCACATCTGGGGGCTCCCGCTGGTGCGGCTGCGTGCTCCCGCCCGCCGGGTCATGGCCCGACGCACGAAGCGCGCCTTCGACCTCGTCGGCGCCACCCTCGCGCTGGTGCTGATGGCACCGCTGATGCTGGCCGTGGCGTTGGCCGTCCGGCTCTCACTGGGCCCGAGCATCATCTTCACGCAGACCAGGATCGGTGCGCACGGGCGCCCGTTCGAGCTGATGAAGTTCCGCTCCATCGGCTCCGGCACCGCGACCGGTCAGGGCGCGTGGTCGGTGCCTGCCGACGAGATCGGGCGCGTCGGCAGCTTCATCCGCCGCTACTCCCTGGACGAGCTGCCGCAGCTCATCAACGTGCTGGCCGGCGACATGAGCCTCATCGGACCGCGGCCCGAACGCGCTGAGTACGTCGACCGATTCGTGGCCATGTTCCCCTACTACGTCCACCGGCACCGGATGGTCGTGGGCATGACCGGCCTGGCCGCGGTGAACGGGCTGCGCGGCAACACCTCGATCGAGGAGCGCTGCAAGTTCGACAACTGGTACATCGACAACTGGTCGCTCTGGCTGGACACGAAGATCCTGGTCCGCACCGTGCGGGCCGTCGTGCGGGGGACCGGGACATGAGCGGCGCGACGTACGACGTCGACGTCCCCGGCGTGGTCAAGGTGCGTGTGCTCGACGCGTCACCGGCCGACGCGGCGAAGGTCGCGCGACAGCTCGGGCTGCCCGTCACGGCACCCGAGGGCACCGCAGACCTCACGGTCCGGTTCGTGGACGTCGCGACCCGTCAACCGCTGACCTTCGTGGGGCTGGGTGACGCCGGCTTCAACCGCGACGGCTTCTTCGTTCTCCAGGAGCCGGGCGGCACGTCCGGACGCACACGGATCCCGTTCGACGACCTCCTCGCGCGCCCCGGCCGCACCTGCCCCGAGATCGTCTCCGAGCGGAGCGTCTCCGCGGTCCCCCACCTCCTGGCGATGGTCAACCTGGTGGCCCTCGGCAGGGACGTGCTGCCCCTCCACGCGTCAGCGTTCACCCTGGACGGACTGAACGTGCTGGTCACGGGGTGGTCGAAGGGCGGCAAGACCGAGGCCCTGCTGGCCGCGATGGCACGAGGGGCCTCCTACGTGGGCGACGAGTGGGTCTACCTCACCCCGACGCGCGAGATGCTCGGCCTCCCGGAGCCCATGCGCGTGTGGGGCTGGCACCTGGAGCAGTTCCCCGACCTGCGGCAGGCGAGACCGGCACGCGACCGGGTCCGGCTGTCGGCCTGGCGGGCCATCGGGGCTGCGGCTCGCGCGGCCGGGGCCACCGGGCTGCCCGGCGCCGGACTCGCGTCCCGCGTCCACCCGCTCGCGGCGCGGCAGGCCAACCTCCGGGTCCCGCCGCGGGACCTGTTCGGCACCGACCGGCTCGCGCTGCGGGCTCCGCTGGATGCCACCGTCCTGCTGCTCAGCCACAGCTCGCCGGAGATCACCGTCGAGCTCGTGGAACAGGCGGAGGTCGCGCGACGGATGGCCGCCTCGCTGGTCGAGGAGCGCGCTCGCTTCCTGGCCCACTACCGTCAGTTCCGGTTCGCGTTCGCGGACCGGTCGAGCCCGGCGCTGGAGTCCGCCGCCGCGGACGAGGCCCGGCTGCTGACCGCCCTGTTCGGGCACGGGCAGTGCGCCCAGGTGTCCCATCCCAGCCCGTGCGACATCGCGTCGCTGGGCGATGCGGTGCTCGGGGCCGCCACCAGACTCGCAGGGCACGGGGATGCCGCACCCCACTTCGGCGTCCCGGCAGCCAGCGAGGACCGGAGCCGGAGGCGGGTACGCAAGTACCCGCCTCGGCTCCGCGTCGCGCTCGTCGGTGCCGACGGTGCCGGCAAGAGCACCATCACCGGGCTGCTCGAGACTGCACCTCTGCCGGCGCCGGTCAAGCGCATCTACATGGGGGTGAACCTCGAGGCGAGCTCCCTGATGCTGCCGACCACCCGGCTCCTGGTGAACGCCAAGCGTCGCCGCGGCGGACGACCCGACCTCGTCGGCTCGGCGCCGCCGGCCGACCACCGGGCCGGCGCTCGGCCCCGCGGCTGGCGTTCGACGGCACGCGGCACCGCGCGGATGGTGGTGTGGGTCCTCGAGGAGTGGCTGCGCCAGGGCGTCGCCTGGCGCTACACGCGGGCCGGCTACCTGGTGGTGTTCGACCGCCACTTCCTGGCCGACCACTTCCACAGCGACGTCGAGGCCCGGAACGGGCGTCGGGGTGTGGTGCGCGCGCTGCACGGCTGGATGCTCCAGAACGCCTACCCCAAGCCCGACCTGGTCCTCTGCCTGGACGCCCCCGGGAGCGTCCTGTTCGCCCGGAAGCCGGAGTCCACTCCGCAGTCGCTGGAGCACCGGCGCCAGGAGTACCTGCGTCTGGCCGGAGCCGTGCCCGCGTTCGAGGTGGTCGACGCCGATCGCCCGCTCGACCAGGTGTTCACCGAGGTCGTCGACATCATCCGCCGCTACTGTGAGGACGCAGCCGCATGAGGGTTCTGCTGGCCAGCCCCATCGACCCGGGGACCACCACGTCCCTCCGGGCGCGGCACGACGTGACGGAGGCCGGCCCCGGCGACCTGCGCGAGGCCGTCGCCGACGCGGAGGTCGTCGTCCTGCGGAGCGGCCCGGTCCTCTCCGGGGACGTCCTCGCTGCCGCCCCCGGGCTGAGGGCCGTCGTCCGCGCCGGTTCCGGCCTCGACAACATCGACCTCGACTGTGCCCGGGAGCGACGGATCCGGGTGGTCCGGATCGCCGGCATGTCGGGGCCCCCGGTAGCCGAGCTGACCTTCGCGCTGCTGCTCGCGCTCGCGCGCAACGTCACCCTCGCGGACCGCCTCATCCGTGAGGGCGAGTGGCCGAAGCCCCGTCTCGGCGGCCCGCTGCTCCGGGGCAAGACGCTGGGCGTGGTCGGGGCCGGCAACATCGGTGGCCTCGTCGGGCAGATGGGGCACGCGTGGGGCATGCAGGTGCTGGGGTGCGTGGCCCACCCGTGCGACCCGTCCGCCGAGCGGCTGGCGGCGCTGGGGGTGACGCTGTCCGGCTTCGACGAGGTGGTCGAGCGGGCGCACTTCGTGACGCTCCACGTACCGCTGGACGAGTCCACCCACCACATGATCGACGCGGACGTGATGGACCGCATGCGGCCGGGCTCTCTGCTCGTCAACATGGCCCGCGGCGGCGTGGTGGACGAGAAGGCGCTGTACGAGGCGTTGACGCGGGGCGGCCGGCTCGCTGGCGCGGCGCTCGACGTCCACGAGACGGAGGGTCAGGGAACCGTGTCCCCCCTGGCCGCCCTGACGAACGTGGTCCTGACGCCCCACATCGGGGCCATGGCCGTGGACACGCAACGACAGATCGGTACCCGGGTCCTCGAGCTGGTCGAGGCCTGTCAAGCAGGACGCCTCGAGGAGGAACTGGCCCATGATGAGCTCGTCGTCTGACACCCGCGGCACGGTGAACCGTGCCGACCGGAAGCGGCAGGCCCTGCGGGCCGGGCTGGCAGGGACCGCCCCGGTGGTGGCCGTCGGCGCCCACGACGCGATGAGCGCGCGGCTCATCGACCGCTGCGGCTTCGACGCCGTCTGGGTGAGCGGGTTCGGCGTCTCGGCGATGGCGTACGGCCTGCCCGACCTGAACCTGATCACGATGACCGAGACGCTCGACGTCACCCGTCGCATCGACGCGGTCACCGACCTGCCCGTGGTCGTGGACTGCGACAACGGCTACGGGGGCTTCAGCAACGTGGTCCGGACGATGGTGGAGTTCGACCGGGCCGGAGTGGCCGCCGTGTGCATCGAGGACAACCTGTTCCCCAAGCGGAACAGCCTCTACCAGGGCCAGTCGCACCGCGAGCTCGTCAAGACCTCGGAGCAGGCTCGAAGGCTGCGGGCCGCGAAGGCCGCCCAGGAGTCGGAGCTCTTCACGCTCATCGCCCGGGTGGAGGCGTTGATCGCGGGCCATGGCATCGACGCGGCGATCGAGCGCTCCTGTGCCTACGCCGACGCGGGCGCCGACGCCATCCTGATCCACTCCAAGGACAGGTCCCTGGCCGAGATCGAGGGCTTTCTCGAGGAGTGGCGTCGCACCGGGCTGACGGTCCCCCTGGTCGCCGTCCCGACCCTCTTCCCCGACTACTCCTCCGCCGAGCTCGGGGAGAAGGGGTTCTCGATGGTGATCCTCGCGAACCACCCGATGCGGGCCTCGGTGAAGGCGATGCTCGAGACCCTGGAGCGACTGCGGCCCGAGGGACGCGCAGCGACCGCCGACCCGCACATCACGGGGGTGGACGAGATCTTCGAGCTCGTGCACACGCGGGAGACCATCGAGGCGGAGGAGCGGGATGAGCTCGTCTGAGCGTGCGACCTCCGAGCCGCCGGCCCCGCCCGCGGTGGTGGTGGGCCTGGACAACATCACCGGGCTGCAGACCGCGCGGATCCTCGCGGCCCGGTCGGTCCCGGTCTACGGCATCGTCACGGACCGGCGCCACTGGGGTGCGCGCACCAACGCCTGCGTCGAGGTGGTCGAGTCTCCGATGTCCGGCCCCGGCCTGGTGGCGGCTCTCGCCCTGCTCGCCCGAAGGCTGGAGCGGCCGGCGGTGCTGCTCCCCTGCTCGGACGCCGCGGTGGACATCGTGTCGCGCCATCGCGGCCGGCTGGCCGAGCACGGATACCTCCTGGCGCTCTCCGAGCACCCCGTCGTCGAGCTGCTCATGGACAAGGTGCGGTTCGCGCAGTACGCGGCGGACCACGACCTCAAGGTGCCCCGGACCGAGGTCCTGTGCGACCGGTCCGACGCTGCGGCCGCGGCCGCCGCGATCGGCTACCCATGCGTGATCAAGCCACCGTACAAGACCCAGTCGTGGCTGGCGCACACGAGTGCCAAGGGGTTCAGGGCGACCGACGCGGCATCGTTCCTCGAGGTGTATCGCCGGGTCGAGCACTGGGTGCCGTTCCTTCTCGCCCAGGAGTGGATCCCCGGCGACGAGCACGAGCTGTACTCCTGCAACGCCGTGTTCGGCGCCGGTGGCCGGCCGCTCGCCACCTTCGTCGCGCGCAAGGTGCGGCAGTGGCCACCCGACATCGGGACCAGTGCGTCCGGCGAGGAGTGTCGCAACCAGGAGGTGCTCGACACCACGATCCGGCTCTTCGGCGGTCTGGGCTACCGCGGCCTGGCGTACCTGGAGATGAAGCGCGACGCCCGGACCGGCGGGCTGTGGATCGTCGAGCCCAACGTCGGTCGCCCGACCGGCCGCTCGGCGATCGCCGAGGCCGGCGGGGTCGAGCTGGTGCACACCGCCTACTGCGACGCCGCCGGACTGCCGCTCCCGACCGCGAGGGAGCAGCGGTACGGCGAGGCGAGGTGGCTGGACCTGCGCCGGGACCTGCAGGCAGCCCTCGTCGCCCGGCGCCGCGGGACCCTCACGCTGCGGGCGTGGCTGCGGTGGGTGCATGGGCCGAAGGCGCACGCCATCTGGTCGCCCCGCGACCCGCGACCGTTCGTCTCGGACCTGACAGGTGCCGCCCGCACCGGCCTCCGCCTGATGGCGACGGGCAGGGACGGCGGGGACCGTGCTGCGGTCACCACGACGACCGAGGAAGGGGTGTCGGCATGACGCAGGGAGCCGACGTCACCGGAGTCCTGGGCTGGGGCGTGCGGCGGTACGCCTGGCTGATCGCCCTGTTCGTGATCGCTCTCGGGGTGGTGGTGCCAGGGGTGCTCCAACAGCGGGCCGAGACATACCAGGCGACCACCCAGGTCGGCCCCGTCCGCGCGTTGCGCATCCCCAACATCGACGTGCTGCCGAAGATGGCCACCGACGTGTTCGCCAACGTCCTGAAGGACCCCGCGGTCAAGAAGGCGGCCGGCATCGCCGACTCCGACGAGCTGGGAGCGGAGCAGCTGGAGCTGGTCGTCGCCCAGGACAACATCATCTTCACGGTCGTCGCCCGCAGCACCGACCCCAGCATCGCCCAGAACACCGCCAATGTCGCGGCGTCGGCGTTCGTGGAGGAGCTCAACGTGTACAGCCAGGCCGTGGGCTCCTTCTCGGTCAGCGAGCTGGCGACCGGTGCCCCGGAGCCGACCCCGACCCTGGGCGGCCCCGTGGCGTGGGCCCTCGGCCTCACCTCCGGCCTGCTCGTGGGGTTCGGCGTCGTCGCCCTGGTGCTGCTGGTGCGACGACCCGTCATCGACGTGGCCACCGCCGAGCAGGAGTCGGGCGCGACGGTCCTCGGCCGGATCACCCTCGACCGAGGGGGCACCGGGGCATCGGGGATGACCCAGCTCTGCCACCGGATCGTGTCCGAGCCGACCCGCATGGTGCTGATGGCCGGCCCGAAGAGCATGCGGCGGGAGCGCCACGAGCTGGCCGACGAACTGGTCTTCTGGCTCAGCCGGGTGCGTCGCGTGATCTCCATCGGCTCCCGCGAGCCGGTGGAGGAGTTCGGCGCCGCCTCGCTCGCCGAGCGGACCGCGCACGAGGACGAGCTCGTGATCGTCGATGACGCGTCCCCGGTCGACGTTGCGACGCGGCCCGAGCAGTCCCTGACGCTGCTGGTCGTCCGCGAGGGGATCCCGCGCTCCGCGCTGCACGAGCAGGCCCGGCAGTACGTCGACGGCGGCAGCGTCGCGATGGTCCTGGTGCGCCGCGGCACCTGGCTGTCCCAGCTCCGCCGCGACGCTCCGACCGGCCGACCCCCGCTGCTGCAGTTCTGGGCTCCCGCGCGGAGGAAGCAGCGCCAGCACTCGTAGTGGGGCGGGTCTCCTACGGGACCGCCGCCTCCGAGGCGCGCCGCGCCTGCGCTTCCACCTCCTCCGCCGCGACGGCGTTCCGGTAGAGGGTGACGAGCATGAGCGCCAGCCAGAACATCTTGAACTCCAGGCTGGAGAGGAAGAGCACCCCGACAGCCAGCCCCACCACGGCACCCACTGCGGCCGGACGGTAGTCGGGCGGCAGCTTGAGCGCCTGGTAGGCGCCGACGGCGAGGCCCAGGGTCAGCAGCACGAAGCCCGCGACCCCCAGCTCGACGACCGCCAGCAGCCACAGGTTGTGGGGCTGGTAGGAGCCTTCGTCACCCGTGAGCACCCGGGCCCCGGGCACGGTGGCCTGGGTCTCGGCGTAGACGTCGGGGAAGGTCCCCCACCCAGAACCGATGCCGCAGTAATCGCTGCAGGCGGCGATCCCGACCTGCCAGATGTCGAACCGTCCCGAGGACGAGGTCGCCGTCGCGAAGGTGCGCTCGGCGAGACCGAACGGGTGGAAGGTCCACACGAGCACGGTGACCGCCGCTCCGACGAGCAGCGCCGCGACGAGACCCCTCCGGCCGCCGCGCGGGGACGCCACGATCATGGCGAGGACGACGACCCCGGCGCCGAGCGTCCCGGTCCGCGAAGCGGTCATGAGGACGCCGGCCAGCAACAGGGCCGCGAGCAGCGTGTTGAGGAGGGGGCGTCCAGGGTCACGCGGGTTGAAGGCCCGGTTGAGCGCGATCGCGAACGGGATCAGCAACGTGACCGCGAGGATGTTCGGCCCCAACAGGCCGTTGCCGAATCGACCGCCCTCCGCGACCGCGCCGGCGTCGTCGACGAGCCCGCCCTCGAAGGCCAGCTGGAAGATCCCGTACCCCACGGCCGCCACCGAGCCGACCAGGAGCGACGTCTCCGTCCGCCGGACGACGGCCCGGTCGACGTCGCTCACCGCCACCAGCAGGAAGACGACCACCAGGCTCGCCAGCACGGCCAGGCCCTCGAGGGTGACGCTGCGGTTGACGGTCCAGAGCGCGCTGGCGGCGGCCAGGCCGAGGAAGACCGTCCAGACCGGGACACTCGCGCTCAGCCGGGGCGCGAACCGGCGGCCCGACACGAACTGGGCCAGCAGGCCGGCGCCGAGCAGCAGGCCCATGACCGAGGACGCCGACGCGAACGGCGAGGTGCCCACGGCGAGCAGTCCCCCGAACGGGATGAGCGCGGTGTAGATCGGCAGCGCCACGCGCAGCGGCTCGCGCAGGCAGACGACGACGAGCACGGCGACCAGGGGCGCGACCACGACGGCCAGCAGCCCCCACGAGGTCATGATCCGCCTCCCGCCCGCGTGGGGTCGTAGCCCTCGGCCACCACGTCCCAGTACTCCGGGGAGAACGGCATGGCGCAGAGGGCGTCGGCGCTCACGCCCCAGATCTGGCCCCGGCCCTCCACCCAGGTGTTCTGCAGCTTCAGGGCCGTGGTCCCGCCGGAGTCGCCGATGTAGAAACCGTAGGTCTGCAAGGCCCGGGCGATCACCAGGGCCTCGGGCTGGAGGCCCAGGGCCGCCAGGTCGACCGACGGGTCGATCCGGAGCCGCAGCCCCTGCGGCGGTACGCCCGGGTCCGAGCCGTGGTAGTCACCGTCGGACCCGACCATCGGGAAGACGAAGCGGTCGGCCACCTCGGGACCGGCAGCCGCCTTGAGCACGTGCCGTACGGCGCCGGAGCGGACCTCGTCGAGCTCGACCGCCATCGTGGCCCCGTTGTTGCCGCGGTGGGACCCGCGGTTGCGGGGGTCGTCGGACCGACCCGTCGCCACGTGGAGGCCGTTGGAGTCCAGGTACGTGAGGGTCGCACCCTCGGCCGACCACGAGTTCCGCTCCGCGTCGTACTCGGCGCCGCTGAGCGCCACGACGTACCCCTTCTGCCGGTCGTAGATGCTCATGCTGTGATCGCTGTTCGCCGCCGCCTGGGCGCCGCGCGGGATGCGCAGCCTCCGCAGCTCCTCCAGGGGCTGGGTGAGGCCCTCGATGTCGTACGACGGATCCCCCGGGCGGGCGTCGTAGACCGGCTGTCCCCAGAAGTTGTCGCCCGCTCCGGCGAGGGTCAGGCAACCGCGCCCGCTCTCGGGTCCCGAGCGCAGGTAGTCGAGGATCTCGTCGGCGGCCGGGTTGAGCGGTGCGTCGTCGGGCAGCGGCGTGTTCCACCACGAGTCCGCGCTGAACGCCCGGGCCGGTGTCTCGAGCGACCGGGGCGGTGCCCGCCCGTCCGGCACGCCACCGACGGTGTCGGTGACGACCACCCAGGCCATGCCGACGAGCGCCCCGGTGACCAGCACCGAGACGAGCAGGGTCTGGATGAGCTTCTTCGCTGGGATCCCCCCTCAACACGAATCGCCCGTCCCACCCGAGGCGACTCCCCCGTGTCCCGCGATCCATGGTAGACGTCGGGGACCGCCGAGGCCACGGGTCACCGCGCGGGCTCTCGGGCCGACACGAGGAGGGCGCAATGGGTGAGGCCACGGCGATGCCCAAGGCACTGTCGGTCGTCGGCGCCGGACGGAGCGGGACGACGGTGCTCGCCAGCCTGCTCAACGAGGTCGAGGGGGTCACGAGCGCCGGGGAGCTGCGCTGGCTGTGGGAGCGGGGCGTGCGCGACGGCCGTCCGTGCGGGTGTGGCAGGCCCCCCGAGCAGTGCCCGGTCTGGGGGCCGGTCGTCACCACGTCGCGAGCGCAGCTCGCCGCCCGAACACCGCCCCGCACGATCGACGACCTGATCGCCGCGCAGCACGCGCTGAAGCGACCGGTCGCGTTCCCGCGCGTGCTCCGGACGCTGGGTCGCGACGACCCGGGCACCGGTCCCGCGCCCCTCGCCCTCGTGCGCGACGCGATGGCCGACGCCTGCCGGACTCTGGCGGACGCCACCCGGGCCGGGGTGGTGGTCGACATCTCCAAGCGCCCGCTCGACGCCGCCGTGATGGCGGGAGTACCCGACCTCGACAGCTACGTGCTCCACGTGGTGCGGGACCCGCGGGCCGTCGTGCACTCCTGGCGCCGGACCAAGACCTTCAGCGCGGCCGGCGAGGTCCGCACGATGGGGACCCGCGGCCTGGCGTCGTCAGTGCGCCGCTGGGTCGGCAACGCGCTCTTCGCCGAGGCGCTGCGGCGCCAGTACCGCCCGGACCGCTGGCTCCACGTGCGCTACGAGGACTTCGCCGCCCACCCGCGGGCCACGATCGAGGAGGTCCTCGACTTCCTCGGCGTGCCGGCGACGGCGCCGTTCACCGATGCCCGTACGGCCCGGCTGCACCCCAACCACATCGTGGCCGGGAACCCGAGCCGTTTCACCACCGGCGACGTGACGATCCGCAGCGACGACGCCTGGACGCGCGAGATGCCACGGCGGGACCAGCGCCTGGTCGCGGGGCTGACCCTGCCGCTGCTCTTCCGCTACGGCTACGTGGGTCGGGGGAAGGCCCGGTCGTGAGCCGGTCGGAGCCTCCAGCGAGCGCCGTTGCGAGCAGGGGGGGAGCGGCGTATAACGGCTGGCAGGCGCCGCGCAGTCGGCTGCGGCCGCGAAGGGGCAGCGACGTGACCACGGCGAGGGATCGGACCGGTGGGCTGCCCAACCTGCTCGTCATCGGAGTCCCCAAGGCCGGGACCGGGTCGCTGTTCGCCTACCTCTCCCAGCACCCCGACATCTGTCCGGGCGACGAGAAGGAGATCGGCTACTTCAACCACTTCAACCCGCTCCGGCACCGCGGACCGGTACCACCGGTGGAGACCTACCAGCAGCACTTCACCGGCTGGACCGACGAGCGGTACGCCTTCGAGGCGACGCCCACCTACTCCTACGGCGGGCTGCCGGTCATCGAGGGCGTGCGCGAGACCCTCCGGCGACCACGCATCGTGCTCATCCTGCGCAACCCGGTCGACCGGCTGTGGTCGGCGTACACCTTCCAGCGCGAGCTGGGGAACGCGGCCGGGTTCTCGTCGTTCGAGGACTATCTGGCCGCCTGCCGCCGGCGTCGCCGCGACGGGACCGACCTGGTACCGGGCGATCACCTCCACGGGCTCTACATCGGTTACTACGCCGACTACGTCCCGCCGTGGCTCGACGCGTTCGGCGACGACATCCGGGTGCTCTTCACCGAACAGCTCATGCGCGACCCCGGCGGCGTCGTGGGTGGTCTCTTCGGCTGGCTCGGCGTCGACCCGGGCGTGGCGACCACGATGGACCTTGCCCCCCGCAACCGCACCAACCACCCGCGCAGCGTCCTGGCCGCCCGATTGGCCTATTCCGTGAAGCGCGCGACCGAGAGCCGCGCCCGGATCCCCGCCAGGATCCGGGACCCGCTGCGCCGGATCTACCAGCGGGCCAACTCCGGCCGGGCGCCGGAGGCCATGACCCCCGGGGCACGACAGGACGTCGAGGGGCTCTATCGGGAGTCCAACGAGCAGACCGCGACCGCGCTCCGCGCCCACGGCTACACGGAGCTGCCAGCCTGGCTGGACGCGCGGGCGGCCACAGGCTGACCTCGGTGCCCGGGACGGTCAGCGCACCACCCTGCCCAGCAGGGGGATCCGCTGCAGCTCCGGGAACGTCTCGGCCAGCTGCAGCGACCTCTGGCAGCCGAAGAAGACCACCGCCGACACCAGCCCGGCCGCCAGCACGCTGAGGAAGATGCCCGGCGCGACGACCAGCGCGAACAGCCACAGCAGCGCCGCTCCCCCCACGATCTGCAGGTAGCAGGACCAGCACTCCCGCGGGACGAAGCCGGTGTCGATGCTGCGACGCAGACCCCACTGGTTGATGACGTTCTGCGCCGTGAGCGCGGCACAGTTGGCGATCGCGATGCCGACGGCTCCCAGCGCGTCGGCCAGGGCGAAGCAGAGCCCGATGTTGAGGCTCGCCATGAACAGGTTCACCCCGACCAGGAGGCGGATCCGGCCGCAGACCTGGAGCGTGTAGACGTTGAAGCCGAACATCACGTTGAGGTAGTAGCCCACGGCGAGGATCGACAGCACCAGTGCCGATTCCTCGTACCGCTGCCCGAAGAGGGTCAGCGTGGTGGCCGGGGCGAGAGGACCGGTGAGCGCGAAGATCGGGAACGTCGTCACGGCAACGAACGTCGCCGTGTGCCAGTAGCTCTCGCGCAGCTCGTCGATGCTGCCGCGGGAGTGCAGCCGGGCGATCATCGGCAGGAACAGGATGGCGAACGACGTCGTGACCGCGGTGTTGAGCCGGGCGACCCCGAACACCGCGCGGTACGACGCGATCTCCGTGACGGGGTGGAACAGCGCCAGGACCACGACGCCACCGACCTTCATCGACAGCAGCGCCAGCTCGCCGGTGATCAGCGGGAAGGAGAACTCGAAGACGGCGCGGAACGGCAGGATCACCTTGCGCGGGTCGAAGTGCCGCCAGAGCCCCCGCTCGTGCAGCAGCCTGACCAGCAGGCCGACGTACAGCAGCAGCCCGGCAACGCTCGCGAGGAGGTAGCCCACGGCGAGGAACATCACGTCCTGCCCGGTCAGCCACAGCACCAGCACGACCCCGAACCTCAGCCCGGGGGCGAGCAGGTGCTTGCGGAAGAAGATCGCCCGCGGCTTGCTGAACACTGCGAACAACGAGACGAAGACCTGGTCGAGCGCCTCCATGGGCGCGACGAAGAGGAGCACCAGCACGAGGCGGACCGCCGCCTCGCTGTCGACGACCGAGCCGAGCAGCTCCTCGCTGAACAGGAAGAGCACCGCGATGATCGGGATGCTGGTTGCGCAGATGGTCCCGACGGCGAGGAACATGGCACCGAACATGCGTGGGTAGTCGCCGGTCTCCTCGTAGCCGGCCATGAACCGGCTCAGCAGCCGGCCCTGGCCGAGGCTGAGCAGGATCCGGCCCGCGCCGGCCAGGGTGAGCGCGTACTCGAAGGCGCCGTACTCGGCCTTGGTCAGGGCGCGCACCAGGATGACGGTCGTCGCCATCCCGATGAACAGGGCCAGCACCCGACCCACCACGAGCAGCACGGAGCCGCGGACATGGGCGCGACCCTCCTCGCCCCCGGCCGACGGCTCGGGCCCGGGGACGTGCGGTCCCGCGGGGTCGACGCCCGGTTCGGTGCCGGCAGCGGGGCGGCGAGGTTCCGCCCGACGCGTGCGAAACATCAGCGTCCGGCGGTGGACGTCGCGGTCTCGTCCAGCCGCCACCACGCGACGGGCGGCACCTCCTCGAGGGCACGGATCGCTGCGACGGGATCGATCGAGGGGTCACCCGCGCCGGCGATGATGAGCTCCACGTCGTCCACGAGCCCCAGGGGGCGGTCCTCCAGCCCGTACTTCGAGCCGATCGACAGAGCCACCGTGTTGGTGACCGCACCCAGGTCCACGGCCCTCGAGGTCACGGTCTCGTCGACCAGGACGCTCCAGTGGCGGCCGGTGCGGGCACACCCGATCCGGTGCCAGCCGCCGTCCTCGGGGAGCGCTTCCAGACTGGTCACCGTGGCCAGCCGGGTCCTCGCGTCCTTGGCGCTGCACCGCACGCGACCGCCCCAGAGAAGCTCCAGCTTGTACTCGCCCGGGACGGTGTAGGCGATGCCCTTGCGAACGACGTCGTAGGTCTCCCCCGCATCGAGGTCGGACCGGACCTTGACCCAGACGGAGACGAGGAAGTCCCGCGTCCCGGCGTTGAGCTCCGGGGACGACGGCACCATGACCCAGGACCCGTGCTCGGCAAACGAGAACGCACGACCCTCGTGACCGGCGCGCCCCATCCGCACCGGCCCTTGGATGATCCCGTCGTGGCCGTTGCCGGTGGCGTCCTGGGCCACGAACGTCGCCACCCTGCCCCGGGCCTCGTCGACCCGCCCGGGCTCCGGCCACGAGAGGGCAGCCCACACCGCCACCGCCCCCGCGACGATCGGCAGCAGCCAGGTCAGCCTGACAGAGTGCACCGTCTCACCCCCCTGCGAGCCCGGCTGTCCCCAGTCCACTGCCCCGCCGCCCCGGAGTCAAGGGGTGGTCCCGGCTCGGATCTCGTGCCGACGCCGGGCGGCCGCGCCACGTACGATGTCGGCTCCGGACAGGGGGACGCATGGAGACTGACCGGTCTGGTCCCGACTTCCTCTACATCGGGACGAGCAAGGCGGGCTCGACGTGGCTGTTCAACGCCCTCGCGCGCCATCCTGATGTCTTCCTGGCGTCGAGCAAGGGCCTCTACTACTTCGACGCCCACGTCGACCGGGGCCCGGACTGGTACCTAGACCAGTTCGCCGGCTCCACCGGGTTCCTGGCGCGCGGCGAGATCTCCCACTCCTACCTCTCTTCCGTCGAGGCCCCGGGGCGCATCGTGCGGCTCAACCCCGCCATGCGCCTGCTCGTGTGCGTGCGCGAACCGGTCGACCGGGCGTTCTCCGACTACCTCGACCTGCGGAAGAACCAGCAGTACGACGGCTCCTTCGCCGACGCCCTGGACCGCTACCCGAGGCTCCTGGACCGCGGCCGGTACGCCACCCACCTCCAGCGGTACCTCGAGGTGTTCCCGCGCGAGCAGCTGCTCGTGCAGCTGTTCGACGACCTGAAGGCAGACCCGCAGGCCTACGCCGACGCGGTCTTCGCCTTCCTCGGCGTCCCCCGCCTCGAGCTCCCGCCCTCGGAGCTGCGGAGCCGGATGCCGGCGGGGGTTCCCCGCAGCAGGACCGCGGCCGCCGCGGCCAAGCAGGCGTCCCGGCTGGTCAAGCAGCTCGGACTGCGCCGGCTCCGCTCCCGGGTGAAGCGCTCGGGGCGGATCCGCCGGGCGCTCTACCGGCCCTATGCCGACGATCGACCCACGCCCGACCCGGACACGGTCGCCCGGCTTCGCCAGGGGTTCGCCGACGAGGTCGCCGGGCTCGACGCGGTCCTCGGGGTGTCCGTCTCGCGGCGTTGGGGTTACGAGGTCCCGCCGGGCGGGTCAGCCGTTCGCTGAGCGGGCCAGGTCGAGCAGGCCCTGGGCCCGCCTTCGCACGTAGCCGGTCGTGCGCTGCTGGGACAGCGTCCGGACCGTGGCAGCCACACCGCCGTGAGGCGCCGGCTCCACCAGGGCGGACCACTTGTCCAGCAGCACCAGCAGCTGGTAGCAACGCAGCGGCCCCCACGGCACGTCGGCCCCGTAGTAGCCCTCGACCACCTGTCGCTGCCAGCACCCGAGGGTGTCCTCGCCGTACGCCGCGCCCCGGGTGTGCAGCTGCAGTCCGTTGAGCTGCACGCCGACCAGGAACCGGCACAGGTCCTCCTGGGCCGGGACGGCCCACCGGGCCAGGGGGTCCAGCACGACGAGTCGGCCCGCGTCGTCGACCACGACGTTGCGGGGAGCGAAGTCGCCGTGCCCCACGGCGAGCGGCAGGACCCCACGAGGAAGCAGCTGTGCCGCGAGCGCTGAGCCGGCGCCGGCCAGGTCACCGAACTGCCGCCCCAGTCGGCGCCCCAGGAACCCCTCGAGCGCCGCGAAGTGAGCCGCCACGTCCTCCGCCGTGGCCTGCCGGGCGGGGCGCCCCGCGGTCGGGGTCGCGTCGTGGAACGTGCGCAGCCAGGTACCCACCGCCCGGAACAGCGGCTCAGGGGCGGGCCCGCCGCGCCGACGTCGGAGGTGCAGCCGGCTCCACCGGGCCAGCAGCTCCCTCATCGGGGTGCCGGACGCCCGCTCCATGATGATCGCGTGGTGCTCCGCCAGATGGGCCAGTGGGCGAACCGTGCCGAACCGGGGGTTGCCGACGGGAAACACCGTCTCCAGGTGAGCCAGCGCGGCGAACTCCAGCGCGGTCAGCTCCGTCTCGTCGGCCGTGGTCGCCGCCAGGGTCGGGCGGCCCGGGGTGCCCTGGGGGCCCGCGAGGGCGACGGCGGAGTGCGCGTAGCGGATCTTGGCGACCATCAGCGGCGGGTCGGCAGGGTCGCCGACGATCACGTCGTAGAGGCGCGAGCGCCGCCGGTCACCGAGCGGCCGCAGGTGCACCGTCGGGTCCGCAGGCGTGCCCGGGAACCAGGCCGCAGCATCGCGCGCCACCCGCTCGACGATCGCCCGTTCGGCCTCGTCCACGCCTCACCGCCCCGCATCTCGGCGGAGCATCCGCCAAGCGGCGCGCAGGTCCGCGACCGACCGCCCGTGCTGCACCCGGCGCACGGCGTCCGCGACGCGCACCGCACGCCGGGACCTGGCGCGCGCGAGGGCCGCCTCGGAGCGGGCAAGCCGCGCCGCCAGCTCCTCCACCCCCAGCTCGGCCAGGCTGAGCCCGCGACCCCCGTCCGCGGCGAGGTCGACCGGTGACGTGATCCGCCGCGCCGCCAGCTCCGTCCCGGTCACGACCGAGAGCGCGGATGCGGCACGCTCCGCGGACCCACCGCCGCCCGGCGGGCCGTCGACGTCGTAGCCGAGGAACTCCGCGAGCCCGGCGATCCGGACGAGCTCGCCGCGATCGGCGGGGGTCACCGTCGTGGCCCAGGCGTCGGCCCGGCTGGCGTCGACGGGTTCGGAGGTGATCGTGCGACCCTCCACGGCGCGCGGAGCGCCCTTCTCCCGTTGCACCTCGTGGTGGTGGAGGACCTCGGGAGCCCACGGCTCCCCCAGGAAGCACAACAGCTCGCGCAGCACCTGCTCACCGCGGCGCACGAGGTCCTCGTAGCGGCACAGGGCGAACCGGTCGCCGAGCGCGATGCCCGAGGTGAGCATCTCCTTGTTGGTGTCCGACCAGTAGTCCACGGCCTCCGCGAAGCCGTAGTGGAACTTCCGGTGCAGCGAGGAGGCGACCGCACCCGGGTGCCGGACGATGCCCACGAATGCGGCGTCCGGGAAGATCTGCGCCATCCGTGCCATGTGGGCGGTGTGGAAGGGAGTCTTCTCACCCCAACGAGGCTTGCCCTGCTCGGCAGCCCAGCGGCGGAACAGTCCGTCGTAGAAGTCGCGCAGCCGCTCGTCCAGCTCGGCCGAGCTCCACCCCAGTCGCTCGTACCAGCCGTCGCCGAACGTCCAGTCGGGGATCCGGTGCGTGGCGGCGGCCGCCCCCATGAAGCCGGTCTCGGAGGGGATGGCGATCCGGGGGTGGCTGTCGAGCATCAGCCGCAGCATCGTGGACCCCGACCGCATGGAGCCGACGACGAAGACCGGAGCCGGGACCTCGGTCATCACCGACGGACACCCGCCAGGGCACGGCGTGTGCGCCTTACCGCGCCGTACGTCCGACCGGTGCGCACCGCGAGGTAGCCGGGTGCGACCTTGATCCGCAGTGCCCGGACCCCGTTGCCCCGGTACAGCCCCACGCGCGGCAGCGCGTAGGGTCCACCCGGCTCGGGACCCTCGGGAAGGGCGAAGGCGTGGGTGTACCCGGCCTTCCTGGCCGCGTCCCGCACGTGGGGCGCGTGTCGGCCCCGCGGGTACGCGAGCAGGCGCACCGGCCGCCCCAGCACCGACTCCAGGAGCTCGCGGCTGTCCCTCAGGTCGGCCAAGCACTCCGCGTGGCTCAGGCTGGTGAGGTCGGCGTGCGCGGAGCTGTGGGACTCGAAGGCCACCCCGTCCTGCTGCATCTGGAGCACCTGGTCGACGGTCAGGGTCCTGGCCTCGTACGGCGGCGCGGTGTCGATCCAGTCGACCTGCTGGCCGGACGGCGTGAGGGTCCGGGCGACGAGGAACACCGTGGCCGGGAGCCGGTGCCGTGCCAGAAGCGGCCAGCCGTGCTCGTGGACACTGGCGAAGCCGTCGTCGAAGGTCAGCGCGACCTTCCCCCGCGGGAGCCGGCCCCGAGCGTCCAGCAGGCGGACCGCGTCCTGCAGGGGCACCACGGTCCGCTGGCCCGCGAGCCACGCCGCATGTGCCGCCAAGGCGTCGGGGTGCATGGACAGCGGGGAGGTCCACCCCGGGTTGACGGCGTGGTAGCACAGCACGGTCATCGCGTGACACCCGCCAACACCTGCTCGTACAGGTCCCCGATCGCCCGTGCCGTCGCCGCGCTCGAGTAGACGGCCTCGGCCCGCGCCCGCCCGGCACACCCCATCCGTCGCGCCGTCCCGGGGTCCTCGACCACCCTGCGCAACGCAGCTGCCAGCTGGTCGGGCGCGTGGGTCGGCACGATGAGCCCCGTCTCGTCGTGCCGCACGATCCGGCCCACGTCTCCGACGTCGGTGGCCACCACCGGCAGTCCGGTGGCCATCGCCTCCAACACCGAGAGGGGCATGGCCTCCCACCAGGAGGGGAGGCAGAACACGTCAGCCGCGGCGTACGCCGCGGGCATCTCCTCCGGCGGCCGGGTGCCGAGCAGCACGGCCTCCCCCTCGGCGGACGCCAGCACCGGCTCGGCGGCTTCGGGTCCCTCGTCGGGGACGCCGCCGAGCAGCCAGAGCTCGTGGTCCACCCCCGCCTCGCGGAGAGCCCGGGACGCCTCGATCAGGTCCAGCACGCCCTTGCGAGGCGTGAGGAGCCCGACGTAGAGCACCCGCGGCGGATCGTGCGGGGGCGTGCTGACCGGACGGAAGCGGGTCGTGTCGACGCCGTTGACGACCAGTCGGACCCGGCGCTTGTCGAGGGTGCCGGCCAGGGCCCGCTCGCCCTCGGTCCACACGGCGACGATCAGCGAGGCCCCGCGCATCGCCGCCCGGGTGACCCACCGCGCCCTCCGCGACGTCAGCCACGTCTCGATGTTGCCGCCGTGGGCGTGCACGATCACCGCACAGCCCCGCAGCCGGCCGGCCAGGACCAGCAGACCCGCGCGCACCACCGTCACGCCCGGGGCAAGGGCGGAGTTGATGTGCACCACGTCGTGATCCGCGGCCCGCCGCCAGACCGCCGCGGCGTCGCGGAGGGTCCGACGCACGTTGCCGATCGACAGCCGGCCACCCTCCGGGGCCCCCCCGTGGGCGACGTTGAGGAACGACAGGGCATAGCGGCGTGACAACTCGCCCGCCAACAGCCCGTGGAGGAACGACGGGATCCCTCCGCGATCGGGAGCACCCTTGCCGACCAGCAGCACCCGGTCCATCGCTGCCCCCCAACAGCTAGGTCCTGAAGTGCCTCACGGTAGCCCGGCCCGGGGCACCTGGGAAGTCAGGCGAGGGCGACGTACTGGTCGAAAGCGGCCTCGGCGCGGTCCAGGAGGCCGCGCGTGCGAGGGTTCTCCATCCGGCGGCGCACCGCCTCCTTGTGCCGCTCCCGATCGGCCGAGGGCCGTCCGACGTGGCTCTCGACGACCGCGCCCCCGCACTCCCGCCGGTTCATCTCCTCGACCAGCGCCACGGCGGCCCGCTCACTGGCCGGGTCGCCTGCGAAGCGGACGAAGCTCGTGCCGAACCGCTCGTTGACCCGGTCGGTGACGGCGCCGAAGTCGGACACCACGAGCTCGAAGGGGGCGACCACGAACCCGTCGCGCGCCGGCCAGGCGGTCCGGTAGAAGTCGAGGTACTCCAGCAGGGCGTCATCGGGGGTCAGGGTCGGCCGCCGGACCAGGTAGGAGCTGACGGCGTCGGCGGGTCGGCGGATGAGCACCACCGTGGGCAGCTGCAGCCGCACCGCCCGGCGCACGTGCGCACCACCGTGCAGGTGGTGGGCGACGTGCTGTCCGGGGCCGTTGGCGACCCGGAAGGCCGCCACGCTGTAGGTGTTGCCGGACCGGAGGAACCCGTCGATCACGATCGCCGTCCGTCGCCCGGCCAGGGTCTCCCGCTTCCCCGGGCGCAGCAGCATGGCGACGTCCCAGGCGTACGGCGTGCGTGCGAGCGGGCGCCGCGCGTGGTGGCGGAGCCGGTCCACGGACCCTCCCAAGCTCACCCGTCACAAGGTAGCGGGCACCCCGGACCCCGGCCAGACGTCGGCTACCGGCTAGCCCTTCAGGACGACGAAGTCGTCCCAGGTGATCCCGGCGAGGGAGTCCCGACGAAGCGTCCCACGCCACAGCGGGCGGGCGGCGTTCTCCTGCTGCGCCTTCAACGCGGACGCGGATCCCGAGTTGTCACCGATGTAGCAGCCGTACCGCTGGAGCGTGCGGGCGATCACCAGGCCCTGGGGAGACAGGCCGCGGCTGGCCAGGTTCACCGACGGGTCGATGGCCAGGCGCTCACCCTCGGCTCCGAAGCCGGACTTGTCGCTCTCCTCACCGACCATGGGGTGGCGGAACCCCGCGCTCGAGTCGGTCTCGACCAGGAACAGGTGCAGGACGTGGCCGAGGTCGGTGTCGTTGCGGACCCCGTGCCGGACGAGGTCCTTGCGGATCACCATGGCGTCGGAGATCCGGCCGCGGCTGGTGAAGTTGCGCTCGTCGTCCGAATAGGGGTTGCGGTGATCCAGTCCGTTCGACGAGTGGTAGGTGACGGCTGCCGCGGTGGCCCGGATACGTCGTCTCCCGACCTGCTCGGCGTTGGCGCAGAACAGGGTGAAGCCCGAGGCGCGGTCGACGACGCACAGCGGTGAGTCGTTGGTGCCCGTGAGCATCTCCCCCAGCCATGCCGGGGCGTGGAAGCCGCGGGTGAACAGGACGTCGGCCTTCGGGTCGTGCGCCCCCACCAGCCTCCAGACCGGCATGCGGGGACCGCCCATCGCGTACGCGGTGCCCCAGGCGTTGTCCTCCACGCCGTTGATCCGGGGATAGCGGTAGTTCTGCTCGGGATGGGTCCGCATGAAGCGTCGGAAGGTCTCGGTGCGTTGCGCGTCGACGGCGGCGCCGCGGATCGTGCTGCGGAAGTAGGAGTCGCTGCCGTAGGGCAGGAACGGGCGCCGGGTGGCGGCGGCCGCAGCGCCTTCCGCGCCGGAGAGGGTGCTGAGGGCAGCGGTGGCAGCGATGCCTCCGCGCATCAGGGCGCGGCGAGTCAAGGGGTGCATGGGGGGTGGCTCTCTCTGTCGGGGGGTGAGGGGGGCGGTGCGGTCTCGAGGTCCCCACGCCGACGAGGCCGCGGCCCCACGGTAGCCGCCGCGCGCTCGGGTTGCCTGGGAAACCGTTGCCGCCGCCGACCCACGCTCCTACGATCGAGGTAGACGGACCGAGCCGGGGGGAACGGCGTGGGCGATCGCGAGGTGGTCACGGTCATCGTGCCGGCGCACGACGAGGCGGGGTTTCTCTCTGCGTGTCTGGCGTCGATCCGGGCCCAGGACTATCCCGACCTGCAGATCGTCGTGATCGACAGCGCGTCGACCGACTCCACCCCCGACATCGTCAGGAGGCACCGGGACGAGGACGAGCGGGTCGAGCTCGTGCAGGTCGACCGCACCGGCATCCCCGTGGCGCTCAACCGGGGCCTGGCCCGGGCCCGGGGTCGCTGGCTGGTCCGGGTCGACGCGCACTCCACCGTCCCCGAGACCTACGTTCGCACGGCCGTCACACGCCTGCGGGAGGGCCGCTGGGGCGGCGTGGGCGGCCGCAAGGACGGCGTCGGGCGTACGCCGGCAGGGCGAGCCGTCGCGGTCGCGATGTCCAGTCGGCTCGCGGTCGGGAACTCGACCTACCACTTCGGCACCCGCGCACAGGAGGTCGACCACCTACCCTTCGGCGCGTACCCGGTGGCGCTCGTGCGCGAGCTCGGCGGGTGGGACGAGACCCTGGTCGCGAACGAGGACTTCGAGTTCGACTACCGGCTCCGCGGCACTGGCGGTCGGCTGCTGTTCGACCCGGACCTGGTCATCTCATGGCACTGTCGGCAGTCGATCCCGGCCCTGTTCCGGCAGTACCGGAGGTACGGCCGCGGCAAGGTCGACGTGGCCGTGCTGCATCCTCGGTCGCTGGGGCTCCGGCACGTCACTCCTCCGCTCTTCGTCGCCTACCTGGCCGCGGCGCTGGCCCTCGCCCCGCGTCGCCCTGTGCTGGCCCAGGCGCTGCTGGCCCCCTACGTCGTGGCCGTCGTCGGCGAGTCCGTCAGGCTCGCGCCCCGCCTGCACCGGCGGACCGAACAGGCGCGCATCCCCGTGGCGATCATGGCGATGCACGTCGGCTGGGGCCTCGGGTTCTGGTCCGGCGCCGGACGTCTGGCACGGTCCTTGGCCTCAGGTGCTTCCCGAGCGGTGTGACCAGGAAGTACCCTGCGAGTGGTCTAACGTCAGGCCTGGGGGGGCGACGTGAGTACGAACGTGGGTGAACCACGGCGACTCGGGCTCAAGCTGGTGGTGCAGGCACAACCGTGCCTTTTCACTGAGACGCTGGTCGGCGCCCTGACCGCTATCGGCCACGTCGTCCGGGGAGCGACCACCGAGGCGGGCACGGTGCCCGGGCTGGTGTCCGTGGCCACGCCGGAGCTGTGCATCCTGCACGACGTCGAGCCGGTCTCCTGCCTTCACGCGGCCCGCGCCGTGCGCGAGCAGGCAGCTGCGGTCAGGCTGCTGGTGCTCAGCACGGGGAAGACACCGCAGACGGCACGGGCCTACGACGAGCACATCATCGACGCCGTGGTCGGACAGGCGTGCGCCTTCAGCAGGCTGGGGTTCGTGCTGCACCGCGTCGCAGCGGGCGAGCGCGTCCTGGCTCTCGGTGCGCCGCAGGCCGCGGACTCGCTGGCGGCGCCGGCCCTGACGCTGCGGGAACGCCAGGTCCTCGAGCTCCTTGCGCGCGGCGAGTCGACCCAGGTCATCGCCGACGAGCTCGCGATCTCCCCGCACACCGTCCGCAGCCACGTCCAGGGACTCACGCGCAAGCTCGGAGCGCACGGACGAGGCCGTGCCGTGAGGACGGCACTGTTCCGCAAGCTTCTCGAATCCCGCGTCACGTAGCCGACCATGACCGAGGTCACCCGCGACTCCCTCGGGCTCACGCTGATGCTGCTCGACGACAACCGGGTGTTCGCCGACGTGCTCGCCATGCGCCTGCTCGAGGAGCCCCAGGTCCAGGCCGTCGCCGTGGCCGGCACGGTCCCCGAGGCCGTCTCCGCGCTGACTGAGCGCCCGGCCGACCTGCTGCTCATCGACCACCGGACGTCGGGCGGCGAGCTGACACTGGAGATCATGAACGAGCTCTCCGGACTGGAGCGCAGACCGGCGGTCCTCGTCCTCTCCGACCAGAGCGACCACCGCGCTGTCGTGGCGGCCTTCGAGTCCGGGGTCCGGGGCTGGGCCAGCCAGGACTACACGTTCGCGAGCCTCTGGACGGCAGTACGTGAGGTCGCCAGCGGCCGCATGGTGCTGTCGCCCGCCGCGGTCGAGCCGGTGGTCCTCCGCCTCCTCGAGGCGATCCGGGGAGAGCAGCGCGCCGAGCGGCCGGACTTCGTCGCCGACCTGAGCCCCCGCGAGTACGAGGTGTTGCGGTGCCTGGTCGCGGGCCTGACCAAGAAGGAGATCGCGCAACGGCTCTACCTGTCCGTCAACACGGTCCGCTCCCACGTGCAGCACCTGCTCCACGCAGCGGACCAGCACACCACGCTGGCCCTGGTGGCGGCCGCGCGCGAGCTCGACGTCACCGGCATCGACGACGGCCGCTGACCTGCTCGCGGATCAGGAGAACATCGCGAAGTAGGGGAAGCGACGCCCCGGGCCTGCCCCGGTGAAGTACCCACCGACGTACAGGTGGGCGTCGGTGGCGTGGAGCGCCCAGACACCGGGAAACGTGGTGACGAACCGGGGCGCGAAGTCGGGGGCGACCTCGCCTGTCGTGGGGTCGAGCGCCGCCAGGATCGTCCGGGGCTGCCGGGGCTGGCCGATCTCCACGAAGTGACCACCCGCGTAGAGCAACCCGCCCACGAGTGCGAGCGCCTGGGCGTCACCGTTTGCGGTGGTCCGCCACTGACGCGCGGCCGTCACCGCGTCGTGGGCGACCACCGCACCGGCGTTGCGCCCGACGGAGAACACCGTGCCGCCATGGACCAGCACGTCCCACTGGACGTTACAACCGCCGCAGGCCGGCGCGGGGTGCCAGGCGTCAAGCGAGCCGTCCGTCAGCGTCACGGACGCCAGCGTGCTCCGGGGCTCACCGTCGACCAGGGTGAACTTCCCTCCGAAGAACAGCCGCCCGCCGGCGGCCGCCAGGGCGTAGACAGGGCGGTCGGTGGCGACGTCGAACCTCGGGACCGGTTCACCGGTGCTGACCGACACTGCTCCGAGGCCCCGCTGCGCCAGCCCGTCGTGCTTGGCGAACTGGCCACCGAAGTAGGCGATGCCGCCCTGCACGACGAGGTCCCGGACCACAGCGCCGGCCGACGCCCGCCAGCCCGGCTCCACGGATCCGTCGCCGACCTGCACCGACGCCAGCCTGCGGTGCCTGGCTCCGCCGATGTGGGTGAACGCCCCGCCCGCGATCAGGTGCGTGCGGTCGGCGGAGACCGCCAACGCCCGCACGGCGCCGTCGGCGTCCCCCGTCCACAGCAGCACACCGGTCACGGCATCGAGGGCCGCCAGCCCGCCGGTGAACGCGCCGCCCACGAACACCCGGTCGCCGGCGCTCGCGATGGCGAGCACTGGACCGTCGGGGACCCACCCGGTCGGCCCGACCGGGTCGGACGCGTACGCCCGGGCGGGCGCGGGCGCCAACCCGAGGGCGAGGATCGCGGCGAGCACGCCGCCGCCGACCTTGCGTAGTGCCACCCGCACGACTGTCCCTCCACCTCCCGGAGGAGTCAGGCCCCCCGTCCCCCCGGTGCGGCCCCGTAGGCGCGGCGGCACCCGCACGCCGGGGATGACGTGATCCCCACGATAGGTCGCCCCGGTTTGACCCGTCCAGAGGCGGTCAGGCGAGGGTGATCTCGTCCCCCTTGACGTTGATCTCGACGGCGCCCAGCGGCTCCGTGGCCGGGCCGTTCGTCACACTGCCGTCCTCGGCCGAGAACGCGCTGCCGTGGCACGGGCACATGATCGTGTTGTCCTCGACCTTGCCGACGACGCAGCCCTGGTGGGTGCAGACGGCGGTGAAGGCCTTGAAGTCGCCCTCGGCCGGCTGGGTGACGACGACCTCCTGGTCGGCGAAGACCGTGCCGCCGCCCACGGGGACCTCGGAGGTGGGCCCCAGCGCCCCCCCGGAACCGCCGCCGGAGTCGCCGGAGCCGCCGCCGTCCCCGGAGGACTCCTCGGGCTCGGTGGCCGTCGACCCGTCGTCGTCACCACCGCACGCGGCGAGCAGCGGGGCTCCGATGCCGGCCGCCGCGATGCCGGTGAGGGCGCGTCGCCGGTTCATGCCTGAGTTCGTGCCAGCGGTCATCGTGTCCTCCGTGTCGGTCGATCCGGACGTGCGGCCAATTTAGCGACCGGCGGGGTCCCGGCCGACCTGTCCAATGGTGCTAGCACCCGGCGGCAGGCCCGCTCAGAGCGGCCGCCCGGTGGGCCAGGTAGCGCTGCTCGGGCCGGCTCCGGGTCAGCCGCGCGGCCGCGAGGTAGTCCTCGCGGGCGCCGACCTCGTCCCCGGCCAGCTCGCGCAGGTGGGCCCGGACGGCGGGGAGCCGGTGGGACCGCGCGAGGGCCGGGTCCTGCTCGAGCGGCGCCAGCACGACCAGGCCCTCCCAGGCTCCGTGCGCCATCCCGACGGCCACCGCCAGGTTGAGGGTCACCGCGGGACCGGGCGCGATCTGCTCCAGCAGCCGGTAGAGCAACGTGATCTGCAGCCAGTCGGTGTCGGCGTACGCCGCGGCCTCCGCGTGGACGGCGGCGATCGCCGCCTGCAGCTGGTACGGGCCGACCTCCCCGCGGGCCAGCACCGCGGTGACCAGCCGGGTCCCCTCCACGACCTGTCCCGCGTCCCACCGGGTCCGGTCCTGCTCGGCGAGCGGCACCAGGTCACCGTGGCCGTCGGTGCGTGCGTCGCGGCGGGCGTGGGTCAGCAGCATCAGCGCCAGCAGCCCGGTGGTCTCGTCGTCGGGGCGGCCGGCCGCGGCCTCGGCGCGCCCGAGCATCCGGGTCAGCCGGATCGCCTCGCCCGCCACCGACACGTCGGTGAGGTGGTCGCCGGCAGTGGCGGCGTATCCCTCGTTGAAGGCCAGGTAGAGGACCTGGCGCACGGCGTGCAACCGCTCGACGAGCCCCTCGGGCGCGGGCACCTCGAACCGGGCGCCCTGCTGGCGCAGGGTCGCCTTGGCGCGGCTGATCCGCTGCGCCATGGTCGCGGTCGGCACCAGGAACGCGGCGGCGACCTGCTCGGTGGTGAGACCACCCACTGAGCGGAGAGTGAGGGCGACCCGGGACGCCTCGCTGAGCGCCGGGTGGCAGCACATCAGGAGCAACAGCAGCGTGTCGTCGCGGTCTGCCGGCGCCACATCCGCGGCGACCCCCGTCGGCGCGGGAGCGCGGGCGGCGTGGTCCTCGCGCCGGGTGCGTGCGACCGCGCTCCGGTGCGCGTCCACGAGCCGGCGCGAGCCGACCGTCACCAGCCAGCCGCGGGGGTCGTCGGGGAGCCCGTCGGACGGCCACTGGGCGGCCGCCGCGAGCGCCGCCTCCTGGGCGGCGTCCTCGCAGTCGGCGAAGTCGCCGTGCCGACGAGCCAGCGCCGCGAGGACGTACGGCGCCTCGCGACGCCAGGTCTCCGCGACGTGTTCCGGCGTCACCGCCACGCCGGGACGGTCACCGGTCATCGCCGGTCACTGGTCGTCGCCACCGGGCCACATCGCCGGTCGCAGCTCGACCGTCTCGCCGGGCCCCGAGAACTGCGCCGCGACCTCCTCGGCCCGCGCGTGCGACGCGACGTCGATCAGGAAGAAGCCCGCGAGGTGCTCCTTGCTCTCCGAGTAGGGACCGTCGGTCGGCAGCGGGCGGCCGCCGCTCCAGCGGAACAGCCGGGAGCTGGCCGGGTCGGCGAGCGCCTCGCCACCGACCAGCTCGCCGGCCCCGTGCAGCTCGGTGAGCAGGGCGTCGAACTCGCGCTCCATCTGCGCCTTCTGCTCGGCGGGCAGCGCCTGGAACTCCGCCACGAACTCGCTGGTGGGGTGTCCCCAGGGCTGCGGGTTGGAGTGGATCAGCACGACGTACTTCATCGATGTCTCCTCGTTCCGGGAGCGGCCCGGGCGGCCGCTCGTCGATCGGGACGTCGGAGCCGGGTGCCGGTCTTCGACACGGTGTCGCGAGAACTCTCTCAGGACGAACGGGTGCGGGTGGCCTTCGTGCTGCGGGCTGCTGCCGTCTTCTTGGCGGCGGGCTTCCTGGCAGTGGTCCTCTTGCCCGCTGCCTGCTTCCCGGCCGGGGCCGTGGCGGCGGGCTTGCGCCGCGGCCGTGGCGGCTGGGCCGCCTCCCGACCCTCGAGCAGCGGCCGGAGGAACGCCCCGGTGTAGCTCCCGCGGTGC
>CAVRSW010000010.1:0-77851 GCA_963723945.1 uncultured Actinomycetota bacterium
GCGCGAGCCGGTCGAGCACCTTGTCGGCGTGGAGCAGCGCCGGCAGCCCGGGCGGGAGCCCGTCGGTCACCGACGAGCGCTGCTTCTCCTCGGCCTTGCGCGCCTCCCAGAGCTCGTTGACGCCGGCCGGGTCGAGGCCGGAGCCGTCGGCCCGGTCCGCCGGGTCCCCGAACACGTGCGGGTTGCGCCGGCGCATCTTCTCGGTGATACCGGCGGCGACGTCCCCGGTCGTGAACGCGCCGTCCTGCTCGGCGATGACCGTGTGGAAGAACACCTGCAGCAGCAGGTCGCCGAGCTCCTCGCGCACGTGGGACCGGTCCCCCGAGCCGCTGTCGGTGTCGATGGCCTCGAGAGTCTCGTAGGTCTCCTCGAGCAGGTAGCGGGCCAGCGAGCGGTGGGTCTGCGCGGCCTTCCACGGGCACTCGGCCCGCAGCCGGCGCATCACCGTGAGGAACTCCAGCAGCTCCTCGTCACCGCCGGCCACGCCCGGCTCGCTAGCGGCCGCAGCGCTGGGCGGCGGGGAGCTGGGCGGCGAGCGCGGAGTTGGGCTGCTCCTCCTGGCCGGCCCTGGCGCCCTCGCTGACCGCGAACGAGAGCGACGAGTCGGCCGAGGCGACCTGTGCGTCGCGGATCGTGGTGTTGAGCGAGGGGTCGAACTCCACGCCGTTCTCGTCGATCCAGCGCTGCATCTCCTCGGCGCCTGCCTGCTCGAAGGCGCTGGCGTCGCCCTCGCCGCCGAGGAGCTCCTCGCCGACCGCGGTCTGCACCGCCTGCACGTAGAACGGCGAGCCCTCGACCTGGACCACGGCCTCCTGCTGCGACTCCGGCAGCGTGGCGATCTGTCCGCGGAGATCGGCGAGCTGCTGGCGGTACTCCTCGGAGTCGGCCTCGACGCCGAAGTCGGCCGCGACCTGCGAGGCAACCTCGCGCATCGCCAGCACCCCGGCGATGCCGCCGCGGAAGTAGCTGTGCGGGATGGTCTGGGCCTGCTGGTCGAGCGGCTCCTCGAGCGCGGCGCAGAACTGCGTGGTCACCGCGTCGATCTCGCTGGTGGTGATCTGCTCGTCGCCCACCTCCACGGCCGTCCCGGGGCGCAGGCCCGCGCAGCCGCTCAGCAGCAGGGTCGCCGCGAGGACGACGCCGCCGGCTCGGACGGGGACGGGGATCCTGCTCACTGCTGCTCCTTCGGCCGCCCGGGGTCCTGCGGGGCGTTGACGGGGTCGATCACGGAGTCGATGACGGTGCGGGCCCATTCAAGCAAAGCCACCCCGTCGAGCGGACGGCCCGTCTGTCCCGGGGTGCCCGGGCGCGGGACCAGGACGGTGTCGACCTGTGTCTTGACGATGCTCTTGGGATAGAGCCGCTGCAGTCGTACGACACGCGACTCGGGCAGGCTGACCGGGGCGAACCGGACGTTGCGGCCGGTGATGGTGACCTCGCCGATCCCCGCCTGCCGCGCCCGCGCCCGGAACCGGGCGACCAGCAGCAGCGCGGCCACGACCTCGGGTGGCTCGCCGTAGCGGTCGTCGAGCTCCTCGACGACGGCGTCGACGTCGGCGTCCTCACGGACCTCGGCGAGCCGCTTGTACATCTCGAGCCGGAGTCGCTCGCTCGGGATGTAGTCGTGGGGCAGGTGGGCGTCGACCGGCAGCTCGATCCGCACCTCGCGCAGCCCGGTGTCGCCAGCCTCCGACTCTCCCCTGAATTCTCTGACCGCCTCGCCGACCAGCCGCACGTAGAGGTCGAAGCCGACGTCGGCGATGTGGCCCGACTGCTCGCCACCGAGCAGGTTGCCGGCGCCGCGGATCTCGAGGTCCTTCATCGCGATCGCCATGCCGCCTCCGAGGTCGGAGTGCTGGGCCAGCGTGGCGAGCCGCTCGTGGGCGGTCTCGGTGAGCGGCTTCTCGGCCGGGTAGAGGAAGTAGGCGTACGCCCGCTCCCGGCTGCGGCCGACCCGGCCGCGGAGCTGGTGGAGCTGGGAGAGGCCGAGGGTGTCGGCACGCTCGATGATCATGGTGTTGGCGTTGGACACGTCGAGGCCCGACTCGACGATGGTGGTGCACACCAGCACGTCGAAGCGCTTCTCCCAGAAGTCCAGCATCACCTGCTCGAGCTGGTGCTCGCCCATCTGGCCGTGGGCCGTCGCGACCCGCGCCTCCGGCACCAGCTCCCGCAGCCGCGCGGCCGCCTTCTCGATCGAGCTGACCCGGTTGTGGATGAAGAAGACCTGGCCGTCGCGCAGCAGCTCCCGCTTGATCGCCGCAGCGACCTGCCGGTCCTCGTACGCCCCGACGTAGGTGAGCACCGGGTGCCGCTCCTCGGGCGGGGTGGTGATGGTGGACATCTCGCGGATGCCGGTCACCGCCATCTCCAGGGTGCGCGGGATCGGGGTGGCACTCATCGAGAGGACGTCGACGGAGGTGCGGAGCCGCTTCATCTGCTCCTTGTGCTCCACGCCGAACCGCTGCTCCTCGTCGACGACGATCAGGCCGAGGTCCTTGACCCGGACGTCGGGGTTGAGCAGCCGGTGGGTGCCGACCACGATGTCGACCGTCCCCTCGCGCAGCCCGTCCATCACCGCACGCGCCTCGGCGTCGGTCTGGAACCGCGACAGCGGCTTCACGTTCACCGGGAAGCCGCTCATCCGCTCGGAGAAGGTCGACAGGTGCTGGGTGACGAGCAGCGTGGTGGGGACGAGGACGGCGACCTGCTTGCCCTCCTGCACCGCCTTGAACGCCGCCCGGACCGCGATCTCGGTCTTGCCGTAGCCGACGTCGCCGCAGACCAGCCGGTCCATCGGGACGCCGCGCCGCATGTCGCCCTTGACCTCGTCCACCGTGCTCAGCTGGTCGGGGGTCTCCTGGAACGGGAAGGCGTCCTCGAGCTCGCGCTGCCAGGGGCTGTCCGGGCCGTACGCGTGGCCCTGGGTGGCCTGCCGGGCGGCGTAGAGCTTGATCAGCTCGGCGGCGATCTCGCGCACCGCCTTGCGGGCGCGGTTCTTGCGCCTGGTCCAGTCCGCACCGCCGAGCCGGTCCAGGCTCGGCTGCTCACCGCCCACGTAGCGCGTCACCTGGTCCAGCGCGTCGGCAGGGACGTAGAGCCGGTCCGGCGGGCCTCCGCGCTTCGAGGCGCCGTACTCCAGGACGAGGTACTCGCGGGTGGCGCCCTGCACCTCGCGCTGCCTCATCTCGACGAACCGGCCGACGCCGTGCTGCTCGTGGACGACGTAGTCGCCCGCGGAGAGCTCGAGCGGGTCGATCTGCTTCTTGCGCCGGGCCGGCATGCGGCGCATGTCGCGCGTGGAGCCGCCCTGGGCCGAGATGTCGTCGCCGGCCACCACGACCAGCCGCCGGGCCTCGTCGACGAAGCCGTGGTGGAGGATGCCGCAGGTCACCTCGACGACACCCTTAGCGGCGGATGCGTCGCCGCGACCATGGTCGACCAGCCGGGCCGGCACGTCGTGCTCGGCCATGGTCTCGACCAGCCGCTGGGCCGGGCCGTGGCCGGGGAACACCACCACCACCCGGTAGCCGTCCTTGCGCCACGACTCGACGTCGGCCACTGCGCGCTCGACGTCACCGCGGTAGGGATCGACAGGACGCGCCGCCAGGTCGCGGATGCCGCTGGTCTCGTCGTCGAGGCCGAACGGGCTGACCGTCCACCACGGCGTGTCCCGCGCGAGCGCGTGCTCACGGACGTCACCGATCTCCCGGTACGAGGCGGCGCCGAGGTCGATCGGGGCGGTCCCGCCACCGGCGGCCGCGGCCCAGCTGGCGCCGAGGAACTCCTGGCTGGTCGCCACCAGGTCGTGGGCGCGGGTGCGCGCCCGCTCCGGGTCGACGACGAGCACGTGGGTGTCGTCGGGCATCACGTCGACGAGCAGCTCCAGCTCGTCGACCAGCGCCGGCGCCAGCGACTCCATGCCCTCGACGGCGATGCCGGCGGCGATCTGGTCGGTCAGCTCCAGCAGCTGCGGGTGCGCCCGTCCGAGCTCGGCCGCCCGACGGCGGACCTCCGGGGTCAGCAGCAGCTCGCGGCAGGGCGGCGCCCAGAGCCGGTCCAGCTCCTCGAGGGTGCGCTGGTCGGCGACGGCGAAGCTGCGGATCTCCTCGACGTCGTCCCCCCAGAACTCCACCCGGACCGGGTGCTCCTCGGTGGGGGGGAAGACGTCGACGATGCCGCCGCGGACCGCGAACTCGCCGCGCTTCTCGACGAGGTCGACCCGGGTGTACGCCGCGTCGGCGAGACCCTGCACGACGTGCTCGAGGCCCGGGGAGTCGCCGGGCACGAGCTCCACCGGCTCCAGGTCACCCAGCCCGGGGACCTGCGGCTGCAACACCGAGCGCACCGGCGCCACGACCACCGAGACCGGGCCGTTGGCCGCCGTGTCGCCGGGGTGGCGCAGCCGCCGGAGCACGGCCAGCCGGCGGCCGACGGTGTCGCTGCGGGGGCTGAGCCGCTCGTGCGGCAGCGTCTCCCAGCTCGGGTAGTAGGCGACGGTGTCGCGGCCGACGACGTCACCGAGCTCGGCGACCAGGTCCTCGGCCTCGCGCGACGTCGCCGTGACGACCAGCACCGTACGGCCCGCGCGGACCAGCCCACCCACGAGGAACGGGCGCAGGCCCTCGGGGGCGACCACGTCGAGGCTGCGCACCGACCCGGCGCGCGCGTCGTCGACGAGGGCCGCGATCGTCGGCGCTCCGAGCACCTCGTCGGCCAGCTGGGTGAGGGCCACGCTTCCCCTTCGTACACACGCAGACAGCCCCCGACCGGGCGGTGCGGGGGTGGTGACCCATGGTACGGCGGCACGGGCTGCGCCCGGTCACGGGCCGCGGGCTACCGTCGAGCAGATGGAGTCACCGAAGCGGACCGTGGTCGCGGCGGTGGGCTGCGCCCTGCTGCTCGCCCCGCTGCTCGCCTCGTGCTCGGGCGAACCGGAGGACGGGGCGGCGCCCACGGCGTCGCGGGCCACACCCTCCGGGTCCGGTCCGTCGAGCGCGGGCACGGGGGCACGCGAGCGGCCGGTGAACGACGGCGTCGCCGCCGCACTCGCCCCGGCCCTGGAGGGCGAGCCCGCCCCGCCGCGGTCGCCGCGCGAGGCGGCCTCGCAGATCGAGGCGGCCGACCGGGCGGTGCAGGACCCGGCCACCCGGCCGGCAGTGGTCAGTGCGGCCGGCCACACCCAGCAGCTGGCCTACCGGGCGGTGGCCGACCGGCCCGGCTGGGACCGCCGGGTGTCCGAGCTGCTGCCCGGGGCGCTGCGTCGCGACACCCGGGCCAACGTCGCGGCCCGCCGGGAGTTCCGCTCGATGCACCCGACGCGCGACGCCGACCTGGCCACCGAGCTGCCCGCCTGGCGCATCGTCGACCCCCGGCCGGCCGCCGAGCTGCGGCGCTACTACCGCCAGGCGGAGCGCCGGTTCGGGGTCGACTGGGAGTACCTCGCGGCGATCAACCTCGTCGAGACCGGGTTCGGCCGCATCGACGGCACCTCGGTCGCCGGGGCGCGGGGACCGATGCAGTTCATCCCCACCACCTGGGACATCTACGGGGCGGGCGGCGACATCGAGGACCCGCACGACGCGATCCTCGCCGCCGGCCGGCTGCTCCGCGCCAACGGCTTCGCGCGCGACCGGGCCGACGCGCTGCTGCACTACAACAACTCCTCGGCGTACGTGAAGGGGGTCACCCTGTACGCCGAGGTGATGCAGCGCCGGCCGCGGACCTACCTCGCCTACCACCAGTGGCCGATCTACTACCTGACGCGCGCAGGCAGCGTCTGGCTGCCCGAGGGCTACTCCGAGCGGCGGCCGGTCCCGGTGAAGCAGTGGCTGGCCCGCGAGGACCGCTGAGCCATCCCCGCCCCGCCGAGTCGCCAGTCATGCAGGCCGAGTCGCCCCTCGTGCAGGTCGAGTGGTGCCTCATGCGGGTCGAGTCGTGCCTCGTTCCGCACGAGACCCGACCCGGCGGTCAGTCGGTGCCGTGGCGGCGGACGAAGTCCACGATCGTGTCGGCCAGCTCGGGCCGGCAGACGATGAGGTCGGGGAGCGAGGTGTCGTCCTCGTTGTAGACCAGCGGCGACCCGTCCACGCGGGAGCAGTGCAGGCCGGCGGCCCGGGCGACGGCGACGGGCGCGGCGTTGTCCCACTGGTACTGCCCGCCGGCGTGGACGTAGGCGTCGGCGACGTCGCGCACGACACTCATCACCTTGACGCCGGCCGAGCCCATCGGCACCAGCTCGGCGTCGATCTCCTCGGCGAGCGCCTGCACGAATGCGGGCGGTCGGGTGCGCGAGACGGCGATCCGTGGCCGCTCCGAGGTCCGTGCGGGCACCTCGGGGGGCGCCCCGGTGTGGAACGTCTCGCCGAGCGCCGGCTGTGCGACCGCGGCGGCACTGAGCTCGCCGCGCTCCCCGTCCCGCTGCCACAGGGCGACGTGGACGGCCCAGTCGTCGCGCGGGGGCTCGGAGAACTCGCGGGTGCCGTCGAGGGGATCGATGATCCACACCCGCTCGGCCTGCAGCCGGGCCTTGTCGTCACTGGCCTCCTCGCTGAGCACGCTGTCGCCGGGGCGGTGCTCGGCGAGGAGCCCGGCGAGCAGCTCCTGGGCGGCGGCGTCGCCGGCGTCCTTGAGCTCGCGGCCCTCCAGCCCCTCGGCGCGTACGGCGAGCAGCCGGGCGCCGGCCTGGCCGGCGGCCCAGGCGGCGAAGGCGTGGTCGTCGGTGGCGATCTCGGCCGGCGGGGGTGCGTCAGTCACGGCCTCACCCTAGCGATCGGCCGACGCCGCTCCGGAGGGCGGGCGCGTGCCCCTGTGCCCTCCGCTCTGCCGGGGACGCCCGCCGGCTGCGGTTGGGCGAACGTTCGCCCATCCGAGGTGCGGGCGAACGTTCGCCCAGCGCGACCGGCCCCCACTCCCGGGACCGAGGTGGGGGGCTGTGGACGAGGCGCTCCGTCCCGGGTCGGAAGGTGGTGGGATCGCCCCATGCCGATCCGGTGGTTCGATGCGAGCAGGGACGAATCCGTCGGCATGGCCGTGCAACAGCTGCTGACGGTCGGCGGGATCACGGACGTCACGATGCGCGCCGTGGCCCGCACCGCCCGGATGTCCCTCGGCACCCTCGGCAACCACTACGGCTCCAAAGAGCAGATGCTGATGGGCGCCGCGCGGGCGATCGGCACCCTGCACGTCGACGACCTCATCACCCGTGCCGCCTGGGACGACACGCTCGCTCACAGGCTCGCCGGCTACGTCCCGCGCGATGCCGAGGAGCTCCTGGAGCTCAAGGTCTGGCAGGACCTGGTCACCGTGGGCCGCAGCTCACGCGGCGTCGGGGAGGTCGTGGCCGCGGTCGAGGCGCGGCATCGCGCCCTCCTCACATGCACGCTGGAGCGCTACCGCGGCGCCGAGTGGACCGCGGTCCACCTCGAGGCCGTCTGGGCGCTGCTGCAAGGCGTCCGCACCGAGCTGATCCGGCCCGGAAGCACCCTCGACATCACGTCCGCGGCCGGGCTCGCTGCGCAGGCCGCCGACCTCGCCGACGGGTCGCCGGCGGCCTCGACGGCTGTCACGAGTTGAACTGCTGCTGCGCGCGCTCGAGTCCCTCGAGCAGCAGCGACTCGACCGCGTCGGCCGCGCGGTCCACCTCCCACGGCAGCTCCTTGCGCTCCACGGCGGAGAAGTCGGAGAGCACGAAGTCGGAGACCTCCTGCCGGCCGTGCGGGCGGCCGATGCCGACCCGGACCCGGTGGAAGTCGCCGGTGCCGAGCGAGGAGCGGATCGACCGCAGCCCGTTGTGGCCGTTGTCGCCGCCGCCCAGCTTGACCCGGAGCGTCCCGAACGGGATGTCGAGCTCGTCGTGGATCGCCACGACCTGGGCGGGTTCGACCTTGTAGAAGGTCGCCAGCGCCTTGACCGGCCCGCCCGACTCGTTCATGTAGCCGCGGGGTCGCGCGAGCACCAGCCGGGGTCCGGGCGTGCCCGGCACCCCGAGCCGTCCCTCGACGACGTCGGCGCGTCCCGACTTGTGCGCGCGGAACGACTCGCCCAGCCGCGAGGCCAGCTCGGCCACGACGAGGTGGCCGACGTTGTGGCGGTGGCCGGCGTACGCCGGGCCGGGATTGCCCAGCCCGGCGACCAGCCAGACGGAGGTCACTCCTCCGAGGAGCCCTCGGCAGCCTCGTCGGAGCCGCCCTCGGCGTCCTCGCCGCCCTCGGCGGCCACGCCCTCGGCGCCCTCGGCCTCCTCGTCGGACTCCTCGCGCTCGATGCCGGCCTCGGCCTCGGCGGCCTCCAGCTCGGCCTCGAGGGCCTCCTCCGACATCTGCTGGGTGACGTTGACGATGAGCAGCTCCTCGTCGGCCAGCAGCGTGGTGCCGGAGGGCAGGTCGAGGTCCTTGGCGTGCAGCAGGGTGCCGACCTGGGCGCCCTCGACGGAGATCTCGAAGTACTCCGGGATGTGGGTGGCCTCGGCCTCGACGGAGACCACCGAGTTCTCGGTGACGACCAGCGTCTCGGGGGCGGCGTCGCCGATGACGTGGATCGGGACGTCGACGGTGACCTTCTCGCCCTTCTTCACCAGCACGAAGTCGACGTGCTCGATGTGGCGGGTGATCGGGTCGATCTGGATCTGCTTGGTCAGGCCGAGCTGGGTCTTGCCCTCGACGTCGAGCTCGAGCAGCGCGTTGGCGCCACCGTGCTTGAGCGCCAGCATCGTGTCGTGGCCCGGCAGCGTCAGGTGCAGCGGCTTGTCGCCGTGGGTGTACAGCACGGCAGGGATCTTGTCCTCGCGGCGGATGCGGCGGGCGGCACCCTTGCCGAACTCGGTGCGCTGCTCGGCGGAAATCTTCTCGGCGGCCATGTCGGTCCTGCTCCTCGTCCTCGTGAGTCGTCGGGCCCCGGGACGAAGGACGCCGCGCGACAGCGCGGCGGACAGCCGGCCCTGTCGATCACGGATCCGCAGCTGCGGGTCCCTCGCCGAGGCAACCCGCCGATCCTAGGTCAGTCGCCCTCCGGACGGCCAATCCGTGCCCGCGGCACCGGCACCGCGCGCGCGACCGTGACCCGCGACGGTGCCCTAGGGTCGCCTGCATGTCGCTGACCCTCGCCGAGGCTCGGGCACGGGCCGCCCTCCTCTCCGACGTCTCCTACCGGCTCCACCTCGACCTCACCGACCGTGACACCTTCGGGGTCCGCGCCGAGGTCCGGTTCGGCTGCCGTGAACCCGGCGCCACCACGTTCCTCGAGCTCGCCGACGCCCGCGAGGTCCTCGTCGACGGCCTCCCGGCGACGACGTACGACGGGAGCCGGATCACCCTCGCCGGACTGGCCGCCGACAACACCGTGACCGTCGAGGCCCGGGTCCCCTACGTGACCGACGGCGACGGGATGCACACCTTCACCGACCCCGCCGACGGGGAGACCTACGTGTCGGCGTACGTCGGGATGGACATCTGCCAGCGGGTCTTCCCCTGCTTCGACCAGAACGACCTCAAGGCGCCGGTGGTGCTGACCGTGACGGCACCCGAGGACTGGACCGTGCTGGCCAACGGCCGGGTCACGGCGCAGCAGGGCGGCGACTGGGAGTTCGCCGCCACTCCCCCGATCCCGCTGCCGATGTTCGTGGTGTGCGCCGGGCCGTGGCACTCCCGGACCTGGGAGCACACGGGCACCGACGGGCGGACGCTGCCCTTCGGCTGGCACGCGCGCGCCTCTCTCGCCTCCCAGCTCGATCGCGACTTCGACGAGGTGCGCCAGGTCACCGAGCGCTGCTTCGACCACTACACGGCGACCTTCTCCGAGCCGTACGCCTTCGACTCCTACGACCAGGCGTTCGTGCCGGGGCAGAACTGGGGCGCACTCGAGACGCCCGGCTGCGTGACCTATCGCGACGAGATCCTGCCGGTCGGCACCCCGACCGACGGCGAGCGGCGCCGGCGGGCGACCGTGATCGCGCACGAGATGGCCCACATGTGGTTCGGCGACCTGGCCACGATGACGTGGTGGGAGGACACCTGGCTGCAGGAGTCCTTCGCCGACTACATGGGCTTCCGCGTGGCCGACGAGGCGGCCGGATTCCACGGCAACTTCGTCGACTTCGCGATCGGCCGCAAGGCCAATGCGTACGTCGCCGACGAGCGCCGGTCCACCCACCCGATCGCGCCGCTGGCCGAGGAGGTGCCGGACGTCGACGCGGCCCTCAACAACTTCGACGCGATCTCCTACGCCAAGGGCAACTCCGCGCTCCGGCAGCTCGTCACCTGGCTGGGCGACGACGACTTCCTGGCCGGGGTCAACGGCTACTTCGCCCGGCACCGGTTCGGCAACGCCACGCTGGCCGACTTCGTCGGCGCCCTCGATGCCGCCACCGACCGCGACGTCCGCGGCTGGGTCGAGGCGTGGCTGCGCACGACCGGCTTCGACACCGTCACGGCCAGCCGCGACGCCGAGGGGATCACCCTCACCCGCTCCGGATCCCGCCCCCACCGGTTCACGGTCGCGACGTACGACGAGACCCTCGCGCCGCTCGGCATCGGGCTGGTCGACCTCGCCGACGAGCCGGTGCGGCTCCCCGGAGCCGCGGTCGTCGTCCCGAACAGCGGCGGCGAGACGTACGCGCGGCTCCGGCTGGACGAACAGTCGTGGGCCACCCTCACCGATGACCTGGCGTCGGTGCCGGACGACGACACCCGGGCGATCGTGTGGAGCACCGCCTTCGACATGGTGCGGTGCGGCGACCTTCCCGCGGCGGACTTCCTGGGGCTCCTCACCCGCCACCTGCCGCGCGAGCGCCGGGTCGGCATCGTGGAGGCGGTGCTGGGGTGGACGCTCGGGACCCTGGTCCCCCGTCACCTGGCGCCCGGCGAGGTGGCCGACGCGGTGGCCCGGGTGGCCGCCGCCTGTGAGACGGGGCTGGCCTCGGAGCCGGAGCAGCCGGTTGCGGTGTCGCTGACCCTCGGCCTGGCCCGGACCACCCCCGACGCGGTGCTGCTGCAGCGCTGGCTGCTCGACCGCGAGACCCACACCGGGATGCCGGTCGAGCCCGACCTGCGGTGGGACGCCATCCACCGGCTCGCCGCCCTCGGCGAGATCGGCGTCGACGAGATCACCGACGAACGGCTCTCGGACGGCACCATCGTCGGCGTCCTCGGCGCGGCGACCGCGCTCGCCGCGCTGCCGACGCCGGAGGCCAAGGCGGTCACGTGGGAGCGGCTGACCGCCGAGCCGATGCTGTCCAACCGGGAGTTCACGGCGACGGCCGCGGGGTTCTGGGACGCCGAGCAGACCGCGCTCGTCCACCCGTACGTCGAGCCGTACCTCACCGAGCTGCTGGCCCTGGCTCGGACCCGCGGTCAGGCCTTCGGCCACCTCGTCGCCCGCGCCTTCCCCTCTGTGCCGCTCCTCGACGAGCACGTCGCCGCGCTGGAGACGGCGCTCAGCGGCGAGGTGCCGACCGTGCTGCGCCGTGGCTGGGAGGACTCCCTCGACGACCTGCGCGCGGCCCGCGGCCGCTGACGGCCCGACGTACGCTCGCCGCCATGGCGCAGATCCATCCCACGGCGACCGTCGCCCCTTCGGCGGTCGTCACCGGCGACGTGACCGTCGGCGCCGGCTCGCGCATCCTCGCCGGGGTGGTCCTGCACGGTGACCTGGGCCCGGTCCGCATCGGCGAGGACGTCGTCGTCATGGAGCACGCACTGCTCCGGGGGCGCGTCGACCACCCCGTCGACGTCGGCGACGCCGTCCTGGTCGGACCCCACGCCCACCTCAACGGCGCGGTCGTGGAGGACGAGGTGTTCGTCGCCACGGGCGTCTCGATGTTCCCCGGGTCGCGCGCCGGCACCGGGTCGGAGCTGCGGATCCGGAGCGTCCTCCACGTCCGCTCACGCCTCGAGCCCGGCACGGTCCTGCCGATCGGCTGGATCGCCGCAGGCGACCCGGCGCAGCTGTTCCCGCCGGAGCGCCATGACGAGCTGTGGGCGGTCCAGCAGGGCCTCGACTTCCCCGGGACCGTGTGGGGCACCCCCCGCGGGACGCCGATGCGTGAGGTCATGCGCCGGATGTCGGAGACGTTCCGTCCGGCTGACGGGTAGGGGTCGTCCGGGCGAGCCCTACGCGTGGCCGTCGAACATCGAGGTGACGGAGCCGTCCTCGAAGACCTCGCGGATCGCGCGACTGATCAGCGGCGCGATCGAGAGCACGGTGAGCTTGTCGAACTGTCGCTCGGAGGGGATCGGCAGCGTGTTGGTCACGATCACCTCGGCGGCCGAGCAGTTCTTGAGCCGGTCGACCGCGGGGTCGGAGAGGATCGCGTGGGTCGCGGCGATCACGACGCCCGCAGCCCCGTCGGCCATCAGCGCCTCGGCGGCCTTCACGATGGTGCCGCCGGTGTCGATCATGTCGTCGACGAGGACGCAGATCCGTCCGTCGACCTTGCCGACGACCCGGTTGGCCACGGCCTCGTTGGGCCGCAGGATGTCGCGCGTCTTGTGGATGAAGGCCAGCGGGGCACCACCCAGCCGGCTGGACCACTGCTCCGCGACCTTGATCCGGCCGGCGTCCGGGGAGACCACGGCGAGCTTCTCGTGGCCGTACTTCGCCTTCACGTGCTCGGCGAGGATCGGCAGCGCCATCAGGTGGTCGACCGGCCCGTCGAAGAACCCCTGGATCTGCGCGGTGTGCAGGTCGACGGCGATCAACCGGTCGGCGCCGGCGGTCTTGAACAGGTCCGCCATCAGCCGCGCCGAGATCGGCTCACGACCCCGGTGCTTCTTGTCCTGGCGGGCGTAGCCGTAGAACGGCATGACGACGGTGATCCGCTTGGCCGACGCCCTCTTGAGCGCGTCGACCATGATCAGGTGCTCCATGATCCACTCGTTGATGGGAGCGGTGTGGCTCTGGATCACGAAGGCGTCGCAGCCGCGGACAGACTCCTCGTAGCGGACGTAGATCTCCGAGTTCGCGAACTCGTAGGCCGAGGTCGGCACCAGACCGCTGCCCAGCTGCTCGGCCACTTCCTCGGCCAGCCCGGGGTGGCCCCGGCCGCTGAAGACCATCAGGTTCTTCTCGGTGGTCCGCTTCATTCCGGTCACGTCGGGGGTGCTCCTGGGTCGCAGGCGGGGGTCTACTCAGGATTGTCACCCACCCGGGGTCGGCTACCCAACCCCGGGGTCCGCCGGCTGTTCACCGGGGGTTTCCCGGCCGTCCGCCTCCGCCCGCGCGGCCCGCCGCTCGGCGTGGCCCTCGATGGTCCGCTGGGGGCCGGCGGAGACCGCGAGCGCCCCCGGCGGGACGTCCTCGCGCACCACCGTTCCACCCCCGGTCATCGCCCCGTCGCCGATGCTGATCGGCGCCACGAACGTGTTGTTGGAGCCGGTCTTGGCCCCGTCACCGACCGTGGTGCGGTGCTTCCGCTGCCCGTCGTAGTTGGCGAAGATGGTGCCGGCGCCGATGTTGCTGCCCCGGCCGATCGTGGCGTCCCCGACGTACGACAGGTGCGGGACCTTCGAGCCGTCGCCGATCTCGGCGTTCTTGGTCTCGACGAACGCGCCGATCTTGCCGCCGGCGCCCAGCCGGGTGCCGGGTCGCAGGTAGGAGAACGGCCCGACGCTCGCCCCCTCGCCCACGACCGCCAGCTCGCCGTGGGTCCGTACGACGCGGGCGCTCGCGCCCACCTCGCAGTCCTTGAGCGTCGAGTCCGGCCCCACGACGGCGTCCTCGCCGACCACGGTGGCACCGAGCAGCTGGGTGCCGGGGAGCACCGTGACGTCCGGGGCGAGCACGACGTCGGCGTCGATCCAGGTGGTCGCCGGGTCCATCACCGTGACCCCGTCGCGCATCCACCGGGTGACGATCCTGCGGTTGAGCTCCCGTCCGAGCTGGGCGAGCTGGGCCCTGTCGTTGGCGCCCTCGGTCTGCGCGACGTCGTCGATCGCCCAGGCGCCGACCACCAGCCCGTCCTCCTGCGCGATCCCGACCGCGTCGGTCAGGTAGTACTCGCCCTTGGCGTTGTCGTTGCCGATCCGCGGCAGCGCGCCGACCAGGAACTCGGCGTCGAAGGCCAGGATCCCACTGTTGATCTCACGGATCTCCCGCTGCTCCGGGGAGGCGTCCTTCTCCTCGATGATGCCGCGGACCTCGCCGGTGCCGTCGCGGACGATCCGGCCGTAGCCGAACGGGTCCGGCACGATCCCGCTGAGGATGCTCACCGCCCGCTGCGCCGCCTCGTGCTCGGCGACGAATTCGCGCAGGCTCTCGCCCTGCAGCAGCGGGGTGTCGCCGGCGGCGACCACGACGGTGCCGGCCGGGGTGTCGTCGAGCGCCTCGATCGCCATGCGTACGGCGTGGCCGGTGCCGTCCTGGGTCTGCTGGACGGCGAGCACCACCTCGGGCAGCAGCCCCTGCACGTGCGGGCCCACCTGCTCGCGCTGGTGGCCGACCACGGCCACCACCCGTTGCGGCTGCATCTCCTGCACCGCCGCCAGGACGTGGCCGATCATGCTGCGGCCGCACACCTCGTGGAGCACCTTCGGATGCTTGGACTTCATGCGGGTGCCGCCGCCGGCGGCCAGCACGATCACGGTGAGGTCGTCTGGCATGCGCGCCACCCTAGTCGCCGCTCGCTCCCCGGTCCGGATGGGGAACTCGGGCCTCCGCTCGTTCCTCGCTGCGGCCACTCGCTCCCCGGGTAGGAGTCGAACCTACGTCGCTAGTCCTGATTCAAAGTCAGGCGGGCCCTACCGGCAGACCAACCGGGGATAGGTGCCCAAGGCTATGGCCCCGACGTCCTTCGTCGTACCCGGCATCGATGTCGTCTTCGGACCTGATCGACGACGCGATCGCCGGGTGCGACGGCAAGGACGGCGACACACCACCCGCCGCAGAGGGTGCGGGCGGTCGGTCCCACCACTACGGTCGTGCGCGTGGACCTGCCCGTGATGCCACCCGTCCAGCCGATGCTGGCCAAGTCGGTCAAGGGCGTGCCGCGCGAGGAGGGCTGGAGCTTCGAGCCCAAGTGGGACGGGTTCCGGTGCCTGGTCTTCCGCGACGGCGACGAGGTCGAGCTGACCAGTCGCAACACCAAGCCGCTGACCCGCTACTTCCCCGAGATCGTGGCCGCCGCCCGGGAGCAGCTGCCCGACCGGTGCGTCCTCGACGGCGAGCTGTTCGTCTCCGTCGGGTCGCGGCTGGAGTTCGAGGTGCTGCAGGAGCGGATCCACCCGGCGGACTCGCGGGTGCGCAAGCTGGCCGAGGAGACTCCGGCCGGCTACGTCGCGTTCGACCTGCTGGCCCTCGGCGACGAGCCGTACGCCGACCGCCCGTTCTCCGAGCGTCGCGCCGCACTCGAGCAGGCGCTCGCTGGGGCGGACGGCCCGTGCCACCTGACCCGGACGACGACCGACCCGGACGAGGCCGAGCGGTGGTTCGAGCAGTTCGAGGGCGCCGGGCTCGACGGCGTCATCGCCAAGCCGCTGGGCGCGACCTACCAGCCCAACGCCCGCACGATGCTCAAGATCAAGCACGAGCGCACCGCCGACGTCGTCCTCGCCGGCTACCGCGAGCACAAGACCTCGACCCCCGAGCGGCCGCTGCTCGGCAGCCTGCTGCTGGGGCTGTACGCCGAGCCCCCAGGAAAGGGCAGAGTGCTGCAGCACATCGGCGTCAGCGCCAGCTTCACCGAGAAGCGCCGCGCCGAGCTGTGGGAGGAGCTGCAACCCCTGGTGTGCCGGATCGAGGACCACCCCTGGGGCGAGTGGAGCGAGTTCCTGATCGCCAACCCCGGCCGGGTGCCGGGCACCCAGAGCCGGTGGAGCCAGGGCAAGGACCTGTCGTTCGTCCCGCTGCGGCCCGAGCGGGTCCTGGAGGTCAAGTACGACCACATGGAGGGCCGCCGGTTCCGTCACACCGCGCACTTCAAGCGGTGGCGCACCGACCGCGATCCCGAGTCCTGCGGATATGAGCAGCTGGAGGAGCCCGTGGGCTACGAACTGGGTAGAATTCTCAGCGGAGGTGCCTCATGAGCTACGACGTCGTGCTGCTCGTCGAGAAGGCGTTGACTGCGGCCGACGCACGCCAGGTCCGGACGCTCCACGAGGGGATCGACGACGACGAGGTCGTCTACCACGTCCTGCTCCCGCTCGAGGACGCCGCGGCGCGGATCGAGTCGGCGATGGGGTCGCTGGCCGCGGGTGAGGTGATCTCCTCCCCCGCGATGGTGATGAGCGACGTCGACATCGACGCCGTACGCCGCGACTGCAAGGACCGCTCCGACCACGACCTCGGCGTCTGCGTCGAGGCGCTCGAGGCGGCCGGCGCGACCGTCCACGGCACGGTGGTGACGGAGCCGCCCGTCGAGGCCCTGGCCCGCTGCGTGGCAGCCGTCGACGGGCGCGAGGCGATCATCCTGACCCGCTCCCACGTGGTGGCCGAGTTCTTCCACGTCGACTGGACCTCCCGGGCCCGCCGCAAGATCGGCGTCCCCGTGCTCCACCTGCTCGAGCACGAGAACTTCGACGAGCAGGCCGGCGGCGGCGAAGGCGTCACCGGCTTCTGATCCCGCCTGTTACCCACCCGGTCACCGGCCGTGGGTGTGTGACTTCTCCCCACCCCGTACCGTTGAACGTGTCAGCCCGTGGGTCTGACAGCGGCTGGATCCGGGGGGTGACGGCCGCACATCATCGGGACCAGTGCCGGGGGGCTCAGGGTCACCGACCACGGGTTCGAGGGGCCCGTCGACCACCGGTCGGCGGGCCCTCACTCTGCCCGCGTAGCGCGTTCCAGGGCCGATCCGCGCCGGTGTTACCGAACTGTGGGTCATGCGTAGTCGTGGCGTGGGTGTCATTTCGCGCCCGGACTTCTAGCGTTCTTGTCGTCAGATCTCCGTCTCTGACATCTCGCGAATCGAGCTGGGGGGCACGAAACGCGGGGAGGGTGCAGCGAATCCGGGGGGTTTCGAGAGCACCGAGAGGCGTCTTGTCACGGGGGGTGACGAGAAGCCGGCACGGCACCGGCCCACGGATGCCGTCGAGGAGGACCCGTCTGGACTACCAGGCGGGCCCGTCCTCATTTCGGGGCCGTTCCGCCCGGGCCCCCGGTCGACACCCGGGTCACTCGACGGGCTCACTCCACGCGGTTGCCCTGGTCGTCCCAGTGCGACGCGACCTTGCGGCTCGGCTGCACCCGCGGCGGCTCCCCCGGCATCTTCGGGTAGTCCGGCGGGTAGTTCAGCTCCACCTCGCCCTGGTCGCGCCACAGGCCCAGCAGCGGCTCGAGGTCGTCGGCGACGTCGTCGATGCCGGCCCACGGGTCACCGTCGGCCACCCGCTCCGGCACGGAGAACAGGTGGTAGCCCCGCGGGTCGGTCACGCCGGCGAGCTCCTCCCAGGTCATGGGCGTCGAGACCGGCGCGCCGAGCAGCGGCCGCAGGGAGTACGCCGAGGCGATGGTCCGGTCGCGGTTGTTCTGGTTGTAGTCGACGAAGATCCGCTCGCCGCGCTGCTCCTTCCACCACTCGACGGTCACCTGGTCGTCGCGCCGGGCGAGCTCGCGCCCGAAGCCGATCGCGGCGTGGCGGACGTCGGTGAACTCCCACTCCGGCCGGATCCGGACGTAGACGTGGACACCGCGGTTGCCGCTGGTCTTCGGCCACCCGGTGAGGCCGAGCTCCTCCAGCAGCTCGCGCGCGACGCCGGCGACCCGGACCGCGTCGGAGAAGGTCGTCCCCGGCTGCGGGTCGAGGTCGATGCGCAGCTCGTCGGGCCGGTCGACGTCCGCCCGGCGTACCGGCCAGGGGTGGAAGGTCAGCGCACCCATGTGCGCGCACCAGACCGGGACCGCGATCTCGGTCGGGCAGATCTCCTCGGCGGTACGGCCCGACGGGAACGTGATGCCGACCGACTCGAGGTAGTCGGGCGCCCCCTTGGGCACCCGCTTCTGGTAGAACGCGTCCGCGTCCTTGTCGAACGGACCGGTCGCCAGCCTCATGCCCTCCCGTACGCCGGAGGTCCAGCGCTCGAGCGCGGTCGGCCGCTCGCGGAGCGCTCGCATCAGCCCGTCCTCGACCGAGGCGAAGTACTGGGCGACCATCAGCTTGGTCACCTCGGGCGTCCGTTCGGTCGCCTCGTAGATGATCCGGTCCGGCGAGGAGACCCGGACCTCGCGCTCGCCTGCGACGACGGTGGCGGCTGAGGTCGTGGCCATGTCCCCGACCCTACGAGTCGCGGCGTGTGCCTGAGAACCACCTCCAGCGCGTCCTCAGGCACACGCCGCGTGGAGGGGGGTCGCTCAGAGCAGCGAGTTGGGCTGGAACGTCGGCCGCCGGTCGACGTCCTCACGACCCGGTCGGACGAACTCGAAGCCGGCGGTCGTCACCAGCTCCCAGTCGCCCCGCTCGGACTGCAGCGCCCGGGCGCAGTCGAGGTGCAGGGGCGGCGCGTGGAAGGCGTTGCGGCCGACCTCGACGGCGGGGCCGACGAACGCGACGGGTCGCCCGAGCGGTCGCCCGCACGACCCGCAGACCCGGCTCAGGGCGCACTGGGTCACCCGTCGGCCGTCGAGCTCGTCGAGCGTCGCGCCCCAGGCGAACGGGGTCGCCGTGGCGCCGGCGCTCATGCGCGGGCCTCGGCGTGGCCCCGCGACCACTGCCCGAGCTCGGTACGCCGCGTCGGCCGCTCGGCGTCGCTCTTGCGCCCGCGCGCGACCTCCGGCCCCGACGGCTCCGGCTGCTGCGACCGCGTCATCCCGTTGGGCAGCGAGAGCTTCAGGATCGTCCGGAGCGCCTGGCCGTACTGCCGGTGCAGCGGGCCGATCGTGTAGGGCAGGTCGTACTTGTCGCACAGCGCCCGCACCTTGACCGAGATCTCGGCGTAGCGGTTGCTGGGCAGGTCGGGGAACAGGTGGTGCTCGATCTGGAAGCCGAGGTTCCCGGACATGATGTGGAGCAGCGGGCCGCCCTCGAAGTTGGCGGCGCCGAGCACCTGGCGCAGGTACCACTCCGGTCGGGTCTCGTCCTCGAGCTCCTCCTCGGTGAAGTGGAGCGCCCCGTCGGGGAAGTGCCCGCAGAAGATGATCACGTACGACCACACGTTGCGCATCAGGTTGGCGGTGGCGTTGGCGGCCATCGTGGTGCGCCAGTGCCGCCCGCTGAGCGCCGGGTAGACGACGTAGTCCTTGAGCGCCTGGTTGCGTCCCTTGCGGACGATCTGCCGGAGCTGGCGCTTCATCTCCTTCGGGTCCTTCTGGCCCTTCCGGATCTTCTCCAGGTCGAGGTCGTGCAGCGCCACGCCCCACTGGAACAGCAGCGCCAGCAGCGCGTTGTAGACCGGCTGGCCCAGGTTGGCGGGGTTCCACTTCTGCTCGCGCGCCATCCGGAGGATGCCGTAGCCGATGTCGTTGTCGTAGCCGAGGACGTTGGTGAACTGGTGGTGCACGTAGTTGTGGCTGTGCTTCCACTGCTCGGCAGGCTGCGCGGTGTCCCACTCCCAGTTGGAGGAGTGGATCTCCGGGTCGTTCATCCAGTCCCACTGGCCGTGCATGACGTTGTGGCCGATCTCCATGTTCTCGAGGATCTTGGCCACCCCGAGCAGACCGGCGCCCAGCACGGCTCCCGGCTTCCGCGCCCGCTGCGAGTGGGCGCTGGCGGTCAGCACCACCCGGCCGGCGGTGGCCAGGCCGCGCTGCACCTTGATCATCCGGTTGATGTACGCCGCGTCGGACTCACCGCGGGACTCCTCGATCTCGGCGCGGATCGCGTCGAGCTCGCGGCCGAGCTGCTCCACCTCCTCGTCGGTGAGGTGGGCGTACTCCTTCACGTCGCTGATGGCCATGTTCTTCCGGTCTCCCTTCGTCTCACGGGGTTTCGAGACGGGCGGCGCTGCGCGCCGTCCTCAACCTCCGAGATGTCAGATGTCGAGCGTGCAGTCGCCGACCGCCGCGGTGATGCAGGTCTGCACCTGCTCGTTCGGCTGGTCGTACTCGTCGCCGCTGCGCAGGTCGCGGACCCGGCCGGAGACGAGGGTGAGCGTGCAGGTGTGGCAGATCCCCATCCGGCAGCCGTACGGCATCCCGATGCCGGCCTCCTCGCCGGCCTCGAGCACGGTGGTCGCACCGTCGGCGTCGATCGACCTGCCGGAGTTACGGAAGGTGATCGTCCCGCCCTCGCCGCCGTCGCCGCCGAGCTCGAGCGAGAACCGTTCGAGGTGCAGCCGGTCCTCCAGGCCGCGCTCCTCGTAGTGGGCAGTCACCGCGTCGAGCATCGGCCCCGGGCCGCATGCCCAGGTCTCCCGCTCCTGCCAGTCGGCGCACACCTCGTCGAGGTCGGCCAGGTCGAGCATGCCGTCGAGGTCGGTGTGCAGCCGGTGGACGGCCAGCGAGGCGTGCCGCTCCTCGAGGTCGGTGAGCTCGTCGCGGAAGATCATCCGCTCGGGCGTCGGCGAGGAGTAGTGCAGGACGACGTCGGGCATGGTGCGGCGCCGGTCGAGGGTGCGCAGCATCGCCATCACCGGCGTGATGCCGCTGCCGCCCACCAGGAACAGCATCCGGTCCGGTGGCGGGTCCGGCAGCACGAAGTCGCCCTCGGGAGCCGCGAGCCGCACGATGGTGCCGGGCTCGAGGCCGTTGACCAGGTGCGACGACAACAGCCCCTCCGGCATCGCCCGGACGGTGATCGCGATCTGCCGGCCGGTGCGCCGCGGCGGGCTGCTGATCGAGTACGAGCGCCACTGGTACCGGCCCTCGACCGGGATCCCGATCCCGATGTACTGACCTGGCCGGTGGTCCCAGCGCCAGCCCCACCCGGGCCGGATCACCAGCGTGGCGGCGTCCTCGGTCTCGGGGACCACACGCTCCACGCGGCCGCGGAGCTCGCGTGCCGTCCACAGCGGGTTGACCAGCCGCAGGTAGTCGTCGGGGTGGAGCGGGGTCGTGAGGCGCGAGCCCGCCTCGCGCACCCGGTCCCACGAGATGGCTGCCATGTCCATCGAGTGAACACATGTCCACTCACGAAGTCAACCGGGCCTCCTCTAGATTGGGACGCATGGGCTATCACGTGGAGAAGTCGGACGCGGAGTGGCGTGAGGAGCTCTCCCCCGACGAGTACGCCGTGCTGCGCAGCGCCGGCACCGAACGGGCGTTCACCGGTGAGTACACCGACACCGAGACCACCGGCATCTACCGCTGCAAGGCGTGCCAGGCCAAGCTCTTCGAGTCGGACACCAAGTTCCACTCGGGCTGCGGCTGGCCGAGCTTCTACCAGCCGATCACCGACACGGTCGAGTACATCGAGGACACCTCGCACGGCATGAAGCGGGTCGAGGTCCGCTGTGCCAGCTGCGGCTCGCACCTCGGACACGTCTTCCCCGACGGCTACGGCACGCCCACGGGCGACCGCTACTGCATCAACTCGATCAGCCTCACGCTGGAGCCGGTCGAGGGCGCCGCCGGCTGACCACCTGCCACCAGCGCGACCGTCACGGGAGTCGCTGCAGGAGGTCGGCGACCTCGGTGCGGGCGCCGGTGTAGAACGGCACCTCCTCGCGCACGTGCCGGCGCGCCGACGAGGCCCGCAGGTGACGCATCAGGTCGACGATCCGGTGCAGCTCGTCGGCCTCGAAGGCCAGCATCCACTCGTAGTCGCCGAGGGCGAAGCTGGCCACGGTGTTGGCGCGGACGTCCGCGTAGCCGCGGGCCATCTGCCCGTGCTCGGCCAGCATCCCGCGCCGCTCGGACTCCTCGAGCAGGTACCAGTCGTAGGAGCGGACGAACGGGTAGACGCACACGTGGCGCTTCGGCTCCTCGTCGTCGAGGAAGGCCGGGACGTGGCTCTTGTTGAACTCCGCCGGACGGTGGAGCGCCATCTGCGACCAGACCGGCGCCAGCCGGCGCCCGAACAGGGTCCGCCGGAAGGCGTTGTAGGCGTCCTGCAGCTCCTCGCTCGTCTCGGCGTGCCACCACACCATGACGTCGGCGTCGGCCCGCAGCCCGGACACGTCGTAGATCCCCCTGACCACCACGTCACCCTCGGCGAGCACCTCGAGCAACGCCTGCAGGTCGGCCGCCTCGGCCGCGCGGTCGGCGTCGCCGAGCGGGGTCTCGAGCCGGAAGACCGACCACATCGTGTAGCGGATCGTGTCGTTGAGCTCCTTGAGCCGGGCGGCGTTGGTGCTGCTCATGGCGCCATTGTCGCGTGTCGGGCCGAGGCGATCACCGCCGGGATGCCCACCCCGTCGTACGCCGCTCCGCAGACCGCGAGCCCGGCGACCCGGGCGACGTCGGCGCGGATCCGTGCGACCCGCGCGAGGTGACCGACGGCGTACTGAGGCAGGGCGCCGCCCCACCGCTGCACGTGGCTGTCGACCGGATGCGCAGTGACGCCCGCGAGCCCGGCGAGCTCGGCGAGCGAGTCGGCGACCAGCGCGTCGTCACCGCGTTGCAGCGTGGCCTCCTCGCGGTGCCGCCCGGCCGAAGTGCGGAGCAGCAGCAGCTGTCCGCCACCGGCCTCCCGGACCCAGTCCCACTTGGCGAAGGAGTACGTCGCCGCCTTGATGCTCCGCCCCTCGACCGGGGGCACCAGGAACCCGGAGGCGGAGGTGTCGACGAGGTCACCGAGATCGGCTGCCCGGAACGCGTGCGTGACGACGGCCGTGGAGGCGTACTCGATCGCAGCGAGCTCGCGGGCCGCGGCCGGCGCGAGGTCGGTGAGCAGCCGGGAGGCCGGAGCGGCAGGGCAGGCCAGCACGACCCGCTCGGCCGGGAGCCGCTCCGGGGAATGGGCGGACCCGACGGTGAGGACGAACCCGTCACCGGCACGCGCCAGGCCGCGCACCGTTGTCGAGGTGCGCACCTCGAACCGACCGCTGTCGGTCAGCGCCGCGGGGAGCGACGCCAGGCCGCCCGGGAGCCCGGCGAAGACCGGCGCGTCGGAGGTCGGCAGCGACGCGGCGGCCTCCAGCAGCGAGCCGCGCCCGGCGAGCGCCACCAGCTGCGGGGTCGTGGCGCGCAGCGACAGCCGGGTGGCGTGGCCGGCGTACACCCCGCCCAGCAGTGGCTCGACCAGCCGGTCCACCACCTGCGGCCCGAGCCGCTCCGCGACCAGGGAGGCGACCGACCGGTCGTCGGTCAGGTCGCTCGGCGGCAGCGTCGGCTCGCGGCGTACCCGCTCCAGCGCATCGTCGTCGAGCACTCCCGAGCCGGCCAGGTCGTCGAGGTCGAGCGGCACCCCCATCAGGGTGCGCGGGAGCCGGTGCAGGCCGCCGCGGCTCCAGACGCCGGACGTCGTGGCCGCCGGGTGGACCACGTCGAGCCCCAGCTGCAGCGCGAGGTCGGTCCCCTCGGGACGCCGGTGGAGCATCGCCTCGGCCCCGACGTCCACCGCCACCCCGGCGACGGTCGCCGAGCGGAGCTTGCCGCCGACCTCGGGAGCCCCCTCCAGCACCACGACCTCGTGGTCGTCGGCGAGCAGGTGGGCCGCCGCGAGACCGGCGATGCCGCCGCCCACGACCACGACCCGACCACCGGCGCTGCTCACCGGGACAGCGTAGGGAACCGGTCGCTGCCGGCCGACGTCCGAGCCCCATGGACCGTGCGATCGACGACACCAAGGACCACGCCACGCCACGGCTGCGACGGCTGGCGCCGGCCCTGCTGCTCGCCGCGGGGCTCGCCCTGGCCGGGTGCGGCGGGGCCGGCCCCGACGACGAGTCGGCCGAACCCGCTGCGAGCCGGGCCGAGGAGGTGCCTGCCGACGGCGCCGACGCGGACGCGACGCTCGAGCGGCGGACCGGGCTCTCGTTCGACGCCACGTCGGCCGGACGCTCCACCGACGTCGACGAGGAGCCCGGCAGCGCAGCGCAGCCCGCCCTCATCCGGACCGGGAGCCTGACCGTGGAGAGCGACGACGTGGCCCGCGCCCGGTTCGACCTCGGGAAGGTCGTCGACTCCTACCGCGGGACGATCGCCGACGAGAAGACCACCGCCGGCTCCGAGGGCGACGTACGGCTCTCCCGGGTCGAGCTGCGGATCCCGAGCGACGACTTCGACGCCGCGATGACCGACCTCGCAGGGCTCGGCAAGGTCACGGAGTCGACCCAGAAGGCCCAGGACGTCACGGGCGAGGTGATCGACACCCGGGCCCGGATCCGGGCGCAGGAGCAGAGCCTGGCGCGGGTCGAGGTGCTGTTCAGCCAGGCCGAGGACATCCGCGACATCGTGGCCATCGAGACGCAGCTGAGCCACCGCCAGGCCGAGCTCGACTCGCTCAAGGGACAGCTCGCCTACCTCGAGGACCAGGCCGCGCTCTCCACGATCACGGTCTACCTCGAGCAGGCGCCGGACGAACCGGACCCCGGGACCCAGGGGTCGGACGACAACGCGTTCGTCGGCGGCCTCAAGGCCGGCTGGCAGGCGCTGAGCGCCGTCGGCGCAGGGCTCGCGACGCTGGCGGGGGCGCTGCTGCCCTTCGCGGTCGTCGCGCTGCTGGTCGGCGTCCCGGTCGCGATCCTGCTCCGCCGCTGGCTCGCCCGGCACCCGCTGCGCCGCCCGGCGACGGAGGCCTGAGCCCCGCCCCTAGGGTGGGCGCTGTGGAGACCGACTCGAGCGCCGTCCGGATCGCCGTACTGATCGACGCCGACAACACCTCGCCGAAGTACGCGGAGGCGATCCTCGACGAGCTCGCCCGCTACGGCACGCCGACGATCAAGCGGGCGTACGGCGACTTCTCCTCGACCCGGCTGCAGGGCTGGCGACGCGAGCTCAACGCGCGGGCGATCCGGGCGATGCACCAGACCGCCTTCACCAGCGGCAAGAACTCCACCGACTCCGCGTTGATCATCGACGCCATGGACCTGCTCTACGCGGACAACGTCGAGGCGTTCGCGATCGTCAGCAGCGACAGCGACTTCACCAGCCTCGCGATGCGGCTGCGGGAGTCCGGCAAGACCGTCTTCGGCCTCGGCCAGAAGAAGACCCCGAGCTCGCTGCAGAACGCCTGTGACCGGTTCATCATGCTCGAGGTGCTCGGCACCGACTCCGAGGACGACGGCGACGACGCTGCGGAGGCGGGGCCCGCGGAGCCCGCCGAGACCGCCGGGACCCCCGAGCGCGAGGTGGAGGCGAGCGAGGAGCCGACCCCGCAGCTCAACCTGCAGAGCGTGCTGACCAAGGCGGTCAACGCCACCGCCGACGACGACGGCTGGACCACGCTGGGCGCCATCGGCAACCACCTCGCGCGCAGCCACCCGTCCTGGGACCCGCGCACCTTCGGCCACGGCAAGCTCAGCTCGCTGGTCGGCGACCAGCCCTACCTCGAGACCCGCACAGCGGGCAACCACGTCGAGGTCACCCTCAAGGCGCGACGTGCCCGCAAGGCGACCACCAAGAAGACCGCCAAGAAGACCGCGAAGTCCTGAGCAGGGCCGCTCAGTCGCGCGGACGGTAGGTCTGCACGAACTCGGTCAGCCGCGCCAGCTGGTCGGGGTCGGTCGACGGGATCACCCCGTGGCCGAGGTTGAACACGTGGCCGCGGGCGAACCGCCCGGCCTCGATCACCTCGGCGGCCCGCTCCAGCATCACCTCGGTCGGCGCGAACACCAGGGCCGGGTCGAGGTTGCCCTGCACGGCGCGGTCGCCGACCTTGTCGACGGCCTCGGCCAGCGGCGTACGCCAGTCGACGCCGACGACGTCGGCGCCGGCCTCGCCCATCAGGGTCAGCAGGTCGGAGGTGCCGGTCCCGAAGTGGATCCGCGGCACCCCCAGGTGGCCCGCACGCTCCAGGACGGCCGCCGAGTGCGGCATGACGTGGGTGGCGTAGTCGGTCGTGGTGAGGGCTCCGGCCCAGGAGTCGAACAGCTGGACGGCGGCGGCGCCGGCGGCGACCTGCACCTCGAGGTAGGTCGCGGCGATGCCGGCGATCTTGCGCATCAGGGCGTCCCAGACGTCCGGCGCGCCGAACATCATGGCCTTGGTCCTCGCCTGGTCCTTCGACGGGCCGCCCTCCACGAGGTAGGACGCCACGGTGAACGGGGCACCGGCGAAGCCGATCAGCGGGGTCGCGCCGAGCTCGCCGACGAGCGTGCGCACCGCCTCGGTGATGAACGGCACGTGGCCGGGCTCGAGGTCCGGGATCGCCTCGACGTCGGCGAGGGTCCGCACCGGCGCGGCGACGACCGGTCCGACGCCGGGCACGATGTCGAGGTCCACGCCGACCGCCTTGAGCGGCAGCACGATGTCGGAGAAGAAGATGGCGGCGTCGACGCCGTAGCGGCGTACGGGCTGGAGCGTGATCTCGGTGACCAGGCCGGGGTCCATGCAGGCGTCGAGCATCGCGACGCCCTCCCGCAGCCGGAGGTACTCGGGCAGGGAGCGGCCCGCCTGCCGCATGAACCAGACCGGCGTCCGCTCCACGGGCTCCCCCCGCGCCGCCCGCACCAGCAGGCTCTCGGTGACCGCGTCCATGGCCCGAAGCCTCGCAGGTCGACCGGCGTGTTCCCACATCGGGGCCGAGGCGCCGGACCTACTGTGAGGACATGGTCGTCCGGCAGGAGACGCGCCCCGGAGCGGGCGCGGGCGAGACGCCGTCCGAGTTCCGGGCGGCGGTCGAGAGCATGCGCGCCGCGACGTTGCGCCCCGAGGTCTTCTGCGAGGAGATGCCCGCCCCGCAGCGGATCGCTCCCCACTCGTTCGCGCTGAGCGCCGACGTGACGGTCGACGGCACCGACGTCGGCACCGGGCGGATCATCCTGCTCCACGATCCCGACGGCAACGACGCGTGGGACGGCACCTTCCGCTGCGTGGCCTACGCCCGCGCCGAGATCGAGACCGACATGATCACCGACCCGCTGCTCCCCGGGGTGGGGTGGACCTGGCTGGTCGAGGCGCTCGATGCCCACGGCGCCGACCACACCGCGGCGTCCGGCACGGTCACCCGCGTGGCCACCGACAGCTTCGGCGGGATGTCCGACGAGGGCGGCACCGCCCAGATCGAGATCCGGGCCTCGTGGACACCGCTGGACCCGGCGTCGCTCGGCGACCACGTGGAGGCCTGGGGCGAGCTGCTCTGCACCGCGGCGGGTCTGCCCCCGGTCCCGGACGGCGTCACCGCCATGCCCAGCCGGCGGGGTCAGCGGGGGCCGGGACGCTGAGGCCGTTGAACGGACAGGACCCTCCCGAGGAGGCAGTTCCCCCGGGTCCCCCGGCGCCCTTGCTGCGCTTGCGTGAGCCGTTGCCGGACGTCGTCGACACCGACGACGGGCTGCGGGCCACCGCCGCCGCCCTCGGAGCCGGCACCGGTCCGCTCGCCGTCGACGCCGAGCGGGCCTCGGGCTACCGCTACTCCTCGCGGGCCTACCTGATCCAGCTCCGGCGCGAGGGTGCCGGCACCCACCTGGTCGACCCGATCGGGCTCTCGACGCTCGCGCCGTTGCAGGAGGTGGTCGCCGGCACCGAGTGGATCATCCACGCCGCCACCCAGGACCTCCCCTGTCTCGCCGAGCTGGGACTGGTGCCCGCCACGCTCTTCGACACCGAGCTCGCCGGGCGGCTGCTCGGCTACCCGCGGGTCGGCCTCGCCACGCTGGTCGAGACGCTGCTGGGCCGCCGGCTGGCCAAGGAGCACTCCGCCGTCGACTGGTCGACCCGACCGTTGCCGCGGCCGTGGCTGGAGTACGCGGCCCTCGACGTCGAGGTGCTGGTCGAGCTGCGCGACGTGCTCGCCGCCGAGCTGGTCGACACGGGCAAGGACGACTGGGCGCGGCAGGAGTTCGACTGGGTCCGCGGCTTCGCGCCGGTCCCCCGCGTCGACCCGTGGCGGCGTACGTCGGGGGTGCACCGGGTGCGGGGTCGGCGCGCGCTGGGCGCCGTCCGGGCGATGTGGGAGACCCGCGACGAGATCGCGCGCGAGCGCGACGTGACCCCCGGCCGGATCCTGCCCGACTCGGCGATCGTCGCGGCCGCCACCGCGATGCCCGCCGACCGGCGGACGCTGCTGCGCACGCAAGGCTTCCACGGCCGTGGCGCGGCCCGCTACGCCGCGCAGTGGACGGAGGCGCTCAACGAGGTCGCCGCCCTCCCCGAGGAGGAGCTGCCGACGCGGGCACCCCGCGGTGACGGCCCCCCGCTGCCGCGTGCCTGGTCGGAGAAGGACCCGGTCGCCGCCCGCCGGCTGACCGCGGCCCGCGACGCGGTCACCTCGCTCTCCGGCGAGATCGAGGTGCCGGCCGAGAACATCCTCACGCCCGACCACCTGCGTCGCCTGCTGTGGACCCCGCCGTCGACGCGCGACCCCGAGCCGCTGGCCGAGGCGGTCGACGCGCAGCTGGCCGGCTACGGCGCGCGCGCCTGGCAGCGCGGCCTGACCGTGCCGCTGCTGGTCAAGGCGATCATCGACGCCGAGACGGAGCCCGAGCCAGAGCCCGAGCCAGAGCCCGCGCCTGCGACCGAGCCCGCGCCGGACCCGGCGCCCGGTCCGGATCCGGCCTAGGGCGACTCGCTCGAGGCCTCGTCGCTCGGCTCCTCGTCGGGCGCGAGCACGGTCTGCGACTGCTCGTCGATCCGCAGCGTCAGCGCGTCGAGGTCGGTGATCACGGGGGCGATGAGCAGGGTCATGATGCTGCTGTGGACGGCGTCCTCGAGGTCCGCCCAGTTGTCCAGGAGCGGCGGCAGCACGATGTTGCGGACGCTGTTGGTGAAGACCTGGGCGTGCAGCGGCTCGCGGCCGGGCTGCACGAAGTCGTCGGACAGGGCCACCTCGAGGTTGGCCGGGACCAGGTGGCCGGACGAGGCCAGTCGGCGGATCGACACCGGCGAGTTCATGTGGACCAGGAAGTCGGCGGCCGCGGTGGCGTTCCCGGTCTCGGACGAGACGCACATGCCGGTGAAGCCGCCGATGGTCGCGTTGCGCTCGATGCTGGGGATCGGGATGACGTCGAAGCTCAGGTCGGGCGCCTGCCGCAGCATCGGCACCTGGTCCCGGAAGCCGGGGATCATGCCGAGCCTGCCGCGCTTGAACCACTCCATCGCCGGTCGCTCGTCGAGCTGCTTCTGGCTCAGCGTCAGCCGCGGGTCGCGGAACACCTGGAGCACCGTGCCGAGCGCCGACTGCGTCGCGTCGTCGGAGAACGCGAGCGACGTCGGCGCCTCCGCGTCGTCGAAGACCTCACCGCCGGCGGCGTAGATGAAGGGGGCGAGGCCACGCAGCGTCGGGTCGACGTGGATGCCCCGCGTCGAGCTCTTCGGGCGGCTGGCGAACTCCGCCGCGGCGACGAACTGCTCGAAGTTCCAGTTGAGCCCCTCGGTCGGCGCGGGGAGACCCCGGGCGATCATCGTCTCGAAGTCGACGAGCTCGGTGTTGTAGAAGATCACCATCGGCGAGATCCCGACCGGCATGCACTGCAGCCGGGAGTCGGCGCTGAAGGCGAGCACCGCCCCGCGGGAGTAGAGGTCGCCGAAGTCGACCCCGCGCTCGATCAGCATCGAGTCCACCGGCTGCAGGCTCTGGGACTCCTGCAGCCAGGCCAGGTCGCGCTGGTCGGTGAGGAACACGTCGGGGACCTCACCGGTCTCCCGGATCTCGCCCATCAGCTCCTCGCGGCTGCCGTAGCCGGTCATCGTCATCTCGGCGCCGTCGTAGAGCGAGTTGTAGACGTCGACGAGAGAGGCGTACGCGTCCAGCTCCTCGTCGCTGCCGTAGACGCCGAACTCGAGGGTCCGGTCGGTCGGCTGCGGGTCGGAGCTCTGCGCCTCGGGGGTCGGACCGACGTCGGCCTCGCAGGCGGCCAGCGCGAGCGCAGCGAGCATCGCACCGATGGCTGCGCGGCGTCGCAAGCAGAACCTCCCCGGTCGAGTACGTCGCCCCAGCCTACCGAGCGGTCCGAGCCGGTCGCCCCACCTGCCCGGCGGCCGTCGGACCCGGCTCAGGTGCTGCCGTGGTGCCCGCGTGCGGCGGCGACGACCTGGGCGAAGACACCTGGGTCGAGCGCGGCGCCCTCGCGGCGGATCCCGGCCCGGTCGAACAGCAGCAACCGGTCCAGCCGCACCTCGCTCGGCCGGCCCTCGTGGTCCCACGCGCCGGTGCCGACGTCCATCCAGAACCGGCCGTACCGGGCCTCGTCCTCGGCGTCGAGGTCGTGGTCCTGGCTCGAGAGCATCAGCCCGAGCCACTGCCTCCCACGCTCGGCGAGCAGCAGCACAGGACGGTCCTTCCCATGCGCCGGGTCGTCGTCGTAGGGCACCCACGCCCACACGACCTCTCCGGGGTCGGGCTCGCCGTCGGGCTCGGGCCGGTAGCTGATCTCGTCGTCGGCCATGAGCCGACCGTAGCGGGCCCCCACCTTCGCCAGAGGGGGTGAGCAGGAGGGCCGGCCGCCGGTGCGATAGTTCGCTCGTGACCAGGCTCCTGGCGACCCGTACCCAGGTCGTGCTGCTCGTGCTCTCGCTGGTGGCCGCCCTGGGCGTCGTGGGGGCGATCGGATGGGTCACCTGGTCGGCACGGGCCGCCGCATCGGTGTCGGCCGACTGGAGGCCGGCGTGCGCGGAGGCCCGGGTCGGCAGCCACGAGGGCGAGCCGGCGATCTGGTCCCGGCCGGGATGGCGGTGCGACGTCGAGGTCCGCGTCGCCAACCAGAGCGGCCGCGAGGTCCGCGTGACCGACGTCACGGCGCGGATGGTCGGCCTCGACAGTCGGCTCGAGGCCCGCGCGCTCCCCACCGACACCGCGCCGGTGGGTCAGGCGTCCCCGAGCACCGACGCCCGCTGGGAGGTCGACGTGACCGTCCCCGCGCACGCCAGCCGCATCGTCACGGTCGCCATCGGGTGGCGCCAGGACGGCTGCAACGGCGGCGGCTACGTCAGCACGAGCCCGTGGGCGACCGTGCACTTCGAGGCGCTCGAGCGGGAGCACCAGGTCACGGCTCCGGCGCCCCTGGTGCTGCGCACGTTCGACGAGCGACGCGACCGGCGGGTGTGTCCGGAGGAGTAGGTGTGCCGGACCGGGAGCGCCTCACGGCGCGTGGCCGCTCGTAGCGGCTTCAGTTGGGACCCGGGGCTGCCACGGCCCGGCACACCTCGGCCAGTGTAGGACGCCGGTGGGCGTCCGTCAGGCAAGTCCGTGAGCGAGCTCGGCGTGTCCCGCGGCCTCGAGCTGCTCGGCCAGCGCGAGCATCCGCGCCACCTCCTGCTCGGTCGTGGTGGCGAGGGACGCCCGGCCGGTCGCGACCACGCGGGCGAACGCCGAGGCGCGGAACAGCACGTCGGCGAAGTCGGCCCGGACGATCCCGCGCAGCACCTGGTCGATCATCGCCTTCAGCTCGTCGGGGCCGGGCGGGTCGGCCACACCGGCGACCACCCGCGCGACCGGCGCCGCGGCCCGGCCCGCCTCGTACTGCTGCGCGACCGCGCTGGGGTCGGCGTAGACCCAGGAGCGCAGCAGGAACAGCCGCCACAGGCACCCCGCCAGCGAGTCGCCAGGCGAGGCCGACCACACCTCGGCGATGGTCTCGATCCCCTCGCTGTCGGCGAGGTGGAGCAACCGCTCGGCCACGTCGTCGTCGCCGCTGTCGCGGGCCCCCCGCACCAGCAGCGTCGCCGCCCGGTCGGCGGCCTCCTGCAGCTCCGCCGGGTCGACGCCGGACGAGATCGCCTCGAAGTAGCGACTCCCCGGCGCGGACGGCCGGTGGTGCGGGCGTTGGCTCACGAAGGCAGGCTAACCGTCGCGACCGGCCCCGGCGGCCAAGGCTTTCCGGATCCGCTGGTCGCTGACCTTCTGCGCCGTGCCGAGCTGCTGGGCCCACAGCGAGACCCGGTACTCCTCCAGCAGCCACCGCACCTCGCGCAGCGCGGCCGAGGGCGGCCGCCCCTCGGGCAGCGCCTCGACCTGGTGGAGGTAGGACGCCTGCAGGTCGGCCACCTGCGCGAGCAACTGCTGGTCGCGGGCGGGCTGCTCGTCGAGCCGCGCGCGACGCTGGTCGAGCGCGGCGAGGTAGACGGGGTAGCGCCGCAGCCGCTCGGGTCCCGCCTCGGCGACGAAGCCGCGGTGGACCAGCCGGCCGAGCTGGTCGCGCATGTCGGCGAGCGAGGCGAGCACGGCCAGGTCGGCCCGCCCTGCCAGCGACCTGTCGGTGGCGCGCCAGCGGGCCAGCACCTGGCCGACCGTGCCGAGCAGCTCACGCATCCGTGGCTGGAGGTCGCGACGCAGGTCGGCCAGCAGCGCGTCGTACGACGGCTCGTCGCGGACCTCCTCCCGGCCGTCGACCTCGGCCAGCACCACCGCACGCCGTACGTCCTCGACCAGGTCGGCGACCGAGCCGTGGGGCGACCCGGCGAGGCCGAGCTTGGTGGCGTTGTCGAGACCGGCCAGCACGTCGGGACGGGGCAGCGCCAGCAGCAGCAGCCGGGTGACGCCGGCTCGGTGCCGCGCGGCGGCCTCCGCGAACGACCCGCAGACCCGCAGCCCGACCGTGGTGCCCTCGTCGTCGAGCGCCGGGAAGCCACGGACGTCGTGCCCGGCGCGCCGCCAGGTCTGCTCGGCGGGGACCGTCGCGAAGGTCCACGTCGTCCGTCCGGTGGCGGTGGTGTCGGCGGCGACCTCGGCCATCGCATCGGCGAACTCCCCGAGCAACGGCGCCTTCAGCTCCTCGAGGTTCTTGCCCCGGGCCTGCTCCTGCCCACGCTCGTCGAGCACGCGGTAGGTCGGGCGGAGGTGTTCGGGGACCTTCGACCAGTCCCACGCCTCACGCGGGACGGCGACGCCGGTCCGCGACCGGAGGTGCCGCTCGAGGGCGTCGAGCAACGGCTCCTCGCCCGCGGGGACGACGGCGAGGAAGTCGCGGGCGGTGTTGGGTGCCGGCACGAAGCTCACCCGGAGGTGCTTGGGGAGGCTGCGCAGCAGGCTGGTGACGAGCTCGGCACGCAGACCGGGGACGTTCCAGGAGAAGTCCCCGGCGGCGACCCGGTTGAGGGTGGCGACGGGGACGTCGATCGTGATGCCGTCGTCGGCGGCGCCCGGCTCGTAGTGGTAGCTGATCGGGAAGGTCAGCCCGTCCCCTCCCGATCCCGCGGAGACCCACTGCTCGGGGTAGTCGGCCTCGCTGACCTCGGCGGCGGTGTCGTGGGTCAGCATCGCCGGGTCGAAGGTGAGCAGGTCCGGCTGGGTGCGCCGCTGCTGTTTCCACCACTGGTCGAAGTGCGCGCCGCTCACCACGCCCTCGGGGATCCGGGCGTCGTAGAAGTCGAACAGGGTGTGCTCGTCGACGACGAGGTCGCGGCGGCGGGCGCGGTGCTCGAGCTCCTCGGCCTCCTCCAGCAGTCGTCGGTTGTCGGCGAAGAACTCGTGCCGCGTGTGCCACTCGCCGTAGACCAGGGCGTGGCGGATGAAGAGCTCCCGCGAGATCGCGGCGTCGATCCGGCCGTACTGCACCGACCGGTCGGCGACGAGGGGCACGCCGTACAGGGTCACCCGCTCCCGCGCCATCACGGCCGCCCGCTTCCGCGACCAGTGCGGCTCGCTGTAGGAGCGCTTGACGAGGTGGCTGCCGATCCGCTCGGCCCACTCCGGTCGGATCGCGGCGTTCTGCCGCGCCCAGAGCCGACCGGTCTCCACGAGCTCGCCGGCCATCAGGAACTGCGGGTTCTTCCCCTTCAGGCCGCTGCCGGGGAAGATCGCGAACCGGGTGCCGCGGGCGCCGAGGTACTCCCGCGGACCTCCTCTCCGTCCAGCAGAGTCCTTCCGGTCCCGATCCTCGAGCAGACCGACGTGCGAGAGCAGCCCGGACAGCAGCGCCTGGTGGATGCCGTCGGCGTCCGGGGTGTCGGCCGGACGGCCGAGCTCGATCCGCATCTCGCGGCAGACCTGGCGCAGCTGGGACTCGAAGTCCTGCCACTCGCGGACCCGGAGGTAGTTGAGGTACTCGCGCTTGCACATCCGCCGGAACGCCGAGGAGGAGAGCTCGCGCTGCTGCTCGCGCAGGTGCCGCCACAGGTTGAGCCAGCTGAGGAAGTCGGAGGAGTCGTCCCGGAAGCGCGCGTGCTGCTGGTCGGCCTGCGGCCGCTGCTCGGCCGGCCGCTCGCGCGGGTCCTGCAGCGACAGCGCGGCGGCGATGACCAGCACCTCGCGGAGGCAGCCGAGCCGCTCCGCCTCGAGGATCATCCGTCCGAGTCGCGGGTCGATCGGCAGCCGGGCGAGCCGCTTGCCGACGCGGGTCAGCCGGCGGTCGCCCTGCGACCCCGCGGCCAGCGCGCCCAGCTCCTCCAGCAGCTGCACGCCGGCGGTGACGTGGCGCCGGTCCGGTGGCTCGACGAACGGGAACCGCGCGATGTCGCCCAGCCCGAGCGACGTCATCTGCAGGATGACGCTGGCCAGGTTGGTCCGGAGGATCTCGGGGTCGGTGAACTCCGGACGCCCGTCGAAGTCCTCCTCGGAGTAGAGCCGGATCGCGATGCCGGCCTCCACGCGGCCACACCTGCCCGAGCGCTGCCGGGCCGAGGCCTGGCTGATCGCCTCGATCGGGAGCCGCTGCACCTTGGTGCGCAAGCTGTAGCGGCTGATCCGGGCGACGCCGGTGTCGACGACGTAGCGGATGCCGGGCACGGTCAGCGAGGTCTCGGCGACGTTGGTGGCGAGCACGACGCGTCGTACGGACATCGGGTGGGAGCTGAACACCCGGTGCTGCTCGGCGGCCGTGAGCCGCGAGTAGAGCGGGACGACCTCGGTGCGCGGCAGGCCGGCCAGCTCGTCGGCGGTGTCGCGGATCTCGCGCTCGCCGGGCAGGAACACCAGGACGTCGCCGGGACCCTCGGCGGCCAGCTCGGCGACCGCCTCGCGGATCGCCTCGGTCTGGTCGCGCTGGACCGGCTCGCCCTCCTCGTCGTCCTCCGGCAGCTCCAGCAGCGGCCGGTAGCGCACCTCGACCGGGTAGGTGCGGCCGGACACCTCCACGATCGGGGCGTCGAAGTGGCGGGCGAAGCGGTCGACGTCGATCGTCGCCGACGTGATGACCACCTTGAGGTCGGGGCGGCGGGGCAGCAGCCGCTTGAGGTAGCCGAGCAGGAAGTCGATGTTCAGGGTGCGCTCGTGCGCCTCGTCGATGATGATCGTGTCGTACTTCCGCAGCTGCCGGTCGCGCTGCAGCTCGGCCAGCAGGATGCCGTCGGTCATCAGCTTGAGCCGGCCGGCCTTCGACGTCCGGTCGGTGAAGCGGACCTGGTAGCCGACCAGGTCACCCAGCTCGGTCCCCAGCTCGCTGGCGATCCGCTCGGCGACCGAGCGGGCGGCGATCCGTCGCGGCTGGGTGTGGCCGATCAGCCGGCCCCCGTGTGCGGGCCCCGCGCCGCGTCCGAGCTCGAGGCAGATCTTCGGGAGCTGCGTGGTCTTCCCCGAGCCGGTCTCCCCGGCGACGATGACGACCTGGTGGTCCCGGATGGCGGCGGCGATGTCGTCGCGGCGCTGGCTGACCGGCAGCTCCGGCGGGTAGGTGATGTCCACAACGCCGCCATTGTTCCGCACCCCCTTGACGCTGTGGACGACCGGATGCAGGAGCGGAGAGCAGCGGGCAGGCTCATGGCATGGACGGAGCAGCGGCGGTCGGACGGCTCGGCGGGATCGCCGACCGTGCCGATCTGTTGCGGCTCACCACCGCCCGCGAGCTCTCGGCGGCACTGGACTCCGGCCAGGTCGTGCGCGTCCGCCGGGGTCGGTACCGGCTACCGGACGCCGACCGAGCGCTGGTCCGAGCCGCACAGCTGGGGGGCGTGGCCTCCCACCTCAGCGCTGCCCAGCTCCACGGGTGGGAGGTGCCGTTCCCCTCGGTCACGCCCTGGATCACCGTGCCCCGCAACTCCAAGGCCACCCGATCGCCGCGGCACCACCTCTTCTGGGCCGACATCAGCGAAGAGCGCGGACGGGTCACCTCGCCGATGCGCACGGTGATCGACTGCGCCAGGCGACTGCCCTTTGCTGTCGCACTCGCGGTTGCGGACTCGGCCATCCGACACGGCGACGTCGATCCGCAGTCGCTGGTCCGGGAAGCCACTCGGGTCCGGGGCAAGGGTGCGGCCAGGGCGCGGCGGGTGGCCCGCCATGCGTCCGGGCTGGCCGCCAACCCGTTCGAGTCGGTGCTGCGGGCCATCGCGCTCGACGCCGGGCTCGACGCCGAGCCGCAGCTGGAGATCGAGGTCCACGGCGTGACGATCCACCCGGACGTGGGCGATCGCGACCGCCGGCTGGTCCTGGAGGCCGACTCGTGGGAGTACCACACGGGCAGGGACGCCCACGAGCGCGACTGCTGGCGCTACACCGTGCTGGTGTGCGCAGGGTGGCTGGTCCTGCGCTTCACCTGGCGCCAGGTCATGCACGACCCGGGTTTCGTGGCCGACTGCCTGCGGCGGGTGCTGATCGGTGCCGGAGAGCGGGCGATCGCCTCCTGAGCCAGGCTCGACCCACCGCAGGCGAGGAGCGTTTGCCCGCTCAGCGCTGCGGGGTCGGGAACGCAGTGGGGCTGCGCCGACCATCGGCGCCGACCGCGCGCACGCCGAAGAACACGTTGTCCTTCGACAGGTCGACCCGGATCGACGTGGCGTCGCCGGCGTCGATCACGTCGGTCCACTCGTCCTCGGGCGTCGGCCGCCACACCAGCTCGTAGCGGACCGCGCCGGGGGTGGCCGTCCACGTGAGCTCGCTGTCGTTGGTGAGCTCTGCGGTGAGGATCTTGACGTCGCGGGGCGTCCCGGGTGCCGTGCCCAGCGACCACATCGTGGCGGCGTTGACCTTCGCGACGCGGGCGACGTAGTCGAAGTCACAGAACTGGGGCAGGTCGCCGAACTGCTCGCCGTCCTCGACGCGTACGTCCTGGTGCTGGTGGGCGTAGTCCTCGTTCGGCTCGGTGAACCTGGCCGCGGGGAAGCCGCGCTCCAGGAAGGGGATGTGGTCGCCGCCTCGGAGGTAGCGGTCGCGCCGGTAGACGACGCGGATGTCCATGTCCGTCGTCGCCGGGCCGGCCACCTCGGTGACGAACCGGGCGAGCTGGCGGGCGGGCGAGTCGTTCTCGCCACCGACGGAGCGTCGGGTCGTGGCCTCGTCGGGGGTCTCGTCGGTGGGGACGCCCTCGCCGAAGAGCCGGAGGCTGCGCGGATCGCGCTCGCCGTCGTCGGCGGTCGAGCTGCCGACGATGTCGTTGGTGAACATGGCCTGCAGGTCCACGCCAGAGGTCCGGAACTGCTCGGCCATGTGGGTGGCGCCGTACAGTCCCTGCTCCTCACCGGCGACCGCAGCGAACACCAGGGTGGCCCTGGGCCTCCGGGTGGCCAGCACCCGCGCCAGCTCCAGGGAGACCGCGACGCCCGAGGCGTCGTCGTCCGCGCCCGGTGCGTCGCTGGTGGAGTCCATGACGTCGGTGACGCGCGAGTCGTAGTGGCCCGAGATGACGTAGACCCGGTCGGGCTCGGTCGAGCCTCGCAGGGTGGCGATCACGTTGGTGATCGGCGTCGCGACCGGGATCCGGCTGGCCGGCTCCTGGACGTAGGTCTGCTTCTCGACGGTCATCCGTCCGCCGGACGCCTCGGCGTACCGCCTGAACTCCTCGAACAGCCAGTCACGGGCGGCGCCGATGCCGCGCTCGGAGTCGTCCTGGGCCGAGAGCGTGTGCCGGGTGCCGAAGCCCACGAGCGTGCGGACCGAGGCCTCGATCCGGCCCGGGTCGATCTCGGCGAGGATCGCGCGCAGGTCCGAACCGGCGCCGCTGCGGCGAGTTGCGGCGGCCGGGTCCGTCGGGCCAGTCCTCGCCCGGGAAGACCGAGGCGGCGCGCGCCGACCCACCGGGGGAGAGGGCGATCCCGCTGCCGAGGCCGGCACCGATGCCGGCCGAGCCGGCGAGGAAGCCACGTCGAGAGTGGAGGGGGTACGGGGTTCCGAGATGTCTGTCATCCCTCCATCGCACCTCCGTCGCGTCGCGGAGATCAACCCCCCCGTCGGAGCGAACGTTCGCTCAGCCGTCGAGCCCCGGGTCGTCGTCGCGGGTCGCCGGCGGCCGGGTGACACCACGGTGCGGATGGACCTGCCGGGGCAGTGACCGGGATGGTCAGGGGAGCAGGCCGACCAGCGCGGGCAGCGACCCGGTCACCACGGCCAGCAGCTCGTCCCGGGTCACGGCCCCGGGCTCGGCCGCCCACGCCAGCACGAGCTCCTCGGTCATCGCCGACCAGCCCCGGACCGCCAGCCGGGTGGCCGGGGTGTCGGGGATGACCTCCCCCTGCGCGTCCTCGGTGAAGATCCGGTCGGTGAGGACCCGCCGCGCCTCCTCGTGCAGCCGGCGCAGCGACTCGTTGCCGCTCTGGGCCGCCCGCACGATCGAGGCGTAGCCCTCGAGGTTGTCGGTGACGTAGTCGACGTACGCCGTCATCGAGGCCAGCAGCCGGTCCAGAGGCGCGCCGCCGGGGGGCGGCGCGGTCTGCGCCACGAGGTCGTCGACCGCACGGCGCACGACCGCCTCGTGGAAGCCGTGCTTGCCGCCGAAGTAGTGGTAGAGCAGCCCTCGCGAGATCCCCGCCTCCTCGGCGAGCAGGTCGATGGTCAGGTCGTCGAGGGTCCGGCGGGCGAGCAGCGCCACGCCCAGGTCGAGCAGCTGGGTCCGCCGCTGGTCCGGGCTGAGCCGGGTGCGCGGGCCTCCGCTGGCTGTGCCGGTCGTCACCCCTCCACTTTATTGACAGGTGTTCAATAACGCCAATACGTTCGGGAGGCATGGACCACAGACGAGACGCCGACCACCGGGTCGACCACCTGGTCATCGGCGCGGGCTTCGCCGGGCTCTGCGCCGCGATCAAGCTGGACGAGGCCGGTGAGCACGACTTCCTCGTCGTCGAGCGCGCGGCCGACGTCGGCGGCACCTGGCGCGACAACACCTACCCCGGCGCGGCCTGCGACGTCCCGAGCCAGCTCTACTCCTTCTCCTTCGCGCGCAACCCCGACTGGTCGCGCTCGTTCTCCCCCCAGCCCGAGATCCAGGCCTACCTGCAGCGCGTCGCACGGGAGTCAGGGGTCCTCGACAGGTTCCGGTTCGGCACCGACGTCCACGACGCACGGTGGGACGACGACGCCCAGCGCTGGGTCACCACGACCAGCACCGGCAGGTACGTCTCGCGCACGCTGATCAGCGGCGCCGGCGCCCTGGTCGAGCCCCGGCTCCCCGACATCGAGGGCATCGACTCCTTCCAGGGCGAGGTGTTCCACTCCGCCCGCTGGGACCACGACGCCGACCTCGCCGGCAAGCGGGTCGCGGTGATCGGCACCGGCGCCTCCGCGATCCAGATCGTCCCGGAGATCGCGAAGGTCACCGGGCACCTCGACGTCTACCAGCGCACGGCACCGTGGGTGCTCCCGCGCCACGAGCGGCCCTACACCGCGGTCGAGCGGAGCCTGTTCCGCCGGCTCCCGGCGCTGCAGAAGCTCTACCGCGCCGGGATCTACTGGGGGCGTGAGACCTGGGTCGCCGGGTTCGCCGTCGAGCCGCGGCTCTTCGCGCCGGTCGAGAAGCTCGCCCGGCGCCACATCGGCCGCGAGATCTCCGACCCGGCGCTACGGGAGAAGGTCACCCCGGACTTCCGGATGGGCTGCAAGCGGATCCTGCAGTCCAACCGCTACTACCCAACGCTCGACCGCGACGACGTCGACCTGGTGACCGACCCGATCGCCAAGGTGACCGGCGACGCAGTCGTCACCGCCGACGGCGTCGAGCGCCCGGTCGACGTGATCGTGGTCGCGACCGGCTTCCAGACGACCGACCCGCCGATCTCGCACCGCGTCCACGGCCGCCACGGGTGCTCGCTCGCGGAGACCTGGGCGACGTCCGGCATGATGGCGTACAAGGGCTCTGCGGTGCACGGCTTCCCCAACTACTTCTCGATCGTCGGGCCCAACACCGGCCTCGGCCACTCCTCGATGGTCTTCGTGATCGAGACCCAGGTCGGGTACGTGCGTGACGCTCTCCGGACGATGCGCGCCGAGGGATGGGCCGAGGTCGAACCGAGCGCCGACGCCCAGCGGACCTGGAACGCCGACCTGCAACGCCGGATGGGTCGTACGGTGTGGAACACGGGCGGCTGCTCGAGCTGGTACCTCGACGACCACGGCCGCAACACGCTGCTCTGGCCGCGCACCACGGTGACCCTGCGTCGCCAGCTGACCCGGTTCGACCCGGGGGCGTACGACGTCGCACCAGCCCGGGTGACCGACCCGCGCGAGAAGGTGACGGCATGAAGAGCCTGGACGACAAGGTCGTCGTGATCACCGGCGCCGGATCCGGCATCGGCCGCGCGCTGGCGCTCGACCTCGCCGGCCGCGGCTCGTTGCTCGCGGTCTCCGACGTCGACGACGCCGGCCTCGCGCAGACGGCCGAGCTGGTGGAGCGGGCCGGAGCGCGTGAGGTGCACGCGGCCCACCTCGACGTCGCCGACCGCACCGCCTTCGCCACGTACGCGGCGGAGGTGGCCGCCCACTTCGGCCGGGTCAACGTCGTGGTCAACAACGCCGGCGTCGCCGTCACCGGCGACCTGACGTCGCTGACCTACGACGACATGGAGTGGATCGTCGGGATCAACTTCTGGGGTGTCGTCCACGGCACCAAGGAGTTCCTGCCCCACCTGATCGCCTCCGGCGACGGCCACCTGGTCAACATCTCCTCGCTGTTCGGGCTGGTCTCGATGCCGGGCCAGTCGATGTACAACGCGACCAAGTACGCCGTCCGTGGCATGTCGGAGGCGGTGCGCGAGGAGATGCTGATCGCCGGGCACCCCGTCGGGGTCACGGTCGTCCACCCGGGCGGGATCAAGACCGCGATCGCCCGCAACGCCCGCACCGCCGCCGACGAGGACCACGAGGCGACCGCGAGGCTCTTCGACGAGAAGCTGGCCAGGATGACGCCCGAGCGGGCGGCGGAGGTCATCGTCGGCGCCGTGCTCAAGGGCCGGGCCCGCTGCCTGGTGGGCCTCGACGCCCACGCGATGCACCACTTCGCGCGACTGACCGGATCCCGCTACCAGGACGTCATCGCCCGCGTGAGCCGTCAGGTGAAGCCGCCGCCCATCGTGTAGACCAACCCTGTGAGGTTCGAGCGGGGGACGCCCGTCAGCTGCGAGATGTCGAAGTGGGGGGACCGCCCCCATTGGCAGTTCCGCGGCAGCTACCTCGGACGCGACCGGCACGGCGAATGGATCGGCTTCCCCGCCGGGACGACCTTCACCCGCCCGGGCGCCCGCTTCGAGGCCGTCAACGACCAGGTCGCGCTGGTCCCGGCCCGGGTCGACGGCAGCCGTCCCGGCTGGCTCGCGACCTTCCACGGGCCCGGTGGCTTCCTGCCCGTCTCGGGTGCACGGGTGCCGATCGACCTCTACGTCGACATGACGACGCCGGCCTCCTGGCACCGGGACGTGCTGCGCGCGGTCGACCTCGACCTGGACGTGGTCCGCGGCCGTTCCGGACGGGTGTGGGTCGATGACGAGGACGAGTTCGCCGCCCATCGCAGGGCGTACGCCTATCCCCCGGCGGTGGTCGACCTGGCCCTCGGCGCCTGCGCCGCGGTGTCGTCGGCCGTACGCGACGGCGAACCGCCCTTCGACGGTCGCGCCCACCTCGAGTGGCTGGACCTGGTCACTCAGTAGCCACCTTCCGGCGGCACCATCTCCAGCCGGACCCCCAGCAGCCGCACCGGCTTGTCCTGCTCGACCTTGTCGAGCAGCGCCACCGCGACGTCGCCGAGCACGTCGACGTCGCGGGTCGGCTCCGGGAGCTTGCGGGAGCGGGTGAGCGTGAAGAAGGTGCGGTAGCGGATCTTGAGGAAGACCCGCGCAGCCGGCCTGCCCTCCCGGTCGATCGACTCCAGCGCCCGCGCCGTGAGCGCGCGGACGGCACCGGGGACCTCGCTCCACTCGAGGTCGGTCTGGAAGGTCTCCTCGTGGCCGTGGGCCCGCGCCACCCACGGCGTCGCGTCGACCGGGCTGGAGTCGACACCGCGGCCGAGCCGGTGGAACCACGGACCCATCGTCGGCCCGAACTCCGCGACCAGCACGTGGGGGTCGGACCCGGCGAGGTCGCGCACGGTGGCGATGCCGAGCCGGGTCAGCCGCCCCGCGATCTTGGCGCCGACGCCCCAGAGCGCCCTGGTCGGGAGGTCCCCCATCTGCGCGAACCAGGTCTCGTCGGTGATCGTGAAGACGCCACGCGGCTTGCCGAAGTCGGTGGCGATCTTGGCCTGCAGCTTGTTGGTGCCGATGCCGACCGAGATGTGGAGCCGGGTCGCGTCGAGCACGGCCGCGCGGAGCCGGTCGGCGAACCCGTGCGGGTCGCCGAGATCGCCGTGCCTCTCCCCCGCACCGACGAAGGCCTCGTCCCAGCCGAGCACCTCCACCACGACCGGGGCTCCTCCCCACTCGAGCCCGCGCAGCGTGGACATGACCTCCGCCGAGGCCGCCTCGTAGACCGGGAAGTCGACCGGCAGGAACACCGCGTCGGGGCACCGCTTGTGGGCCGTCCGCAGCGGCATCCCCGAGCGGATCCCGAACTCGCGTGCCTCGTAGGACGCGGTCGAGACCACGGCGCGCTCGGTGACCACGCCGCGGCCGCCGACCACCACCGGCAGCCCGGCCAGCTCGGGCCGGCGCAGGACCTCCACCGCCGCCAGGAACTGGTCGAGGTCGACGTGGAGCACCCAGCGCCGGTCGGTCACGGGGCCATGCCGGGCGGGGGTGGCAGGGCGTCGCTGGCCTCCAGCGAGTCGAGCCCGGTGAGCAGCAGCATGTCGGCGATCACCCCGCGCATCTGCGCGAGCACCACCTCGGCCGAGAGCACGGCCGACCGCTCGACCTGTCCGGTCGCGAAGCCGACCGCGAGCAGCGCGGGCCGGGCGTCGACCGCCATCCGGTCGGCGTGGAGCTCCTCGGCCACCTCGTCGACGGCTCCGGCGAGCTCGCGCGCGACGACGGCGTACGCGTGGGGCACCGGTCTGCGGTGGTAGGCGGCGACGGCCGTGTGCCGGACCAGCACCCGCGTCGACCGGAGCGCCCGGTCGAGCGGGTCGACCAGCTCGGCCATCCGTCGTACGCCGTGCCGGTGCCGCACCCGGAACGGGGAGGAGGCCACCACCGCCAGCCCCTCGTCGGCCGCGAGCTGCAGCTCCCGGATCAGGTAGTCGGTGGAGCGGGCGTCGGCCAGCAGGTCCAGCGCCGGATCGACCTCGCCGTCGACCATCACGTCGGCCGCCGCCCGCAGCAGGTCGGCCACCTTGCGGACCACGACCGCCGCCTGCTCGCGCGGCCGGCGCAGCGGAGCGGCCGGCACCACCGTGGCGGCGACCAGGGCCACCGCACCGCCGATCAGGGCATCGGTCCAGCGCGTCAGTCCCGCCTCGGCCTGCGGCAGCAGGGTCGACACCACGATCGACTGCACGGCCGCCTGGGTGACGAACAGCTGGCCGCCGTCGAGCAGGAACGCCGAGGTCATCGCCAGCGCCACGATCAGCGTGAGCTGCCAGGCACCGGACCCGATCGCGAGGACCAGCAGGTCAGCGATGAGCACGCCGATCGCGACACCGAGCGTCACCTCCGCGACCCGCCGCAACCGCTGTCCGTAGGACGTGCCGAGGCTGACGACGGCGGCGATCGGGGCGAAGAACGGCGTCTCGTGCCCGAGCAGGTCGGCCGCGACGTACCAGGCCACCCCCGCGGCGATCGCGCACTGGGCGATCTGCCACGACTTCGCCCGGGTCCGCTCCAGCCGCGCCGACACCGAGCTCCGGCCCCGCACCCACAAGCGGTCGAGTGGCTTGGCCTCCATGCGGCGATCCTGCCAGAGCACCGGTGGTGCCGGATCGACGTGCGGCGGCGGGCTACTGCGCCAGCGCCCACGCCAGCGAACGCTGGATCTCGGCGAGGTCGCGGTAGTGGGTGCGGACCTCGCTCCGGCAGCGGACCCGCAGCCGGAGCCGGTCGTACTCCCCGCACTCGGCCCGCGCCTCGGAGTCGGTGGGCGGGAAGGTCGCGGTCCCGTCGAGCCGGTGGATGCCGAACCCGCTGGCGGCATCGCCCTCGACGCGGACGATCGTGTCGGGGTCGGTGCCCCCGGCGGCGACGGCTCCCGTCACCCCGATCACCAGCCCGGCCACGACCGCGACCAGCGCGGTCCAGATCCTGTTCATGCAGCGTCTCCCCTCGTCGGCGCACCGGGCCGACCCCGGTACGCCGACGACGCTAGGGACGGCAGCCGTCAGCACCGACACCCCCGCGGCCGGCCTGGGGAGGACCGGTGATCACGCGGTGCTGTGGACGCCAGGTGGTGCCGTCAGCGGGCGCGGGTGACGGTGATCGTGGTGTTGGTGCACGAGGACGCCAGCGAGGACATCGCCTGCTTCTCGGCCGCGTCGACGCTCAGCCGCCAGCGCAGCTTGACGGCCACGAACTCGCGCAGGTAGCGGCACCGGTCGTACTGCGGCAGCCAGGTCGCCGGGTCCTGGTCGCCCTTGGCCTGGTTGACGTCGTCGGTGACGCCGACCAGGGACCGCGAGTCGCCGAGGTCGTTGGCGTACGCCTGCCGGGTGGCGGTGGTCCAGGTCCGGGCACCGAAGTCCCAGGCCTCGGCCAGCGGCACCATGTGGTCGATGTCGACGTCGCTCGTGCTGGTCCACGACAGCCGGTCGTAGTAGGAGAACCAGCGTCCGCCCGAGAGCGAGCAGCCCGCCCCCACGGACACCGGGTCGTCGGCCTCGGCGATCAGCACCTCGTTGCGGGTGCTGCATCCGTCGCCGTCGGCGTCGACCCAGTGGGGGGAACAGGTCGCGCGAGTAGCCGGTCCGCACCTCGCTGGCGACGCCCAGGTCGTTGATCGCCGTGGCGAGCGGGGCGGAATAGGTCTCGGCGTACGCCGTGGCGGGCAGGCCGAGCACCCCGGCCAGGACGAGGACGAGCGCGGTGAGACAACGCATCATGAGGACTCCCGGATGTGGATGATGGTGGTCTGACCGGCAGCCTCGACCCACGGGGCCGCCACCGCAAAGCGACCCGCCGCCACCACTTGTCGGCGGGTCGGTGAACGGCGAGGATCGGCCGGACGTGACCTTGTGACGACACAACGGATCGAGAGGAGACCCCTGTGGCCACCCCCATCGACCCGACGTCGACGGCGTTCCTGCTCGCCGAGAACCGCAACATGCCGATGCACGTCGGCGGACTGCAGCTGTTCAAGAAGCCCGAGGGCGCGGGACGCGACTACGTGCGCGAGATGGTCCGCGGCATGCGCGAGGTCGAGGAGATCGCGCCGCTGTTCCTCAAGCACCCCCACCGCTCGGCCCGCACCGCGGGGCAGCTGGTGTGGAAGCCGGACCTGGAGTTCGACATCGAGCACCACGTCCGCCACAGCGCGCTGCCCAAGCCGGGTCGGGTGCGCGAGCTGCTCGAGCTCTGCTCGCGGCTCCACAGCACCCGGCTGGCGTGGGAGCGGCCGCTGTGGGAGGCCACGATCATCGAGGGGCTGCGCGACGGCCGGGTGGCGATGTACACCAAGACCCACCACGCGCTGGTCGACGGGGTGAGCGCCATGCGGCTGGTGGCGAGCGTGCTCTCCACCGATCCGGACCAGCGCGGGATGCCGGCGCCCTGGGGGGTGCAGCCCGAGCGCCTGAAGCCCACCCGGGAGCGCGAGCAGGCCGAACGCCGGCTCGAGGACGTCCCGGTCTCCGCCCTGCGCAGCGCGCTCGGCGTCACCGCGGAGGCGGCCCGCCTGCCCGGCGCACTGGTCCGCACCCTCAACAAGTCGCTGCGCAACGAGACCTCGCCGCTCTCGCTGTACGCCCCACGCACGATGTTCAACCAGTCGATCACCGGGTCGCGCCGGTTCGCCGCCCAGGACTGGCCGATCGAGCGGTTGCGCGCGATCGGCAGGGCGACCGGCACCACCATCAACGACGTGGTGATCGCCATGTGCTCGGGCGCGCTGCGGAGCTACCTGCTCGAGCAGCAGGCCCTGCCCGAGCAGAGCATGGTGGCGATGGTCCCCGTGGGGCTCAAGGCCAAGCAGTCCCACGTCGCCTCCTCCGAGGGCGGCAACGCCGTCGGCGCCGTGATGGTGCAGATGGGCACCGAACGGGCCGACCCCGCCGACCGGCTGAACGCCGTCCACCGCTCCATGATCGACGGCAAGCGCGCGCTGTCGTCGATGACGCCGACGCAGATCCTCGCGATGAGCGCGCTGGGCCAGGCGCCGGCGATCCTCACACCGCTGCTGCGGATGCAGGGCATCGTGCGGCCGCCGTACAACGTGATCATCAGCAACGTGCCCGGCCCCCGCTCCACCCACTACTGGAACGGTGCCCAGCTGCTCGGGGTCTACCCGCTGTCGATCCCGATCAACGGGATGGCGCTCAACATCACCTGCTCGTCGTACGACGGGCTGATGTGCTTCGGGCTCACCGGCTGCCGCCGGACCGTGCCCCACCTGCAGCGGCTGCTGACCCACCTCGACGACGAGCTGAACGACCTCGAGCAGGCCGCGGGGCTCTAGTCCGTCACCGGGCGGTGCGGCTGCGAGCGGCCCCGAAGCCCGTACGCGGCCTTGACGAAGTAGTCGAAAGCGGCGTCGGGCAGCAGCTTGCGTGCGCGCACGATCGTGCCGGCGCCGCGACCGACCGGGTAGCGCGCCCGCGGGGTGTTGCTCTGCACCGCCCGCACCACCTTGCGGGCCACCGCGTCGGGGGAGCTCCCCGTCAACCGGCCGTCCGCACGCGCGAGCATCCGGCCCACCTGCTCGGCCTGGAGCTCGTAGGCGCCGCCACTGCTGGTCTCGACGAGGGTCTGCCGGGCGATCTCGCCCCACTCGGTGCGGATCGGCCCGGGCTCGATGATGACGACGTCGATGCCGAACGGCGCGAGCTCGATGCGCAGGCTGTCGCTGAAGCCCTCCACCGCGAACTTCGTGGCGTGGTACCAAGCGCCCATCGGCTCGTAGAACTTGCCGCCGATGCTGGAGATGTTGACGATCCGCGCCCGCTGGGCCAGCGGGTCGGCCGCCCGCTCGCGCATGCCGGGCGTCACCAGCTGCGTGAGCCGGGCCAGCCCGAACACGTTGACCTCGAACTGTCGTCGCGCCTCGTCGATCGGCACGTCCTCGACCGCGCCGTACGAGCCGTAGCCGGCGTTGTTGACCAGCACGTCGATCCGCCCGGCCTCGGTCAGGACCCGGTGGACCCCGGAGGTCATCGACTCGTCGTCGGTGACGTCCATCGAGAAGACGTGGACGCCGGCGTCGGCCAGCCCCTGCATCCGCTCCACCCGGCGGGCCACGGCGTACACCTCGAAGCCGGCCTCCCGGAGCCGGACGGCCGTCCGCTCCCCGATCCCGCTCGACCCGCCGGTCACCAGCGCTGCTCGCTTGGTCATGACTCCCATCCTGTCCTACGACCGACCTCGGCCGGCGTCTGCTCCCGGTAGCCGCCACCCACCGTGTCGGCGACGGCGCGCAGCCGGGCGCGGGTGATGTCGGCGACGGTCAGCAGGCCCGCGCGACGGGCGTGGGACCCGGGCAGCGTCGGCTCCGCGGAGTTGACCGACAGGCAGGTACGCCGGCCGCCGTCCTCGACGTTGGCGAGCGCCACGGCGTGGCCCGTGGTCCCGCTGCCGGCGAAGAAGTCCAGGACGACCGCGTCGTCCGGCATGGTCTGCAGGATCCGGCGGGTGAGCCCGGTGGGCTTGGGTGACTCGAAGACCTGGCCGACCAGGGCCTTCAGCTCCGCCACCGCGGTGTCGGTAGACCCGACCTCCTCGGAGAGCCAGATGGTCCGCAGCTTCTTGCGGCGGTCGGGCGAGAGCCAGTCTCGCTGGAAGACGTCGACCCGGTCCCCCAGCCGGCCGGCGACCACCCGGCACACCAGGTCGTCGGGCCGCTCGTCGATCCGCGGCCGCGACCAGCGCCAGACCGCGGCCGACCCGTCACCGAAGACGGGGAGCACCTCGACCGAGCCCTCGAACGGGGTGGTCGCGACCCGCCCGGTCACCGGGTCGCCGTGCACCGCGAAGTGCAGGGTGCGCGCGGTCACCGGGTTGAACTTCTTGTTCGTGTTGCGCAACGGCAGGTGCCGGTAGTGACGGCCGTCCGGCGCCGTGAGCGGGAAGTCGGCGGGGTCGACGGTCTCGGTCGTCGTCGCGTCGAGCACGCACCGCGCGGCGTCCCGCGCGTAGACCAGGACGTACTCGTGGCTGGTCGCGAAGCCACCACCGAGCTGGCGGCCCTTGGGGTTGAGGTTGACCACCACCTGGGCGAGGAAGTTGCGCTCGCCGTACAGCTCGTCCAGCAGCAGCCGCAGGTGGGCCACCTCGTGGTCGTCGATGCTGACGAAGAGCGCGCCGGTCGCGCGCAGCACCTCGCGGGCCGCGGCCAGCCGCGGCCGCATCATCTCCAGCCACGCGTCGTGGCGGCCCCACCGGTCGGCGTACGCGAACCCGTTGCCCGTGTTGTACGGGGGGTCGATGGTCACCAGGTCGACCGACTCCGGCTGCAGCCTCGTCAGCACGTCCAGGTTGTCGCCCTCGACGAAGACGTTCCACGGCTGCGTCACGGGGGCAGGCTATCCGTGACCATTCCGCCGGGGAGCAGTTGAGCCACCATGCGCCCACGACTCGCCACCGGCCTCGCGGCCACGATCGCGGCCGGCCTCGCCGGCTCGCTGGTCACCGCCCTCCCCGCGTCCACCGCTGCGCCGGCCACGGCCCCCGCCGCCGGCACGGCCTCGGCGCGGGCGCCGCTGGCCACCACCACCGACGGCTGCCTGCGCAGCCGGCCCGAGCCGCGGCAGGAGACGCCGGTGAAGATCTGCTACACGATCTTCAAGCCGGCGGGGGCCTCGCGCCGGCACCCGGTGCCGTTCCTCATGCACAGCCACGGCTGGGGCGGCTCGCGCACCACAGACCCCGGGGCGTTCCGCCGCTGGCTCCGCGGGGGCTATGGGCTGCTGTCCTTCGACCAGCGCGGGTTCGGCGAGTCCGGCGGCTTCGCCCACGTCGAGAACCCCCGCTTCGAGGGCATCGACAGCGTCCGCCTGGTCAGGCTGGTGTCCCGGCTGCCCTGGGTGAAGCAGGACGGTCCGGGCGACCCGCGGCTGGGCGCGCTCGGCGGCAGCTACGGCGGTGGCTACCAGTACCTCGGCGCGTTCAAGCTGCTGCAGCGCCGCGGCACCCCCGTCTACGACGCGCTCGCCCCCGAGATCACGTGGAACGACCTCAACGAGAGCCTCGCCCCGCAGGGCGTCGTGCGCTCGGAGTGGGCGTACGCCCTCTCGGCCGCGGCCGCCCCCACCGACGCGCTGCCGCCGCGGGTCTACCGCGCGCTGGTCGAGGGCTCGGTCACCGGCGAGTGGCCCGACGGGTCCGGGCCAAGCGGCGTCGACCTGCCCCACTTCTTCCGCCGCAACGGCCCGCGCTGGCACGTCGCCCACGGGCGCCGGCTCGACATCCCGGTGCTCATGGGCCAGGGCCACACCGACACCCTCTTCAACCTCCAGCAGGCCCTGGACACCTGGCGTACGGCCCTCACGGCCGGTGCCCGGCGCAGCAGCATCTTCGTCGGCTACAACGGCGGGCACACGCTACCCCCCGTCCTGCCGCAGGGCATCGACGTCAGCTCCGACCCGTGCAGCGAGCGGCTCGCCGGCGGCGGCTTCGCCGCCCTGGCCCGCCAGTTCATGGACGAGCAGCTCAAGGACCGCGACCGTGGCCTGGGCGGCTACGGCCGCTACCACCTGGCCACCCGCGACAGCACCTGCACCACGGTCGGCACCGTGGCTGCGGACACCACCCGCGAGGTCGGCACCGTCGCGATCCCGTCCGGGGCCGGCGCCCCGATCGCCTACGAGGTCGCGCAGGGTCCGATCCGGATCGCCGGCTCCGCCCACTTCACCGGGAAGCTGACGGCGCCCGGCCTCCAGAGCCGCGGCTTCTACGGGCTGGGCGTGGGCTCCAGCCCCGCCGACGCCGAGCTCGTGCAGAACAACGTCTACCCGCTGAACGAGGACGGCCCCGTCGACGGCCAGCGACGCCGGGTGGAGCTGCCGGCCGTGGCGGTCGACGTGCCCGCGGGGCAGAACCTCTACCTGGTCGCGTCACCGGTCAGCGACACCTTCGCCGGCATGAGCACGCGGACGCCCGGCGCGATCCTGTTCAACGACACGGTCGTCCATCTCCCGGTGGTGGGGCGCTGACCGACCTACCCTTGGCCGGGTGCGTACCCGGACCGGACTGGCCCTCGTCGCGCTCGCCCTGGTGGTCGTCGGTGTCGCCCTGCTGCCCGACGACCCGGCCCCCCGGCCTCCCGACGACCGTGGCGAGCTGAGCGGCCGCTCGACCGACGACCAACCGCGGCAGACCTCCGACGGGCTGCCCGGCGAGGTCGCCGAGCCGCTGCCACCGGGGCCGAGCCCGCGACCGCAGGTGAGCCGCGAGCGCTCCCGGCGGATCGCTCCGGGAGTGACCTACCGCCGCTTCGACGAGGCCGACCGACGTGGCCGCTACAGGGTGCACGTCCTCCGCGTCGACCCGTCCCAGCCCGGGGTCCGGCTCGACTACGCCTCGATGGCCACCGTCCCCCGGCGGGGTCCGCTGACCCGGCTGCTGGGCCGTGACGACGCGGTGGCGGGCGTCAACGGCGGCTTCTTCGACATCTACGACACCGGCGCGCCGCTGGGGGTGGGCCGCGACCGGGACCGCGGCTTCCTGCACGCCGCGAAGTACACCTGGACCAACGCGTTCACGACCAGCGACTCCGGGCGCCTGCGGATCGGTCCGGTGACGATGCAGGCGGGCATCGCCGAGCACCCCGAGATCGAGATCACCAACGTCAACTCGCCCCGGGTCCGCGAGGGCAAGGTCGGCGTCTACACCTCCGCCTGGGGAAAGACCGCCGGCTACTCGATCACCGACGGCCAGAGGCGCCACGTCCGCGCGGTGCAGGTCGAGGACGGCCGGGTCGCGGGCACCTCGACCCGGCTCGACGCCGACACGAAGATCACCGGGAGCGTCCTCGTCGGCCGAGGGCCGGGCGCCGACCAGCTGGCCGACCTGCGCGTCGGGTCGCGGGCGACCGTCACGTCCGCGCTGCCCGACCGCTACCGCTTCGCCATCAGCGGCGAGACGGTGCTGCTCCGCAAGGGCCGGGTGGTCGCCCGCGACGACGTCTACCTGCACCCCCGCACCGCCGTCGGCATCGACCGCGACTCCGGCCGCGTGCTGCTGGTCGCCATCGACGGCCGGCAGGACTTCAGCCGCGGCCTCACCCAGGTCGAGCTCGCCCGGCTGCTCGAGCGGCTCGGGGCCGAGGCGGCCCTCAACTTCGACGGCGGCGGCTCCACGACGATGGCGGGGCTCGGCCGCGACGGCACGGACCTGCGGGTGCTCAACTCGCCCTCCGACGGCTCGCAGCGCCAGATCCCCGACGGCATCGCCGTCCTGGTCGACCGGTAGTGGCCCGGTTCTCCCGGGCCGAGCTGGAGTCCTACCGCGACGCCGAGGTCCCGGACCTGCTCGGCCCGGGGTGCCAGCTGCTGTTCGTCGGCATCAACCCCGGCCTCTGGACCGCCGCGACGCAGACCCACTTCGCACACCCGGCCAACCGGTTCTACCCCGCCCTCTCACGGGCCGGGATCGTCTTGCGTCGCATCGACCCCGCCGCCGGGATGACCGACGCCGACCGCGCCCACCTCGTCGAGCGGGGCATCGGCATCACCAACCTGGTGCGCCGGGCGACCGCGCGCGCCGCCGAGCTCTCCGACGCCGAGCTGCGCGAGGGCGGGGCCTCCCTCCGCGAGCTGGTCGGGCGGGTGCGGCCGCGTGTGGTCGCGGTCGCCGGGATCACCGCCTACCGGGCCGCGTTCGGCGTACGGCGCGCGGTGCCCGGCCGGCAGCCGGAGCCGCTGGCGGGGTCCGAGCTCTGGGTCGTGCCCAACCCGAGCGGGCTCAACGCCCACGAGACCCCGGCCTCGCTGGCCGAGGCCTACGCCGCGCCGGCACGCGCCGCAGGGGTCCTCGACTGACCGGTCAGGCGTCGGGGAACTTCTGGTGCTTGCCCAGCACCGTGAGCCCCTCCTCCACCACGAACCCGCGCGCCCGGTCGGCCTCGGGGTCGACGCCGACCTGCTCGCCCGCCGGGACCTGGACGTACTTGTCGAGGATCGCGTTGCGCACCACCGCTCCCCTGCCGACCCGGACCCCGTGGAGCAGCACGCTGTCGGTCACCTCGGCGCCGGTCTCGACCCGCACGTCGGGCGAGAGCACCGACCGGTCGACGGTGCCGCCGCTGATGACGCTTCCCGGCGAGAGCACCGACTCGCCGACCGTGGCCGGCAGCCCGCCCTCGCCCTGCACCACCTTGACCGGCGGCTGCGGGCCGTACGAGGTGTAGATCGGCCACTGGAAGTTGTAGAGGTTGAAGATCGGCAGTGGGCTGACGACGTCCATGTGGGCGGCGTAGTAGGAGCCCATCGTCCCGACGTCGCGCCAGTAGCCGCGGTCGCGCTCGGTCGCCCCCGGCACGCTGTTGTCCTTGAAGTCGTAGACACCAGCCAGCTCCCGTCGTACGAACGCCGGGACGATGTCGCCGCCCATGTCGTGGGCGCTGTCGTCGAGCTCGGAGTCGCGGGTGACCGCCTCGACCAGCGCGTCGGCGTCGAAGACGTAGTTGCCCATCGACGCCAGCACCTCCTGCGGGCTGTCGGGCAGCCCGACCGGATCGGTCGGCTTCTCCAGGAAGTCGCGGATCCGCGAGGGGTCGTCGGGCTGGACGTCGATCACGCCGAACTGGTCGGCCAGCCCGATCGGCTGCCGGATCGCGGCGACCGTGCACGCGGCTCCGGAGGCGACGTGCTGGTCGACCATCTGGCTGAAGTCCATCCGGTAGACGTGGTCGGCGCCCACCACCACGATGATGTCGGGCCGCTCGTCGTGGATCAGGTTCAGGCTCTGGAAGATCGCGTCGGCACTGCCGAGGTACCACCGCTTGCCGACCCGCTGCTGGGCCGGCACCGGCGTGACGTAGTTGCCGAGCATCGTCGACATCCGCCAGGTCTGTGTGACGTGCCGGTCGAGGCTGTGGGACTTGTACTGCGTCAGCACGACCACCTGCAGGTAGCCGGAGTTGACGACGTTGGACAGCGCGAAGTCGATCAGCCGGTAGATGCCGGCGAACGGGACCGCGGGCTTGGCCCGGTCAGCCGTGAGCGGCATCAGCCGCTTGCCCTCGCCGCCCGCCAGGACGATGGCGAGGACCTTCTTCCTGGAGTCACGGCTCATGCGGCCACGCTAGCCCTCCCGGCACCCGTCGTGCGACCGTCCCGAGTCCACTACGGTCAGAGCATGCGCGTCGACGTGCTCAGCAAGGAGTACCCGCCAGAGGTCTACGGCGGAGCCGGGGTCCACGTGGCCGAGCTGGTGCGGGCGCTACGTGCCCGCGACGGGATCGAGGCACGGGTGCACGCCTTCGGGGCGCCGCGCGACGAACCTCTGACCTCGTCGTACGCCGAGCCGGCCGAGCTGGCCGGGGCCAACGCGGCGCTGCGCACCCTCGGCGTCGACCTCGCGATCGCGGACGCCTGCGCCGGCGCCGACGTCGTCCACTCCCACACCTGGTACGCCAACCTGGCCGGCCACCTCGCCGGCCTGCTGCACGACCTGCCCCACGTGGTCAGCGCCCACTCGCTCGAGCCGCTGCGCCCGTGGAAGGCCGAGCAGCTGGGGGGTGGCTACGCCGTCTCCTCCTGGGCCGAGCGGACGGCGTACGAGGGGGCGGCCGCCGTGATCGCCGTGTCGGCCGCGATGCGCGACGACGTGCTGCGGTGCTACCCCGCGCTGGACCCGGGCCGCGTCCACGTGGTCCACAACGGCATCGACACCGACGACTGGGCGCCGGTCGACGACCCGGACCGGGTCCGCGAGCTCGGCGTCGACCCCGACCGGCCGAGCGTCGTCTTCGTCGGCCGGATCACCCGCCAGAAGGGGCTGCCGCTCTTCCTGCGCGCGTGCGCCGCGCTCCCGCCCGACGTCCAGATCGTGCTGTGCGCCGGGGCGCCGGACACCCCCGAGATCGAGGCAGAGGTCGAGGGTCTCGCCGCCTCGCTCGCCGCGGGCCGCTCGGGTGTCGTGTGGATCCGCGAGATGCTGCCGCGACGAGACGTCGTGACCCTGCTGACCGCGGCCACGGTGTTCGCCTGCCCCTCGATCTACGAGCCGCTCGGCATCGTCAACCTGGAGGCGATGGCCTGCGAGACAGCGGTCGTCGCCACCGCGACCGGCGGCATCCCCGAGGTGGTCGTCGACGGCGGCACCGGGCTGCTGGTGCCGATCGCGCAGGCCGACGACGGGACCGGGACGCCGCTCGACCCGGACGGCTACGTCGCCGCGTTCGCCGAGGCCCTCACCATCGTGCTCACCGATCCCGACCGGGCGGCGGCCATGGGGCGCGCCGGTCGCGAGCGGGCCCGCGACTCCTTCAGCTGGGCGGCGATCGCCGATCGCACGGTGGGGGTGTACGACGAGGTGAGCCGTGGCCGCTGAGCTGCCGGACCCGGAGGTCCAGCGCAACGTCCTCGGCGAGCCGCTCGAGCCGTGCAGCAGCGACCCGCTGACCGGCTACTACCGCGACGGCAGCTGCACCTGCGGTCCGACCGACCCCGGGGTCCACGCGGTGTGTGCGGTGATGACCGAGGAGTTCCTGACCCACCAGGCCTCGGTCGGCAACGACCTGTCCACGCCACGACCCGAGTGGCAGTTCCCGGGGTTGCACCCGGGTGACCGCTGGTGCGTGGTGGCCGGCCGGTGGTGGCAGTCCTACCGCGCCGGGGTGGCGGCGCCGGTGGTGCTGGCCTCGACCCACTACCGGGCCCTCGAGCTGATCCCCATCGAGGTGCTGACCGAGCAGTCGGTCGACGTACCGCCCGACCTGTCGGGACTGCTCTGAGCCGTCGGCCCCCAGCGCCGGCTCGGCCGCTTGCCCGCTCGGCGTCGTGGCCCTTCGCCCCCCGGCACGGCCCGGACGGACCATAATCATCCGGTGGCCCACCGCATCTCCCGTCGCGAGCAGCGTCGCCGCGCCCGGGAGCTGGAGGCGGCGATGCGCGAGCTCGACCGGCTCGACCGCGAGCAGGGCCTCGGCGCGCTGCCGGTGGGCGCCCCACCCCGCCGCTCGTGGCGGCGTCGTACCGCGTCGCCGGCCCTGGCCGGCGTGGCGGTGACCGCCGTGCTGCTCTCGGGGGTGGTGCTGGTCGGGCCCGGGGACGAGATGGCCACCGTGCGCCGGCTGTTCGGGCTGGGGTCGGACCGCTTCGGCAGCCCGCCGGAGTTCACGCCCGGAGAAGGGGAGTTCAAGTTCCTGGTCACCCAGCGGGGTTCCGACGCCCCCGTCGGCTACGACCCCTGCCGGCCCGTGGAGTACGCCGTCAACCCGGCCGGCGGTCCGCCCGACTGGGAGGAGCTGGTCGACACCGCGGTCGCCCACACCGAGTGGGCCACCGGGCTCGAGCTCCGTGACGTCGGGCCCACCGAGGAGCGGCCGTTCAACCCGATGCGCTCCGGCCCCTTCGGCAGTACCGACGACCCCGTGATCATCGGCTTCGCCGACTCCGAGGAGATCGGCGGCCTGTCCGGTGACGTCGCCGGGCTCGGGGGCAGCGTCGCGACCCGCGACACGCTCGGCCGCGACTACTTCGTCACCGGCTCGATCGCGCTCGACACCGACGTCTTCGAGGACGCGAGCGACGGGCCCGAGCGCAGCAACCTGCAGGCGATCGTCGACCACGAGTTCGGCCACGTCGTCGGCCTCGACCACGTGGACGACCCGGCCGAGCTGATGTACGAGTCCAACGTCGGCATCACCGACTACGGGCCCGGCGACCTCGAGGGCATGGCCCGGCTGGGCTCGATCCCCTGCAAGTGAGGGGACCCGGCCTCAGAGCTTGTCGAGGGCCTCGCGCAGTCCCTGCTCGGCCTCGTCGCCCAGCTTCTTGAACGCCTTGCCGAGGAAGGGCGTGACCAGCTTGGCGGCGCCCTTGAAGCTGAAGTCGGCGGTGTAGGTGACCTTGGTCCCGCTCCCGACGGCGGCGATGTCCATGGTGTCGGTCGCGGTCACCGTCTTGTTCTCCCCGCGAAGGCGGACGAGGGAGTTGGGGACGTGGTCGACCACCGTGTAGCGCAGCTCGGTCCGGTTGCCGTTGAACTCGGAGACGTTGTCGTAGATCGTCCCCACGCCGCCGTCGCCCTGCACCCTCACGGTGGAGACGGTGCCCGGGTCCCACTCCGTCGTACGCGTGAAGTCGCTGAGGTAGTCGAACACGGCGCGCGGGGCGGCCTGGGTCTCGACGGTGCGCTGGATCTGCATGACTCCGACCCTAGCCAGCACCGCCTGAGCCGGACGGTCGGACGGTCTGTCGGTCGCACCCGTCAGACTGGGGGGATGACGACGGACCCGGGTCTCGGACGTACGTGGCTGACGCTGCTGCCGTTCCTCGCCGCCGTCATGGCCGTTGCGGTGGTCGGAGGTCTCGCTGCCGCCGGGGTCCCGCAGGAGTACCGCTCCCTGGAGCAGCCCGGCTTCGCTCCCCCGTCGTGGGTCTTCGGGCCGGTGTGGACGGTGCTCTACGTGATGGTCGGAGTCGCCGGCTGGTTGCTGTGGCGGGAGCGTGGCTGGACCCCCGTCGTGACGCTCTGGGCGGTGCAGCTCGCGCTCAACCTCGCCTGGATGCCGCTGTTCTTCGGAGCCGGGCTGCGCGGTCTCGCGCTGGTCGACATCGTGCTGCTCGACCTGCTGGTCGCCGCCACCATCGTCCTGGGCTGGCGCACCTCCCGCCCGGCCGCGCTGCTGCTGGTCCCCTACCTCGCCTGGACCTGCTTCGCGACGGCACTCAACGCCTCGATCTGGGCGCTCAACTAGTGCCGACGGCGGCCTGCACGTCGCGGACCAGCTGCTCCGCGAGCGGGTGGTCGGCGCGGACGAAGGCGGCGGGGCGACCGGGGAGCGCGTCGACGTCGGTGGTGCCCTCCTCGTAGGTCCGACCGGTGACGAGGTGTCGCCAGCGCCCGGGCGGGAACGTCACCTCGACCCCGCCACCGGTGCGCTCCAGCACCGGCGCGACCAGCAGCGAGTCGCCCAGGAAGAACTGGGTGTCGACCTCCGCCGCCGGGGTGTCGGGGGCGACCAGCCAGCCGTGCCGGATCGCGGGCAGGCCGCGGGTGGTGGCCTCGGCGAGCACCTCGCGACGGTACGGCGCCAGCGCGGCGAAGACGCGGGTCATCCGGGCGAAGCCCGGGCGCTGCTCGTCGTCGTAGACCTGCGGGTCGTCGCCCGGCCGGCTGCCCTCGTGGGTGCGCATCACGACGCCGAACGCGGCGAGCTCCGACCACCGCTGGAGCAGCCGCGGGTCGCGGACCTGGTCGGCCACCAGGGCGTCGACCGAGGTGTGGCCGCCGATGTCGGAGTGCACCAGCGGCCACCCCGAGACGCCGGCGGACATCGTGCCGAGCAGCGCCGAGGCCATCCCGTCGTCACGGCCGAAGTCGACCACCTGGTCGCCGTTCCAGAACAGCGAGGCGTCCTCGCCCATGCCGAGCGAGCCGCTGCGGAACCAGGTCAGGCAGTCCGGCTGCCCCGCCTGCTCGCAGGCCTGCCGCACCGTCTGCGCCCACAGCCGCGGCCACCGGTTGTGCAGCAGCCGGGGGTCGCCCTGCTCGACCTTCGCGTCGAAGGGCAGCCCCTCGCCGAGGTCGGCCGTGAACCCGGCCACGCCCGCACCGAGCACGTCCGCGGCGATGACTCCGGCGTACCAGGCCCGGGCGTCCGGGTCGGTGAGGTCGACGAGGGCAGCGTCGAAGCCGCCCTGGTCGAGGAGGTACGTCGAGCCGTCACGGTGCTCGACCAGGTAGTGCTCGTCGGCCGCCTCGGCGTACAGGTTGCGGACGTCCGGGTCGCCCAACGGCTCGGCGTCGACCAGGAACGGGTTGACGTACGTCGTCACCCGGATCCCCTGCCGACCGAGGTCGGCGACCAGTCGCTCCCAGCCGGGGTAGCGGTCGCGGTCGAGCTGCCAGGTCCACCACGGCCGGTCGCCGTCCTCGGTGGCTCGTCGGCCGGTCCAGTCCTGCAGCCAGACCCCCGCGATCTCCGTGCCGCTGGCCCGCAGGTCGGCGACCCGGCGACGTACCGCCTCGGTGCCGCCCTGGATCCCCACGATCGCACCGTGCTGGGTCCACTCCGGCAGCGTCGGCGCGCCGACGTGGCGTGCGGCGACCAGGTCGGCCGGGCTGTCGGCCGCGGTGAGCTCGGCCTCGAGGGTCGGCGCCCAGACCTCGAGCGTGACCCGCTCGTCGTCGCGGGTGTCGGCGACCGCGAACGCGTGCGAGGCGGGCCGGTCGTCGGCGAGCGCGACGCCGCGCAGGTCGTCGGTCACCCACGACGCCACCGCGGCGTACGTCGTCGTGGCGTCGCCGGCCGCGGAGCGGTCGGCCAGGTCGGTCATCAGGCTGAGCGGCTGCTCGCCCCGTCCCACCCCCTGCTCGCGGACGAGGATCGGCAGCAGCCGGTCGTCGAGGTCGAAGTCCGTGAACTGCTCGCCGAAGCCGTGCACGCCCGCCTCGGGCGAGCGGCCGCTGCTGAGCGCGACCGACTGCGCGTCCGGCACCTCGGCCGCCAGCACCGCCCCACCCCCGGGCCGGGCGGAGAAGGTGGCGCTCCACGCCACCTCGCCCCGGTCGCCCGCCAGCGTGCCGGCGAGCCGTACCTGCTCCGCGGTGGCCTCGACGGACTCGACGCGCTGCTCGGCCCAGGAGGCGGTGTGCGCGACCTCGGGCCAGAAGTAGCCCCGGTGCTCCTCGACCGAGATCGTCCCGCGGGCGGCGCTCAGGAAGGCGCGGTCGAGCGGGTTCTCCCAGACGGTGCGACCCGCCTCGCGGACCACCAAGCCGTCGGCGGACAGGGTGACCTCCAGGCTCCCCACGGTCCAGCTCCCGAAGGCGGCCTCGGCCACCTCCAGGTCACCCGGCTCCACCACCGTGAGGTCGTCCTCCGGCAGCGTGAACGCGTAGCCGACGACACCGACGACCCCGACCAGCAGCAGCGCCGCGGCACCGATCAGGACGCGTCGCAGCCACCGGGTCACGAGCGGACAGGCTAGGTGCTGAGCAGGCCCTTCACGTAGCCGACCTGCCCGAGGTGCTGCAGGCAGTCGCCGATGATGCTGACCAGGCGGGTCCCGGCCGTGACGGGCGGGTCCCACCGGGTGTCGACGACCCGGTCGAGCTCAGCGTCGTCGACCCGCGAGAGGTAGTGACCCGTCATGTCGTGCACGTCGGCGTGGTAGGCGACCAGCAGGGTGGGTTCGGCGATCCGGATCGCGTCCACCTGCTCGCTGGTGTGGCCGTAGCCGATGTCGTCGCTGCCGTTGGCCAGGCCGAACCTCTCCTGCCACTGCCCCCACTGCTGCTCGGTGCCGGCGAGGTCGGCGACCTGGAGGTCCTGCATCCGGGCCACGTGCCAGAGCAGCCAGGCGAGGGAGTTGCCGGTGCCACCGGGACGCTCGTGGAGGGTGTCGGACAGCATGAGGTCGCGGGCGAGATCGCCGTAGAGCTCCCGGATCCGGGCGAACGAGTCGGTCAGCAGCTGGGCGGTGTCCATGCTCCGACCGTACGACGGGGGGCGGCCGCGCGGCTCGACCGTCCGGGTGGGCGGGCGGGGGTGCGAGGGTGGGGGCATGCTGGTGGTCGACGCGGAGGGCCCGGCCGCACCGGAGGAGGTGTGGCTGCGCTACAGCCATGCGTCGCGGTGGCCGACGTGGGCGCCGCAGGTGAGCTCGGTGAGCGGCGCGCACGACCCGGTGGTCGCGGGTGACCGCGGTTGGGTGCGTGGCCCGTTCCTGGCGCGGGTCCCCTACACGGTGCTCGACATCGACCACGACCTGCGGCACTGGTCCTGGCAGGTGGGGCTCGGGCTCGCCTCGGTGCAGATGGAGCACGGTGTCGACGCGCTCGACGTCGGCAGCCGGGCGTGGGTCAGGATCGACCTCCCCGCCCCGCTGGCCTGGCCGTACGCCCCGTTCGCCCGGCTCGCCCTGCGCCGCCTCGTCGGCACCGGCGACTGACCACCGGCCCGCCCGGCTCCTGCGAGGACGGTCATGCTCAGCAGCCGAGGTGGGCGAGCACGGCGTCGGCGGCCCGGCGACCCGAGACCAGGGCACCCTGGGTGGACGGGGTGTCGCGGTGGTCACCGGCGACGAACAGCCCGTCGCCGAGCTCGACCCGCCGGGCGAGCGGCTGGCCGGGCGGGTGGGCGGGAAGCGCGCGGTCGATCACGTCGGTGCGGAGCAGCTCCCACCCGGACTCGTCGACGCCGTAGATCCGGCCGGCGTGCCGCTGCACCTCCGCCGCCCGGTCGGGGTGGCTGCCGACGGCGGTGGCGCCGATCAGGGCCCGACCGTCGCCGGGTCCGTACGTCGGAGCAGCGTTGGTCATGACCACGGTGTTGGCGAGCGGACCCGCCGCGTCCCCGTCGACGTGGAGCAGCGGCCGGTCGGTCGGCGGCTCGGTCGCGACGAACCACCAGGTCGTGAGTGAGCGCATCGGCGCCGGCGGGACCGCCCCCAGCTCGGAGGCCGTGACCGGGTCGGCCGCGACCACCAGGGCACGCGCCGAGACCCGTCCCGCGTCGGTGTCGAGGTGGCCGCTCGCCAGCGCCACGGCGCGGACGCCGAGGTGCAGCGACCCCGGGAGCAGCCGTGCGGCCAGCTGGTCGGGGATCGCCTGCATGCCCTGCGCCGGCACCGAGGGATTGCCGCGTGCGAAGGCGCGGAGCAGCATCGACGCGACCCGCTGCGACGACGCGAGCTCGTGGTCCGCGAGGACGCCCGAGAGGAACGGCCGCAGCACCCGTTCGGTCAGCGCCCCGTCGAGTCCGCGGTGGCGCAGCTCGTCCATCAGCGAGCGGTCCGGCCGCTCCCGGATCGAGTCGGCGGACCCGAGGCCGAGTCCGGCGGCCCAGCTCCCGAACGAGGCCTTGGCCCGGACCGATCCGACCGGCGCCGTCAGGTCCACCGGCAGCGTGGACGGCATCCGCAGCGGGTCGCCCAGGATGTGGCGGCGCCCGTCGCGCGCGACCGCCAGGCCGGCGTCGAAGGGCCGCAGCTCGAGGGTGTCGAGGTCGAGCAGCCGCTGCGCCTCCGGGTACGCCGGGTTGAGCAGCTGGAAGCCGCGGTCGAGCCGGAACCCGTCGACGACGTCGGTGCGCACCCGGCCGCCGACGCCCTCGGCCGCCTCCACGACCACGGTGTCGACCCCCGCCTGCTGAAGCCTGACCGCCGCGGCCAGTCCGGCGAGCCCGGCGCCCACGACGACGACGTCAGCACTCCCGGGCAGCGGCATGCCTCCAACCTAGTCGACAGCGTGGGCGGCTCCGGGCCGCTCCTCGGCTGCCTGAGCACGCGTGCGCAGGTGACCGACCGAGGTCCCCGTCATGATGGTGCCGTGACCCAGACCGCCGAGTTCACGCCTTTCGGCACCGCGCACGCCGGCGCCGTGCTGGTGCTGCTCCTCGGCGCCGCCGTGCTGGTGGTGGCCGGGCGCCGGAGCCGCGACAGCGACCCGGGTGACCGGCTCGGCAAGGTGCTCGCGGTCGCGATCCTGGCCACGACGCTGCCGCTGCAGGTCCTCTACTTCACGCCCGACTACTGGAACCCGCAGAAGACGCTCCCCATCCAGCTGTGCGACCTCGCGTCGCTGGTCTCGGTGTACGCCCTGTGGACCCACCGGTGGTGGGCGGTCGGGCTGACCTACTACTGGGGGCTGTTCCTCACCACGCAGGCGATCGTCACGCCCGACCTCGACTCCGGCTTCCCGGACCCGATCTTCCTGCTGTTCTGGGGGATGCACCTCGGGACGGTGTGGGCGGCGGTCTACCTGACGTGGGGCCGGGGTGTGGTCCCCGACTGGCGGAGCTACCGGTTCGCGGTGGCCGCGACCACCACCTGGGCGGTCTCGGTGTTCTGCCTCAACCTCGTCCTCGGCACCAACTACGGCTTCCTCAACCGCAAGCCGGCCGCCGCCTCCGCGCTCGACCTGCTCGGGCCGTGGCCCTGGTACGTCCTCGCCGAGATCGCGATCGTGGTCGCGGTCTGGGCGCTGGCGACCTGGCCGTGGACCAGGGACCGCGGTCGTGTGCCTGGGAACGGTGTGGAGAGCGTTCCCAGGCACACCCGACCGTGACAGGGCCCGTCAGCGCAGACGTCGGTGCCCGCGGAACTCCGACGACCCGGACGCCTTGCTGGACGCCTGGCCCGTACCGTTGATGTCGGACCTGGTCATCGCGTAGGTCAGCGTGGCGTGTGCGACGGCGTTCGACATCTGGTTGAGCGCCTGCGTGGACAGGTTGCCGAGGTCGTCGCAGGCCTGGTGGTAGCACGGGTCGTACGCGACCCCCGCCGTCCCGCCGTAGATCGCCGCCTGCGCGGCCGTCTTGATGCCCTCGGCGCCCGTGAACAGGCCACCCGCCGGGACGCCCGCGTTGATGAAGGCGTCGTAGTCGGAGCGTCCGTCGAACTCCGTCGGCTCCGTCTGCAGCCCCTGCGACGCAAAGTAGTCGACGAACGTCTTCTCGACGTGCTTGCTCCCGCTCGGCCCCTTGACGCCGAACGCCGACCCGTCGCCGTCGTAGACGAACCGGACGAAGTTCGGGGACCCCACCATGTCGAAGTTGAGGTAGACGGCGATCCTGTGGAGCTGCTTGCCGGTCAACGAGTCGACGTAGTGCTGAGAGCCGATCAGGCCGGACTCCTCGGCACCCCAGAAGGCGAATCGCACGGCGTTGCGAGGCTCGATCCCGAGCTCGGCCATCTGGACGGCGGTCTCGAGGATCGTCGCGGTGCCGGAGCCGTTGTCGTTGATCCCGGGGCCCTCGTCGACGGAGTCGAGGTGGGCGCCGACCATCACGGTGCGGTCGGTCCTGCCGGACGGCGAGTCGGCGATGACGTTGGACGTGGTCCGCTGCTCGACGTGGACGTCGGTGACGACGTGCGCCTCCAGCCCGCCCGGCTGCGCGGCCAGCCCGGCCAGCTCGCTGCCGACCTCGGTCGTGGCGTCGAGCACGGGGATGCCGGCCTGGGGCGGGTCGAGCGTCCCGAAGATCAGGTCGGTCCGGCCCTCCTGGCCCTCGTTGAAGATGATGGCCGCACTGGCGCCGGCCGCGATCGCGTTCTCGACCTTGTCGCGGAAGAAGCACGTGCCCCGCTGCATCAGCGCGATGTCGCCCGCCGGGAAGTCGGCGAAGTCGGAATCGTCGCAGCCGCTGCTGGACGTGTCGGCCTGCGCCCCGGGAGGCAGCACGAGATCGACCGCGGTGACCTGCGCGGTGACGTCACCCGCGCCCGAGTACTCCATCACGGAGACGTCGACCTCGGGTTCGTACGGGGGGAGGTCCGGTGAGACCGGGTCGAGCACGGTCGGTGCGTCGACGACGAAGAACTCGTAGTCGAACTCCTGCCGGGTGACCGAGTAGCCCGCCTCCTCCAGCACGCCCTGGACGTACGCCGCCGAGGCGTCGTAGCCCGGGGTGCCGCTGGCGCGGGTGCCCCCGTTGGCGTCGGCGATCGCCTGCAGCGCGGTCTCGTGCTCCAGGACCCCGGCGACCGTGACGGCGTCACGCAGCGCGCGGGTGTCGGATCCGGTCGCGGCCGTCGACGGCGCGACCGCGACGGCGGCGAGCAGCGCCGAGGCCGATCCGGCCGCGAGCAGAGTGCTTCTGTGCCTCATACGAGTCTCCCCTCGCCCGGTTCCCTCCCCACGGGACCGCTCGGCCCCGAGCCCGGGCCTTGGGGACATCGTGGTGGTGGCGCGTGCGCTTGTACAGGGCGCCAGTCCGAAGGCCGGGAGCGGCCCGTTGCCGGCGAAGTGGCCCACGGCCCCGCCGGACGCGTACAGGCCGGGGCCCCGGTCGCGTCCGATCCGGCCGCGGTGAGGCAGGCTGGGGTCGTGACCCACCCCGCCGACACCCCCGTACGCGAGGCGGTGCGTGCGTACGCCGCCCGCCAGCCGGGGCTGCGCGAGCCGACCCGGCGGTTCGCGGCGCTGGTCACCGGGCTGCTCGACGAGGCCGGCATCAACTATCTGACCGTCGATGCCCGCACCAAGAGCGTCGCCTCGTTCGCGGCCAAGGCCGCCCGCACCGTCGACGGCCGGCCGCTCTATGCCGACCCGCTGGTCGAGATCACCGACCAGGTGGGCGTTCGCGTCATCACCTACGTCCACAGCGACGTGGCCGCGGTCGTGGAGCTGTTCGACGACCAGCTGGAGGTGCTCGACGACCGCGACATGGGCGAGGAGACCGCCAGCGAGGGCCGCTGGGGCTACGCCAGCCGGCACCTCCTCGTGGCCGTGCCCGACGAGGCGCCGGAGTCGTACGAGGACCTGGTCGGCCACCGGGCGAGCATCCAGGTGCGGACGGTGCTGCAGCACGCGTGGGCGGAGTTCGAGCACGACATCCGCTACAAGGGAACGGTCCCCGAGGAGCACGCGCCGGACCTCGACCGCCGGTTCACGCTGGCCGCCGGGCTGCTGCAGCTGGCCGACCAGGAGTTCTCGACGATCCGGGCGCGGTTGCAGGGCTCGGCCCCGGTGGGTTCCCCCGACGAGGACCCGGCCGACCCCCGGATCAGTGGCCAGGAGCTGGCGGCGTTCCTCGCCGGCCAGTACTCCGACGCCGGCTGGTCGCACACCGACCACTACGGCTGGATCGCCGGGCTGTTGCTCGAGCTCGGCATCACCTCGCTCGACGAGCTCGCCGGCCTGCTCACCTCGGTCGACCCTGACGCCATCATCCGCCGGATGGGCTACCGCTACCCCGCCGGCGCCGTGCGCCGCCTCGACGACGCCCTGCTCGCCATCTTCGGCCGCCAGTACGTCGACCTCACCGGCAACGCCCACCGGGTCCCGCAGCTGACCTCGCGGCTGGAGAAGCTGAACGACGTCCCGGAGTAGGGGCCTGCTCAGCGCTGGTCCGAGACACCCACGAGGTGCGGCGACGCCGAGCGCACCCGCAGCGGCGCCGGATCACCCTCGATCGTCACCGTGCCCGGCACGTCCTGCCAGGCTCCCCCACCGATCCGGTAGCGCGCCGACCACGTCGTGTCAACACTGGTCGAGATGCGCATCCGGTCGTCGTAGACGTGGGTGATGTAGCCGCTCGCCCCGCGACCCCACGCCCGCCCCGGCCAGTCGGTCGTCTGCTGGCTGCTGTCGCCATGCCTCCAGCGGTACGACGACGGCGAGATGTCGAGCTCCACGGCCCTGCCCAGCAGCGTCACCGTCTCCGTGAACCGCTCCGCCTCGGTCGAGAAGATCGTGTCCAGCCCCACCAGGGTCTGCCCGCCCGGCGGCTGCACCACCAGCTCCGACGCCGGCAAGGGGACGCGTTCGAATGCGCGCTGCACCAGGGCAGGTGTCACTTGTGGCCGTGCCGGAGCGTGGCTCCGCCGCCACCACGTGGCAAGCGCTCCTGGCTCGATAACAATCGGATGCCCACGCATCTCAGTGGAGCCCCGGGAGGAAGTGCGCGGTCACGTTATACATCAACCCGCGGTCGCCGTCACCGCACCGGATCATGGCCGAGTCACACTCGAAAGTGTCGATCCTGAAGATCTTGATCGGTGTCGCCACAGACGCAGCTCGTAGCTATGGACTGACCGCGTGGTCGCGGCTGGGCTGCCGCCCAGAAGTCGACCGCCGGCACCTGCCTCTGACTGCAGTAGCCCCGCCTTGATCAGGTCTGCATCGCTGACATCCAAGTAGTTCGTGCACCGGCGTGACAGGCTTCGTCGACCACGCAGCCTGCGGTCGGAAGTGCGAAGCAGGATGAGGACCGCCAGATGAGCCGAGGCGCGCCTCATGCGAATCGCACCAACTGTCCATCCGCCATTGGCCGTCTTGCCAGACGAGCTCAGCCGAGAAGGTGGTTCGATCTCCCGCCAGGAAAGCGCTGCGACCTGACCGTCACTGTAATGACCACGCGTTGTGGCGCGTCGGTTCAGGCGCAATGTGACTTGCGCAAATTCGTCGACATCTGGCCGAGGGGCGCGACAATCGAAGGACCTCCCAGCCCCTCCGTCTTCAACCGACCGCCGCTCCCGTACAGACTCGTCGAGTTGGTCGACGATGGTCCCTGCAGGTCACGCACTCCTGCGTGCTGGATCCTCAAGAGGTCGGCCGACGTCGCCGGTGACGCTGGGCATCGTTGAACATCTCGACCCAGTGCTTCGCGAACGCCACCGCCCCCGCCTTCGACTTCTCCTCCCACGGCTCAGGCTCGGCCGCAGCCGACGACGACTCAGACGCAGACGGCGTCTCGGTGGGCTCCTCGAACCGCGGCTCGGGCTCGTCGGTGCAACCGACGAGCGCCATCACGGCGACCACCACGCCCGCGGTCACGATGCCCCGCATCACACCTCCCGAGAAGGATTCCAACCTAGACAGACAAAGCCGCACGTCGCCAGAGGTCATCACGCGGTTGTGGAGAACCACATCCCCCGCCCACGACCTACCGTCGCCGGTGGAAGCGGATGTCCCCGTTGGCCAACCGGTCGAGGTCGTAGCCACGGTCGTGCGCCCGGTGGTGGTGGAACGAACACAGCAGGAGCCCGTCGTCGACGTTGGTCGGGCCACGCGACTCCGCCCACGGGATGACGTGGTGGGCCTCGCACCAGGCCGCCGGGATGTCGCACCCGCTCGCTCGGCACTCCCGGTCGCGGACGGCGAGCGCCTTGCGCATGGCCGGGGTGTGGAAGCGTTTCGTACGACCGACGTCGAGCGGCTGCGAGGTGCCGCCCAGCACCATCGGAAGGATCCCCGCCCCACACGCCAGCCGGCGTGCCTCGCCGACGCTGATCGCGGTGCCGGTGGACAGCCGCGCGACACCCAGGTCGCGGGCCAGCTTCTCCTGGTCGATGGTCACCACCAGGGTCGCCGCACTACCGCCCTGCTCGGGCACCACGCCCGCCGGGAGCCGTTCGAGCAGGCTGCAGAACGCCGCCGCCAGTCGACGGGGATACGGCTTTCGCTCCCCACCGTCCCCGGCCGCGTGCTCACGGCGGGGTGACGCGAACGCGTGCAGGTGGGTCAGCAGCAGGTCGGCGTGGAGCGTGGGGAGGTCGGCGGTGATCCGGACCAGTCCGTCGCCCAGCTCGCGACGGCTCACCCGCATCCTGCGTCGCGCGCGCTGCTCGGCGGCCTCCAACGCCTGACGCTCGTGGTCCTCGGCGACCTCGGGGGCGATCAGGTCGAGGATCCGACCGCCCAGGACCCGCAGCTCGCGCGGCCCGAACTCGGCGGCCTGATCCACGAGGTGGGCCTCGGCCCTCGCTCGCAGGTCCGGCTCGACCGTCGCCGGCAGCTCGTCGAGCGCACCGGCGATGACTTCTGCCTGAGGCCGGGACACCGCGCCGGCCAGCAGCGCGGCGGCGAGGACGCCGTAGCGGACGTCGAGGGCCTCGGCGAGCTGCTGCAGCCGCCGTCCCTCGGGGTGCCCCAGCCTCGCCTCCACCGCCAGCCAGGAGCCGGGGTCCCGCGCGGCGTCCCGCTCGGCGACCTCACCCGCAGCACCGAGCAACGCGAGCCGCATGCCCTCGAGCCGGGCGATCTGACGCGACAGGTCGAGCAGCACCTCACGCTTCCCGTCCGGCGACAGGAATACCGGCGAGCTCCCGACAGCGTCGTCGACCGCAGCAGCGACCTCTGCAGCGCACCGCTGATACGGGTGCTGAAGAGGGATCGCGGCCTGGCTCATGCAGACGACGCTAGGTGAGCACGGCTACCAGGACGAGCGCTCGTCGGGAACCTGTGGAGAGCCCGCCCCGGAGCCTGCCTGTGCACGAGAAGTGGCGTGGGGACCGCGGCCCCGACAGGGTTCGGGACCGCGGCCAGCGGTGCACACGACCAGCGTGGTCGGACCAGCGCCCCACCGTCGATACGCACCTGTGCGTAGCCAGGCGACAGTCCGGGCCTCATCGCCACGGGGGATGCGGCTCCGGTGGCACGCGCGTAGCCTCGAATGGCCGGGCGGGATCCCGGGGAGGGGGTCTCCTCAGCTGCCCGGCGGTGTCGCAACAGGGGAGCCGCCGGTGGACGCACTCGAACGCCGCTTCACCCCCTGGCTCGACGCGGTCGTCGAGTTCGTACGCCGACCCGGCGGCGAGTTCCCGCACGGTCCGCTCATGTGCCTGCTGGGTGCGACGTTCGAGGGGCCGTCGGCTGGAACTGCGTCGGCCCCGGCGGGCAGTTCGGCGTCGCCTTCCACGGCGCCGCGCCCGACTGGCCACCCGCCGAGCTGATGGCGGACTTCATGCGGCACGTCCACGAGCACCCCCTCCTGCGGTGGCAGCTGTTGACCGGCACCGCGTCGGCGATGACGATCGGACGCGTGCCGGACGAGATGTTGTCCAGCCGCAGCCGCGAGGTGGTGCAGGACTTCCTGGAGCCGTACGGCTACGAGCAGCAGCTCTCGATCACCTGCACGGCCCGGCCCGACCGGGTCCGGGCCTTCGTGATGTCCCGCACCGGTGACGACTTCCCGGACGAGGACCTGGCGCTCGCCCGCCGCCTGCAGCCCCTGCTCGCCCTCCTCGTGCGGCAGACCGACGTCCTGGCCCAGGGGCCGGCGCACACGGGTGACTGCCTCGACCTCACCGGCCGCGAGCTGGCGACCCTGCAGCTGCTCGACGAGGGCCTCACCGCCGCGGCCATCGGGCGCCGGCTCGGCATCTCGCCCCGGACGGTCCACAAGCACCTCGAGAACGTCTACCGCAAGCTGGGTGTCCGCGACCGGCTGATGGCGTCGCGCATCGCGCACGAGGCGGGCCTGCTGGATCCGGTCAGCGCACCTGGCGGTCGCGAAGCGCCACCGCAAGCAACCGGAGGATTCCCGCACCGACGAGCCCCGGACCCCACGGGAGTGGGGCCGGAGCCGGCGTCGCAGCGGACCGGATGACGGTCGCGACGGGTTCGTCAGCCCTGCGCACCGCGTCCACCCGTACGTCACGGTGCGGCCACCTGGTGAGGTCACGCTCACCGCGTGACGTCCTCAGCGGTCCTCACCATCGCCCACCGCGGCGCCAGCGCGTACGCGCCCGAGAACACCCTCACCGCGATCCGCCAGGCCGTCGAGCTCGGTGCCGACGTGGTCGAGGTCGACGTCCAGCGCACCCGCGACGGCGCCCTCGTCCTCGCCCACGACACCGAGCTCGGCCGCACCACCGACGCCACGCGGGTCCTCCCCCGCCGCGCGCCGTGGCGGGTCGCCGACCTCGCCCTCCACGAGATCCGCCGGCTCGACGCCGGCTCGTGGTTCTCCCCGGCGTACGCCGGCGAGGGGATCCCGACACTCGAGCAGGCCCTCGACCTGCTCGCCCGCACCGGCACCGGCCTGCTGCTCGAGGTCAAGAAGCCCGGCCTCTACCCCCGCATCGCCGCCGACGTCGCCGCCGCCCTGCGCTCGCGACCCGCCGGTCGCGTGGTGGTGCAGTCGTTCGACCACGAGGTGGTGCGCGAGCTCGCCGGGCTGGCGCCGGCGGTCCCGGTCGGCCTGCTCGGCCACCCGCCGGTCCGCCGGCTCCCCGCGCTCGCGGAGTGGGCGAGCCAGGTCAACCCACGCCACCGCCGCGCCACGCAGACGTACGTCGGCGCGGTCCACGCCGCCGGCCTGGACTGCCTCGTCTGGACCGTCGACCAGCAGGCGGACATCCGGCGCGTCCTCGCCCTCGGCGTCGACGGCGTCATCTCGAACCGTCCCGACGCGGTGCGGCGGGCGATCGCCGACCGGCTGGTGCCGGCCTGAGCCGGCTCACCAGCCCTGGGCGATCCACGGCGTGAAGCCGCGCTGCTCGCCGACCCAGTCGACCAGGCCGTGCGACGTGCCGTCGGTGCGGTTGCCGGCGACACGGACCGCGACCCGGACGTCGGTCGGGTCCCCGATCGCGTGGCGCGACAGCGTGACGTGCACCCGCTCGCGCGGGTAGCGGACCTCCAGCTTGGCGTCGCCCTGCTCCACGGGCTCCCCCCACTGCTCCCGCCCGAAACCCTCGGTCTCCGCGACCGCGAAGTCGCCGCCGGCGGTGTAGCTGGCCACGACGACGTACTCCGGCCCCCGGTCGGCGTCGTCGGTGTCGACGTACACCAGCCCGCGGGAGCCGGTGGCGGGGTCGCGGCGCAGGCCGTCGTGGTCGGTGACCACGTGCAGGTTCTGCTGACCGTTCTTGACGCTCAGGCTCCGGACGTCCGAGCCGTGGAACGTGTCCTGCGGGTCGTCGATGCCGTACAGCTCGGCGTGGGCGGCGCCGGGGACGCCGACGGTGAGGGCGGCTGCCGACAGGGCGACGGCGGCGCTGGCGATGGTCGTACGCATGGTTCTTCTCGTCTCTCGTGAGTGTGGGCGCCCTGTCCGGGCCGCGTCCCCGGAGTGGGGCTGCAGACGGATACACGCGATCGCCGGGCGAACGGTTGCACGGCCGGGACCAACAGCCCTGTCGGCCTCCGCCCGGCTCTGCCATCGTCGAGGGCGAGGGGGTGATGGGCATGGCCAACAGCAACGCCGGGGCCGCCGGTGGTGGTGCCATCTACGGGCTCGGGATGTTCGGCGCCTGGTTCTACTTCTGGCAGCAGGCGGACCAGTTCTGGGAGTACCTCTACGCGATTTTCCAGGGCTTCTTCTGGCCGGCGTACATGGTGTACGAGGCGTTCAGCGCGCTGGGCTGAGCCACTTCATGGGCGGCCGTCGCGTCGACCCGTGCTCAGGCGAGGGGACCCGGGCCGGATGGCCCTTGGCCAGACACCCCCGCGGGAGGAGTGTGGAAGCCACCACATCCCAACGGGAGGAACCATGGACACCGACATCACCACGACCTGGTCGGTCGAGATCCACCTCGGTGAGCACGAGGGCCACACCCGCGCCGTCGCCAAGCTCCGCACCAACGACCGGACGAACCTGGTCGGGACCGGCTTCGCCCGTCTCAACCCGAGCGATCGCGACGTACCGGAGATCGGGGAGGAGCTCGCCACGGCGAGGGCGCTCCACGCCCTCGCGGACCGGTTGCTGGGTGCAGCGGTCGGCGACATCGCCGCGATCACCCACGAGTCGGTCACGATCGACGACGTCCGTTGACGCCGCGGGCTGACACGTTCACGCGCAGGGCTGCGCGCCCATCCGCGCGTGAGCACAGCTCCCGCGACTCAGCGAGGGCGCGTCCGCAGCGTCGTCCCGTCCGTGTAGGCCACCATCCGGTTGAACACGGCGGTGGCGCTCCGCTGCGAGGTGGCGGCCGGTGCTGACGACTCCTCGAGCAGCCGCAGCAGGTCCCGCGCCGCCCCGGAACCCTCCCCGACGGCGGCCTCGACGCACATGACGGCGACGTCTCGGACGATCCGGCCCTCGACGGTCCAGAGTGCCTCGAAGTGGCGGTCGGTGTCGCGGACGTCGCCCTGTCCGGGCAGCTCCCACGCCACCAGCGCAGCGGCGAAGGTCGGGGCGTCGTGGACCACGATCCACTCCCGCAACAGCGGCGAGTCCGGGGACAGCGCGACCTTCGCCGGACGGGCGTCGTCGTCGTGCTCCGGGAAGTCCGCCATCGCCAGCGAACCGCGGGCGGTGCGCGCAAAGTCCTGCCAGCGCTGGGCGGACTGCCCGAAGTATCGACCGCGCTGGAAGGTCCCCACGAGCACGCCCTGGGCCGCTTGGGCGGTCGCCTCGTCCTCGATCGCCCAGGAGAGGGCGAGCAGGGTGCTCTTCTTGAGCGCGTACGACGTCAGCTCGGGATGCCGCAGGCTCAGGGACGCGTAGACCGAGCCGCTCTGGGTGGCGTCCTCGGCGCGCCGAGCAACCCCGATGGCCTGCTCGAGACGCGTGCCGCGGTCGCGCTCCTCCAGCACCCGGCGCACAGCGCGGACGTCCGCCCCGGTGTAGCGCCGGTGCCCGCTGGGAAGTCGGGTCGGCTCGGGGAACCCGAACCGGGTCTCCCAGGTCCGCAGGAGCTGGGTCGAGATCCCCGTGTGCTCCGACAGCTCGCCGATGGTCAGCAGGGTGTCGTCCGAGGGGGTGGCCACATCGTCAGATGCTGCCAGTCCGTCTCGGCTGTCAGCGAGGGGCGTCGTCATGAGTCCCAGCATACTTCAACATTGTGTTTAAGTTCTTGTTTAGGTATGGTTGAAGCCTCATCGACACCCGCCACCAGGAGAGACCACCATGCGCAAGCTCACCGCCACCGCCACCTCATTGGCCATCGCAGCCGTGACCACGGCGTCCATCGCCGCCGCTCCCGCCCAGGCCGGCGGCCTCGGCACGACCAGCGTGGCCGAGGTCCTGGCCGTCGACGGCCTGGAGTTCGACCAGAGCTGGAAGGACTTCGACATCCTCGACCAGGCGGTCAACGACGTCATCGGGGCCAAGCCCGGCAGCGCCGTGGCGGTCCTCGCCGACGGCTCGGTCGAGCTGACCGCCTTCGCCCCCACCGACCGCGCCTTCCGCCGGCTCGTCGAGGACCTCACGGGCAGCAAGCCCGAGGACGAGGCCTCGACGTACGAGGCCCTGTCCACCGTGGGCGTCGACACCATCGAGAGCATCCTGCTCTACCACGTCGTCCCGGGCGCGCCCATCGACTACCGGACCGCCAAGAAGGCCGACGGCGCCAAGCTGAAGACCGCGAACGGCAAGCGGCTCGTGGTCGACTACCGGCCCACGTCGGGACTGGTGCGCCTGATCGACAAGGACCGCGACGCGAAGAACGCGTTCGTCCTCCCGGTCGCCAAGAACCTCAACAAGGGCAACCGGCAGATCGCGCACGGCGTCTCGGCGGTGCTGCGTCCGATCGACCTCTGACATCACACCCCGGCACGACCGGGCCGTCGGGTGACGTGGCGCGCCCGCCACCTCATCCGGCGGCCCTCCCCTCGCGGCGCGCCGAGCTAGGTGCTGTCCCGGGAGAACCGCAGCTCGTAGCCGTGCACGCGACCAGCATTGGTCAACGGCTTCCCGCCGGACGTCGACGCGTCCCACAGCCACGGCGTCACCGAGCCGAGCGGGCTCCCCGGTCGGCGGAACTCGTCCCGCACCGCGAGCCGCAGGTCCTGCAGCTCGCCCAGCGATCCGGCCGCGTGGTCCAGTGCCCGCTGCTGCCCGTCGCGGGCCGTGAGCCGCGCCAGTCGTGCCGCCTTGGTGGTGAGGTCGTTCAGTGACTTCTCGCGCCACATCGTCCACGAGGTCCCGATGCCGGCGACGGCCTCGGCCAGGGCGTCGTGCAGCTCCCCGGTCGACCCGGTGGAGCCGGACCACACCTCGTCGACCAGTGGCATCACCTGCTCCCACGTGACCTGGGCCAGCCGGCATCCGCTCGGCGCTCCGGTGGCCACCGCCGCCAGGCCGGGGGTCAGGTAGGTCAGGTCGATCCGCAGCTCGGGGTAGTGGTGACGGCCGAGCTCGAAGTAGCTCTCCACCTGACCGTGCCGGTGACTCCCCCGCTCGGTCTTCAGCTCGATGATCCACAGCCGGCCGTCCATCAGGACGCCGTAGTCCGGCGCGCACCCCGGCTCGTCCTCGTGCCGCCGCGGCAGGTCCAGCTCGTCCACGAAGACGGCGGTGTCAGGGACCTCCACGGCGCCGAACGACAGCGCGTCGAGCGCTCGCAGGAAGGTCAGACCCGCCGGTGAGGGCGTGCTGCGCGCGTTCCAGTGCGGGTAGTCCGCGTCGAGGATCAGCATCGTCAGCAGGCGCTGGCAGTACTCCTCACGCCCGAGCTTCAGGCGTCGGAGCAGTACGTGCGGGTCTTCCACGCGCCCATCCTCGCACCGCCGCCCCACCAGCCGCGCCTGCTGAGGCGGACGGCCCTCGCGCCGTGGCCGTCAGCCGCTGGTGACGTGGGCGTCGGGGCCGGGATAGCTCAGCCCCTCGTGCCCGTCGCTCCAGCGGACGACGTACGGCGGCGCACCGTCCGGTCCCCGCACCTCGACGATCTCGCCCTCCCGACGCGGCGACCCGACCTTGTTGCTCTCGACGACCAGCCGGTCACCCACTGCGGCCTGCATCTCGACACCACCTTCCGACCTCACCCACGATGCTCCTACGGAGGCTCCCCTGCAATGCCTGGCGCGAGGCACCTCGGCATGCCTGTGGAGGAGCGGTCGCGCGTCGCGCCATTCCCGGTCAGGGTCGGGACATGACCTTCCGACCGACCATCCGCACCCAGCACGACCTCGAGGGCGCCTGGCGCCACCTGATGCAACCGCTCGGCTTCTCCCGCCGGAGCGTCTGGTTCATGCTGATCGCGTCCGACGACCGCCCCTTCCCCCACCTCACCGAGATCGAGGAGGACGACGGCCCGCCCACGCGGGAGGAGCTCGCCGGTCTCGCCCACGTGATCGAGCAGCTGCGCGACGACGCCGCCCCCGGCGGCCGGGTCGCCTTCCTGCTCAGCCGACCCGGTGGGCCGGCCGTCACCGCCGACGACCGGGCTCGGGCTCACGCCCTCTACGAGGTCGGCCGGCTCTGCGACGTACCCGTCGAGGTCGTGCACCTGGCCTGCGACGTCGACGTCGTGCCGTTGCCGATGGACGAGGCGCTGCCCGACAGCGCCGCGTGAGCGTCGACTTCGCACCCCTTGGCCCTGTCTCTGGGTCGGCCTGCTCGGCCACCACCAGAATCACTGTCATGTTGCTGGCGGATACGCGTGGAAGTCGAACAGACTGCGCCGAACGATGGTCCCCGGAGGGAGCAGAGCAACGCGGATCTGGATGTTGCCGACGACCTCGTCAAGGATCTCCGTTGGGTCCCGCTGCTCGTCGCTGGGGACAATCAGCCCGCTGGTCTGTGCACGGAAGGTGGCGCCCGTGTCGGGCTGGGCCCTCATCGGTGCTTGGTCAAGCACGGGTTCCGGCTCAGGCCGCGCGCCGGCACTGTGCGGCGAGCTCCAGGCACCGTTCCCGTACGGGCGGTGACGTGACCGACGCGAGCCGGCGCCACGCAGTCTCGTGCTCGGGTGCGGTGCAGTGGTCGAGGGCGGCCGCGAAGACTTGCGAGTCGGTGAGCACCGCGGTGAGGTGAGGACCGAGCGCGCAGATCGACCCCGCGCTGACGACGGCCGCGATCAACGCCACCTCGGCCACCATGATGCCGTTGGCGACGTTCTCGCCGAGGCCCTCCTCCAGGAGCCCGAGCAGCCGCCCCGGCTTCTCCTGGCGTGCCGGCGCTGAGCGCTCCGGGACGATGTCGGAGGAGAAGAGCGTCTGTCCCTGGCACGAGAAGCCACGCTCCAGGCGACCTTCCTCCCGCCCCGTGGTGAGTGCGTCGAGCCAACCCAGCGGATCCGGGCCCCGCATCGCGATGGCTGCCTCGGACGCCGTCTGCTCGTCGAGCGGCACCGGTCGGGAGTCGAACATCAGACCCGGCGGCGTGGAGATGGGCACGACCCGGCCCAGGACGACGTCGGTGGGCTGCTCTGCGAACGCGCCGACGTTCAGGACCTCGACGATCGAGTCGTGCACGAGGTCGTGCAGCACCAGTACCGAGTCGCGCATCTCCCGGAGCCGATAGATGCCGAGGGGCGCGTCCGGCCACTCGGCCACGAGGTCGGCGCGAGCGAGCAGTCCAGGTCCCGCCCGATCCTCGAGGAAGCCCGACAGTCCGCCGGCGGTGTACACGCACAGCTGCTCGGCGAGCCAGTCCGTGGCGGCGACGAGCGTGCCGTACTCCTGCAGCGCCTCAGGATCGTCGCGCAGCAAGTCGACGTGGTCGAGATGCGTCGCGGCCAGGACGACCCGGACCATGTCGTCGGTCCGCGGGTCCTCGTTCAGGAGCACCCAGCGGTACGCCTGGTCGAGGCACCAGCGCGCGTAGACCCACCCCGGCGCATCGTCGCCCAGGTCGACGATCTGCCGCAGTCGGTGCCGGTGGAGAGATTCCTCGAGGATCAGGCCGTCCATGTGGTGCTCCCACGCGGCCCCGGCGTCCCCCCGCGCTGACGCCTCCATCTCCGCGTAGATCGCGGCCCGGTCCGCGGCGGTGAGGAGTGGCTCCAGGTCCTGACCGGGTCGGACCGAGGCGAGCCTGCGCTCCGACCGACGACCACGTTGGCGACGTTGTCGGCGCTGCGCCTTGGTGAGGTGCGGACGGGTAGGACGGCGCGAGGTGGACATGCCGTCAGCATCGGCCGGCATCCGGGCCGGCGCCACCCACTCCCGTCGTACCTGTGGACAACGTGCTGACCACCGTGTGGGGGACAGCGGTGCCGCAGGTAGCGCCTACTGCCGCTGCGAGTCCTGACGCTGGTTGTCGGGACGGTTTCGACGCTCCCGTTTACGCTCCGGATCGACCCGGTCGGGGGTCGGGTCCTCGATGACGACGTCGCTGACCCGGTCTCCTACCCACTGCAAGCCGGATGAGAAGAGCCCGGTGGAGACGGCCATGACCATGAGCACGATCATCAACAGGCCGAGCAGAGGCCTCAGCATCGACGTACGCCCAGCGAGTCCCGGGACCCGCCGTGGTGCAGTTTCGGTCTGCTCGCCCGTCAGGCCCGCCTCGAGCAGGGCGACCGCTTCTCGTACCTGCTCCTGCGTCAGCACCCCTGGCTGGGTCCGCAGCATGTGGTCGAGGGTGCCGGGCGAGCTCAGCATCACGTTGCGCACCCACAACTCGACCGGCTCATCCCGGACGAGGCACAGCACAGGGTGAACCGGCACGTACGGCACGAGCTGGTGAACGGCAATCGCTGCCTCCGCGACCCCGGCCACCGCCTTCTCGCGCGAGTAGCCGTTCTGCCGGAGGACGCCGTCCTTCACCAGGACCGTGCCGGACCAGTTCTTGCTGTCGACGACGAAGACGCCTGAGGGTCCGATGACGACGTGATCGATGTTCGCCCGCTGCCGGCCCGGCCACCGAACGTCGTGCCACGTCGTCCAGACCGAGGAGTCGAGATGGGAGAGCACCTGACCGGTCGCCTTCTCCCCGACCGCTCCGGCCTCCCAGGCCGCGGCGAAACGCTGCAGCCGTTCCGCCTTCTCCCGCGCTCGTCGCGCCATGTCATGGGCCGACTGCCCTGCCTGGTTCCCCGTCACGGCAGCAGGCTAGGTGCGGACGAGCGGCGGCACGGCCCGATTGGAGAACTCCCTGTACGAGTTGCCGTGGTTGAGCGCTGGTCACCTCTTCGACGCCCACCGATGTCCGCAGGTCTGGCAGACGTGGGACGGCGGGTCAACGGGCACCACGCACCCGCCGAAGGCGACGTCCTCCCGATCCATCTCGTCCGGGTGCGGCAACCCCCAGAGGATCGGGAGCCCGGAAGGCTCCCCGCACTCCGGGCAGCTCAGCCTGGTCGTGCTCACGGCGCTCCTCCGATCCCGAGCCGCTCCGCCACGAGCGGGCCACCGATCTCGCGCACGAGGTCCGGATCTCCGACGACGATCAGGTGGTCGGTCGCCCGCGACATCCCGACGTACAGCTTCTCCCGGGACCGGTCCCGCACCTGCGACTCGTTGACGCACAGGACGACCGCCGGCCGCTCGAGTCCCTTGCACCCGAGGACGTGCCCGTAGAAGACGTCGTCGTCCCAGTACGTACGCCAGTAGCCGATCTGCCCGTGGTGGTCGGTCCGTTCGATCTGCACCGGGTGGCGGGACCCCGTGGTCAGGAGCGCGACGTTGCCCGGGTGCCAGCCGATGTCGAGCAGCAGCTCGACCGCGTCGTCGGCCATCCCCACCGCGTCGTCGCCGGCGGCCAGGAAGTGCACGTCGGCACCGTCCCCGCCGCGTGAGGTCATCCGGGTCGGGGCGAGCGGACCGAAGGCGGTGTGGATCTGGCGGGTGTT
>CAVRSW010000011.1:0-35714 GCA_963723945.1 uncultured Actinomycetota bacterium
GTCGCGGAGCGCCTGGGTCGGGCACGTCGGTAGTCCAGTGACAAGGGTCCCCCGATCGAGGCCGAGCAGGGGTCATTCGTCACTGGACTACCGATCTGCCCGTGGACGACCCGAGGATCAGAGGTGGTCGACGACGTAGTCGATGCAGGTGGTGAGGGCCTCGACGTCGGCGGGGTCGACGGCGGGGTACATCGCGATCCGGAGCTGGTTGCGGCCGAGCTTGCGGTAGGGCTCGGTGTCGACGATGCCGTTGGCCCGCAGCGCCTGCGCGACGGCCGCGGCGTCGATGGTGTCGTCGAGGTCGACGGTGCCGATGACCAGCGAGCGGTGGGCCGGGTCCGTGACGTACGGCGTGGCCCACGGGGTCCGCTCCGCCCAGCCGTAGAGCGCCCCGGACGAGGCGGTGGTCCGCTCGACCATGCCCTTGAGGCCACCCTGGGCGTTCATCCAGTCCAGCTGCTCGGCCATCAGGAACAAGGTGGCGACCGAGGGGGTGTTGTAGGTCTGGTTCTTGGCCGAGTTGTCGATCGCGGTCGGCAGGTCGAGGAACGGCGGCACGTAGCGGCCGGTGGCCGCGATCTCCTCGACCCGGGCCAGGGCGCGCGGCGACATGATCGCGATCCACAGGCCGCCGTCGGAGGCGAAGCACTTCTGGGGGGCGAAGTAGTAGGCGTCGACCTCGGTCAGGTCGACCGGCAGCCCGCCCGCGCCGGAGGTGGCGTCGACCAGCACCACGTCGTCGTCGGCCAGCCCCGCGGGGCGTACGACGGGCGCCATCACGGCCGTCGAGGTCTCGTTGTGGGCCCACGCGTAGGCGTCGACGCCGCCCTCGGCGACGGGTTCCGGCCGCGAGCCGGGCTCGCTGGTGATCACCGACGGGTCGGCCAGCCACGGGGCCTTCTTCGCCGAGCTGGCGAACTTCGAGGAGAACTCACCGAAGGACAGGTGCTGGCTCTTCTCGCGGATCAGGCCGAAGCAGGCGGCGTCCCAGAAGGCCGTGGCGCCCCCGTTGCCGAGCACGACCTGGTGGCCCTCGGGCAGCGTGAACAGCTCGGCGAGCCCGGCGCGCACCCGGCCCACCGTGTCCTTGACGGGTGCCTGCCGGTGGGAGGTCCCCATCAACGTGGCCCCGGTCGCGGCCAGCGCGTCGAGGTGCCCGGTCTGGATCTTCGACGGGCCGGCACCGAAGCGGCCGTCCGCCGGCTTCAGGTGGTCGGGGATCTGCAGGGTCGGACCCTGGGGGGCGTCGGTCATGGGGCAACCTTCCGGTGGGCGGGTGGTCGTGCCTGACGACGCTGTCAGCGGTGCCTATTCTGACACCGCCGCAGGAGGCGGACGAATCGAGGTGCGATGCTCCGGATCGAGCGGGTCGGGTTCGGCGACCCGGACGCGCTGCTGCTGATCGAGCGTGTCCAGGAGGAGTACGTCGTCCGCTACGGCGGGCGCGACGAGACCCCGCTCGACCCGATGATGTTCGAGCTGCCCGCCGGCAGCTTCTTCGTCGGCTACCTCGACGACGAGCCGGTCGCCTCCGGGGCATGGCGCCGCCGGGGGGACGTCGAGGTGTTCGGCACCGTCGACACCGCCGAGATCAAGCGGATGTACGTCGTCCCGGCGGCCCGTGGTCGCGGGCTGGCTCGCGTGATGCTCGCCCACCTGGAGCGGACGGCGGGCGAGGCCGGGGCGCGCGCGATGGTGCTCGAGACCGGCACCGCCCAGCCGGAGGCGATCACCCTGTACGGGTCCTCCGGCTACACCCGGATCCCGAGCTTCGGGCACTACGCGTGGTCGCCCGAGAACCGCTGTTTCGCCAAGTCCCTCGCGTGACCGGCACCGGCTGCCCGCACCACCGCCGCCGGATCCCGGGTCGTCGGAAGTGCTGACAGGAGGCGGGACCCGACCTACCCTCGATGGACCCCCCACCCCCCGGAGAGCCCCATGTCCCGCCGTCACGTCCTCGCGCGCTCGCTGGTCAGTGCGGTCGCCGCTGCCCTGGTCCTGCTGGGCATCCCCACGGTCCACGCCGCCGAGATCGAGGGCTACGCCCCGTACCAGGGGGCCACCCAGTGCTCCCCGAGGGCCAAGGCCGGCACCCGGGTGCTCGGTCGCTGGATCGTGCGTACCCACGGCGGCAGCTTCGGCGGCATCTCCCGCCGCTGCTCCTCCAGCGTCTCCGAGCACGAGGAGGGCCGCGCGTTCGACTGGACCCTGGACGCCACGCGGGCGAAGGACCGGGTGATCGCGGCCGACTTCCTCGCGCTGGTCCGCGCCACCGACAAGGCCGGCAACCCCGACGCCAAGGCGCGCCGGATGGGGATCATGTACATCATCTGGAACGACCAGGTCTACAAGTCCTACGACCGCGAGTTCGCGAAGCAGGACTACCTGAGCTCCTCGTGCCGCCGCAAGCGCAGCTGCTCCAAGACGCTGCGGCACCGCGACCACATGCACATCTCGCTGAGCCGGGCCGGCGGTCGCGGCCGCACCAGCTGGTACGACGGCCGCCTCGACTGACTCGCTGGGTGCTGGTCTGCGTCGTACCCGGCATCCGGGTCGTCGGATCCGCCCCCACGCGACCAGGACGCCGGGTGCGACGAGCTCAGCCGGCAACCGGCTCCGCGGCCGCGAGGTCGGCCTCGACGATCGCGGCGTCCTCGGGGTCGCTGACCTCGACCTCGCGCGCCCTGCGCCACGCGGTCGCCGCCTCGTCGGATCGGCCGACGGCGTGCAGCGCCCGGGCCCGCGCCTCGTGGACGTACGCCAGGTCGAAGTCGGCGAGCCCCGCCGCCTCGCACGCGGCCAGGGCCCGCTCGGCCACGACCAGCGCCCGGTCCGGCTGGCCGGTCGCCGTCAGGGCACGCGAGACGAGGTAGTCGGCCCGTACGGCGTTCTCCGGCCCGGCGCCCGCTGCGCGCTCCCAGTGGTACGCCGCCGCGTAGGCGAGCCGCAGCAGCTGCTCGTCGTCGGCGGGGCCGCGCTCGGCCTCGAGCAGCGAGAATGCCGCGTTGGTGGCCTCGACGCCCTGCCGGCGGTGCCAGTCGCCCTCGGCCGGCGCGGGGGAGTCGTCGGTGTCGATCGTGATCCGCGGCAGCGTGCGGCCGGTCTCGAGCACGGTCTTGAGGGCGTCGAGCACCCAGGCCCAGCCGTCCTTGACGTTGGCCCAGGTGAGCGGGCTGAAGGCGAGGCCGCCGTGCACCAGGCGCACCCGGGTCAGTCGCTCGCCGACCTGCTCGATCGTCCACTCGACGCGGCTGGGCGGCTCGGCGGCCAGCTCGGCGTCGTAGAGCACGTGCCAGGTCTGCACGAACCGCCCGGGGGTGCCCGGCCCGGGCGGCGTCATCTCCTCGATCGTCCCGTCGATCGCGTCGCCGCCGTCGGCCGTGACGGTCCGGTAGCGGGCACCCTCGGTCGGGCCCTCGGCGTACGACGTGCCGTGGAAGTAGCGCCGCTTCCACTCCGACGTGGTGATCGCCGCCCAGACCTGGTCGGCGTCGGCGTTGATGTGGATCTGGTAGACGTGGGCGGTGAGGCTCATGACGCGGGTCCTTCGGCGGATTCGGTGCCCTCGACCTGCTGCTGGAGGTCGACGAGGGCGGCGGTGAAGCGGGCGGCGTACTTGCTGATCCAGCGGTTGGCCACCTGCTCGATGGGAACGGGGTTGAGGTGCAGCCGCTTGCTGCGCCCGTCCTTGACGGCGACGACGAGGTCGGCCTCGGTGAGGATCGCGACGTGCTTCATCACTCCGAACCGGCTCATCCGGTCCTCGAACGCCTCGCACACCTCGCCCACGGTCCGGCCGTCCCGGGCGAAGAGCAGGTCGAGGACCTCCCGCCGGGTGGGGTCGGCGAGCGCCCGGAAGACGGCGTCCTGGGGATCCACGCCGCAAAGATTATGTGACCATATGGTCACATGTCAACGGTCGCTGACCACCAGGTAGCGCTTGTCGATCTCGGTGCCCCAGAACACCGGCTCCGGCATCGGCCGCAGCCGGGCCTCGCGGCCCGCGGCCCGCACCAGGTCGAGCGTCTGGCCGGCGGTCAGTCCGCCACCCGTGTGCCAGCGACCCTCGACGAGCACCAGTCGGCCGCCCGGCGCCAGCAGCCCGATCCAGCGCGTGAGCGCGCCCACGGGGTCGGGGAGCGCCCAGAGAACGTGGCGGCTGAGCACCACGTCGTGGACCGCCGGCTCCAGCGGCGGCTCGGCCACGTCGCCCACGTGGAACTCCGCGAGGTGGCCGGCCTTGGCCCGCGCCCGCTCGACCATCGCGGGGGAGAAGTCGACGCCCGTGACCGTGTGCCCCTGCTCGGCGAGCAGCAGCGAGAGCGTGCCGGTGCCGCAGCCGAGGTCGGCGACCCGCGCGGGCGGGTCCGGCAGGGCGTCCGCCAGCAGGTCGCGCCACGCCGCCCGGCACTCCCGGTCGGCGAGACCGTGGTCGGCCTCCCGGTCGAAGGTCAGGGCCTCGCGGTCCCACATCGCGGCGTCGTTCACGTCACTGAGCCAACCAGACGGCGACGACATGGCTACCGTGGGGCGATGATCAACGCTCTCCACACGCTCGTCTACGCCGACGACCCCGACGCCGCCCGTGCGTTCTTCCGCGACGTGCTGCAGCTGCCGGGCGTCGACACGGGTGGCGGCTGGCTGATCTTCCGTACCGGCCCGAGCGAGCTCGGCGTCCACCCCGCCTCGTGGGAGGGCGAGGGAGGGGGCTCGGAGCGCACCCGCCAGGCCTTCGACGTCTCGCTCATGTGCGACGACCTCGCGGCCACGATGGCCGAGCTCGGCGAGCGCGGTGCGGAGTTCGAGGGTGCCGTGCAGGAGGAGCCGTGGGGGAGCACGGTCGGGATCAGGGTTCCCGGCGCGGGGACGATGATGCTGTACCAGCCGAAGTACCGTCCGCCGGCCTTCGAGGACGAGCCCCAGCCGATGTGGTGACGCCGCGACGCCACTCCTCACGGGTGAGCTCGTAGCGGACCTCGCCGCGCTCGGCGCCGGGCAGCGGGTCCTCCCACTCCTCGACGTCGGTCCGGACGTGGGTCATGCCGAGCCGGGCCAGCACGCCCCGGGACCCGGCGTTGACCGCCATCGTGACCGCCCAGACGGACGGCAGGCCGAGGGTGTCGAAGGCGTGCTCGAGCAGCGCGCGCGACCCCTCCGTGGCCAGCCCGCGCCCCCAGGCGTCACGGCGCAGCCGGTAGCCCAGCTCGGCGGTACGGTCGTCGGCGTCGTCGACCGCCAGCGACCACCAGCCGACGAACCGCTCCTCCTCGAAGCCGGCCCAGTAGCCGAGGCCGCGCGGTGGGCCCTCGGGCCGCAACCGGCGCGGCAGGTGCTGCTCGACGACCTCCTCCCGCGACAGCGCGCGACCGAAGATGAACCGCAGCACCTCCGCGTCGGAGTCGAGCTCGACCAGCAGCTCGGTGTGGTCGTGCGTCAGCGGCTCGAGCCGGAGCCGCTCGGTCGCCAGACGGGGACGGAGGTCGGTCAGCCTGCCCACTCCTCGTGCCAGCCGTCGACGTCGGTGGCGGTCCGCTCGGCAGGTCCGGTGTAGACGGCCGAGGGCCGGATCAGGCGCCCGGTCCGCTTCTGCTCGAGGATGTGCGCCGACCAGCCGCCGGTGCGGGCGCACGTGAACATCGAGGTGAACAGCGGCGCCGGGACGTCGGCGAAGTCGAGCACGATCGCCGCCCAGAACTCGACGTTCGTCTCCAGCACCCGGTCCGGCCGCCGCTCGCGGAGCTCGGCGAGCGCCGCCTTCTCCAGCTCCTCGGCGACCTGGTAGCGGGGTGCGTCGAGCTCCTGCGCGGTCCGCCGCAGCACCCGCGCCCGCGGGTCCTCGGCCCGGTAGACCCGGTGGCCGAAGCCCATCAGCCGCTCCTTGTTGTCGAGCAGCTCCTTGACGTACGCGCGCGCGTCGCCGCGCTGCTCGACCTGCTCGATCATGCCGAGCACCCGCGACGGAGCGCCCCCGTGGAGCGGACCGCTCATCGCGCCGATCGCACCGGAGAACGCCGCCGCGACGTCGGCCCCGGTCGAGGTGATCACCCGCGCGGTGAAGGTCGAGGCGTTCATGCCGTGCTCGGCCGCCGAGGACCAGTAGGCGTCGATCGCCTTCACGTGGGCCGGGTCGGCCTCGCCGCGCCACCGGATCAGGAACCGCTCGGCGAGGGTGCGGCCGCGGTCGACCTCCGACTGCGGGACGACCGGCCTGCCGATGCCGCGGGCCGCCTGCGCGGCGTACGACAGCACCATCACCGCGACGCGGGACAGGTCGAGCCGGGCCTGGTCGTCGCTGATGTCGTAGGTCTGGCCCATGCCGAGCATCGGCGCGAGCATCGCGACGCTGGCCTGGACGTCGGCGCGGACGTCTCCGGTGTGGATCGCGATGTTGTAGGGCTCCGCCGGCGGCAGGCCCGGGGCGTAGCTGCCGTCGACGAGCAGGCCCCACACGTTCTCGAAGGGCACCCGACCGACCAGCTCCTCGATGTCGACGCCGCGGTAGCGCAGCGCCGACCCCTCCTTGTCCGGCTCCGCGATCTCGGACTCGAAGGCGACCACGCCCTCGAGGCCGTGGTGGACGTGCGGTTGCTCGCTCATGTGTCCCTCTCCCTAGACCCGGAGCGCATTCTGCACCCGGGTCTAGGGTCGACGCCATGCAGGACCTGGCCGCGCTGCGCCGTGAGTACGCCGACACCGGACTGCGCGAGGCTGACCTCGCTGCCGACCCGTACGCGATGTTCGAGCGCTGGTTCGCCGAGGCACAGGCCGCCGGGCTGCACGAGCCCAACGCGATGGTGCTCGCCACGGTGTCCGCGGACGGCCGTCCGTCGTCGCGGATGGTGCTGCTCAAGGGGGCCTCGGAGCGGGGCTTCGTGTTCTTCACCAACACCGGCTCCCGCAAGGGCGCCGAGCTCGCCGGGAACGACCGCTGCGCGCTGCTGTTCCCGTGGCACCCGCTGGAGCGGCAGGTGCGCGTCGACGGTGTCGCGGCGCCGCTCTCGCGCGAGGAGGTGGCCGCCTACTTCGCCGCGCGCCCGCGCGGATCCCAGCTCGGCGCCCACGCCTCGCACCAGTCGCGTCCGGTCGCCGACCGCGCCGAGCTGCTGTCGGCGTACGACGAGGTGAGTGCCCGCTTCGAGGGCCGCGACGTGCCGGTGCCCGACGAGTGGGGCGGCTATCTCGTCGTGCCCGAGGCGGTCGAGTTCTGGCAGGGCCGGCCCGGCCGGATGCACGACCGGCTCGTCTACCGGCCCGCCACGGTCGGCTGGCGCGTGGAGCGGCTGGCGCCATGATGGCTGCATGAGCACCGTCCAGTACCAGTGCGCGATCTCGCTCGACGGCTTCATCGCCGGCCCGGGCGGTGACATGCAGTGGATGCACGACCTCGACGAGGTGCCCAGCCCGATCTTCGACGGCCTGGCCGCGACGGTGGACGTCATCCTGTGCGGCGCCCGCACCTACCGCGGTGACGACCCCAACGCCGGCACCGAGGCCGAGGGGCCCTACGGCGGGACGTGGGAGGGGCGGATGGTCGTCCTGACGCACCACGCCGACCCGGAGCCGCCCCACGGAGTCGAGTTCGCGGGCGACCTGGCGACCGCGGTGACGCGGTCCCGCGAGCTGGCCGGCGACGGGCTGGTCGCCGTGTTCGGTGCCGACGTCGCGCGGCAGTGCCTGGACGCCGGCGAGCTCGACGAGGTGCTGGTCCTGGTGCTCCCCGTGATGCTCGGCGACGGCGTCCGGCTGCTCGACCGCCCCGGTGGCGCCCGGGTCCGGCTCGAGGTGCTCCGTGCCGAGGGGCTCGGGCTGCACGCGCGGGTCGTCCGCTGAGGGGACGAACCCCGGAATTCATTTGTGAGTGAGCGCTCACTCACTTAGGCTGGCGAGGTGACTCCTCGTGCCACCTCTCTGACGCCGGACCAGCGCCGTGCCGCGCTCGTCGACGCGACCCTGCCGCTCCTGCTCGAGCACGGTCGTGGCGTGACCACCCGACAGATCGCCGAGGCGGCGGGTGTCGCGGAGGGGACGATCTTCCGGGTCTTCGACTCCAAGGGCGACCTGGTGCTGGCCGCGATCGAGCACGGCATGGACATCGAGCCCTTCCTCGCCGACCTGGCCGAGATCGACCGGGAGCAGGACCTCCGTGCCCGGCTGCTCGACCTCGCCTCCCGGCTGCAGGCCAGGTTCCGGGGGATCTTCACGCTGATGTCGGCGGTCGGGATGATCGGACCTCCGCGTGCACACCGGCACATGGAGGAGGGCCGTCGCCGCGGGGAGCAGATCATGGTCGAGCTGGTGGCGCCCGACGCCGGCCGGATCAGCTGCTCGCCCGAGGAGCTGGTGCGGATGCTGCGGATGCTCACCTTCGCCGGTACCCACCCCCACCTCAGCGACGGCCACGAGCTGACCCCCGAGCAGATCGTCACCACACTGCTCGACGGGGTCCTGACCGGAGGGAACGACTGATGTTGATCCATCTGGTCCGCACCTACCTGCAGCCGTACCGCTCGGCGCTGCTGGTCGTCGTGGTGCTGCAGTTCATCGGCACCGTCGCGATGCTCTACCTGCCCAGCCTGAACGCCGACATCATCGACCGCGGCGTCGTCACCGGCGACACCGGCACGATCCTGCGCCTGGGCATGGTGATGCTGGTCGTGACGCTGGTCCAGGTCGCCTGCTCGATCGGGGCAGTGTGGTTCTCCGCCCGCAACGCGATGGGCTTCGGCCGCGACGTCCGCACTGCGCTCTTCCGCCGGGTCGGCACCTTCTCGGCGCGGGAGGTCCAGCACTTCGGCGCCCCCTCGCTCATCACCCGCGGGACCAACGACGTCCAGCAGGTGCAGATGCTGGTGCTGATGGGCGGGACGCTGATGGTGTCCGCGCCGATCATGATGGTCGGCGGCCTGGTGATGGCCGTCCACGTCAATGCCGGACTGTCCTGGGTGGTCGCCGCGGTCGTCCCGGCCCTGGCCCTCCCGATCGGCTTCATCGTCAGCCGGATGGTCCCCAGCTTCCGGCTGATGCAGGTGCGGATCGACGAGATCAACCGGGTGCTGCGCGAGCAGATCACGGGCGTCCGGGTGGTCCGCGCGTTCGTGACAGAGGAGGCCGAGACCCGTCGCTTCCGCGGCGCCAACGAGGACCTCACCGAGGTCGCCGTACGGGCCGGCCGCTGGCAGGCCGGGATGTTCCCCGTCGTGATGCTGGTGGCCAACGTCGCCTCGGTGGCGGTGCTGTGGTTCGGTGGCCACCGGGTCGAGGACGGGCAGATGCAGGTCGGTGACCTGACGGCGTACCTCGCCTACCTGATGCAGATCGTGATGTCGGTGATGATGGCGACCTTCATGATGATGATGATCCCGCGCTCGGCGGTCTGCGCCGACCGGATCGCCGAGGTGCTCGACACCGACACCTCCGTGACGCCGCCGGAGCAGCCGGTCACCGAGACCTCCGAGCGTGGCTCGCTGGTCCTCGAGGACGTCACCTACTCCTACCCGGGTGCGGACCTGCCGGTCCTCGCCGACGTCTCGATGGAGGCGCGCGCCGGGCAGACCGTGGCGGTCATCGGTTCGACCGGCGCGGGCAAGTCGACGCTGGTCAACCTGGTGCCCCGGCTCTTCGACGCCACCCGCGGACGGGTGCTCGTCGACGGCGTCGACGTACGCGACCTCGACCCGGAGGCCCTGTGGTCGCGGTTGGGCCTGGTCCCGCAGCGGGCGTTCCTGTTCACCGGCACCGTCGCCGACAACGTGCGGTACGGCAAGCCCGACGCCACCGACGAGGAGGTCTGGGAGGCGCTCGAGATCGCCCAGGCACGCGATTTCGTGGAGCGGATGTCCGAGGGCCTCGCCAGCACGATCTCCCAGGGCGGCGGCAACCTCTCGGGGGGTCAGCGGCAGCGGCTGGCCATCGCCCGCGCGGTCGTACGCCGTCCCGAGATCTATCTCTTCGACGACAGCTTCTCCGCGCTCGACCTCGCGACCGACGCCCGGCTGCGGGCGGCGCTGCGACCGGTGACGTACGACGCCACCGTGGTCGTGGTCGCCCAGCGGGTCTCGACGATCCGCGACGCTGACCTGATCCTCGTCCTGGAGGACGGACTGGTCGTCGGTCGCGGCACCCACGACCAGCTGCTCGCGGGGTGCACGACCTACCAGGAGATCGTCGCGTCCCAGCTCACTGCGGAGGAGGTCGCATGAGCTCCGCCCACGACATCTCGGGCTCCCCCCGCTGCGCTCCTTCCGCCCACGATCCCGCGAGGACCTCGAGATGAGCACCCAGCTGAAGGAGACCGAGCGGGTGCAGGCCGGCCCGGCCGGCCCGGGGCGCGGTCCGATCGGCGGCGGGATGGTCGGTCAGAAGGCCACCGACTTCGGACCGTCCGCGATGCGTCTGCTGCGCCGGATGGGACCCGAGCGGGTCAAGGCATCCGCCGTGCTGCTGCTCACCGTGCTGAGCGTCGCGGCGATGTCGGTCGGCCCGCGGGTGCTCGGCGAGGCCACCGACCTGGTCTTCGCAGGGCTGGTCGGCGGTCGGCTGCCCGAGGGGCTGACCAAGTCCGAGGCCGTGACGGGGCTGCGGCGGCAGGGGGAGGACCAGGTCGCGTCGATGGTCGAAGCCATGGACGTCGTCCCCGGGCAGGGCGTCGACTTCGACGCCGTTGGCTGGGTGCTGCTGGTCGTGCTCGGCATCTACGTGTTCGGCTCGCTCCTGGGGTGGCTGGCCGGCTACCTGCTCAACGACGTCGTGCAGGGCACCGTGCGGCGGATGCGGTCCGACGTGGAGGACAAGGTCAACGCGCTGCCGCTGGGCTACTTCGACCGGCAGCCGCGGGGTGAGCTGCTGAGCCGGGTCACCAACGACATCGACAACGTCAGCCAGACCCTCCAGCAGACGATGAGCCAGCTGCTCACCTCGCTGCTGACGGTGCTCGCGGTGCTCGGGATGATGTTCTGGATCTCACCGGTGCTCGCGATGGTCGCCCTGGTCTCGGTGCCGCTCACGATGGTCGTGGCCCGGCTGGTGATGAAGCGCTCGCAGGGGCTGTTCGTGCAGCAGTGGCGGCGTACGGGCGCCCTCAACGCGCACGTCGAGGAAACCTTCTCCGGCCACGCGCTGGTGAAGGTCTACGGCCGCCGTCCCGAGGCGCAGCGGATCTTCGACGAGCAGAACGAGGAACTCTACCGGGCCTCGTTCGGTGCGCAGTTCGTGAGCGGCCTGATCATGCCGATCATGATGTTCATCGGGAACCTCAACTACGTCGTGATCGCCGTGCTCGGCGGGCTGCGCGTGGCCAGCGGCGCCGTCTCGCTGGGCGAGGTGCAGGCGTTCATCCAGTACAGCCGACAGTTCACCCAGCCGCTGACCCAGGTGGCGTCGATGATGAATCTGCTCCAGAGCGGCGTCGCGTCGGCCGAGCGGGTCTTCGAGCTGCTCGATGCCGAGGAGCAGAGGGCTGATGCCCCCGACACCGGTCAGGTCGGGGCTGCGGGCCGGAGTACGGGCGACCGGGCACGCGGCGAGGTGCGCTTCGAGCACGTGTCCTTCTCCTACGATCCGGAGCGGCCCCTCATTCAGGACCTGTCGCTGGTCGCGGCGCCGGGTCAGACGGTCGCGATCGTGGGACCGACCGGCGCGGGCAAGACCACGCTGGTCAACCTGGTCATGCGCTTCTACGAGCTCGACGGCGGCCGGATCACGCTCGACGGCCTCGACGTCGCCGAGCTGCCGCGTTCGGTGCTGCGCTCGCAGACCGGCATGGTGCTGCAGGACGCTTGGCTGTTCGAGGGGACCATCCGCGACAACATCGCCTACGCCCGGCCCGACGCGAGCGAGGAGGAGATCCTCGCGGCCGCGGGGGCGACATACGTCGATCGCTTCGTCCACTCGCTGCCCGACGGCTACGACACCGTCATCGACGAGGACGGCTCGAACCTCTCCGCGGGGGAGCGGCAGCTGGTGACGATCGCGCGCGCGTTCCTGATGCAGCCAGCGCTGCTGATCCTCGACGAGGCGACCTCGTCGGTGGACACCAGGACCGAGGTGCTCGTGCAGCAGGCGATGGCGGCGCTGCGGGCCGACCGGACGTCGTTCGTCATCGCCCACCGACTGTCCACGATCCGCGACGCCGACCTGATCCTGGTGATGGAGGACGGCGCGATCGTCGAGCAGGGGAGCCACGAGGAGCTGCTGGCCGACGACGGCGCGTACGCCTCTCTCTACCGCTCGCAGTTCATCCGTCCGATGGTCGAGGAGCCCGCCGATCTCCCGGTGTGACCAACCTGCGGGAAATCCCCTTGAAGGCGCTCAGGGGCCGTCGTAGCGTGACGGCACACGGGAAAGGAGGTGGTCCGAGGAATGAATTCTTCAAGGACGCGTGAGGTGGCTGCCCGCTAGCAGCCAGTAGCAACGCGGGGGTGGAGTCATCCCCGCAGGCTGCTGACGAATTCACAGCAGTCACCCGACCCGCAGGTGATCCGGACCCACGTCCTCCGGAGCGGCGCCGCACATCGGCAGCCACACCTGCGGGTCGTCCTCATTTTGGTGGAGCCTCGTGCACGGGAATATAGTTGTCGAAGTCAACTGTTCCTTCCTCGTGAATCGAGACTCCGTGACCCAGGTCCCCGCACCCGCCCGGCCTTCGGCGCCCGTGACGGCCCCCGGTCGCCCCCGTGTCGGCCGCCGTTCCGGCCGAGCAGTCGGGCGAGATGACGCACCGGGAGGTGCTCGAGGCCCTCAGCGGCCTGCTGCTCGCGATGTTCGTCGCCATGCTGTCCAGCACCGTCGTCTCCAACGCGCTGCCGGTCATCGTGGCGGACCTCGGGGGCAGCCAGACCGGATACACGTGGGTGGTCGTCGCGACGCTGCTGACCATGACCGCGACGACGCCGATCTGGGGCAAGCTCGCCGACCTCTTCAGCAAGAAGATCCTGGTGCAGTCGGCACTCGTCATCTTCTCGATCGGCTCGCTGGTGGCGGGCTTCGCTCCCTCGATGGAGGTGCTGATCGGCGCCCGCGCCTTCCAGGGCCTCGGCGTCGGCGGCCTGACCGCCCTGGTGCAGGTCGTCATCGCCAGCATGGTCAGCCCCCGGGAGCGGGGCCGCTACTCCGGCTACATCGGCGCGACGTTCGCGCTGGCCACGGTCAGCGGCCCGCTCATCGGCGGACTGCTCGTCGACACGGTCGGCTGGCGCTGGTGCTTCTACGTCGGCCTGCCGGTGGCGCTGCTCGCGTTCGTGGTGCTCCAGAAGACCCTCCGGCTGCCGGTGGTGCGGCGCGAGGTCCACATCGACTACCTCGGCGCGACGCTGCTGGTGGGCGGGGTCTCGGTGCTGCTGGTCTGGGTGTCGCTCGCCGGCAACCAGTTCGCCTGGACGTCGGCCACCAGCCTGCTGCTGGTCCTGGCGGGCGTGGTGGTCGTCGGCCTGGCGGTGTTCGTGGAGGCGCGCGTCGCGCGCGAGCCCATCATCCCGCTGCGACTGTTCCGCGACCGTACGACGTCGCTGGCCACCGCGGCCTCGGTGCTGATCGGGGTCGCCATGTTCGGGTCGACGGTCTACCTCAGCCAGTACTTCCAGCTCTCCCGCGGGATGACCCCGACCGAAGCCGGCCTGATGTCGATCGCGATGGTGGGCGGGCTGCTCGTCTCGAGCATCGTGTCCGGCCGCCGGATCTCGACCACCGGCCGCTGGAAGCGCTACCTGGTCGCCGGCATGGTCGGCGTCATCGTCGGCCTGAGCCTGCTGGCGACGGTCGACGGGGCCACCTCGCTGGTGCTGGTGGGCGGCTACATGGCCGTGCTCGGCCTGGGCCTCGGCGCCACGATGCAGAACCTCGTGCTGTCGGTGCAGAACAACACCGCCCAGTCCGACATGGGCGCGGCGAGCTCGGTCGTCGCGTTCTTCCGGTCGATGGGCGGCTCGGTGGGCGTCTCGGCGCTCGGCGCCGTCCTCGGCCACCAGGTCGCCGCCTCGGTGTCCGAGGGCCTGGAGCGGATGGGGGTGCCTGCCTCCGGCGCCGGCGGGAGCCACGCGATCCCCGACCTGGCGACGCTGCCGGCCCCGGTCCGGGCGCTCTTCGAGCAGGCCTTCGGCGAGGCGACCGGCCACATCTTCCTGGTGGCCGTGCCGTTCGCGGTGCTGGCCTTCGGCTGCGTGCTGCTGATCCGCGAGGTCCCGCTGCGCACCACGGTCCTGCGCGACGACGAGATCCTTGCGGACGAGGCTGCCGCGCTGGACCCGGCGCGAGTACGGTCATGATCGCCATGCCGACCACGACGACCGCGACGGACCGCGCGACTGCACTGCGCTCGATCGAGCGCGAGGTGGGTGTGCTGCTGCGCCGGGTGCGCCGCGTGATCGGCGTGCGCGCCCGGGCGGTCCACCCGGACCTGCAGCCGGCGTCCTACCTGGTGCTGACCCACCTCGAGGAGCGCGGCCCGTCACGCGGCTCGGCCGTCGTCGAGGAGCTCGGCATCGACAAGGGCGCCGTGAGCCGGCAGATCCAGCACCTGGTCGACCTCGGTCTGCTTGACCGGCAGCCGGACCCGGCCGACGGGCGCGCGATGCTGCTCTCGCTCACCGACGACGCGCGGGCCGGGCTCGCCCGGGTCCAGGCCGAGCGCAGCGAGCGCTTCGACCGGCGGCTGGGCGAGCTCACGACGGCCGAGCTGGTGGCCTTCGCCGACCAGCTCGGTCGCTACAACTCCGCGCTGGAGAACCCCGAGCTGGGCTGACCCAGAGTCGGTCAGCGCAGCCAGGCGGCGGTGTCCGCCGGGAGCTTGCCGTCCTCGACCGGGCCGCTGGCGACCAGCACCTCTCCGTCGGGGAGCGGCACCGGCGCCGAGCCGCAGTTGAGGACGACGGTCAGCCCATCGCGCGTGAACCGCAGCACCTCGCGCTGGTCCTCCGCCAGCAGCACCTCGTCGCCGAGGCCGAGCGTGTGCTCACGACGACAGCGCAGCGCCTCGCGGTAGAACTCCAGCGTCGACCCGGCCCGGTCCCACTGCGCCGCGACGCTGAGGTCGGCCCAGTCGTCCGGCTGGGGGATCCACGGCTGGCCGTCGCCGGGGCCGAAGCCGTACGGCGGCCGGTCGCCCTCCCACGGGATCGGGACCCGGCAGCCGTCGCGGCCCCGCTCGCCGGTGCGCAGCGACGCGGGGTCCTGCCAGTCCTCGGGCGCGACGTCGACCTCCTCCAGGCCGAGCTCCTCGCCCTGGTAGAGGTACGCCGACCCGGGCAGCGCGAGCATCGCCAGCGTGGCCGCGCGGGCGCGGGCCAGGCCGCGGTCACCGCCGCCGTACCGGCTCGGGTGGCGGACGACGTCGTGGTTGCTCAGCACCCAGGTGGGGGCGGAGCCGACCGGCTGCATCGCGGCCAGCGTGCCGCGGATGACCTCGGCGAAGGCGGGCGCCGACCAGTCGGCGAGCAGCCACGCGAAGTTGAAGGTCTGGGAGAGCTCGTCGGGACGTACGAAGCGCACCATCGACTCGGTGGTCTGGGTCCACGCCTCGGCCACCGCCATCCGGTCGCCGTCGTACTCGTCGAGGACCCGGCGCCACTGCCGGTAGACGTCGTGGACCTCGGGCTGGTCCCACATCGGCTCGTCGTCGACGCTCCGCTCGACCATGGCGCCGGAGTGGCCCGCGGTCAGCGTGCCGCGCTGGTCGCGCAGGCCCTCCTCCTTGACCAGGCCGTGGGCGACGTCGACCCGGAAGCCGTCGACGCCCCGGTCGAGCCAGAACCGCAGCACGCTCTCGAACATCTCGGAGACCTCGGGGTTGCGCCAGTCGAGGTCGGGCTGGGTGGTGTCGAAGAGGTGGAGGTACCACTGGCCCGGCGCCGAGCCGTCCTCGACCCGGGTCCACGCCGGCCCGCCGAAGACCGACTGCCAGTTGTTGGGGGGCTCGCTTCCGTCCGCGCCCCGCCCCTCGCGGAACAGGTAGCGGGCGCGCTCGCGGCTGCCCGGCCCGGCGGCCAGCGCCTGCTGGAACCACTCGTGGTCGCTCGAGGTGTGGTTGGGGACGAGGTCCACGATCACCTTGAGCCCGACGTCGTGCGCGGTCGCGAGCAGTCGGTCCGCCGCGTCGAGGTCACCGAACAGCGGGTCGACGTCGTAGTAGTCGGCGACGTCGTAGCCGTGGTCGTGCTGGGGGCTGGTGTAGAAGGGCGTCAGCCAGACCGCGTCGACGCCCAGGTCGCGCAGGTAGGGGAGCCGGCCCGTGATGCCCGGCAGGTCACCGACGCCGTCGCCGTCGGAGTCCGCAAAGCTGCGGACGTAGATCTGGTAGGTGACCGCGGTGCGCCACCACGCCGTGCCGGTGGCGATTGGATCGTTCCAAGACATCTGGACAGTGTGGCGGTCGGGCCGCTGGGCGGTCAATCTCGTGGGGTGCCGGACCAGCCGTCCGGTGCGACGGGTGGCGCCGTGGCGACCTCACATCCGGTTGAACGCCGCCGGGTCGACCGCGATCCAGACGTGCTCCGCGACCGCGACCACCCGGCCGTCGGAGTCGTAGAGGGTCGCGGCGGTGAACGTCTTGCGGCCCTCACGACCGCGCGCGCCGCCCACGACGACGTGCGGCTCCCCGACGACGGGCAGCGTGTCGATCCGGGCGGTGATCCGGCCGAGCACCATCGGCCGCTCGACCAGGTCACCCGCCCAGCCGCCGATGCAGTCCAGCGACGCCCAGGTGACACCGAGCGAGGCCCGGCGGTGGTCGTCGACGTAGGTGTGCCAGTCCTCGGCGTGGCTCGGGTGCGGCGTCCACGTCGACGCGACCCGGACCCGTCCCTGGGAGTCGTCGGCGACGCGGCCGGGGAAGATCCGGAGCCCGTCATCCTCCGCGCGCTCGGGGCCGCAGGCGAAGCAGGTCGGGAACGGGTGGGACTCGAGCCCGGCGTACGACGCCCGCGCGTCCGCCGCGTCGAGGGCGGTGACCTCCTCGACGGGGTCGGGCTCGGCTGTGACCACCTCGGCGGCCGCGACGACGCCGTCGTCGTCGGCCGCGACCCCGGTCGCCACCGGCACCGCGGTGTCGAGCGGCGGCGGTCGGCGCAGCGTCACCCTCACGGTGGGCCACCCAGCGGAGCGGTCCTCGGGGCAGTCGTGGTCGAGCAGGCCGGCGAGCGTGCCGGCCACCCAGCCGCCGTTGCCGGAGGCCGCGGGACCGTTGAAGCGGGCCGGGACGACGAGCTCAGCCACGGACCCGGGACCTGCGACCGGGGGCGACGGCCGTGACGTGACCCGTCACGGAGCCGTTGCGGACGGTCACCTCGGCGCAGCGCGGGGCGACGGGAGCGAGGGCAGGACGGAGGACGGTCACGGGGTCTCCCACGGGGCTCGGATCCCGGCATCGTACGCCGAGGGTCAGCGCCGGATCCGCTCCCAGCGGTCCAGCGCCTCGCGACGCTCGGCGGCGTGGTCGACGATCGGGTCGACCGGCTGGTGCGGGTCGTCGGCGTCGGCGAGCTCGGGCACCCACTGCCGTACGTAGCCGCCGTCCGGGTCGAACTTGCGGCCCTGGCTGACCGGGTTGAAGACCCGGAAGTAGGGCGCCGCATCGGTGCCACAGCCTGCCGTCCACTGCCAGCCGTGCTGGTTGGAGGCGAGGTCGCCGTCGACGAGCCACTCCATGAAGTGCCGGGCGCCGTGCTGCCACTCGAGGTGGAGGTCCTTCACCAGGAAGCTGGCGACGATCATCCGCACCCGGTTGTGCATCCAGCCGGTCGCCCGCAGCTGTCGCATCCCGGCGTCGACGATCGGGAAGCCGGTGCGGCCCCGCTTCCACCGCTCGAGCTGGTCGCCCGGGTCGTCGTAGTCCATCCGGGCGAACTCCTGCTTGAGGTAGTCGCGCGCGGTGTCGGGTCGCCGGTGGAGCACGTCGGCGTAGAACTCGCGCCAGGCGAGCTCCGAGCGGTAGCTCGTCGCCCCCTGCGAGCTGCGGCCGCCGAGGTCGGCCAGCATCGTGCGGGGGTGGACCTCACCCCACTTGAGGTGGACGCTCATGTGGGACGTGCCGGGGACGGCGGGCTTGTCCCGGTCGCGCGCGTAGTCACCGAGCCGGTCGTCGAGGAACGACTGCCACCGGCGCCGGGCAGCAGCCTCACCGGCCGTCGGCAGCGTCAGCCCGTCGGGCCGCGCCGGGTCCGGGATGTCGGAGGTGTCGTCGAGGGACACGAAGTCGACGCCACGCGGCGGGTCGACCGGGCCGCGCCAGCCGTGGGCCGCCCAGGCCTTGCTGTACGGCGTGAACACGGCGTACGGCGTCCCGTCGTCCTTGGTCACCCGGCCCGGCGCGACGGCGTACGGCGAACCGGTGCGGACGAGCTCGACGTCGTGCTCGGCCAGCGCGCGGGCGACCGCCTCGTCCCGGCGGGCGCCGTACGGCCCGTAGTCGGCGGCCACGTGCACGCGCTCGGCGCCGACGGCGCGGGCCGCCTGCACCACCCGCCGGACCGGGTCGCCGCGAACGACCTGGAGGCCGCGGTCGCCGCCCTTGCGGTCGCGGATCGAGGCGTCCAGCGCGCGCAGCGCGTCACCGAGGTAGAGCCGCCGCGAGATGCCCGCGGGACCCCACAGCGCGGGATCGAGGACGAAGAGCGGGAGGACGCCGGCGCCCCCGGCTCCGTCCGCGGCAGCCTCCACCAGTGCCGGGTTGTCGCCGAGCCGCAGGTCGCGCCGGAACCACATCACTGCCGTCATCGCGCCCACTGTGTCACTCCCGTCGTGGGCCCGGTACGCCCGGAGAGGCGAGGGGGTGGACCGATGGGCGACAATGCAGCCGTGAGCGACCTGATCGACACCACCGAGATGTACCTCCGGACCATCTACGAGCTGGTCGAGGAGGGAATCCTGCCGCTGCGCGCCCGGATCGCCGAGCGGCTCCACCAGAGCGGTCCGACGGTGTCGCAGACGGTCGCCCGGATGGAGCGCGACGGACTGCTGACGGTCGAGGGCGACCGTCACCTCGAGCTCACCGGTGAGGGCCAGCGGCTGGCGACCCGGGTGATGCGCAAGCACCGGCTCGCCGAGCGGCTGCTGGTCGACGTGATCGGGCTCGACTGGGAGCTGGTCCACGCCGAGGCCTGCCGGTGGGAGCACGTGATGTCCGAGACCGTCGAGCGCCGGCTGATCGAGCTGCTCGACCACCCGACGGAGTCGCCGTACGGCAACCCGATCCCGGGCCTGGACGAGCTGGGCGAGATCGACAGCCCCGAGGGCTTCATGGAGGGCCTCAGCCCGCTCTCGCAGGTCGCCGCGGTGGAGGAGTCGCGGGTGCTGATCCGGCGGATCTCCGAGGAGATGCAGAAGGACGAGGTGCTGATGGGCGCGTTGCACCGGGTCGGCGCGCTGCCCGACAAGACCGTCACCGTGGCCCGGACCGAGGAGGGCATGCTCGTCGGGTCCGGTGGCGAGACCGCGGAGATCTTCCCCGAGGCCGCAGACCACATCTTCGTGCGGGTGCTCTGAGCGCTCAGCCTGCGAGCGCGGCGAGGAACTCGCTGCAGCCGACCTCGAGCTTGCACGACGCCAGCTCGTCGCCCCGGGTCGGGCCCCGGTTGACCACGACCACGGGGGTGCCGGCCTTCGCGGCCCGCTTGACGAACCGCAGCCCGCTCATCACCGCCAGCGAGGACCCGGCCACCAGCAGCGCCCCGCCGGCGCCGGCCAGCCCGTCGACCGCGTCGTAGCAGCGGCCGACGCGGTCGTGGGGGACGTTCTCGCCGAAGAACACCACGTCGGGCTTCAGCACGCCGCCGCAGTCGACGCAGCCGGCGACGCGGAAGGTGTCCCAGTCGACCAGGTCGACGTCACCGTCGGGGCGGAGCGCCAGGTCCGCGTGGGCCTCCGCCCAGCCGGGGTTGAGGTCGGCCAGCCGCTGCTCGAGGGCGCTGCGCGGCGAGGTGCGCCGGCAGTCGAGGCAGACCACCTCGGAGATCCGGCCGTGCAGCGCCACCAGCCGCCGCGAGCCGGCCTCCTCGTGCAGCCCGTCGACGTTCTGGGTGATGAGCAGGTCGGGGTCGAGCGCGGCCAGCGCCCGGTGGCCAGTGTTGGGCGCCGCGACGGAGAACCGGCCGTAGCCGGTGTGCACCCGCGCCCAGTAGCGCCGCCGGGCCTCCGGGCCGGCCACGAACTCCTGGTAGGTCATCGGCCGCCGCGGCGGCGAGCCCGGCCCCCGGTAGTCGGGGATCCCGGAGTCGGTCGAGAGCCCGGCGCCGGTGAGCACGACCAGCGGCCGGGCCCGCAGCAGGGCGAGGACCGGCTCCACGGCCGCGTCGGTCAGCAGGGTCATCGAGGGGCCGGGCGTCAGCGCGCGTACCGAGCCTCGGCGCGGGCCCTCCGCTTCGCGGCCTCGACGTCGCGGTCCTTGGGAGGCGCCGTGGTCACCAGCTCCTCGAGCAGGTGGCGGGTCGTGTGGGCGATCTCGGCGACGGCGCGGTCGAAGGCGGCCTGGTTGGCCTGGGAGGGCCGGGTCGAGCCACTGACCTTGCGCACGAACTGCAGGGCGGCGGCGGTCACCTCGTCCTCGGTGGCCGGCGGCGCGAAGTTGTGGAGCGGGCGGATGTTGCGGCACATGCCCCGAGCGTACGACGCCCGTGCCTGTCGCCGCGTGTGCCTGACAACGACCCCTGGACCGTCCTCGCGCACACGCCGCGCTCGGGGATAGGTCAGAGCGCGAAGAACTCCTCGTCGTCGGCGGTCACCAGCACCACCCGGCCGTCGGGCAGGGGAACCAGCCGCACCTCGGCGACGTCCGAGCCGTGCTCGACCTCGACCAGCCGGTGGGACAGCGTGCCGCCCGACACCTCCAGGACCGACACCCAGCCGGTGGTCCCCGCCCACCCCTGGGTGACCACCGTGAGCGCGGTCTCCTGCTCGGGCAGCCAGGTGAACTGCCGCGGGTCGGCCCCGGCCGCCGCGGTGCTGCCCCGGCGGTAGCGGACCAGGTCGACCTGCCGCGGGTCGGTCAGGTCGGAGACGTCGAACAGCGCCGCCTGCGCGCCGCGCAGCACCCCCTGGGTCGACGCGTCCTGCCCCATGCCGATCAGCCGCTGCCGGGAGATCGGGTGGAGGTAGTCGGAGAAGCCCGGGATCTTCAGCTCACCCAGCAGCCGAGGGTGCTCCGGGTCGCGCAGGTCCACCGGGTACAGCGGGTCGACCTGCCGGAAGGTGACCACGATCGCGAGCCCGTCGAACCAGCGCACCGCCGTGATCTGCTCGTCGACGCCGAGCCCGTCGACCCGGCCGACCTCCGCGAGGTCGTCGCCGTCCTCGCGCAAGGTGACCAGGGAGCTGAAGTTGCCGGTCTCCTGGCTCGGACCGACCGCCACCCGCAGCACGCCGTCGTGCTCGTCCATGGACCACCGGTCGGCGATGACCCCGTCCACGACCCCGCTGGCGACGTACGTCGCGGTGTCGTCCGCGAGCGAGAACGCGTGGATCCGGCTGCGCCCCACGTCTCCGGTCGGTGGGACCGGCCAGGGGCCGTCCACCGGCGGCATCGCCACGGCGCCCGGGCAGCACCCCCACGCGGCGGCGTCGCTCGTCGCCAGGTAGAGCCGGTCCGTCGAGAAGTACGCAAGCCGGGTGTCGGTGGCGACCCCGAGCGCCGTCGCCTGCTCCGGCTCGTCGGCGGTGAACCCCACCACCGCGACCGTGCCGAGGGAGGCGGTGTCGCGCGGCACGGTGACCTGGCTGCAGTCGAGCAGCTGCCGGGTCCCGGTGGCCCGGCCCCCGGCGTCGTACGTCGTCACGGTGGGCAGCCAGTCGCCGACCTCGGACTTCTCCACGACCGCCTGGTTGGTCTCGCGCGCCTCCTCCTCGTCGCGCCAGAACCGCGGCTCCACGAAGTCGAGCTCGGGCAGGCCGGAGCTGATCACCAGCCGGACCACGTCGTCGTGCTGGACGGCCCGCACCAGCCCGGCGTCGTAGCCGCGGTGGTCGACCAGCACCGGTGCCGCCGGGTCGGACACGTCGTAGGTGAGCACCCGGGTCTCCCGCTCTCCCGTGGCCTCGGCGGCAGAGCCGGTGACGACGAGGGCGTCGCCGGCCAGCAGCAGCTCGGGGGAGGGGACCGCGGCCGGCAGGTCGGTGTCGCTCAGCTCGACCGGGACCCGGCCGGTGACGTCCAGCAGCACCACGGCGCCGTCGCGGACCCGGGCGAGCAGCTCGCCGTCGGTCTTCACCACGTCCGGCTCGTCGACCCCGGCCTCCTGCACCGTGGTGCCGGTCTCGCTGCTGCCCTGCTCCACCACCCCGGGCGAGGCGGGCGCCGGCGCCGACTGCGCGACGGCGCCGCCCGCCAGTCCCGAGTCCTCCATCGCGGCGTACACCGGGAAGTCCCAGCCGTACGGGCCGACTCGCTGCACGCCGCGCCGGACGTAGGAGTCCAGCAGGGCGTCGCAGGAGCCGGGGACGGTGAGGGCCGCGTTCGCGAGCCGCCACGGCGGCGTGCCGTCGGCGGGAGGTGGCGCCGCCGTCGTGCCGGCGCCGCCGGCGGCGACGACGCCCAGCAGGAACGACGCCCCCAGGCCGGCGATCGCTGCGACGGCCAGTCCGGCCCGTCCCGCCCGCTGGGTGCTGGCCATGGTCGTCCTCCTCGTCGGTGCTGCTCGGTAGGGGATCGGACGCCGCGGCCCCGGTACTGGTTCCCGGCTGCGAGGATCCGTTGCATGGCTGACGCACGTGAGACCGACCGGGAGTTCGACCTGGTGCTGATGGGGGCGACCGGTTTCACCGGCGCCCTGACCGCCGACTACCTGGCCCGGCACGCCCCCGCCGGGCTCCGGTGGGCGCTCGCGGGCCGCGATCCCGGACGGCTCGCGGTCGTCCGCGACCGGCTGGCAGGCGTGGACGAGGCGCTCGGCGGGCTGCCGCTGCTGCACGCCGACGCCACCGACCCCGGGTCGCTCGCCGACGTCGCCGCCCGCACCCGGGTGGTCGCGACGACGGTCGGCCCCTACCTCAGCCACGGCGCCGGCCTGGTGGCCGCCTGCGCCGCGGCGGGCACCGACTACCTCGACCTCACCGGCGAGCCCGAGTTCGTCGACCGGATGTACGTCGAGCACCACGGGACCGCCGAGCGCACCGGCGCGCGGCTGGTGCACGCCTGCGGCTTCGACTCGATCCCGTACGACCTCGGGGCGTACTTCACGGTGCCGCTGCTGCCGCACGACGAGCCGATCTCGATGCGCGGCGTGGTCCGCGCCGGCGGCACGCCGTCGGGCGGCACCTTCCACTCGTTCGTGACGGCGGCGTCCCGCCAGGGGCATGCCCGCGAGGCATCGCGCGCCCGGCGCGCCCTGGAGCCGCGGCCCGAGGGTCGGAGCTCGCGTGCCCGGTCCGGGAAGCCGCACCGGGACCCGCTGCTCGGCTACTGGCTGCTGCCGCTGCCGACGATCGACCCGCTGGTGGTGGCCCGCAGCGGCCGGGCGCTGCCGGCGTACGGGCCGGACTTCTCCTACTCGCACTACGCCGGCACCAAGCGGCTGCGCTCGGCCGTGGTCGGTGCCGCGACGGTCGCCGGTGTCGGGCTGGCCGCCCAGGTCCGGCCGCTGCGGTCGCTGCTGCTCGGTCGGATCCAGGCGGGCGAGGGCCCGGACGAGGCGCGGCGCGCCCGGTCGTGGTTCACCGTCGACCTGGTCGCCGAGTCCGGTGGCCGGACCGTCCACACCCGGGTGTCCGGCGGTGACCCGGGCTACGGCGAGACGGCGAAGATGCTGGGTGAGTCAGCGCTGTGCCTGGCCCTCGACGACGGCAACCCGCACGTCGCCGGCCAGGTCACGACCGCCGTCGCGATGGGCGATCGGCTGCTCGCCCGGTTGCAGGCGGCCGGCCTGAGGTTCGAGGTCGTCAGCGGCGCAGCGTGACCCCCGGCTCCGGTCCACAGCGAAAGTAAAATCCTCGACCCGGAGTTGATCTGGACCAGACCAGCGGCGACGATTCACCAGACGGTCCGTTCACGCGGGCCGTCGGACATGGGGAAAGCACGGGGGACATCACCGCGCCACCACACCAGGTGCCGGCGGCGTCCCTCGTTGCCCCGTGTCAGCCCAGATGTGGCGCCGGGTCGAGTCGGGGGGCTGGGCCCGGTGCCCCCGGGGGGTGGCTGACGAGTCGCGTCCCGGACCAGCGCCATGCGGCTCGACGGACTACCGGCGGGCCGCATGGCGCCCCTCGTCTGCCGTGCGGATCTCCGCAACCACGAGCCAGCACTGCGGTCCGGTGCGACACTGGCGATCCCCCGGCCGCCGCGACGGCGGCCCGCTCTCGAGCCGGATGTCTGCCATGCCCGTGACCGCTCCCCGTCGGCCCTCGCGCGCCGCCCGTACCCTCGCGCTCCTCGGGTGCGTCCTGCTCGCGCTGCCGCTGGGCGCCTCGCGGGCCGGCACCGGTGTCGGTGAGGGCGAGGCGGAGATCCCCGGCAAGACGTTCGCGGCGTACGAGTTCGGCTGGTACCCGATCGCCTTCGTCGACCACTTCGTCGACCCGCTCGGCGACGCCTGGGAGGTCGAGGGGCCGGGCAGCGTGCAGACCCAGAACGGCATGCTGACCATCGTCAGCTCCGGCGACGCGACGACCGGCGCCACGCTCCGGGGGGAGTCCCACGCCTCCGGCCGGTGGGAGATCCGGCTGCGCGCGCGACGCTACGAGGCGGCGAACACCGACTTCACGGTGGCCGCGGAGCTGGTGCCCGCCGGCGACCAGGGCTACCACTGCGGTGCCCGCAACATCGGCCTCGCCAGCTTCCGACCCACCGCTCACCGCGCCCGTTTCTACATCCGGAACCTGCCCGACCGGTCCTACGGCCGGCAGCTGCGGGCGATGAACCTGCGCAACGACTACTGGCACACCTACGGCGTCGAGGTGACGCCGCGCCGGATCTCGTGGTTCGTCGACGGGGAGGTGCGCTCGACCGAGCGCCGTCCGGAGGCGCTCTCCGGGATCCCGCTGGCCTTCCGGCTGCAGCTGCAGGCCGTCCCCGGCGAGACCATGAACCAGAGCCGGCTGCAGGTCGACACCGTCCGCTACTTCACGTTGCAGAGCCCCAACGACCTGCCCGTACGCGCCCCGCGCCCGGTCGTGGGCACCTATGAGGACGCCTGCCCGGAGGTCCCGGCCCCCTGATCCAGGGAGGCCCCGCGACCTGCGTCGGTGGTGCCCCAGGCAGGAGTCGAACCTGCGACCTTTCGCTTAGGAGGCGGCTGCTCTATCCGCTGAGCTACTGGGGCGGGACGTGCGCAATGGCCTGCGGAAGCCCGCGCACACGCGCTGAAGTGTAGTGAGGCGGGCCGATGGACAGCCATCGGGCGGGGTGGGTCCACAGTGCGGAGCAGGGCGCCGCGGCAAGTCGAGCCTGCCTTCCACAGCGCCCGTCGCGGCACTCCGACACCTGGACCCGCGTCTTCCATCGGCGGGTGGGACCACGCGCCCATGCGCGTGGACCAACGTCGTCGACCGGGTCCGGACGACACGGGCTGGGCACCCGAGGGATGCGGTGGATCAAGGCTGCGTGACCGGCGTCGCGGTCGGACGGTGACGGTGGGCGGAGAGAAACTGCTCGGGCGAGGGACGGTGGATGGCGCCGCTCTCGATCCAGTCCTGCGATGCTCGCCGGGAACGTTCGATGAGCTCGGAGCCGCGCGTGAAGTCGACGGCGGACGTCCGCAGCGGGCACAGCGGCGGCAGGATCCTGATGGTCGCCGTCGCTGCCAGGTGCTCCATCTCGCGGGCGAGCCGTTGCTCGATGAGCAGGGTGAGTGCGTGCACGGCCGTCCCGATCGCCGAGGAGGGGGGACTCGGGAGCGCGCACGGGATTCCGGTGGGCAGCACGTAGATCACCGTCGCGCCGAGGTGCACGGCCCGGGCGACGCCGGTGTGGTGGGCGACGCCCCCGTCGATGAGGTGACGTCCGTCCCGAACGACCGGGGGGAAGACGCCCGGGATGGCCGCGCTGGCCAGCACGCCGGTGACGAGGGGTCCGGTGGAGACCGTGACCGTCTGGCCGCTGAGCAGGTCGGCGGCGATCAGGTGCAGGGGGATCCTGGCCTCCTCCAGGGTGGCGATCCCGGCGCAGTCGGTGACGAGCGCTCGTAGCCGCTCCGGTGACGTCACGGCCGGGCTGCGCCCGAGGAGCCCGCGCAGGGCGGTGCGGACGTCGACGGGGAACCCGTCGCGTCGCCGCAGGCGGCCCCAGACCTGCGCGAGACCCGTGAGGGATCCCGGCGACGTCCCGTGCGCGCCGACCCACGCAGCGTTCATCGCGCCCGCGGACGTGCCGACCAGCAGGTCGGGCTCGATGCCGTGGGCGGAGAGGGCCTGCAGCATCCCGACCTGGACGGCCCCGAGACTGCCGCCGCCGGAGAGCACGAAGGCCGTGCTCACGTGACGTCTCGCATCATGCGTGGCTCCTTGCAGGTCGACGTCGCCGGCCGGTGGCCTGCGCCCGAGCGGTGTCGAAGGGACTGTCGAGGTGTTCAGTCGGCGTCGTGGCCGAGCAGCTCCCGCAGGGTCTCTGCCTCCTCGGCGCAGGCGCCGCACCCGGCCAGGTGGGCCCCCATCGGGGGGTCGTCGTGGTGGGGGTCCGTCAGCTCTCGTTCGACGTACTCGTCGAGCCGGGCGAAGCAGTCGTCACAGGACAGGTAGGGACTGGTGTCTGCCAGCAGGCTGCTGATCGTCTCGGCGTTCAGGGGGCGCGTGGGCTCGGTCATGGGGTGCTCCGGTCGGGGCGGATCTCGAGGTGGCCGCTGTCGATGAGCGCCGTCCGCAGTCTGCGGCGGGCTTCGTGGACGGTCTTGTAGAGGGCGTTGCGGGTGCTGCCGAGGCGGTCGGCCAGGACGTCGATCGGCACCTCCTCCACCAGCAGTGCGAGCATCACCCGGCGTTGGTGCGGGGTGAGGTCGCGGGCGATCGCGGCCTCCACGGCCCGGGCGAGCTGACTCGCCTCGCTGATGTCGGCGGGGGCGGGAGTGGTGTCGACCAAGGTCAGGGTGTCGGCCAGCGGGATCTCGCGATGGCGCCATGCCTGGCGACGTACGGCGACGCCCGCGTGCAGCACACCGAACTTGTAGGCCCACGTCGTGAACCGGCTGCGGCCCTGGAAGGTCCCCAGCTGGCGGAGCACGGCGACGAGCGCGTCGTTGGCAGCCTGCTGCGCCAGGTCCTCGAGCTCTCCTGCTCCTGCACCGGGCAGGAGGCCGCGCAACCGCCACACCTGGTGGCGGCTGGCTCGGAGCAAGAGCTCGCGCAACCGTCCCAGCGCCTGCTGCCCGGCAGGGCCGTCGTCGGCCAGGTCGACCAGCCACGTGTCGTCGGGTGCCGGCACGACGACCTCCGGGGTGGTGGGGTTCACAGTGGTCACGGGGTCGACCCCCGGGGCAGCGGGGCCGCGATGCGAACGGCCAGCTCGGGGGGGCAGCCGCGGTCGACCAGCTGCAGCAGCGCGTGCAGGTCGAATCGGGGATCGGAGGCGACGGCCTCGGCCAACGCGGCCGGGAAGCCCGCCTCGAGCAGCCGGCACCGGCGCCAGGCCCGGACGTCGATCGGCGGTCCGTTGCTGCACCCGGCCGCGGGCTGCGACGTGTGGAGGGTCATGCCTTGTTGGTGTCGCGGCACCAGCAGGTTCTTACCCCACCGGACCGCCCCGGGTAAGAACCGTGCGGCTGCCGACACAGACATGGTCATGACCCTCTCGACCAGCTCATCATCGACAGCAGGCCGTTCCGGGGTCAACGTCCACGGCGCCGGCCTGTGCGCACTGGTGCCTGACGTGCCTACCGGGGTCCACGGGGCCCTCGTGGTGCCCCACGCCGGCGAGTCGATCCGGATGGCCGTCGCGTTGGCCGTACGGCACCCCAACTCGAGGAGACACTCATGAGTCCCACGATCCCTGCCCACCGCCGCGGGGGGTTCCTCGCCCTCCTCGCCGGACTCGCGCTCGCCACTGCGCTGGCCACCGGCCTGTTCGACACCGGACACTCCGCGACCAGTCACCACGGCAGCAGTCACCGCCACACGACTCCCGCCGCCAGGACCACGGCCCAGGCGGCGCTCCACGACCAGATGCGCAAGCTCTGGGAGGACCACGTCACGTGGACCCGGCTGGCGATCGTCACCTTCGCGGACGGCTCCGCCGGCTTCGACGCCACCGCCACCCGACTGCTGGAGAACCAGCAGGACATCGGTGATGCCATCAAGCCCTTCTACGGCGAAGCCGCCGGCAACGAGCTGACCGCCCTGCTGGAGGACCACATCGGGGTCGCCGTCGAGCTGCTCCAGGCGGCCAAGGCCGGTGACGACGCGGCCTTCCAGACGGCCCGCGCCGCCTGGTACGTCAACGCCGACGACATCGCCGACTTCCTCGCCGAGGCCAACCCCCGCTACTGGCCGCGGGAGACCATGCGCGCAGCGATGAGGGGCCACCTCGACCAGACCCTCGCGGAGGCCAGCCACGAGCTCTCCGGCCAGTACGCCGAGAGCGTGGCCGACTACGACGAGATCCACCACCACATCCTGGGCATGGCCGACGTCCTCAGCGCCGGCATCGTCCGCGCCTTCCCGCGCCGCTTCCACTGACCACGAGAACCGTTCGACCCGATCGAGAGGACCTGACGATGGCCACCACCACCGAACCCACTCGAACCACCCGGGGCAACGAGCGCGCCTTCCTGCTGCTGCGCACCGTGTTCACGGTCGCGCCGATCGCGTTCGGCCTGGACAAGTTCGTCGAGGTACTCACCCACTGGGAGCAGTACCTCGCCCCGTGGATCAACGACCTGGTCCCCGGGAGCGCCCATCAGGCGATGCTCGCCGTGGGGGTCATCGAGGTCGTCGCCGGCATCGTCGTCGCCGTCGCGCCCCGCTACGGAGCGCTGCTGGTCGCGGGTTGGCTGGCGGGGATCATCCTGAACCTGGTGACCATGGGCGAGTACTACGACATCGCCCTGCGCGACTTCGGCCTGGTCGTCGGTGCCCTGGCGCTCGCGGTCCTGGCGTTCGACCGGGACGACGCCCGGAGGTGAGCGACAGCCCGACGGGGCGGCGGCCATTCGTCTCGGCGGGCTCAGGGCGCGCCGGCGAGCCGCGCTACCTCGCTCCCGAGGTCGCGCATCGCCGCCATCACGGCGCCGCGGGGACGAGGGTCGCCACGCTCCCAGTTGCAGATCGCTGCGTACGCCACCGAGCCGGCGGGCCCGTGCACCACGCCGACGTCGGCCCGGGTGCTGCTATCGGTGCCGGTCTTGTTCCAGAGCCGTACGCCGCGGTCCGGCCCCTCGCCGTGGGCGAGCGGGTCGAGATCGAAGCGGGAGGCCACCATCGACAGGTCGACGCCGGTCGCCAGCCACGACAGCACGGTGGCGCTCACCGCCGGGCCGACGACCGAGCCTGCGGCGAGGTCGGTGAACAGCGCGGCATGGTCGGCGGCGCAGCCCTCGCTGAGCGTGGCCGGATGGTCGGGTCGGCGGTCCTCGCGGACCAGGTCGTGCAGCACCGAGCCGCCGGGCGCCAGTGCGCGGGCACGCTGCCGGACGGCGTCGAGGCCGACCAGGTCGAGCAGGACGTTGGTCGCCCAGTTGTCGCTGACGGCGCCCACGAGGCACGCGACGTCACGCACCGGGAGCGCCGCGGTGGCCAGGTGCTGCCACAGTCCGGAGTCGGCCACCGGCAGGCCCCGGTCGCGGTGCAGCGGCTGGTCCGGGTCCAGCACACCGCGCCCGATGCGGTCGGCGACCTCGATGAGCAGGAACACCTTGCCGACGCTCGCCGTACGCAGCAGCGTGTGACGGTCGTGGTGCCGCGACCCGCCGTCGGAGTCACGGATCTCGATGCTCCACCGCGTCCCCACGAGCTCCGGCTGCCCGAGCAGATCGGCGAGGTCCACACCGGCCACCGTAGGGCTGCTGGCGCCGTTTCGCCCGGTGGGTGGCGGTGCGGCGAGTTTGTCCCACGGCCGGGAACAGAGGATATTGGATCCTCGTGTACCCGTGCGCGCGCGCACACCCCTGACCCGAAGGGCCACGATGAGCGACCCCACCCCTCCCGACGAGGGCGGCGAGCCGACCCCGGACTCGGAGCCCGGCACCGGGTGGGACGGCAGGACCGGCGGGTCGGACAACGCCACCGGCCCACGCCGCAAGGGCCGCGCTCCCCGCAAGCACACCGTCGGCAAGGTGCTGCTGGCGACCACGATGGTCCTCGCGCTCGCGACCGGCCTCGGCGTGGTCTACCTCTACCGCCACCTCAACGGCAACCTCACCGTCCTCGAGGTCGACGACCTGGTCACCGACCGCCCGGAGAAGAAGGAGGCGGAGGGGCCTCAGGAGCCGCTCAACGTCCTGGTGATGGGCTCCGACACCCGTGACTGCGACGGCTGCGACCTCGACAACGAGGCCGGCGGCAACGCCTCCGACACCACGATCCTGATGCACCTCTCGGCCGACCGGAAGCGTGCGTACGGCGTCAGCATCCCGCGCGACACCCTGGTCGACCGTCCCTCGTGCAAGGCCACCGACGGGTCACGCTCCGACCCCGCCACCGACGTCATGTGGAACGAGGCGTTCACGGTGGGTGGCCCGACCTGCACGGTGCAGCAGTTCGAGGAGATCACCGACGTCTTCATCGACCACATCGTCGTGGTCAACTTCGCCGGCTTCGAGGACATGGTCAACGCCATCGACGGCGTCCCCGTCTGCATCCCCGAGGACATCGTCGACCCGGCCCACGGGATCAACATCCCGGCCGGCACCCGGGAGATCGAGGGTCGCGAGGCGCTCAACTACGTCCGCGCCCGCTACACGCTCGGCGACGGCTCCGACATCAGCCGGATCAAACGGCAGCAGGCCTTCATCGCCGCGATGGCCAAGAAGGTCATCTCGGCCGGCACGCTCGCCCGGGTCGACCGGCTGGTGCGGTTCCTCAACGCCGCCACCAACTCGCTCACCGTCGACGAGGACCTCGAGAACGTCGTCAAGATCGCCGAGGTCGGCGTCGGCTTCCAGGGCATCGGGCTCGACAACATCCAGTTCCTGACCGCGCCGATCGCCTACTTCCCCTCGGACTCCGAGAACGCCGGCCGGGTCTTCTTCACCCCGCCGGCCAAGAAGCTCTGGTCGCAGATCGCCGCCGACGAGCCGCTCTCGCCGCAGTTCACGAGCGACGCGATCGTCGCGGCGCAGGCACCCGGCAAGGGTGGCGGCGGGTCCGGCAGCGGCGACAAGCCCCCGTCCGCGCAGGCGCAGGCGGAGGCCGAGCAGAACGGCCTCTGCGCGTGACCGGCCCCAAGGACCCCTCAGAGCGGCAGGCCGCCCTGGACCGGGCACGCCGGCGGGCCCGGCTCGCCGAGGTCTTCGGCGACGTGCTGCCGGAGTCGACGGCCGACGACCGCGACGACGACGACGTACGACGGGACGGCTCGGCCGACGACGCGTGGCTGCGGGCGCAGGTGCCGCCCCACCACGGCTGAGCGTTCGGAGCGCGTCAGGGGGTGGGGGAACCGCCCGCGGGCCCGCCCGTGCCGCGACCTGCCAGCAGGTCGCGGATCTCCTCGAGCAGGGCGATGTCGTCGGGCGTGCCCGGCTCCTCCTTGGGGAAGAACTTCTCCTGCGCCCGGGTGTAGGGCATCACGATCAGGAAGTAGACGACGGCGGAGATCACGAGGAACGAGATCAGCGCCGTCAGGAACACGCCGACCGAGATGCCGTAGGGCTCGTACCGCGAGAAGTCGGGCACGCCCCCGGCCTTGCCGATCAGGTCCATGATCATCCCGACGGTCGCGGTGACCACGGCCGCGAACGCCGCGGCCATGACGAAGGCAACGGCCAGCTCGACCAGGTTGCCCCTCAGGATGAAGTTCTTGAATCCGGTCATGGCTCCTCCTCGCCCCCGAGTCCGGGAGCCCGTGGTGCGGACGGTCGGTCACGCTAGCGTGACCAGGCGTAGCCGAGGAACCACCTGACGCTGGCGTCGGCGACCGATGTCACGGACGCCGGCGGCACGCCCATCACCACCACGATGCCCGGGGCGGCGTTGCCCACAGGATCGCCCTCGTCGGGCCCGGGTGTGGCCAGCACGAGCACGTCGGCGGCGACGACGCGTGCCCCGCTGCCCTGCGGGTCGGTGGCGACCAGGTCGACCCGGTCGCCCGGTGCGAGCAGGCCGGCGAGGCCCGCGTCCGGGAGCCGCACGGGCATCGTCGCGAGCTCCGGGTGGGCATCGGCGAGCGCCTCGCCGACGAGCCGGACGTCGGTCACCGGCTCACCCCGGCGCAGCGGTGCCGCCAGCGTCCGACCCACCGGGTCGCCGACCGCGCCTGCCGGCACCGAGCCGGGCGTGAACTCGACGGGGACGACGTCGCCGGTGCCCACGGCCGCGCCGGCCGGCAGGTCGTGCGCCGCGGCGAGCAGGGTCGTCGTGGCGGGAGGGGGTGCGGTGGTCGCGTGGAGCACGGTCGCGACGGCCGCGGCGACGCAGAGCGCCGCGAGTGCCCGGCGCCGGCGCAGCAGTCCGCGTCGGAGCGCGCGCAGGCCGGTGCGGAACGCGGACGGGCGCCGGTCGACTGGGGTGGACATGCGCCGACCGTAGGAGGATCCGTGCCCGGGCGGGGCCGTCCTCCACAGGGGCGGCCGATCAGCCGCCGGAGGTGGACGTCGAGGCGCCCGAGCCGGAGCTCCCCGAGCCGGCCGACTCCTTCTTCGGGCCCGCGGTGGTCTCCTTCGCAGGGGACGAGGAGCCCTTCGCCGCGTCGCCGGAGCCGGACGTGGCGCCCTCGGAGGTGCTGGCGGAGCCGTTGCTCCCGCCGGAGCCGTTGGCGGTGGCGCGGCTGTCGTTGCGGTAGAAGCCCGAGCCCTTGAAGACCACGCCGACGGCGTTGAACAGCTTGCGCAGCCGGCCCTGGCACTGTGGGCACTCGGTCAGCGCGTCGTCGCTGAAGCTCTGGAACTGCTCGAAGGCGTGACCGCACTCGGTGCAGGCGTACTGGTAGGTGGGCACAGTCGTGGATCCTCGGAATACTCGGTGTGGCGTCGGTCGTGGGGAGGGCTGGCGGGGACGCTGGCACTCCGACACGTCGACTGCCAATGGTACGGCACAATGACCACACCATGACCTCGCCCGAGCCCGCCCCCGCGCCCGGGGCCACCGGCACGGCCGCGCCCGACGAGGCCGACGGGCCGGGCTGGACCGCCCAGTTCCGGGGTCTCCCGCGGTGGGTGCGGATCATGGCGTACGTCACCACCGGGGTGGTGCTGCTGCTGGTGCTGGCCCTGGTCGCGGTCGCGGTGCTGGTCCGACAGCCCTTCCCCGAGACGGAGGGCGAGCTCACCCTGGCCGGGCTCGACGCGGAGGTGACGGTGTTCCGCGACGACGCCGGCATCCCGCAGCTGTACGGCGACTCGACCTCCGACCTGATGAAGGCGCAGGGCTTCGTCCACGCGCAGGAGCGGTTCTTCGAGATGGACGTGCGGCGCCACATCACCTCCGGCCGGCTCTCCGAGATGTTCGGGGAGGCCACCGTCGAGACCGACACCTTCGTCCGGACCCTCGGCTGGCGCGAGGTCGCCGAGAAGGAGGTGGCGCTGCTCGATCCGGAGACGCGCGTCGCGTTCGAGGCGTACGCCGACGGGGTCAACGCCTACCTCGAGCAGACCGACCCCGACGAGCTCGCCCTCGAGTACTCGGTGCTCGGCCTCGACGGCCTCGACTACGAGCCGGAGCCGTGGACCACCGCCGACTCGCTCGCCTGGCTGAAGGCGATGGCGTGGGACCTGCGCGGCAACATGGTCGAGGAGATCGACCGGGTGCTGTCGCTGTCGATGAACTCCCCGGAGATGGTGGCCGAGCTGTTCCCCGCCTACGACCCTGCGGTCCGGCGACCCATCGTCACCCAGGGCGCCGTTGTCGACGGCGTCTTCGACCAGGCCGCGACCGGTGGCAGCCGGCTGCCGGAACGGCCCGGCTACCTCTCCACCCCGGCCGCGCTCGACGCGTTGCAGGAGGTCCGTGACCGGGTCGACCGGGTACCGCCGTTCCTCGGCAAGGGCGACGGCATCGGCTCCAACAGCTGGGTGGTCTCCGGCGACCGGTCCTCGACCGGCCAGCCGCTGCTCGCCAACGATCCTCACCTCGGCGTCGGCATGCCCGGGATCTGGATGCAGATGGGGCTGCACTGCCGGACCGTCAGCGCGGACTGCCCGCTCGACGTCTCGGGCTTCACGTTCTCGGGGACGCCCGGTGTGGTGATCGGCCACAACGCCGACATCGCCTGGGGCTTCACCAACCTCGGCCCCGACGTCACCGACCTCTACCTGGAGAAGGTGGTCGGTGACCGGTGGCGCCACGACGGGCGGCTGCGGCCGCTGTCGACGCGCCGGGAGGTGATCGAGGTGCGCGACGGCGAGGACGTCGACGTCACCGTCCGGTCGACGGCGCACGGTCCACTGCTCTCCGACGTCGACCCGGTGGTGGCCGAGGTGGGGGAGCGCGCGCAGCCCGACCACGCCGCCGAGGGCGCACCGGCCGGCGGCTACGCCGTGGCGCTGGCGTGGACCGCACTGGAGCCGTCGGCCACCGCGGACGCGATCATGCAGCTCAACGTGGCCAGCGGCTGGGACGAGTTCCGCTCGGCCGCGTCGAAGTTCGCCGTGCCCAGCCAGAACCTCGTGTACGCCGACCGCGAGGGGCACATCGGCTACCAGGCGCCCGGCCAGATCCCGATCCGCAAGTCCGGCAGCGACGGCACGGTGCCCGCCGAGGGCTGGCGCTCCGACGACGACTGGACCGGCGACTACGTGCCGTTCGAGGGGTTGCCGAGCGTGCTCGACCCTGCGGAGGGGTTCGTCGTGACCGCCAACCAGCAGGTCATCGGTGGCGACTACCCGTACTTCCTCACCGAGGACTGGGACCAGGGCTACCGCTCGCAGCGGATCCGCGACGTCATCGAGGACGAGCCGGACCTGTCGCTCGACGAGATGACCGAGCTCCAGCTCGACGACCGCAACCCGATGGCCGCGACGCTGGTGCCCTTCCTGCTCGACGTGGAGCTGCCGGAGGGCTACTACTCGGACGGGCAGGAGCTGATGGCCGGCTGGGACTTCACCCAGCCGCCCGAGAGCGCGGCCGCCGCCTACTACAACGTCGTGTGGCGGTCCCTGCTCGAGCTGACCTTCCACGACGACCTGCCGGAGTCGGCGTGGCCCGACGGCGGGCAGCGCTGGATGGCGGTCGTCGAGGCGATGCTGCGCGACCCCGACGACCCGTTCTGGGACGACCGGACCACCGAGGACGAGATCGAGACCCGTGACGACATCCTCGTCGAGGCGCAGCTGCAGGCGCGCGACGAGATCACCACCCGCCAGGACCGCAACCCGCAGGAGTGGTCCTGGGGGCACCTGCACCAGCTGGACCTGGTCCACCCGACCCTCGGCGCCTCCGGGGTCGCGCCCGTCGAGTGGCTGTTCAACCGGGGTGGCTGGGAGGTCGGCGGCGGCGGTTCGATCGTCGACGCGACCTCGTGGGACGCCCGCGAGGGCTACGGCGTCACGGCCGCACCCTCGATGCGGATGGTGGTGAGCATGGCCGACCTCGACGACTCCCGGTGGATCAACCTCACCGGCGTCTCCGGCCACCCCTTCCACGACCACTACTCCGACCAGACCGACCTGTGGGTGGACGGCGAGTACCTCCCCTGGCCGTCCTCGCCCGAGGCGGTCGCGGCGGCT